>NZ_JBCLVJ010000010.1:0-571255 GCF_048537925.1 Gordonia sp. CPCC 205515 | reverse complement strand
ACATGCCGATGCCATCCTCTCCGGAATCACCCACGTCGAGCGTCGGGCACCCGACGGATTGTGTACGGAGGAGAAAGCCGAGGTGGAACGCACGTTGATCGCGCAGGCGATGTCAGGTGCCAGCCCGGTCGACATCGGGAAGAAAGCCCGAGAACTGGGCAACGACTACGCCGCTGAATCCGGTGGCTTGCCGGCCGGGGAGGACCGCTCGATCAACGAGTTCTCCATGCGCCCCACCGGCGACGGACGGCTCACCGTCCGCGGAGACCTCGACGCAGTGATCGGCGAGAAACTCACCACCGCCATCGAATCGTTGAACCGGCCACGACCCGAACCCGACGGCTCCGATGACGCCCGTACCAGCACCGCGCGCAACGCCGACGCCCTCGAAATGATCCTCGATGCCGCCGCGGTCGCCGACACCCATCTGGCCACGCCCCCGAAAACCCATGTCGACCTGGTGTTACCGGCCGCAGCGCCGGAGAGGGCGCGGTTGTTGTACCTGGGACCGATCAGCGCGACCACCGCCAAGCTGCTGCTCTGTGATGCCGAGACGACCGAGGTCGTCGTCGACGGAGACACGGTTCCACTGCAGATGGGTACCAACCTCCGCCGATTCCCGCCACACCTGCGACGCGCGATCATCATCCGTGACCAGTGCTGCATCAAATGCGGGGCACCAGGCGGCCGCACCCATGTTCACCACATCGAGTTTTGGAGCAACGGTGGGCCGACCGATCTGGACAACGGGTGTCTGCTGTGTCCGTCGTGTCACGCGTTCATCCACGCCACCGACTGGGACATCATCCTGGGCGCCGACCGGCACCCCTGGTTGATTCCACCGGCCGCGATCGATCGGCAACGACGACAGCTACCGGCCTACAACCGCCGCACCCTGACCCTCGACGACCCGATCGCCGCCTGAGGTCCACCGATCTTGTCGGGGGTCGGTGATACACCTGTACCAGGTGATCAGCCAGGGCAAGAGGCTGACACCCCACGACATCTGATGCGGGCTCCCGCCAACGACAACACTCCCCGTGTGTAGCACCTTTCGCGCACCCGACCCGTCGGGACCGCGCACGCACATTGACAAGTCCATAGTGTGAACCGGCATGTGTCGACCGCTGAGATGAGTACAGCCCCACCTCCCTGGTGGGAGGTGGGGCTGTACCCATTGAAGCTATTGCGCCTCAGGTGGTTTCGACTCGCCCTTCGCTATCGCTCCGGGCGGCTCAACCAGCGGTGAAAGTCACCAGCTCGACTTCTGCACGCCCGGCAGCTCACCGGCGTGTGCCATTTCGCGCAGGCACACACGGCACAGGCCGAACTTGCGGAACACCGAGTGCGGGCGACCGCACTTGTTGCACCGGGTGTAGCCACGCACGGCGAACTTGGGCTTCTTGTTGGCCTTGTTGACCAGAGCCTTCTTTGCCATGTCAGTTGTCCTTCACGGAGTTGTCTTTGAACGGGAAGCCCAGTGCGCGAAGCAGCGCACGGCCTTCGTCGTCGGTGGTGGCCGAAGTGACGACGGTGATGTCCATACCGCGCGGCCGATCGATCTTGTCGATGTTGATCTCGTGGAACATCGACTGCTCGTTCAGGCCGAACGTGTAGTTGCCATTGCCGTCGAACTGGCGGTCCGACAGTCCGCGGAAGTCGCGGATACGCGGGAGGGCGATGGACACGAGGCGGTCCAGGAACTCCCACATGCGGTCGCCGCGCAGCGTGGCGCGAGCACCGATCGGCATGCCCTCGCGCAGCTTGAACTGCGCGATGGACTTGCGGGCGCGACGGATCTCCGGACGCTGACCGGTGATCAGCGCGAGGTCCTCGACGGCGCCGTTGATCAGCTTGGCGTCGCGGGCGGCGTCACCGACACCCATGTTGACGACGACCTTGACGACGCCGGGGATCAACATGACGTTGTCGTAGTTGAACTCTTTGTTGAGCGCGTCCTTGATCTCCTCGCGGTAGCGAGTCTTCAGGCGCGGCTGAACCTTTTCAGTGGTGGTCATGATCAGATGTCCTTCCCGTTTTTGCGGGAAATCCGGACTTTCTTGCCGGTCTCCTCGTCCACGCGGTAGCCCACGCGGGTCGGGTTTCCGTCGGAGTCGACGACCATCACGTTCGAAACGTGGATCGAGGCCTCCTGGGTCACGATGCCGCCGGACGATGCGCCGCGCTCGTTGGCCGATGCGGCGGTGTGCTTCTTGATGCGGTTGACGCCCTCGACGAGAACTCGCTGCTCCTTCGGGAAGGCCTGGATGACCTTGCCCTTGGCGCCCTTGTCCTTGCCCGAGATGACGATCACGGTGTCACCCTTGTGGATCTTCATGGTCAGATCACCTCCGGTGCGAGCGAAACGATCTTCATGAACTTCTTCTCGCGGAGCTCACGGCCGACCGGGCCGAAGATGCGGGTACCGCGGGGGTCGCTGTCACCCTTGAGGAGGACGGCGGCGTTTTCGTCGAAACGGATGTAGCTTCCGTCCGGACGACGGCGCTCCTTGGTGGTGCGCACGATAACCGCCTTGACGACCTCGCCCTTCTTGACGTTGCCGCCGGGGATGGCGTCCTTGACAGTGGCGACGATGACGTCACCAATGCCGGCGTAGCGCCGCGACGAGCCGCCCAGCACGCGGATGCACAAGATTTCCTTGGCACCGGTGTTGTCGGCCACGCGCAGACGCGATTCCTGCTGAATCACTGTGCGTAGTCTCCTTGACCTGGATTGCGATGCACGCCGGATTTCCGACCCGACGCGCACGGTCTGTCACCACCGAACACACGCCTGCCTGGGGTTTTAGTCCTAAGACGGCAATCCCAGTGGGTTCGTGAGCCGATTCGCGGCACGTTCATGCCGCAGGCAACCGTTCAAGTGTAGGCGAATGCGCAGGTCGGAACCAAATCCGTGCCTTGGTGACCCACATCGCAATTCTGCACCCATCTGCACCCAGTTCCCACGCGAAGCACCACACAGACGGCACTGCGCCGGCCACCCGGTCGCCGCGCACGCCGAGATGAGGGGAGAAACGCGTGACCACGGAGAACGCCATCCGGACAGATTTCACCAATGATCCCGGTGCTTCGATCGCCATGACCGCGGCGCAACGCGGCATCTATTACGCACAACAACTCGACCCGGATGTGCCGATGTCGGTGGCGGCGTTCGCCGAATTCCGCGACCACGTGGACGCCGACGTGATGCAGCGAGCGATCACCGCGACGACCGCGGAGACCGAGTCTGCGCTGCTGCGACTCGTGCCCGATGAGGACGGCGAGCCGACCGTCCTGGTCGATCGCATGCGCAACATCACCCTGGGACGTCGAGATTTCTCTGACGCCGACGACCCGCGGACCGCCGCGCTCACCTGGATCGACGAACACCGCTCGCAGATCGCCGACCTGTACACCGATCCGCTGTTGCAGACCTCCCTGCTGCGCCTCGGCGAGCGTCATTACATCTGGTACTGCTGGGGCCATCACCTGGCCTTCGACGGGTACGCCGCGATGTACATGATGTTGCGCGTCGCGCAGCACTACACCGCCATCGTCGATGACACCGAGGTTCCTCCCGCCTCGTCGGCATCGACCGCCGACATCGCCGAGTTCGACGCCACCTACCGGTCGTCGGCAGCCTTCGACGATGACCGCCGGCACTGGACGGGCTACCTCGACGCCGACGGCGGAGCCCCGGAGTCCACGTCGCTCTCGTCGATGAGTGCCGCCGCTGCGCCCACCGCAACTGTCCGAGCCGCGACCCTCCCGGCGGATCTGGTCGACCGGATTCGGAGCGTGGCGCGTGATCATCAGGTTCGGGCGGCCTCGCTGATCACCGCCGCCGTCGCGACCTACCTGGCGCGATTCAACGACCGCGACGCCGCCATGCTGAGCTTGCCGGTTGCCGCCCGCGACCGCGACATCCTGCGGACCTCGGCCGGGCTGACGTCGAACGTCGTTCCGATCCGCGCCGCTATCGCCGACTCGGGCCACCCGGTGACCGCCGCGGAGCTGCTGCGCCGGGTGAACGGTGACATCAAGGCCGCAGTACGCCACCAGAAGTATCGGCACGAGGACATCACCGGCACCGTCCTGGAATCGCCGGGCGGCCGTCGCGGCTTCTTCGGTCCGATGGTCAACGTGATGCTGTTCTTCGAGCACATCGACTTCGGCCCGCTGCGCGGCGAACTCAACGTACTGTCCACCGGCCCGGTCGAGGACGCGTCGATCAACGTCTACGACGGCTTCACCGGCGGGATGCGCCTCGACCTCGAAGCCAACCCGAACGTCTACTCGTTCGAAGAGATCGCGGACCACCACGACCGGATCGTCGGCTTCTTGCAGCGCTTTGTCGACGCCGATCCCGATGCCCCGGTGACCGACATCCCGATGATGTCCGACGACGAGTCGGCGGCCGTCGCGGAGTTCACCGCCGGTGAGATCGTCGACCGGCCCGACCTGACTCTGCTGCACCTGCTCGCCGATGCCGCAACCGGCTCCGGCACCCGCACCGCGCTGCTCGACACCACCGGCGCCGAGGTGTCCTACGCCGAGTTCACTCGCCGCGCCGAGCGGGTCGCCGACGGCCTGCGCCACCACGGCGTCGGCCCGGAAAGCGTTGTCGGCGTGGCCATACCACGCAGCATCGATCAGGTCGTCGCACTGCATGCGGTGATCCGGGCCGGGGGTGCGTACCTACCTATCGACCCAGAAGAACCACCGGCGCGGCTCGAGCACATCCTCACCACCGCCGCACCGGCGCTGGTGATCTCCGACGGATCCCTCGATCTCGACACCGCGACGGTGACCCTCGACGACCTGTCGGCAGAACACCCGCACGGCACGCCCCCGGCGCGGCAACCGCACCCGGATCACCCCGCCTACGTGTTGTTCACCTCCGGCTCAACCGGAAAGCCCAAGGGCGTCATCATCAGTCACCGCGCCATCGTCAATCGGCTGCTGTGGATGGCCGACCAGTACCGCCTCACCGACACCGATCGGGTGCTCCAGAAGACACCGGCCACCTTCGACGTCTCGGTGTGGGAGTTCTTCTGGCCCATCATCTCCGGTGCAGCGCTGATGATCCCGAGCCCGCACGGGCACCGCGATCCGTGGTACCTGCGCGAGATCATCGACCAGTACTCGATCACCACAGCACATTTCGTGCCGTCGATGCTGGCCACCTTCGCCGCGGCGCACGCCGACGATCCCGACACCGCCAACGACCTGCGCTCGCTGCGTCGCATCATCACCAGCGGCGAGGCACTCACGCCCGACACCGTCGCCGCGATCGGCCGTTTCACCGACGCCCCGGTGCACAACCTGTACGGCCCCACCGAGGCGGCGGTGGACGTGACCAATCACGACGACGTCGCCGCCGACGCAGACACGGTGCCGATCGGTGCACCGATCGCGAATACGTCGGTGCGGGTGCTCGATCATCGGCTCGCGCCGCAGCCGATCGGCGCGATCGGCGAACTCTATCTGGGCGGAGTGCAACTGGCCCGTGGGTACCGCAATCGTCCCGAACTCACCGCCGGCCGATTCGTCGCCGACCCATTCTCGCCTGGCGCACGGCTGTACCGCACCGGCGACCTGGTTCGTCGCCGCCGTGATGGCGAGCTGGAATACCTGGGCCGCAGCGATTCTCAGGTGAAGATCCGCGGGCAGCGGGTGGAACTCGGAGAGATCGAGGCCGCGCTCACCCGGCTCGACGGAGTCCGGGCGGCCGGCGTGGTGCTGCGCGACGACATCGTCGCCGACGGGCACACCGTCGTCGGCTATGTCGCCGGCACCGACGGACTGCGCGCACGCGACCTGCGCGCCGAGGTCGCCGCGCTCGTCCCCGAACACATGGTGCCCACGCTGATCTCGGTGCTCGACGAACTGCCGACCACCGCGAACGGCAAACTCGATCGTCGTGCCCTGCCGGCACCGGCGTTGCCCGAGCGCGTCGACGCGATCGCACCGGACGGCCCAGTCGAACAGCTCGTGTCCGACACGGTTGGTGTGGTCCTCGGCTGCGAGTCGATCTCCATGTCGGACAACTTCTTTGCCCTCGGTGGCGATTCGCTGTCGGCAACGCGGGTGGCCGCTCGACTCTCCCGCGCCACCGGGCGTCGGGTCGATCTCCGGGTTGTCTTCGACACCGACGACCTCGCCGGGATCGCGGCC
The DNA here is from genome assembly GCF_048537925.1 of Gordonia sp. CPCC 205515. NCBI lineage: Bacteria > Bacillati > Actinomycetota > Actinomycetes > Mycobacteriales > Gordoniaceae > Gordonia > Gordonia sp. CPCC 205515. Next base: position 565,079 of record NZ_JBCLVJ010000010.1, on the reverse strand, counting down.
CGCATCGACACCGACGGCGTCGACATCGACCGTCTCGACGACGATGCCGCGGTCGCGACACATCTGGAGCCGGTCGACGGGCCCATCCCGCTCTCCCCCGCGCAGCATCGTCTCTGGCTGGCCGAGCGCCTCGATCCGGAGTCGGCGGGCAGCTATCACATCCCGTTCACGGTGCGTCTGGTCGGCGTGCTCGACGCGGAGGCGTTGCACCGCGCGCTGACCGATGTGGTCGGGCGTCATGAACCGTTGCGCACCACGGTGGCCGAACGGGACGGCACCGCGTACGGAGTCGTCGCGGACGCCGCCAACATCCGGATTGACCTGCCGATCCTGGACGTGACCACCGATGACGTCCCCGATGTCCGTGAATTCGCCTCGACGCCATTCGATCTCGCACACGACCTACCGATCCGCGCTCGCCTGGTCCGCAGCGGCACCGATGACCATCGGCTGACCGTCGTGATCCATCACCTCGCTGCCGACGGCTGGTCGCTGGCGCCGCTGGCCGCCGATCTCGCGACTGCCTATCGGGCCCGGCGCGACGGCACCACGCCGGCCTGGGCCCCGCTGCCGGTCAGCTACACGCAGGTGAGCGCGAGCCGCCAAGCCGGTCTCGACGACAGCACACCCGGGTCACCCGCCGCCGAGGACCTCGAGTTCTGGACAGCGCAACTCGCGGGGGTGCCCGGGGAGATCGAGTTGCCCCTGGACCGCCCGCGGTCGACCACTCCCGCCGTCGCGGGTGCCCGCCTGCACACCGCCGTGACCGCTCGGACCCATCAGCGAGTCGCGGAGCTCGCCGGCCGGCACGGCGTCACCGGCTTCATGGTGTTGCATGCCGCGGTCGCCGCGCTCCTGCGCACCTATGCGACCACCGACGACATCACCGTCGGCACACCGGTGTCCGGGCGCGGAGACGCCGACCTGGATGCGTTGGTGGGCATGTTCGTCAACACCGTTGCCCTGCGCACCCAGGTTCGCAAGGACGTACCGTTCACGCAGCTTCTCGCCGACGTGCGCAACACCGACCTCGCGGCATTCGGCCACGCCGATCTGCCATTCGACCGGCTGGTGACCGAACTCAACCCCGGTCGTTCGGCCAACGTCCACCCGTTCTTCCAGGTGTCAGTGGCCGTCGAGGACAGTGCGGCGATCAACCTGGAGTTCGCCGAACTGTCCGCCACCGCATCCCGGGTGGACACCGGCCACACCAAGTTCGATCTGCAGTTCACCTTCGCCGAACACACCGGAGCCGACGGCGCACCAGCCGGCATCGGTGTCGACATCGATTACGCGACAGCCTTGTTCGAGCGCGACACCGTGCGCACACTGTCGCGGCGACTGCTGCGGCTGATCGAGGCGATCGTCGACACCCCGGATACGCCGATCGGCGACATCGGGCTGCTCGAACCGCATGAGCAGCTTGATCTGGTGCCGGCGGTGGGTGCGGGACGTCGACCCGTCGAGCACCTGACCAAGATCCTGGCGCGCGCAGTGGAGACCGGCCGCGATCAGGTCGCCCTGTGCGACAGCACGTCCGCCCTCACCTACGGTGAACTCGACGCCGCCGCCAACCGGCTCGCCCGCCTGCTCATCGCGCAGGGCGCCGGTCCCGAACGTTATGTCGCGGTGTCTCTGCCGCGCAGCGTCGACTGGATCGTCACGCTCTGGGCGGTCGCCCGGACCGGCGCAGCCTGGGTGCCGGTCGACCCGCGGTATCCGACCGAACGCATCGCGTTCATGCTCGAGGACTCCGGAGCCCAACTGCTCGTGAGTGATTCGCGCTCGGTCCCGGAGACGACGGGTATCACTACCATCGTGCTGGACGATCCGTCGACCCTCGCTGCGCAACAAGACTGCTCAGCGGACCCGATCACACTCGCCGAGCTCGGCGCGCCACAATCGGTGGATCAACCCGCCTACCTGATCTACACCTCGGGTACCACCGGCACCCCGAAGGGTGTGGTCGTCAGCCATCGTGGGCTCGCGGATTTCGCAGCACAGCAGGTCGTCGGCTTCGGCCTCACCGGATCGAGCCGCACCCTACATCTGGCCTCACCGAGCTTCGATGCCTCCGTGCTCGAGATCCTGATGGCCACCGCCGCCGGTGCGACCATGCACATCGCGCCCGCCGACATGGTCGGCGGAACCGAACTGGCCGATCTGATGCGGACCGCACAGATCTCCCACGCGTTCCTGACGCCGTCGCTGCTGACCACGATGTCGCCCGACGACGTGCCGGACCTCGAGGCGCTGGTCATCGGCGGGGAGCACCCGAATCCGGAGATGGTGCGCCGGTGGTCGGCGGCATGCTCGCTGTACAACGCGTACGGCCCGACCGAGACCACGGTGGTCGCCACCATCTCCGACGAGATCGATCCCGCCGACCCGACGGTGACCATCGGGCGCCCCATCCGCGGGATCGCCGCGATGGTGCTCGACGAACGCCTGCAACCGGTGGCGCCGGGCGCGGTCGGCGAACTCTACATCGCCGGTGGCCATCTCGCACGCGGCTACCACGGGGTACGTCCGCTCACCTCCAAACGATTCATCGCCAACCCGTATGGCGACCCCGGCGACCGCATGTATCGCACCGGTGATCTGGTGCGCTGGACCGCCGATCGTGAACTCGAGTTCCGGGGGCGCGCCGATCACCAGACCAAGATCCGTGGCCATCGGATCGAACTCGGCGAGATCGATGCCGCCCTGGTCGCCGACGATGCCGTCGTGGCCGCCGTCACCACGACGGTCGGGGAAGGTTCCGAGGCGCGACTCGTCTCCTATGTGACGACCGCCGCGGCGGGCCACGAGAACATCGGTGCCGCAGTACGTTCCCGGCTGGCCGAGCGGCTGCCCCGCCACATGGTGCCCGCCAGTGTCATCGAACTCGACGAGATCCCGACCACCCCGATCGGCAAGGTCGACTTTCGTGCCCTGCCCGCTCCGGACGTCGAGACATCCACCGACACCATCGACTATGTGGCACCTCGCACGGCTGCGGAACGACTGGTCGCCGACCTCGTCGCCGCCCAGCTCGGGGTCGACGTCGCTGACATCGGACGTGAGCACGACTTCTTCGATCTCGGTGGCAGCTCCTTGTCGGCGATCCACGTCGTCGAGCAGCTACCGACGGGCGCGGATGGCCGGATCTCGGTGCGGGACCTCTTCGATCACTCGACGATCGCCGAGATCGCCGGCCTCCTCGACGATATCGACCTGGACACCGAGGCACGTCCACTCGCCGCACTGCATCACGATCCCGACGCGGAGGTCGAACCCGGACCGGCACAACAACAACTGTGGTTCCTCAACCAGACGGCAGCGGGTTCGGGCCACTACAACATCGCGTTCGCGCTGGACCTGCGGGGCGAACTCGACGTCGACGCGCTGACCGGCGCGCTCGCCCACACCATCGATCGGCACGAACCACTGCGGACGGTCTACCCCGATCGGGACGGCCGCCCCGGAATGGCGATCAAGTCAGCCGCGGATGCGTGCCCGGATCTGACCCCGGTGACTGTCGCCCCGGCCGAATGGGACACCGCAGCGGCCGATCTGGCTGCCCAGCCGTTCGACCTGACTCGGGACACCCCCATCCGGGCGGCGCTGCATCGTGTCGGCGACACCCACAAGCTGACCATCGTCGTGCATCACATCGCGGCCGACGGATGGTCGATGGCGCCGCTCGCGAGAGATCTCGCCGGCGCCTACGCGGACCTGCGGGACGGTCGATCACCGTCGCAGGCTCCGTTGCCGGTCGGCTACCGCGATCATCTCCGGTGGCAGGCCGAGAATCTGGAGGGCCGGTTCGACGAACTGGCCGGGTGGTGGGGCCGAGAGCTCGACGCACTCGACCCCACCCCCATCCTCCTGCCGGACTCGTCGACGGCCGAAGCCGTTGTGCCGCAGGCAGAAAGTGTCGAGGTGGCGTTCGACCTCGATCTGCGTCGCGCGCTGGCGGCCATTGGCGAGGACCGGACCACCGAGTTCATCACCTTGCACACGGTGTTCGCGGTGCTGTTGCACCGGCTGCACGCCGACCCCGATGTCCATGTGGGCGGCCGCCATTCGGATGTGGTGATCGGCACACCGGTCGCCGGACGACCCGATCCGCGCCTCGCCGACTTGGTCGGCATGTTCGTCAACTCGGTCGTGCTGCGGACACCGGTCGACGGCTCCGCCGGGTTCGCCACGGTGCTCGACGAGGTGCGGCAGCGGGATCTGGAAGCCCTCTCCCGCGCCGAGATGCCGTTCGAACAGGTTGTCGCAACGGTCAATCCGCCGCGCACCGGCCGCCACCCCATCTTCACCATCTCGCTGTCGGTGGACCCCGCAGACCCCGGTTCGGGTTCGACGCTCGGCATCGACGTCGGCCTCGCCGGTCTCGACGTATCCGTCGCCGAAGTGAACACCGGTGCGTCGCGGTTCGATCTCGAGTTGCGGCTACGCGGCAACACCGCCCGCTTCACCTATGCGACAGAACGATTCAGTCGCCGGCGAGTGGAGACCATCGCGGCGGCATTCGTGTCGCTGAGCCGGCAGATCGTCGCGCATCCGGACCGCCCGATCGACGATCTCGACCTCGACCTCGCCGACCACCCGAGCAGCGAATGCGTTGCGACACCGCCGGCCCATCTGGCCGATCTCCTGCAGCGCACCGTGTCCGAGAATCCGGATACTGCCGCCGTCGACGACGGACACACGGCGCTCACCTACGCCGCGCTCGAACGTCGCGCCCAGCGCTGGGCCCTCGCGCTCAGCGAGATGGGCATCGGCGCCGAAGATGTGGTGGCGGTGGCGCTCGACCGGTCGACCGAGTCGGTGACCGCCACCTGGGCGGTTGCCCTCGCCGGCGCCACCCTGCTCCCCCTCGACCCGCGTTATCCCGCGGATCGGTTGCGGCACATGATCGACGACGCGCGCACCGTCCTCGGCATCAGCAGCGACACCCAACTCGCCGGGCTTCCGCGCGACAAGTGGTGGCTCACCACCGATCACCTCGACGCCCACTCGGAGGCGACCGCACCCCGGTGCCGCCGCCCTGCCCTCCGCAATCCCGACAGCGCCGCCTACATCGTGTATACGAGCGGATCGACCGGAAAACCCAAGGGCGTCATCGTGACCCACCGTGGCCTGGCGGCGTTCGCGCAGGCGCAGCAGCAGGCGTTCGCGGTCGGCGCCGGGGACCGCACCCTGCATTTCGCATCGCCGGGTTTCGACGCCGCGATGCTGGAGTTCCTGCTGGCCTTCACCACCGGCGCCACCATGGTGGTCGCGCCGGCCACCATCTACGGCGGCGACGAACTCGTCGAGTTCCTGGCCGACGAAGCGGTCACCCACGCGTTCATCACCCCGGCGGCGCTGGCCGCCGCCTCGGCCGCCGACCTGCCGAAGCTCCGCATGCTCGGTGTGGGTGGCGAGGCGTCGACGCCGGCGCTGGTCGAACGCTGGGGCACCGGCCGCGACTACCGCAACAACTACGGGCCGACCGAGACCACGATCGTCTCGACCATCTCCGAGCCACTGCGCCCCGGGGAACCGATCACCATCGGCGCGCCGATCGCCGGATGCACCGCGCTGGTGCTCGATCATCGGCTGCGGCCGGTCCCGCCGATGGTGCCCGGCGAGCTCTACCTCGCCGGCCCCGGCGTGGCCCGCGGCTACCTGGGTCGTCCGGACCTGACTGCCGGCCGATTCGTCCCGGTACCAACCGCATTCGCCGACACCCCCGGCGTGGTGATGTACCGGACCGGTGACATCGTGCACCGCGACACCGCAGGTGCACTCACCTATCACGGGCGCAGCGACAACCAGGTGAAGGTCCGCGGCTTCCGCATCGAACTCGATGAGGTGTCCGGCGCACTCGCCGACCACCCAGCCGTCGACTTCGCCACCACCCTCGTGCGCGGCTCCGGAGCGGAAGCAACACTCGCCTCCTATGTCACCCTGCATGCCGCAGAGACGCTGCCGACCGACGCGGACCTGCGTGCCGCCCTGCGCGGTCGACTGCCCCGCCAGATGATCCCGTCGTCGATCACCATCCTGGATCGGATTCCGTTGACCACCAACGGAAAGCTCGACCGTGCGGCGCTGCCCGAACCGACCGTGATGACATCGACGGGTCGATCGGCGGGTACCGCCGCGGAGGTCGCGGTTGTCGAATCGGTGGCCGAGATCCTCGGGATCGACGCCGCCAGTGTCGATCTCGACGACGATTTCTTTGGTCTCGGTGGCACGTCGCTACAGGCGACAGCGCTCGTGAGTCGGTTGCGGCGGGTCGCACCCGACGTCGACTGGCGGGTCGCCGACATCTTCGACACCGCTTCGATCGCCGCGTTCGCCGCCCGTATCCCGGCCGATGCCGAGCTGCAGCCAGCCGCCGGTGCCCCCGACGCCGAAAGCATCGGACCACGACCCGAGCGGATCCCATTGGCGCCGATGCAGCGTCGGCTCTGGTCGGTGGCCCGCGCAAACCCGGACTCGACCGACTACCTGATGCCGTTCGCCATCCGGCTCAGCGGTCCACTCGACGTCGGCGCGCTGCGCGAGTCCTTGGTCGACCTGGTCAGCCGGCATGCGGTGCTGCGGACGATCTACCCGCTCGACGGACACAGCCCGGTCGGTCAGGTGCTCGACGACCCGGGTGCCGTCGTCGGCGACCTGACCACGAGCTCGGACGCCGGCATCGTCGAGGGAGAACTGTTGCGGCCGTTGGACGTGACCACCGAGCCCCCGTTGCGGGCCGCGGTGATCGCCCACGATCACGATGACAACACCCTGGTGCTGGTGATCCACCACATCGCGGCCGACGGGGCGTCACTGCCGCTGCTCGTCGCCGACCTGGTGTCGGCGTATCGGGAACGCGTGTCCGGCCGCGAGACCGTGTGGTCGGCAGCGGAAGTCGACTACCGCGACTACGCCATCGAGGTCGGCGGCGCCGGCCATGACGACACCGCATCCGCCGACCGCACCTACTGGGCCGACCATTTGACCGACGCACCGGCGGAGACCACGCTGCCCGCGACAGTGCACAGCGCACCCACCGACGAGCATCGCGGCGCCACGCTGCACCACGAGATCGAGGACGAACTACGCAGTGCGTTCGCCGATTTCGCTCGCGACCACGCCGTCACGCCGTTCTCCGTGCTGCACACTGCGTTGGCGATCCTGCTGCATCGGCTCGGTGTCGGCGACGACCTCGTGATCGGGACGCCGGTCGCCAACCGCACCCCGCGTGGCGGTCGCGGCACGAACTACTCGTCGGTGGTTGGCATGTTCGTCAACACTCTCGCCTTGCGCACCCGGTTGTCGCCGCACACACCGGCGACCACGCTCCTCGAGGAGATCCGGGCCACCGACCTGGCCGCCCTCGACCATCTCGACGCGGCCTTCGACGACGTTGTCGCCGAGGTCAATCCGGTGCGCGAACCCGGCCGGCACCCGCTGTTCCAGGTCGCGTTGTCGGTGCATGATTTCGCCGACTCGATCACCGACGAGATCCCGGTGACCGAGGAACTGCGCCTCGGACTGGCCGAGATGGGCACGCGCACCGCCAAATTCGACCTGCAGTTCACCATCACTGGACTGTCGGCCACGGACCGACCGGCGGCGGTGGAGGTCAATTACGCGTCCGGGCGCTACCGTGAGCGTGACGTCGAGCAGATCACCATCCGCTTCCTGCGGGTGCTGCGCGCACTGCTCACCGACGCAGATCGCCCGATCGGCGACCTGCGGATCACCGATCCGCTCGAGGTCGCCGAGTTGAGTCCGGCGAGCGGACCGGCAGCCGCATCGACGACGACCTTCGAAGCGCTGCTCGCCGCGGCCGTCCGCGCCAATCCGGAGGGTTGGGCGGCGGTCACCGACGGTGACGCGATCACCTACGCCGATCTCGACGCGCGCTCCAATCGACTCGCCCGCGTCCTGCTCGGTCGGGGTGCCGGTGACCGCCCGGAAAGCGTGGTCGCCATGGCCATCCCGCGCTCCATCGAGGCCGTGATCGCGGTCTGGGCGATCGTCAAGACCGGTGCCGCCTATGTACCGGTCGACCCGACCTATCCGGCCGAGCGGATCGAGCACATGCTCGCCGACAGCGGCGCGGCCCTGGTCGTGACCATGGCCGACTACCGCGAGCGGCTTGGCGATGCAGTACCGATACTGCAACTCGACGCCCCGACGACGCGGACCCGACTCGGGCACTCGTCCCCCGCACCGATCCGCGACCACGAGCGGATTGCGCCGCTGCGGGTCGATCAGCTCGCGTACATCATCTACACCTCCGGCTCCACCGGCCGCCCCAAGGGCGTGCTCGTACCGCACAGCGGTCTGGCCGCGGTGCATGAGGAACTCCGCACCCGCATGGGGCCCGAGACCGGTTCGCGAGTGCTGCATTTCGCGTCACCGAGCTTCGACGCGTCGGTGCTTGAGTTCCTGCTGGCCGCCGGCGGTGCCGGAGCACTGGCCATTGTGCCGCCCGGTATCTATGGCGGGCGTGACCTCGAGCGGTTCATCGAGCGGCACCGGGTGAGCCACGCGTTCATCACCCCGGCCGCGGTCGCGAGCATGGACCCGAAGGCCGTGCGAAGCCTGCACACCATGGCGGTGGGCGGTGAGGACTTCGGCGGCGAGCTCGTGCGCCGCTGGGCGCCCGGACGGACGATGCTCAACGTGTACGGACCCACCGAGACCACGGTGATCACCACCGGCAGTGCGCCGTTGACCCCCGATGAGAACTTGACGATCGGCACGCCGAACAACGGTGTCGGAACGCTTGTGTTGGACCGGCGCCTGCATCCGGTGCCGCCCGGCGTCGTCGGCGAACTGTATCTGCTGGGTGACCAGGTCACCCGCGGATACCATCGCCAACCCACGTTGACCGCAACCCGATTCGTGTCGGCGCCGATGGTCACCGGTGAGGACTATGCCGGCCAACGGATGTACCGCACCGGCGATCTGGTGCGCAGGAGCGACGACGGCCGCATCGAGTACGTCGGTCGGGCCGACGGTCAGGTGCAGATCCGCGGCTTCCGGGTCGAGCTCGGCGAGATCGACGACGCCCTGGCCGCCCATCCGTCGGTCGACTTCGCGGTCACCGTCGTCGACGAGTCCGGCAGCGCACCGGTCCTGCGCAGTTACCTGACCACGGTCGACGCTGCTGCACTGGATGATTCGGCGCTGCGGGCCCACCTGGCGGCGCAGCTGCCCCGGCACATGATGCCGACATCGCTGACCCGACTCGACGACGTCCCACTGACGCCGACCGGAAAGCTCGATCGCACCCGGCTTCCGGCGGTGCGCGACGAAATACGCTCGCGGGCACCGAGACCCGGGTTCGAGCAACAGATTGCGGAGGTATTCGCCGAGATCCTCGAGGTGGACGCCGGCACGATCGGCGCCGACGACGGCTTCTTCGACCTCGGTGGCAACTCGTTGCTGGCCGGTGCCGTGGCCGCCCGGTGCGGGGAACTCCTCGGGCGGGAGGTGCCGGTGGCCGCGTTGTTCACCGCGCCCACACCGGCCGAGTTGGCGGCACTCGCCGACGGCGATCGCGGCACCGGCTTCGACCCGCTGCTCCCGTTGCGCCGCAGCAGGTCCGACATGTCAACGCCGCCCCTGTTCGTGGTGCACCCCGCGATCGGCCTGTCATGGAGCTTCGCGGCTCTGTTGCCGCACCTGCCGGAGCAGCAAGCGCTGTATGCGTTGCAGAATCCTGCGCTGTCCGGAATGCCTGCGTCACCATCGATTGCCGAGCTGGCAGCCGATTACGTCGCACGCATCCGCGCGGTGTCCCCGGATGGTCCGTTCCACCTGCTCGGCTGGTCGTTGGGCGGACTCATCGCCCACGAGATGGCCGTGCAACTCGAGGCCGCCGGCGAGGAGGTGGCGTCGCTGACGCTGCTCGATTCGTTCGTGCTCGCCGATCGCCCGGAGCTGGCCGTCGAGCCATCGCTGGGTGAGCTGCTCGCCGAGTTCGGGCTGGGCACCGACGACACCGAACCCGGTGTCGAGCAGGCCTGGCGGGCGGTGCGCGACTCTGGCGGCGCCCTGGGCGGACTGAGCCTCGACGAGTTCGGCAGGGTCCATGACGTCTTCCGCGCCGCAACAGATTTGGCCGCCGATTGGCGTCCCGGGGTGTTCGGCGGGGACATGACGTTCGTGACCGCTGCCGACGACCCGCCGCCGGGACGCTCGGCCGTTGCCGACTGGGCCGGCCACGTGCGCGGTGCTGTCGACGAGATCGTCGTCGAGTGCACCCACGCGCGAATGCTGCTACCGGAGAACGTCACCCAGTTCATCAGTGCCATCGATATCCACACCACACCGAAGGAGGAATCATGACCAACCCGTTCGACAACACCGAAGGCGTGTTCTTCGTACTCGTCAACGACGAGGGCCAGCACTCACTGTGGCCCGAGTTCGCTCCCGTTCCCGAAGGGTGGCGCGTCGTCCACGGTCCCGCCGGACACGACGACTGCCTGGCCTACGTCGAGGAGAACTGGCGGGATATGCGCCCGGCCAGTCTGATCCGCGCGATGGAGTCCGCGGCACCCACCACCGGAGGTGAGGCCACCGATGCCACGACATAGCCTGCCGAAGATCACGCTCACCGGCGTGGCCAAGACCTACCGTTCGGGCCTCTTCGGCCGCGGACCCCGGGTACACGCCCTGAAAGACCTCGATCTTGTTGTCCCACAGGGCACCGTGCATGCCCTGCTGGGCCCCAACGGCGCCGGCAAGACCACCACGGTGCGGACCATCGCCACTCTCCTGCGTCCCGACGCAGGCACGGTCGAGGTGTGCGGTCACGACGCGCTCACCGACGCCGACGCAGTGCGTGAACGGATCGGGGTGTCCGGCCAGTACGCCGCGGTCGACGGCACCCTCACCGGATTCGAGAACCTCCGGCTCGTCGGGCAGCTCTACGGGCAGTCCCGCGCAGATGCATCCGACCGTGCGCGCCAACTCATTTCCGAGCTGTCGCTCGAGGAGGCGGCGGATCGACCGATGCGCACCTACTCCGGCGGCATGCGACGACGACTCGACCTGGCCGGCGCGCTCATCAACGATCCGGAACTGATCATCCTCGACGAACCGACCACCGGGCTCGACCCGCGGGGTCGCCGCCAGATGTGGGAGGTCATCGGCGCACAGGTGTCGTCGGGCACCACCGTGTTGCTCACCACCCAGTATCTCGAGGAGGCCGACGCCCTCGCCGACGAGATCACCGTCATCGACCACGGCACCGTCCGCGCGCAGGGCACCGCCGAGGAGCTCAAATCGACGACGGCACAATCCATTCTCACCATCGAGGTGGACGGATCGACGGACGAACAGGGCGATCTGATCGCGACCACCCTTGCCGACATCGGACTCGGCATGCCGCGACAGCTCGACTCGTCGCGGTGGACGGTGGCCGTCGCCGACGGCACCCGCAGCGGCGTGGACGCAGTCAAAGCCTGCGCGCTCGCCGGCATCGACGTCGTCGACGCGGAGGTCTCCTCCCCCACCCTCGACGACGTGTTCCTTTCTCTCACCGAACGATTGGAGCGAGTGTGACCACCTTCACCGACGCCGCAGTCATCGTCGAACGCAATCTGCTGACCGTTCGGCGCATTCCGACCCTGCTCATCAGTGCGACGATCCAACCGCTGATGTTCGTGTTCCTCTTCGCCTACGTGTTCGGCGCGACGTTCGGCGGGGGCGCCTATCGGGAGTTCCTGATGGCCGGGATCTTCACGCAGACAGTCGTCTTCAACGCTGCGTTCACCACGATCGGGCTGGCCAACGACATGTCGGCCGGCATCATCGACCGGCTGCGTTCGCTGCCGATGTCCCGCCTGGCGGTGATCGCCGGGCGTGTCGGATCGGACATGCTGCTCGGCGCGCTCGGCCTGGCGGTGATGGTGGTGTGCGGCCTGGCGATCGGCTGGCGCATACGGGGCAGCGCTCTCGACGCCGTGATCGCCTTCGCGATCATCGGCCTGTTCGCCCTGGCGATGGCGTGGGTGGGGGCGGTGACCGGTCTGGCCGCGCCGAATGTCGAAGTGGCGCAGAGCCTCGGCTTCCTGTGGATGTTCCCGGTGACATTCCTGTCAAGCGCGTTCATCTCCGCACAGAGCCTGCCCGGCTTCCTGCGACCGATCGCCGAATGGAATCCGGTGACCGCCGTCGCGACCGCCGCCCGGCAGAAATTCGGCAACGCCGCACCGCCGGACTTCCCACCCGCCACCGGATGGGTGGCCGAGCACGCCGTCGGCTATTCCATCGGCTGCAGTCTGGTCATCCTCGCGGTCTGTATCCCGCTGTCCCTGGTCCTGTATCGCCGCGCTACGGCCTGAGATCAGATCGGTACCTGCACGAGGATGGGGGTCGTCGGCTGCGGCGATCCACCCCTCGGCTCGATCGTGACGGCCAGCACCGAGGCTCCGTCGAGTGCGTCGACCAGGGTCGGCGCACCGGCGCGGCCCGGTGGCACCAGACCGGCCGAAACCGGTTGTGCCGCCTTGCCGACCAGCCACAGTTGGAACTCACTGTCCACCGGGATCGGGTTGCGCGGGTCGCGCAGCACCGCCACCGCCTGGTTGCGGTCACGTGAGGTGACCACCGACACGACACCTCGGTTGTCGTCGAGCCGGCCGGCCGACAGCTGCGCATCCGGGGCCGCCAGCACTTCGGCGACCTGCTGTTGGGTTTGCGCAATCGGCGGCGGCGCAGGCTGTTCCGGCGCGGTGCTGCGACCGATGATGACGCCCGCACCGAGCGCCACTACCACGGCGGCCGCGGCCGCGGCGATCCCGGTCGCCCAGCGACGCCGGTTCCGCGACCGGTCGATCGGTACAACCGTACCGTTGTGCCCAGGCTCATCAGGCTCATCGGGCATTTCGACCGGCGCCGACACGGGCCGGGCCGGGGGTTCGTCGGCGATCCGGCCGAGAACCCGGTCGCGGAGTCCGGCGGGCGCATCAAGCGCGTAGGCGCTGGCGAACTCGCTCATCGCCGTGTGGATTTCATCGATGCGGCCCTCGTAGATGCTGCGCTCGACGGTCGTCAGGGTCGCGAGTTCCCGCTGCACCCGATCGTGCTCGTCGGTGGCCAGGGCATCAGCGGCGAAGAGTTCGATGTGCTCGTCGAGCCACTCGGTGTCAGCCATGGTCGCGCCCCTTGAGGCAGTCGCGCAGCTTGCGCAGTCCGTCGCGGATGCGCGATTTGATCGTCGGCAGCGGCGTCGAGGTGTGTTCGGCGACCTCGGGATACGACAGACCGCCGAAGTAGGACATCTCGATGCTGTCGCGCTGCAGGTCGGTGAGCCGATTCAGACAGGTGCGCAGTTCGGTGGTCGCCTCCCGGTCGACGACCAGTTCCAGGGTGGCCGGCACATTCGAGGCTTGGTTGGTGGCACCGAACTCGGCGGTCTTGCGGTGCTGCAACTCCTCCGACCGCACCCGATCGACGGCGCGTCGATGCGCAATGGTCATCATCCAGCTGATGACCGACCCCCGCGACGGCTGGTAGTCGGCGGCGCGCTGCCAGAACTGGAGGTACGCCTCCTGCACGACTTCCTCGGCGTAATTGCGGTCGACGACCACCCGGAGCGCGAGACCGTAGATCCGCGAACTCGTCAGGTCGTACAGCCGCGCGAAGGATGTGCGGTCGCCGAGTGCCGACTCGGCAAGCAGGGTGCGCAACTCCTCGGCATGGGCCGCCCCAATGGAAGTCACACCTGCCACCGTAGCCAACTTCGGTTCGTCGGGGGAGTTCGGCCGCGACGTGTCGGGCCCGCCCGTTAAACTGGGCCCTCACGCAACCAAGTGAACAGGGTGGGACACAGTGCGCAGTCAACGTCTGATGATCGCGGCCATAGTCGCGGTGCTCGGAGTCATCGCAACAATGCTGACGGGAACACCGGGGACGGCATCGGCGGCACCGCAATCACGCATTCTGAGCAGCTACGACGACAACCCCCAGCAGGTCACTCTCGTCGTCTACTCCGCAGCCATGCGGCGCGCGATCCCGGTCACGGTACTGACGCCGCGCAACCGCTCGACGCCCGCACCGGTGCTCTACCTGCTCAACGGCGCCGGCGGTGGCGAGGACTCGGCGACCTGGGACGCACGCACCACCTACAAGGACTTCTTCGCCAAGAAGAACGTCTACGTGGTCACCCCGATCGGCGGCGCCTTCTCGTACTACACGGACTGGCAGCGCGACGACCCCGTGCTCGGCCGAAACAAGTGGACGACCTTCCTCACCAAGGAATTGCCGCCGCTGATCGACGGCAAGTTCCGGACCACCAAAGCACGCTCGCTGGCCGGGATCTCCATGGCCGGCACGTCCGTGCTGACACTGGCCATCGCGGCACCCAAGTTCTACAAGTCCGTCGCCGCGTTCAGCGGGTGCGCCCGCACCAGCGACCCGGTGGGTCAGGAGTACATCAAGCTCGTGGTCGAGAGCCGCGGTGGCGGCGACGTGACCAACATGTGGGGTCCGCTCAACGGTCCGGGGTGGCCGGCCAACGATCCCTACATCCATGCCGAGAAACTGCGCGGCACCAAGATCTACATGACGTCGGGCACCGGTCTGCCCGGCGCGCACGAGACCCTCAACGATCCGCTGATCGACGGGAACGCCTTCACCCTCGCCAATCAGGCGGCGCTCGGCGGCCTCATCGAGGCGGCGATCAACCAGTGCACCCACCAGATGGCACAGCGCCTGGCGGCACTGCACATTCCAGCGGTCATCGACTTCCGGCCCGTCGGTACCCACTCCTGGGGCTACTGGCAGGACGACCTCTACCGCACGTGGCCGAAGATCGCCCGTGACCTCGGGGTCCGCTGAGAGGTCAGGTCACCAGCGATCGAGGCTGGTGTAGCCATCCTGGAGTGCGCGGGCGAAGAGATGGGTCTTTGTCGGGGCCTCCCGGCCGACCGCCGAATACTTCGCCCGAATCCGGGCGAGATGGGTGCTCACCGTCGACGCGGAGATGAACAGCGCGGTCGCCGCCTCTTCCTTGGAGTCGGCGTCGAGCCAGGCCAGCAGCACCTCGACCTCACGTGAAGACAATTCCGGCCGACGATAGTTCGGCAGGTGCGCGCTGTCCGGCCGGTAGTCGGACAGCCGCGTCACCGCAGACTCCCGCATCCCCTTCGGCACGCTGTGCCGTCCGTCGCTCTCACCTGCTTGTTCGTGCGTTTCCGTCACGTTCATGGACATTCGCGAACCCCCGCTCATCGAATTTCTTCGCTCCACCATGTCCTCTGCTCCCGATGCTGCACGTCGGGCCTCGAGGTGATCTGAACACTGTAATCACCAGAATCCCCGACTGACCTGGACAATAGACCCACAGTCGGCGACGTGTCCGGTGAATGTCCGTATCGCTTGGCCAGAATCCACAATCCCGTGGCGAACGAGTCTTCACATGCCATCATGGCAAAATAGGAACGTGTTCTAGTTTTCGCAATGGTTCGCCGAGAGGATGCACTCCATGCCCGCTGCCCCGTCCACCCACGACGTCCTGGGCACCGCCGTCACCATGCCGGTGGAGATCCGGTACGCCCGATGCTTCGTCGCGGGGTTCACCGCCGACAGTTCCGCGGTGCGCGAGGCCATCGCTGCGGCCGGTGGCACCGATCACGCTCGCCTGCGGCCACTCCGTATCCGACCCGGACGGACGATGTGCATGCTGGTGTTCGTCGACTACGTCGACGGCGACCTCGGACCGTATAACGAGTTCGGCGTCTGCTTCCTCGTCGAAGACCCCACGCAACCCCCGGCCAATCCACTGCAGGCGATGCGCAAGCTCGCCGGCGGGGACGCCCGTGCGCTGGTCCATCGGCTGCCGGTGGACGGCGAGTTCACGCTCGCCGCAGGACGCGGGATCTGGGGCTTCCCGAAGTTCCTCGCCGACTTCGACGTCGACCACGACGCGACCACCAAGCACGGTCGGGTCAGTGCCGACGGGCAACTGATCGCCGACCTGACGGTCCGGCGCGGCATTCAGGTGCCCGACAACCCGGCCGACACCGTTCTCAACGCCTACTCGCAGCTCGACGGGGTGCTGCGGATGACGCCCTGGAAACTCACCTCGACCTCGGGCACCCGCACCCGCATCGGTGGCGCCCGACTGGAACTGGGCACCCATCCGATCGCCGACGAACTGCGTTCCCTACGCCTGGGCAAGCACGCGTTGATGACGTCGTCGGTGGATCGGATAACGATGCGGTTCGAGGATGCAACGGTGATCTGACCGGGCGGTGTCCAACACCCCATAGACTGGGTCGTACAGCCCCGACGACCTGCGTGGATGGTGTGTGCCGAATGAGTAACCTGGAACTCGAACCAACGGAAATCGATTGCGGTACAACGGTTCAACGAGATGGACTGCGAGCCGTCGAGACGACCGACGAGGTGCGGGTCGAGGTGCTGACCGCACGCGACGTCCCGCTCGGCGGTCCGCGTGCGATGACCGTACACCGGACACTTCCGCAGCGGCAGCGGTCACTGATCGGAGCCTGGTGTTTTGCCGACCACTACGGGCCGGACGACGTCTCGGTGACCGGTGGTATGGATGTCCCGCCGCACCCGCACACCGGGCTGCAGACGGTCAGCTGGCTGTTCACCGGGGAGATCGAGCATCGCGACACCATGGGCAATCACGCGATGGTGCGTCCTGGCGAGGTGAACCTGATGACCGCCGGGCACGGCATCGC
This sequence comes from Gordonia sp. CPCC 205515, assembly GCF_048537925.1. Classification (NCBI taxonomy): domain Bacteria; kingdom Bacillati; phylum Actinomycetota; class Actinomycetes; order Mycobacteriales; family Gordoniaceae; genus Gordonia; species Gordonia sp. CPCC 205515. Next base: position 548,373 of record NZ_JBCLVJ010000010.1, on the reverse strand, counting down.
GCACACCGAGGTGTCCACGCCGGAGACCACGACACTGCACGGCGTCCAGCTGTGGGTGGCGCTGCCCGCCGACGCCGTCGACACCCCACGGGATTTCGCCCACTACGTGCCGCCACTCATCGAGGCCGACGGCACCGCGTTGCGGGTCTTCCTCGGCGAGCTCGCCGGCGAACGGTCACCGGTACACACCTTCACCCCACTCCTCGGCGCGGAGCTCACCCTCGACGCCGGCGCGGAGATCGATCTACCAGTGAATCCCGAGTTCGAGCACGGCGTGCTCGTCGATACCGGTGCCATCCGGGTCGTCAACTCGGCGGCCGCGCCGCTTGTCCGCACCGAACTCGGCTACGTCGGCGTCGGCGCCACCCACCTGCACCTGTCCAACGTCGCCGACGAACGAACGCGAGTGGTGATCCTCGGCGGCGCGCCGCTCGACGAGGAGATCATCATGTGGTGGAACTTCGTGGGCCGCACCCACGACGACATCGTCACCTACCGCGACGAGTGGATGGCACACAGCGACCGGTTCGGTCAGGTGCAGGGCTACACGGGCGAGGTGCAGCACCTGCCCGCGCCGACCTTGCCGACCACCCACCTGCGCCCGCGGCACAATGAGCCGGGGCGCGCCTGAGCTCAGGCGGACTCGCCGAGGAGCTTGGCGAAGGTGGCGATACCGGCCGCCTCAGTCGCCGTCGCGTAGTCGTCGGAGCCGAATCGTGCTGTGACACTGCGTGTTACGCTGCGATCACTATCACCGTTGACTAACGGCAGCAACGCAACGAGTTCGGCTGCGGCACGATGCACCCGATCCGACAGCGCCGCGGTGTCCCCCGACGTACCCGCCCAATCCTCGGCTGCGGCATACACGCCGGTCGGCACGACGATTGCACGCAGATAGCCGAACAACGGACGGATCGCGTGATCGAGGACCATCGAGTGGCGCGGACTGCCGCCGGTCGCCGCGATCAGCACCGGTTTGCCCGCCATCCGGTCCACCTCGACGAGGTCGACGAACGACTTGAACAACCCACTGTAGGACGCGTTGAACACCGGCGTCGCCACGATCAAACCGTCTGCGGCATATACCTTCTCGAGCGCCCGGCGCACCTCGGCGTCGGCGAATCCGGACACCAACGATTGCGCGATGCCGACCGCGAGGTCCCGCAGATCGACCACCTCGACGTCGACCGTCTGCGAACGGTCATCGAGGATCTCGCGCGCCGACTCGACGAGCCGGTCGACGAGCAACCTCGTCGACGACGGATCGCCGAGTCCCGCATTCACCGCCACCAGACGGGTCGTCATAACCGCGCCCCCTCAACGGATTCCTGCTGGGCAGCAGCCTGTTTCGCGGCCACCAGCGACGCGTGCGTCGGCGCGTCGGGCACTGCGTCTCCCCTGCCCTCAGCGAAGCCGGCACGCAGGTCCGGCAGCACCTCACCGAGCAGGTCCAGTTGCTCCAGAACGGTTTTCAGCGGCAGACCCGCGTGGTCGACGAGGAACAGTTGACGCTGATAGTCGCCGAAGCTCTCCCGGAAGGTCAGGGTCTTGTCGACGAATTCCTGCGGGCTGCCCACGGTGAGCGGGGTTTCGCTGGTGAACTGTTCGAGCGACGGTCCGTGCCCATAGACGGGCGCGTTGTCGAAGTAGGGGCGGAACTCGCGCACCGCATCCTGGGAGTTCTTCCGGATGAAGAACTGGCCTCCGAGTCCGACGATCGCCTGCTCGGCGGTGCCGTGGCCGTAGTGCTCGAACCGCTCGCGGTAGAACGCGATGAGCCGCTGGAAGTGCTCCTTGGGCCAGAAGATGTTGTTGGCGAAGAAGCCGTCACCGTAATAGGCTGCCTGCTCGGCGATTTCCGGGCTGCGGATGGAGCCGTGCCACACGAACGGTGCGACGTCGTCGAGCGGCCGCGGCGTCGACGTGAAGCCCGTCAACGGAGTGCGGAACTTACCCTCCCAGTCCACGACGTCCTCCGTCCAGAGCCGGTGCAGCAGATGATAGTTCTCGATCGCGAGCGGTATGCCTTGGCGAATGTCCTGCCCGAACCACGGGTAGACCGGGCCGGTGTTGCCGCGGCCCAGCATGAGGTCGACGCGGCCGTCCGCGAGGTGCTGCAGCATCGCGAAATCCTCGGCGATCTTCACCGGGTCGTTGGTGGTGATCAGCGTGGTCGCGGTCGAGAGCTGCAGTTTCTCGGTCTGTGCGGCGATATAGGCCAGCGTGGTGGTCGGCGACGACGAGAAGAAGGGCGGATTGTGGTGTTCGCCGATGGCAAAGACGTCAAGACCGATGTCCTCGGCCTTGCGCGCGATCGCCACGATCGCCTTGATCCGCTCGTGTTCGGTCGGCGCGACGCCCGTCGTCGGGTCCACGGTGATGTCACTGACACTGAATAGTCCGAACTGCATTCCGTACCTCCTGGTCGGTTGCCACTGTCACCGAGCATAACCGGACCGCGGTCCGATTAATTCCTGTGCACAGCCTCGGCCGTGCCATGCGCTGGGTGGGTTAGTGTGTGCTTACCCAAGAGGAGGAGTCACCACATGAAGGTTCGGAAGTCCCTGGCCGCCGGGCTGCTCGCCGCATCGACGTTGCTCGTGGCCGCCGGCTGCTCGAGCGACGACGGCACCCCCACCGTCGACACCAACAAGGCATCGGCCGCACTCGAGTCGGCCGCAGGCAAGGCATCGGCGGCAGCCGGATCCGCAGCCGCAGCCGCATCGTCGGCAGCCGGGTCGGCCGCCGAAGCAGCAAAATCTGCGGCCAGCAACGCGACCAACGCAGCGGTCGGCCTGACCAACGAGAACGCCCAGGTCGTGATCCGTAAGGCGGTCGACCCCGCCACCTCCGAAACCGAACTCACCACGGTCGTCGACGCGACGGATCCGGCCACCATGACCGCGATCAAGGGCTACGCCAAGTCGTCCAACGCAGCCGGCTACACACCGGACGCCTACGTGGTGAAGGCCGTCCAGGCCGACGGTATGAACAAGGCCAACGTCACCGTCGCGGTGAAGAGCCCGCACGCCCCGGAACCGGTCGACATGACGCTCTCCTACGTCAAGATCGACGGGAACTGGCTCCTGACCGCGGACTCCGTCAACCAACTGGCGTCGATGGGCGGCCAGCACGGCGGCTGATCCCCGCACACCGAGCACGACAACGACTCTCGCCGCATCCCTTTCGGGATGCGGCGAGAGTCGTTGTGGGACTTGATCTCAGCTCAGGTCAGCGGAGGTAGATCGGCACCCAGTACGGGCCGTAGTTGAAGCCCCAGCCCCATCCACGGTGGAACTGCGGGCGAACAAACTGACCGCGGTACCAGAACGGACGCAGGTTGTGGCGGACGACGCCGGGCAGCCAGCGACGCGGCGGAGCCGGACGGTGCTGCGGCGGACGCGGCGGCATCGGACGGTGCTGCTGCGGGGGCGGCGGCATCGGCGGGCGATGCTGCTGCGGCGGAGCCGGCGGCTTCGGGGGCTGCTGCCGCGGCGGCTGCGGCTGCGGGGTCTGGTGCTGCGGGGGCTGCTGCTGCCTGGGCGGCTGTTGCGGCTGCTGGGGACCCTGTTGTCCCGGCTGTCCCGGTTTCGGGCAATTGGGCGCGGGATGCTTGGGATCGCACTGCTGTTGCTGCGACGGCGGATTGTTCGGTGCCGCCGAAGCGAGACCGGCACCGGCACCGAGTCCGGTGATCATGATGCTGCCGGCAGCCAACGCGCCGACGGCCAGCTTCTTGGCGAGGTTACGCCGCGATGGTGTCACGTGATCTTCCTTTCGTCCGGTTCCCCGGGACCTACCCGGGGTAACCACTGACCCGAACTCATCGGCCCCGGTGTCGCGTCGACTCCCTCGACGATCCGGTGCGTTCGCAGTCATGGAAATCAGATCGGACGTGCATCGTGATCCGTTACACACAGTGACAACAGGCGTTTTCACGGGTAAAAAGGCTGGCAGACCAAGAGCGAGGATGCCCCGATGTCAGCCACCGAGCACACCACCGAGCCGATCACGCCGGCCGACACCGACCGCATCCGGGTCTGGGCGCCGCCGAGTGCCCCGCACGCCACCGCGGAAGTCACGTCGGGCTACCGGCCCACGACCTACTGGCAGACCCGCAACGTCGACGACCCGATCCCCGAGGTCGGCGATTTCTGGGATCTCGCGCACGCCGCACCGCTGCCGGTTCCGGCGGCCGCGAGCGCCCAACCCCGACAGATCTACCGGCGCCCGCGCTCGCAGGTATCCGGGGCGTCGTCGACCGCGCTCGCACTGGCGATCGCCGCGGTCCCGCTCTCCCTGGTGGGTATCGGCGCGATACTCGGAATGCTCGCCATCGTGCTGGGCGGCGTGGGCATCCGTCAGGTGGCCAAGGCGCCGACGGAGTATCACGGCAACGGGCGAGCGATCACCGCGATTGTGTTGGGTACCGGAAGTGCCCTAGTGGGCACGCCGATCCTGCTGTTGATCATGGGGTTGGCGGCGTTGCTGTAGCTCAGCCAATACATCCGCGGACTAGTCCAGCCGGGTCAACTGACGGCGCGGAGTCGGTTGTCGGTTCCCCCGCCGAGATCGCGACTGAGCCAGCCAATTACTTCGTTCACGATACGCATCTGTTTCGTCGGCTCCCCCACAGATGCGATACCAGGAATACAGTTCATCAGGGCCGGAATCATCGCCGCGTCACTCGACAGGGCATGACTTGACATTACGTCCTCGTAGGCACGCAGCGAGGTACTCAGACCGCCGAACGTGACTGAATCTTCGCCGAACCGAACGGCGGTGAGACTCGGCGTTATCTCCGCCTTACGCTTGATATGTTCGATCAGTTCTTCCATAGTTCATCGCCCCCCGGCGTTCGTGCCCCATTTGCTTGCACTGATCTCGACCATCGCCGACCTGCCCTTTCACATAGCCTTTGGGCGGCTTCACTCCGGTTTCAAGCATGCGCTCGTCCCAACTCGTACGCCACGCTCAACACAAGAAGTGTGACAGAAACCACCGTACATGTCACCGGTCCACATCGCCCAGGCTAGTCGGTGAGATAGAAGTTACCAGTGAGACTCATGGGATTTCGCCTAAGCGTTATGGCGCGTCGTCCGTTTCGTCATCGACGACGCCGCTCAGTTTGCGTGGTCTCCATTCCGTGCGGCTTGGTCGGCCTCCATAGCGTCGATCAGACTCTGGGGTCGCAAGTCGGTCCAGTTTTCCTCGACGTATTGAAGGCAGGCTGCCCGACTGTCCTCGCCGAAGACTTTTGTCCATCCTGCTGGGATGTCGGCGAACGTGGGCCACAGTGAATGCTGGTTCTCGTCATTCACCAGCACGTAGAAGCGGCCGTTCTCGTCGTCAAACGGGTTAGTCATGGTCGACCTTTCTCAGTGTTTGCTGTCTCATGTCGTACTCTTCGCATTGTCCGGTACGCCAGGTGGGCAATTGGTGAGCCTACCCAAACTGTCCACGGTGATCACTCCGCCCCATCCATCTTCCGGTCTTCGGCGTCCCAACTGCGCAGAATTCGCTGCAGGACTCCTCCTATGAAGCCGAGCGACTCACCGTCGGCCATTCCCAGATGCGCTACGTCGAGATCATGATTCTCGACCCTTCCGGTGACGAGCCGATGCCAACTCTCGGCGATCTCGGCAGGGTTCTCCTTGTCGGCGGTGGCCGTGAACACCACCAGATCGCCCGGATAGGTCCGCGGCCGGTGCGCCACCATGACATCTTCGGCCATCCGGAAACTCTCCATGACGCGATCGATCTGCTGGTCGTCAAGCAGGCCGGTCGATTGAATTTGGTTCCGAATCAACTGAGCGACATCTTCCGGACGCGCATCGCCCGTAACCGATGGTCCAAGATCGAACAACGCACGCCATGCACCGAGCAACTCGGCTACGTCGGGCTCGCCAACCGCGGTAGGACGGTCCACATTGGTGGTCGCCGCTGCGTCCATCAATCCGACGACACCGACCGGCAATCCCATGTCGGCCAATTGAACCGCGATCTCCTGGGCGATCACGCCACCCAGAGACCAGCCCAACAGATGGTATGGGCCGTTCTGCGACACCGCTCGTATCTCGTCCACGTAACGCCGCGCCATCTCGGTGACCGACTCCGCGGACGGTTCGCCGGATACGACCTGCGGGTCCTGAACACCAAATATCGGGCGATCGGACAGATGTTGGGCGAGTCCTCCATAGAACCACGCAAGGCCGCCTGCGGGGTGGATGCAGAACAACGGTGCCTGACTCCCCTCGGCTCGCAATGGAATCACGACGTCTCCGGTCAGAGCCGAAGATGAGGTCTGGTGCAGATCCTCGATCATCCGGCTCGACAGTCCGCGTGCGGTCGGATCGGCGAACAGCCACCCCAGGTCGATTGACCGGCCGGTTCGATCTCGCAGTAGGCCGACCAAGCGCGCCGCGGACAATGAGTTGCCGCCCAAATCGAAGAACCCGTCGGTGACACCGACCTGATCCAATCCGAGAACATCGGCGATTGCGGTGACCACGAGCCGTTCGGTGTCTGTCGCCGGTGGTTCGTATGCGCGAGGCACGAATACCGGCGCCGGAAGGTTTCGGCGATCGAGTTTTCCGTTGGCGGTCAACGGAATCGCGCTGAGTTCGGTGATCACGTCCGGAATCATGTAACCGGGTACGAACTCCGCCATGGCGATGCGCACTGCGGCCGGGTCGACTGCTTGCCCCGCATCCGGCACCACATAGCCCGCCAGCATGTCCTCGCCGCCCGGATGAACGACCAACGACACTGCCGCCCCCACGACGCCCGGAGTCCGTCGCAATGCCGCTTCGACCTCACCGAGTTCGACCCGGAAGCCGCGCAATTGGATCTGCGCGTCGCCGCGACCAAAATACTCGATGTCGTTGCCGACGCGCCGACCAAGATCGCCGGTGCGGTAGAGCCTGCTCCCGACGACTCCGGGCGATGCGAACGGATCGGCGACGAAACGCGTCGAAGTAAGCGCCGGTCGGCGGTGGTAGTACTGCGCGAGTTGGGCTCCGGCGACGTAGATCTCCCCCACCACACCGTCGGGAACAGGGTGTAGCCGGTCGTCCAGGATCCGGATAGCCAAGGTCGACAGCGGTTGTCCGATCCGGCTGGCCCCGACGTGCTCGACCGCCGAGCGATCGAGCTCGCGATGCGTGACGTGCACTGTGGTCTCGGTGATCCCGTACATGTTGACCAGTCGCGGAGCGGTGTCAGGCACCGATGCGTACCAGCGCCGCACCTGATCGAAGCTGAGGTCCTCGCCGCCGAACACGACATATCGCAGGTCCATCGACTCACCGGTCCGCTCCCGGGCGTCGATGAGCTGGTAGAACGCCGACGGCGTCTGGCTGAGGACCGTCACGCGTTCGTCACGGAGAAGACCGAGCAGACCGTCCGGTGACCGGGCGAGCTGACGGTCGACGATGACCAGGCGCCCGCCGGTCAGCAGCGGCCCCCAGAGTTCCCACACCGAGAAGTCGAATGCGTAGGAGTGGAACATCGTCCACACGTCGGTCTCGTCGACCGCGAAGTGTTCGAACGCGCTGTCCATCAGCGCGGTGACCTGGCGGTGACCGATGACGACTCCCTTCGGCAATCCGGTCGATCCCGAGGTGTAGATCATGTACGCCGCGCTCTCGGGGGTCGGTGCCGACAGAGGCACGGATCCAACCGGCCCGCCGGCCGGCAGATCGTCGAGATCGAGCACGCCGGTCACCTCCGGCAACTCCGCCCGCGTCGACGCGTCGACCAGGACGCAGGCCGGGCTGGCATCGGACAGGATGTGCCGCAGCCGGTCCGCGGGGTTCGAGACATCCAGCGGTACGTAGGCGGCCCCGGCCTTGAGGATCGCGACGATCGCGACCGGCAGCGTCGTGCCGCGGCGTAGAGCCAGACCCACAAACGTCCCCGGACCGACGCCGTTCGCAGCCAGCCGACCGGCCAGCTCCGACGACCGAATATCCAGTTCGCGGTATGTCAGCGACTCGCGGTCGGCGGTGACGGCGACCCGATCACCGTGTGCGTTCACCGATTCGGCCAGGAGGTCGGTCAGTGTCGACGAACGATGCGGCCAGGTGGTGATGGGATCGGGGATTTCGGCGAGCCGCCGTCGCTCGTCCGGCAGTATGAGGTCGACGTCGGCGACGGCGGTGTGCGGATCGGCGGTGAGACCGTCGAGCAGCGTGACGAAGCGTCGTCCGAAGCCGACCACGGTGGTCTCGTCGAAGAGGTCTGTCGCGTAGATGAGCGAACCGCGCCACCCCTGATCCGATCCCGTCACGGTGACCCCGACGGTGAGATCGACCTTGGCCGGATACTCGATCGGCGCGACCTGCGCGAGGTGCAGTCCGCCGGTGTCCGCGTCATCCGATGCCGCGTCGGCGGTCACGGCCTGGTCGAAGGTGAGCATGACCTGGGTCAGCGGCGCGAAGGCCTGCGACCGTGTCGGACTCAGTTCGTCCACCAGGGATTCGAAGGGCGCGTCGGCGTGGGCGAAAGCGTCGAGATCCGTGGCGCGGACGTCGGCGACGAGGTCGGCGAACGACGTTCCCGGCGTGATGCGCGTGCGCAGCACGAGGGTGTTGACGAACATGCCGACGAGATCGTCGAGTTCGCGGCGCCCGCGACCGGCGATCGGGGTGCCGATCGCCACATCATGGGACGCCGACATCCGCGCGACCAGCACCGCGAGCGCGGCGTGGACCACCATGAACGGGGTGACGTCGTAGGTGCGGGCGACCTCGGTGATCCGGTGGGCCAGTTCCGCGGGGATGTCGAAGTCGACGTTCGCGCCGCGCAGCGACGCCACCGCGGGCCGGGGCCGATCGGCCGGCAGATCGATGACGTCGGGCAGCCCGGCGAGCTGTTCCACCCAGTAGCCGAGCTGACGTCCGAGTATCGAAGCCGGGTCGGAGACCGCACCGAGCACACGGCGCTGCCAGATCGCCACGTCGGCGAACTGCACCGGCAGGGGGTCCCAGCCGGGCGCGGCGCCCTCGTGCCGCGCGGTGTACGCGGTCACCAGGTCGGACACCAGCGGCACCATCGACTCGCCGTCGGCGGCGATGTGATGGGCCACCACGGCCAGCAGATGGCGTGGTTCGTCCGGCGACTCGGACTCGTCGAAGAGCCGCACCCGCAGCGGCGTGTCGAGGGTGACATCGAAGCCACCGGTCACGGCGGCGACGAGGTCGTCCGCGTCCGCGACGATGGCGAAATCGAGATCGCGTGCCGCGTCCGCCGCGTCGGCGATCCGTTGCACAGGGTCGCCGTCGATCACCGGATAGGTCGTGCGCAGCACCTCATGCCGGATGACGACATCGCCGAGCGCGGCGCGCAGGGCGTCGACGTCGAGCGGGCCGGTCAGCCTCAGCACCGCCGGGATGTTGTAGGCCGACGACAATACGTCGAGCTGGTTGATGAACCAGATGCGCTGCTGGGCGAGCGAGAGCGGGATCGCGTCGGGTCGGGGTCCGGCGGTCAGCGGCGCGACCGGGGCACCCGGCTCGGGCAGTGCCCGGGCCAGTGCCTCGACCGTCGGGTGATCGAACAGGGTACGCACGCCGACATGCTCGCCGACGAGGTCACCGAGCCGGGCCGCCACACGCGTCGCCGACAAGGAGTTGCCGCCGAGATCGAAGAACGACGCGGTCACCGAGACCTCGTTCATCCCGAGGATCTCGCCGAACACCTCCGCGATGGCGGACTCGGCGGCGGTGCGCGGCGCGCGGACCGTGATGTCCTCGAACTCCGGTTCGGGCAGGGCGCGACGATCGACCTTGCCTATCGGGTTGAGCGGCACCTCCGGCAGGACCGTGAGCGCGGTCGGGACCATGTAGTCCGGGAGCAGGGCGGCGACGTCGGCGCGGAGACGATGCCGATCCGGCTCCACCCCGTCCGCGAGCGCCACGTAGCCGGCGAGCTCGGTGCCACCGGGTCGGTCGATAGCGATGACCGCTGCCGCGACCACCCCCGCGACGCGCAGCAACGCGGATTCGACTTCGCCGACCTCGATCCGCAGACCGCGGATCTTGACCTGGAAATCGGTCCGGCCGATGTATTCGATGAGGTCGTCGGACCGTCGCCGCACGAGGTCGCCGGTCCGGTACATGCGGTCACCGGGTGTGCCGAACGGGTTGGGAACGAATCGTTCCGCGGTGAGCGCCCCGCGGCCGACATAGCCGCGGGCAAGTTCGGGTCCGGCGAGGTAGAGCTCCCCGGCCACACCGATCGGTACCGGGCGCAGGCGGTCGTCGAGCACGAGCGCGACGACACCGGCCAGCGGATCGCCGATGCTGATCCTACGGTCCGCGTTCATCGGTGTCGGCGAGGTGACGGCGATGATCGTCGTCTCCGTCGGGCCGTAGGCGTTGTAGAGGGATCGTGTGGTGTCGGGACCGGTCCACCGGACGACCTCGGTACCGGGCACCGCTTCTCCGCCGAGGAGCAGGTCGCCGAGCACCCCGTCGGGCGGCACCGGCATGGTGGCGGCCACGCTCGGCACAAGGAAGGCGTGGGTCACCCGATGGTCGGTGGCGAATCGGGACAGGTCGGGTCCGGCATAGGTGTCCGGCGGGGCGACGACCAATGTGCCGCCCGCGGAGTACGCCCCCAGCACTTCCATCATCGACGCGTCGAAGGCCGGCGAACTGACCGCGAGCCACCGGGTATCGGAGCCGGCGTGATAGTCGTCGCGCAGCCCGGCGGCGACACCGCTCAGACCTGCGTGCGTGACCATCACACCCTTCGGGCGACCGGTGGAGCCCGAGGTGAAGATCATGTAGGCGGCGTTCGCGAGCCGAATCGGTCCGCCGCGCTCGGCGTCGGTGATCGGCGCCACCGACCACTGGCCGGCCAACTCGTCGATGTGGGCGAGGTCGAGCGGGAGCCACGTCGGCCCCGTGGGCATCGTCGCCGCGTTCGACGCCTCGACGAGCCCGATCCGCGCACCGCTGTCCTCCACCGCCATCCGTACCCGGTCGCTCGGGTAGCGCGGATCGATCGGCGCATAGACGGCGCCGGTCTTGGCCACTGCCCACAGCACGATCTGCATCAGGTCCGAGCGGCCGAAGGCGGAGAGCACCACCGACTCGGGGCCGAGGCCCCGCGACAGCAGCATCCGGGCAAGAGCGTTGCTGAGCTCGTCGATCCGCCCGTAGGAGAGTTCGCGTCCGTCGTAGACGACTGCGGTCGCGTCCGGGTGCGCCGCGGCGGAGGCCGCGAGGATCTCCGGGAGGGTCTGCAGATCGCGCGTTTCGGGTCCCCGCAGCATGGCGCGGTCGGCGACGAGGTCGGGGTTGACGAGGTCGATGGACCCGATCGTGCGGGCCGCGTCGTCGGCGAAGATTCCAAGGACGTGCCGCAGTGCTTCCGCGAGATCGGCGACCGTGGCGTCGTCGAACACGTCCGGCAGATACTTCAGGGTCAGCGAGAGCCCACCGGGATGCGGTGCGGCCGACAGATTCAGCGGGTAGTGCGTGGCGTCCCGGCCGGCGGCCGCGGTCACCTGCAGGCCGCCCGCGGCGGTGGCCTCGGCCGCCGCCGACGTGTCGACCGGGTAGGACTCGTACACGGTCAGCGTGTCGAACAGGATGTTCTCGCCGACCTGCGACGAGATGTCGGCGATACCGATGTGCTGATGGTCGAGGACGCCGGTCTTCCATCGTTGCAGCGCGGCCAGCGTGGCGCCGACGGAGGCGTCCGGGCTGACCTCGGCGGCCACCGGGATCGTGTTGATGAAGAGACCGACCATCGCGTCGGCGCCGTCGAGATCGGCGGGCCGTCCCGACACGGTCTCACCGAAGACCACCGTCTGCTGGCCGGTCATCCGAGAGAGCAGAACCGCCCACGCGGCCTGCAGCACCGTCGACATCGTGACGTCGTGGGTGCGCGCGAGCGCGGCGAGGCGTTCGGCGAGCGACTGGTCGACGTCGACGGTGAGGTCGCGGGGGGCCGCGCGTTCTGCACCGGTGTCCGGCACCGGCGCGACCAGGGTGGGGCCCTCGATGGCGGCCAGCGCGGCCTGCCACGCGGCGAGTCCCGCGGTGCGGTCGCGCCGCGACAGCCAGTCGAGGAAGGTGTCGTAGTCGGGGGCTCCGTCGGCGCCGGTGGTGCCGCCGGTGAAGTAGGCGGCGAGGAGATCGGTGATGACCAGCGGACCGGACCATCCGTCGAGCAGGATGTGATGGTTGGTGACGATCAGGCTGTGCTTCTCGTCGTCCTCGACGACCAGGGTGAAACGGATCGGGCCCGGCCGGGTCAGGTCGAAGCGACGCCCCCGAAGTTCGTCGGCGAGTTCGGCGCGTCGACTGTCCATCCGGTCGGCCGGCGTGTCGCGGAGGTCGACGACCGACCAGTCCGCCGCGGCGGCCGCGGCCACGACGGCGACCACCGTGCCACGGCCGGTCCGCACGAAGCCCGACCGCAGGATCGCGTGACGTGCGACGACGAGATCCGCCGCGGTGCGCATCCGGTCCCCGTCGAGCGGGCCGCCCAGACCGATCACCGCCTGGGTCACATAGACGTCGTCGGCGTCGTCGCTGTCGGCCAGTTCGGACTGGAAGTAGAGGCCGTGCTGCAGCGGGGACAGCGGCCACACCTCGGCGTCGCCGTAGCGTGCGGTGATCTCGTCGACCTCGGCCTGGGTCAATCCCGGGGCAAGGAGATCCGAGGGGCTGCGGCCGGGATCGAAGCCCGAGTCGATGGACGCGACGAGCGCGGTCAGCACGGCCACCCACCTCGCTCCGACTCGCGCGACCTCGTCGGCGGTGAACAGCGCGTCGGGATAACTCAGATCGGCGTGCAGCACTCGGTCGCCGCCGGCCACGTCGACCGCGGCGTTCACTGACAGCGCCGCGGTGGCCGTCATCGCACCCGACACCGTGGGCGGGAGCTCGTGGCGTTCCGGGGCCGGCGAGAACGGGGGCAGCTGGTCGGCCAGGTCGTCGGTGCGCCCGGCGGCGACGTTGCCGAAGTAGTTGAACCCGAGGGCCGGGAGCGGGCGATCGCGCACCGACGGGTCGGCCGCGAGGTACCGGACCGGGCCGAAGGACAACCCGTCCGTCGGCATCGCCCGCCGGGTCTCCTTGACGGCCTTCACCAGTGCGGCGACGTTCGCCGCGTCGGAGGCGTCGCCGATCCCGATGACGCGGAGCGGGGCGATCGAGGTGAACCATCCGACCGTCCGGGCCAGATCCGCGCCCGGCGCGATGTGTTCCTCACGGCCGTGACCCTCGAGCAGAATCGACACCTCGTCGGCCCGCTCGGTCCCATCGGTCGTGGCCGGGATGGTGTCCCCGACTGCCGCGGCCAGCGCCGCGAGCAACACGTCGTCGATTCCAGTCCGGAAGGCGGTCGGCACCCGGGTCAAAAGGGCGTCGGTGATCGGTGCGGGCACGTCGACGCCGACGCTCTGCAGGGTCGACATGCGGTCGCGGTCGCGGTCGATCCGGCGTTCGGCAAATACGTCGCAGGCGGTCGGCAACTGCTGCTGCCAGAACTCGCGATCCGCGTCGGGGGCGTCGGCCAGGTCGGCAAGGACCTTCGACCAGCGTCGGAAGGAGGTGCCTGCGGCGCCCACGGCGATGTCTGCGCTCGCGACGACCTGATCCCATGCGGTTGCGAGATCGGTGACGATGGTCTGCCACGACACCGCGTCGACCGCCAGGTGGTGGATCGCCACCACGAGACGACCGCTCGTATCAGGTGCGGTGGACCGCACCGCGACGATCTGTGTCACCACACCGGCGGCCGGGTCCAGGCCGGCCAGTGCCGCCCGCTGCGCGGCTTCGACGTCGGCGACGAACTGCGGAGAACCTGGAACCGCGGCGGTGTCGACGCGGTGGATGGACCGGGTCGCGTCGAACAGCGCGCCCGCGACCAGCGACAATTCGCCGCCGGAATCGGCCTCCAGACGCGACGCGAGCATCGGATGGCGGGCCTGCAGCGCGGTGATGATCGCGGTCAGTTGGTCGTCGGTGCAGCCCGATGGCAGCACCAGCACCGCCGACTGGGAGAAGTCGGCGTAGTCGGCAGGTTCGGTCGAGTGCTCGACCATCCACTGCACCATCGGCGGTACCGACACCTCGCCGGTCGGGCCGCCGGGCAGTTCGGGCAACGACTCCGCCACCGTGCGGCGGGCCATCGCGGCCAGGGCGCGGACCGTCCGGTGTTCGAAGATGTCGCGCGGCGAGACGGTGAGACCGGCCGCCCGGAGCATCGACGACAGCTGGATCGACATGATGCTGTCGCCGCCAAGCTCGAAGAACGACCGCGTCACCGACACCTGTTCGGCACCGAGGACCATCGCGAAGACATCGGCCACCACCATTTCGGTCGGGGTCGCCGCGACCTCGAACACGGCCTCGTCCTCGACGCCCGGGATTGGCAGGGCGCCGCGATCGAGTTTGCCGGTCGGTGTCAGCGGGATCGCGCCGATCGCGACGATCGCGGCGGGCACCATGTACTCGGCGAGATGTCGCGACAGCCGCTCACGGGCGGCCGCCGCGTCGAAGGCGGCCGGGTCGGAGGTCACGACGTAGGCGATCAGACGCGTCGACCCACCGAGACCGTCGACCCCGAGCGTGAACGCCTGTCCGACGGCCGGATCGGCGGTCAGCGCCGCGTCGATCTCCCCCAGCTCCACGCGCTGGCCGTTGATCTTCACCTGGAAGTCCGAGCGGCCGGCGTAGACGAGCCGATGATCCGCGGTCCACCGGGCCAGGTCGCCGGTGCGGTACATGCGGGTGCCGGGCGGCCCGTACGGCGCCGCGACGAATCGGTCCGCGGACAGCGACGGGCGGCCGAGGTAGCCGCGGGCGAGGCCGTCGGCGGCGAGATACAGCTCGCCGACCACCCCGACGGGCACCGGATGCAGTCGCTCGTCGAGGACCACCACCGAGAAGCCGCCGATCGGGGTGCCGATGGTGATCGGCCGGTTCGGCGTCATCGATCCGACCGTGGCCCACACAGTCGACTCCGACGGCCCGTACAGGTTGTGCATGGAGGTCGTGGGGGCCCACCGCTCGACGAGTTCCGGCGGGCACGCCTCACCGGCGGTGGCCAGGTGACGCACCGATGGCACCGACGCCGGATCCACGGTCGCCAGGACCGACGGGGTGATCACCAGATCGGTCACCGCGGCATCGCGGATGATCTCGGCCAGCGCGTCGCCGCCGAAGATGTCGGCGGGCGAGACCACCAGGGTCTGGCCGCGGCCGTAGGCCCAGATCATCTCGAAGAATGCCGCGTCGAAGCTCGGGGACGCGACGTGCAGGATCCGCACATCGGCGTCGTCGCCGGTGATGGCGCGCTGCGCGGCCACCAGGTCGGCGATGCCGCGATGGGACACCGCGACCGCCTTCGGCACGCCCGTCGACCCCGATGTGTAGATGAGGTAGGCCAGGTTGTCGAGCTGCACGTGTGCGCGACGGTCGTCGTCGGTCACCGGTGTCGCGGGGCGTCGGGCCAGCCGGGCGGTGGTGGCCGCGTCGTCGAGGATGTGCCACTGCACGCCCTCGATCCGCTCGAACACGTCGCGGTCGGCGGTCACGCTGATGCCGATGCGTACCCCGGAGTCGGTCACCATGTGACGGATGCGGTCCGCGGGATGACGGGGATCCACCGGCAGGTGGGCGCCGCCTGCCTTGAGCACCGCCCAGACGGCGACAACCGACTCGATCGACCGCGAAATACCCACCGCGACAGGCACATCCGGACCAACCCCGGCGTCGATGAGTTCCCGCGCCAGTCGATTGGTGGCGGCCTCGAGATCCCGGTAGGTCAGCGACCGGTCGCCCTCGACGACCGCGACCCGATCGAGATCGAGGTGGCGGGAGTCGAGCAGTTCGATGATCGTCTGCGGGGTCACGCCGGCGGCGCGCGGCGCCGTCGCGGGGACCAGCTCACGTTGGGTCGCCTCGTCGACGATCGCGATGTCGCCGACGGGACCGACACCGGCCGACACCATGCCGGCCAGTACCCGGCGGAACACCTCGACGAACCGCTCGACGGTGGTGTGCTCGAACAGCGCCGACGAGTAGGCGATCTCGCCGCGCAGATCGCGCCCGCGTCCGTCGGCGGCACCACGCTCGACGAAGCCGACCGACAGGTCGTACTTCGTCACCGGCGCGGTGACATCCTCGAAGGTGATCTCGACTCCGCCGAGCGCATCCACCAGGGCGCCCCGGTCGGCGTCGACGAGGTAGTTGAAGCCGACCTGGAAGAGCGGTGCGTGCGAGGTGGAGCGCTGCGGCGCGAGGACGTCCACGACCTGCTCGAACGGCACGTCGGCGTGGGCGAAGGCGTCCAGGTCGTCGCGGCGGACGCGGCGCAGGAAGTCGCCGACGGACTCGCCGGCGTCGATCCGGGTGCGCAAGACCACCGTGTTGACGAACATGCCGACCAGGTCATCGAGTGCCGCCTCCCCGCGGCCGGCGACGGCCGCGCCCACCGACACGTCGTCGGTGTTCGCCAGGCGGGACAGGGTGGCCGCGAGGGCGGCATGGATCGCCATGAACAGGGTGGCGCCTGCCTCGCGGGCCAGCGCGGACACCGCCGCGACCACCTCCGGCTCGATCTCGAAGTCGACGGTTCCGGCCGCCGGATCGAACACCGCAGGCCGCGGCCGGTCGGTCGGCAGCGCGAGCAGTTCCGGCTGATCGACCAGCCGGGTCCGCCAGTGCTCCAGCTGGGCCGACAGGATCGACGCCGGATCGTCGATGGTGCCCAGCACGTCGCGTTGCCATACGGCGAAGTCGGCGTACTGCACGTCGAGATCGGCCCAGCGCGGCGGCTCCCCCATCGAGCGCGCGGCGTAGGCGGTGATCAGGTCGCGGGCGAGGACCGGTGCAGATTCGCCGTCGGAGGCGATGTGGTGGGTCACCAGGACGACGAGGTGGTCGTCGCCGGTGACCTCGGCGATCCGGATTCGGATCGGCAGATCGGTGGTCACGTCGAAGCCGGTTCCGGCGGCGGCACGCGCGATGTCGACCACCGAGCCGACCATCCAGTCGAGGCGGCGCGCCGCGTCGTCGACGTCGAGAATCCGCTGATACGGGGTGCCGTCCACGGCCGGGAACACGGTGCGCAGCACCTCGTGCCGGGCGAGCACATCACCGGCCGCCGCCCGCAGCACCGCCGGGTCGAACGCGCCCCGGACCCGCAGTCCGACCGGCACGTTGTAGGCCGGTGAGGTGGTGTCGAACTGGTTGATGAACCACATCCGCTGCTGGGCGAACGATAGCGGGATGCGGTCGGGGCGGGCGCCGGCGGTCAACGTCCGGCGCTCGCCGACCCCCACGCTGATGCGTGCCGCCAGCTCGCGTGCCGACGGCGCCTCGAACAGCTCGCGCACACCCACGGTGGTCGACAGCGCGTCGCCGATGCGGGCGACCAGTCGCGTCGCCGACAGCGAGTTGCCACCGATCTCGAAGAACCCGTCGGTGACCGACACCCGGTCGACGCCGAGGATCTCGGCCATGACCCCGGCGACCGTCTCCTCGACGGCGTTCTCCGGTGCGACGTAGTCACCGGCCTCGATGACCGGTTCGGGCAGGGCGTCGCGATCGAGCTTGCCGACCGGGGTGAGCGGCAGCGCGTCGAGTCGGGTGATCGAGGCCGGGATCATGAACTCGGGCAATGTCCGGCCCAGGTGCGAGCGCAGTTCGGCGGTGCTCACGGGCACGTCGGAGACCACGTACGCGGCCAGCGCCGTCGCCACCGATCCGCCGACGCCGAGCACCACCGCGGAGGTGACCGCGGGGTGCTGGGTCAACGCGGTCTCGATCTCGCCGAGCTCGATCCGCAGTCCGCGCAGCTTGACCTGGTCGTCGCTGCGGCCCGAATAGGCCAGGGAGAGTTGGCCGTTGCGGTCGCGAACCCAGCGGACCACATCGCCGGTGCGGTACATGCGGGCACCGGGCGCACCATACGGATCGGCGACAAAGCGGTCCGCTGTGAGGTCGGGGCGGTCGAGATATCCGCGGGACAGGCCGACCCCGGTGACGAAGAGTTCGCCGGAGACCCCGGCGGGCACCGGACGCAACCGCGCGTCGAGGACCTGCAGCCCGACCCCGTCGAGCGGACCGCCCAGCAGCACCGGCTCACCGGCCGGCAGCGGCGTGGAGATGGTGATGCCGATGGTCGTCTCGGTGGGCCCGTACAGGTTGTGCACCCGCATGTGCGCCGACCACTCGTCGACGAGTGCCTGCGGCACCGCCTCGCCGCCGGCGGCGAGGTCGCGCATCGACGGCAGTCCGGCCGGGTCGAGGGTGGCCAGCACCGTCGGCGTCAGGAAGGTGTGGGTGATGGCGCGCTCGGCCATGAAACCCTGGAGGACGGCGCCACCGATCGCGTCACCGGGCCGGTAGACGAGGGTCGCGTGCGCGACGGACGCCATCAGGTATTCGAGCACCGACGCGTCGAAACTCGGTGAGGCGAACCCGAGCACCCGGGCATCGGCATCGACACCGAGGCGACGGTTCTCCTCGACGCCGAAGTTGTACAGGCCGGTGTGGGTGACCGACACGCCCTTCGGCCGGCCGGTGGAACCGGAGGTGTAGATGACGTAGGCGGTGTTCGTCACCCGGATGGTGCCGTGCCGTTCGTCGCCGGCGATGGCGGTGGCCGGGTGGTCGGCGATGGCGGCGGAGACGACGGTGTCGTCGATGGTCACCCAGTCGACGCGGTCGGCGGGCAGTGCGCCGGCCCGCGCGACCGTCAGTCCCATCACCGCCCCGGAGTCCTCGACCATCGCGGCGACACGCTCGGCCGGGTAGTCCGGATCGATCGGGACATACCCGCCGCCGGTCTTGGCCACCGCCCAGATCGCGGTCAGCAGTTCCACCGAACGCGGGATCGCCAGTGCCACCAGGGTTTCCGGTGCGACACCCCGATCGAGGAGCCACCGTGCGAGCCGGTTGGACCGCGCGTCGAGTTCGGCATAGGTCAGTTGCGCACCCGAGCCGTCCTCCACCGCAACGTGATCGGGCCGTGCGGCCACGGCGCCGGCGAAGATCTCCGGCAGCAGCAGCGGTGTGGTGCCGTCGGTTCCGCCGACCGGGGTCAGCGCCCGCTGCTCGTCGGCGTCGAGGATCGCCACGTCGCCGACCGCGGTGTCCGGTGCGGTGGTGACGGTGTCGAGCACCCGGATCAGGCGGTCGGTCAGTGCGCCGATGGTGGCCGGCTCGAAGAGATCGGTGGCGAAGATGACCGAGCCGTCCCAGCCGTCGTCGCCGTCGGCGACGATCCCGATGGTGAGGTCGACCTTGGCCGAGGTGTCGCCGTCCCCGACGGGGGTGATGGTCAGCCCGTCCAGTTCGACCGTCGGGCGACCTCCCTGGTCCACCGACAGCAGGACCTGTGTCAGCGGCGCGAAGGACTCGGATCGGACCGGATTCAGTTCCTGCACAAGGTATTCGAACGGAACGTCGGCGTGCGCGTAGGCGTCGAGATCGGTCGATCGGACGCGGTCGACGAGGTCGCCGAAGCTCTCGCCGGAGTCGATGGCGGTCCGCAGCACCAGGGTGTTGACGAACATGCCGATCAGATCGTCGAGTTCGCGGCGGCCGCGGCCGGCGATGGGGGTACCGATCGCGATGTCGTCGGTGGCCGACAGGCGTGCGAGGACGACGGCGAGCGCGGCGTGCAGCACCATGAACGGGGTCGCGCCACGGTCGCGCGCCAGGTCGCGGATGCGCGCGGTGACCGGTGCGGGGATGGTGAACGCGACGCGGTCGCCGAGCATCGACCGGTTGGCCGGACGCGGGCGGTCGGACGGCAATTCGAGGACGTCGGGGAGGCCGGTGAGCCGCTGCGCCCAATGGTCCACCTGCCGCCGCAGCTCCGAGGTCGAATCGGCCTCGTCGCCGAGGACGTCGCGCTGCCAGAGGGCGAAGTCGGCGAACTGGATGGGCAACGGGGCGAACGTCGGGAGCGCGCCGCGGCAGCGGGCGTCGTAGGCGAACACCACGTCGCGCACCAGCGGGACGATCGATTCACCGTCGCCGGCGATGTGGTGTAGCACGACCACCAGGAGATGCCGGTCGGCGGCCTGCCGGTACAGCCGGATCCGCAACGGCCAGTCGTGGGTGATGTCGAATCCGGTGCTCGCGGCCGCCACGGCGGCGTCGGCGGAGTCGACGGTCTGCCAGTCGAGCCGCTCGTCGATCGCGGTGGCCGGATGGATCGACTGGAACGGCTGACCATCGGTGTCGGCGGGGAAGGTGGTGCGCAGGATCTCGTGCCGGGCAACCACATCGGCGACCGCGCGACGCAGCGCCGCGACGTCGAGGTCACCGGCCAGTTCGAGCGCTGCCGGAATGTTGTACGCCGGCGACGACGCGTCGTAGCGGTTGATGAACCACATGCGCTGCTGCGCGAACGACAGCGGGACGTGCGTCGGCCGCGGGCGCGGCACGATCGGCGCGACATCAACGCTGCCCACGCTGATCTGCGCCGCGAGTTCGCGGACCGAGGGCGCCTCGAAGACGGCTCGCACCGGGACGTCGGCGGAGAGCGCTTCGCCGACCCGCGCGGCGAGGCGGGTGGCGGACAGGGAGTTGCCACCGAGATCGAAGAACGATTCCGTCACGCTGACGGCGTCACCGCCGAGCACGTCGGCGAACACCGCGGCGATCGTCTGCTCGGTGTCGGTCGTCGGTGCGACGACGTCGGCGGCCTCGAGGACGGGCGCCGGCAGCGATCTGCGGTCGATCTTGCCCGCGCTGCTCAGCGGCATCTCGTCGAGCACCACCCATGCAGCCGGTCGCATGTACTCCGGAAGCGACTGCGCAACAAGATGTCTGATCTCGTCCAGGTCGATCGCCGAGGTGTCGGCACCGGCGACGTAGCCGACGAGTTGCTGGCCCGCGACCCCGTCGCGCACCGCCGCGGCGGCATGGACGACACCGGTGGCGTCACCGATCACCGCCTCGATCTCGCCGAGCTCGATGCGCTGGCCGCGGATCTTCACCTGGAAGTCCGTACGGCCCAGGTACTCGATCTGTCCGGCGCGGTTCCACCGCACCAGGTCGCCGGTGCGGTAGAGACGCGCACCGGGTGCGCCGTACGGGTCGGCGACGAAACGCTCCGCCGTAAGGTCCGGACGCCCCTCGTATCCGCGGGCCACCTGCACACCGCCGAGGTAGAGTTCGCCGGCCACGCCGACGGGGACCGGATGCAGCCGCTGGTCGAGTACGTGGGTGGTGGTGTTGGCCACCGGCCGGCCGATGGGTGTCACGCCATCGGTCGGTGTCACCAGTGCGTGGGTCGCGAAAATCGCTGTCTCCGTGGGCCCGTACTGGTTGTGCAACTGCACCCGCGGCAGCCGGTGGGCGGTCTTGCGCACCAGTGCGGGCGGCACCGCCTCGCCGCCGGTCTGGATGGTCTCCAGCGAGGTCAGCCCGCGCAGGGTGTCTTCGTCGAGGACGTCGACGAACAGCGACAGCACCGACGGCACCATCGTCGCCATCCGCACGCGGTGCCGCCGGATGAGCTCGGCCAGGTACGCCGGGTCGGCCTGTCCGCGCGAGCGGGCGATCACCACCGTCGATCCGGTCAACGAAGGCCGGAACACCTCGAGTAGCGAGGGGTCGAAGGTCGGTGCGATCACCTGCAGGGTCACGTCGTAGTGCGCGCCGTGCGCGTCGACGTCATAGGCGAGCTGATTGGTCAGGGCGCCGTGGGACACGGTGACGCCCTTGGGCCGGCCGGTGGAGCCGGAGGTGAAAAACATGTGCGACGCGTGTTCACCGTGCAGGGGCGCGAGCCGTTCGGCGGCGGCGATGGGCGGTACCGGTGCCGGATCCGGATGTGACGCCTCGATCGCGATCTGGCGGATCGCACCGTCGGAGAGCGCCGCCGTAAGCGATGAAGGCACCGAACCCTGTTGCACGAGAACCAGTGCGGTGCCGGCCGTCGCCAGCATGTACGCGATCCGCTCGGCCGGTGCATCCGGATCGATCGGGAGGTAGGTGCCGCCCGCGTGCATGATGGCGTGCGCGGCGATCAACAGCTCCGGCGACCGCGGCATGCACACGGCGACCGGGCGATCCGGACCGACGCCGGCGGCGATCAGCATGCGGGCGGTGGCCCGGACGAGCACGTCGAACTCGCCGTGGGTCCACTGGTCGTCGTCGGTGATCATCGCAGGTCGGGCGCGATCGGCCACCGGCACCCGGGCCAGCAGGCCGGGCACGGTGTCGGCGGGCACGTCGAGCGCCCGGCCGATCGCCCATTCACGGACGTCGTCGATCTCGGTCAGGATCGGCGCGTCGCCGATGACCATGCCCGGGTCGACGACGAGCGCCTCGAGGGTGCGGCTCAGACGCGCCGCGAAGACGGCGGCCGACGACTCGTCGAAGAGATCGGTGGCGTAGCGAATGGAGCCCCGCCAGCCCGAGCCGGACTCCCGTGACCGCAGGATCTCCACCGTGAGGTCGAGCTGGCTGGGGCGTTCCCCGGCATCCACCGGTTCGATCCGCAGGTCGGGCAGGTCGATCCCGGCGTCGCCATCGTCGTCGAGGACGTTGAGCATCACCTGGGCCAACGGTGCGAAGGCGGTGGATCGCGACGGATTCAGTGCCTCCACCAGGTATTCGAACGGCACGTCGGCATGTGCGAACGCATCCAGCGTGGTGGTGCGGACCTGGTCGAGGACATCGGCGAACGCCGCGGTCGGGTCGACCGCGGTCCGTAGCACCAGGGTGTTGACGAACATGCCGACCATGTCGTCGAGCTCTTCACGGCCACGGCCGGCGACCGGGGTGGCGACGGCGACGTCGTCGGTCGCGGCCAGCCGGGCCAGCAACACACTCACGGCGGCCTGCAGTACCATGAACGGGGTCATGTCCCGTTGCCGGGCGCCCGCCACGACGCGCCCGGCGAGCGCGGCCGGCAGATCGAACCGGAACGCGGCACCCGCCATCGACGCCGCCGGCGGCCGCGGCCGGTCGGTGGGCAGTTCGACGACATCGGGCAGCCCCGCCAACTGATCGCGCCAGTAGCGCAGCTGACCGCCGAGAACGGACTCGGGGTCGTCGGCCGAACCGAGCACGTCGCGTTGCCATAGCGCCACATCGGCGAACTGCAGGGGCAACGGCCGCAGCGCGACACCGATCCCCCGGCGCCGGGCCTCATAGGACACCGCCACATCCGCGACCAACGGCCGGATGGACTCGCCGTCACCGGCGATGTGGTGGAGCACGACGAGCAGCACATGGGTGTCAGCGTCCTCGGCGAGCAACCGGACCCGCAGGGGCAGATCGGTCGTCACGTCGAAACCGGTTGCGGCGGCGGCCATCATCGCGTCGAGATCGGTGACGTCGACCCAGTCCATCCGGTCGATGGCATCGGCCGCGGGCCAGATCTGCTGCCCCGGCTCGTCGTCGACGACCGGATAGGTAGTGCGCAGCACCTCGTGACGGGTCACCACGTCCTCGACGGCGGCGCGCAGTGCCGAGGTGTCGAGCCGGCCGCGCAGGCGCATCGCCGCGACGATGTTGTATGCGGCCGATGACGGGTCGTATCGGTTGATGAACCACATGCGCCGCTGGGCGAAGGAGAGCGGAATCCGCTCGGGCCGTTCGCGCGCGACGATCGGCGGCAGTCCGACGGCGGATCCGGCGTCGACTCGTCGGGCGAGTTCGCGAACCGAGGACGCGTCGAACACCATCCGCACCGACACGTCGGCGGCCAGCGCCGTCGACAGCCGGGCGGCGAGCCGGGCGGCCGACAACGAGTTGCCGCCGAGGGCGAAGAACGAGTCGGTGGCGCCGACCTGCTCGACGTCGAGCACCTCGGCCACTACCTGCGCAATGGCCGACTCGATCTCACCGACCGGCGCGACATAGTCGGTTGCGGTGAAAGTCGGCTCTGGCAAAGCATTTCGGTCGATCTTGTCCGCCGCGGTCAGCGGCATCTCGTCGAGCACCACCCATGAGGTCGGCCGCATGAAGTCGGGCAAACGTTGCGCGGCATCGGCGACGACGGCGTCGAGGTCCACCGGCCCCGCGGCGCCCGACAGGTAGCCGACGAGATGTTGTGCGCCGGCGACCAACACCACGGCCGCGGCGGCGTGCGCCACGCCGGGCGCCTGGACCAGTGCGGTCTCGATCTCCCCCAACTCGATCCGCTGCCCGCGCAGTTTCACCTGGAAATCGGTGCGCCCCAGGTATTCCAGTTCACCGTCGGTATTCCACCGGGCCATGTCGCCGGTCCGGTACAGCCGCGCTCCCGGCGCACCATACGGGTCGGCGACGAATCGATCGGCCGTCAGGTCACCGCGCCGCGCATATCCGCGGGCGAGCGGCGCCCCTCCGAGATAGAGTTCTCCCACCAGACCCGTCGGCACCGGTCGCAATCTCGAATCAAGAACCAGGGCAATCGAGTTCCAGATCGGGAGACCGATCGGGACGACCGTGGCGTCGGCGGCGGTGACCTGGTGATAGGTGACGTCGACGGTGGCCTCCGTCGGACCGTACTGGTTCTGCAGCACGGTCGACGGCAGCGCGGCGGTAAACCGGCGGGCCAGTGCGGGCGTCAGCGACTCGCCACCCACCAGGACGACGCGCAGGTGCAGGCGTGCCAGGTCGTCTGGCGTCATGACATCGAGCAGGACACCGAGCATCGACGGCACGAAATCGGCGATGGTGACCCGCTCGTCGATCATCAGCCGCGCAAGGTATTGCGGATCGCGGTGGCCGCCCTCCTCGGCGATCACCAGTCGAGCCCCGGCCATGAACGACTCGAACAGTTCGAGCACCGCGACGTCGAAGATGACCGGATTCTTCAGCAGGCCGACGTCGTCGGACGTCCGGCCGACGGTGTCGGCGCCGATCCCGATCCGGTTGACGATCGCCCCGTGTGACACGGTGACGCCCTTGGGGCGCCCCGTCGAGCCGGAGGTGAACAGGGTGTACACGGCGTTCTCCGGACGCAACGGCGCGCGGCGTTCGACATCGCCGACCGGCGGCACGGCGCCGGGGTGCGGCGTCGAACAGTCCACCGCCAGGCAGTCCACGCCGGCGTCGGCAATCGAGGTCGCGGGTTCCTTCGGTCCGGTAAGGATGAGTCGAGCGCCCGAGGTGTCGACCATGTAGCCGATCCGCTCGGCGGGCGCGTCGATGTCGAGCGGCACCCAGTGTCCACCCGCCGCGACTACCGCGTGGACCGCGACGACGAGTTCGATCGAGCGCGGAATCGCAATGGCGACTGCGGTTTCCGGGCCGACGCCACGGGCGATCAGCTCACGGGCCAGGGACGCCACCCGCGCCCCGAACTCGGCGTAGTCGACCGTCCGCTCCCCTTCGACGAGCGCCACCGCGGACGGCGTCGCCTGCACCTGGCGTGCGACGAGGTCCGGCAGCAACGCAGGCGCGGCGGTGATCTCCGGGCCCCGCGACTGTGCCAGCACGCGGCCGGTGGCGGCCCCGTCGAGCAGTGTCAGATCGCCGACGCGACCCGACGGCGGCGCGGACACGATCTGGGCCAGGATGTGCCGGTAGGCGTCCTGATAGACAGCGACACTCGCGGCCGGGATCTGATCCGGCAGATAGGTGAAACTCAGCGTGAGGTCGTCGGGCACCGGCGAGATACCCATCGCCAGCGGGTAGTGGGTCGCATCCGACATGACGACCTCGTCGACCCGCATCCCGGAATCAGAGTCGCCGGCGGCCACCGCCTCGGCCGGACCGATCGGATAGGACTCGTACACCGTGAGGGTGTCGAACAGTGCCGAATGCCCGGTGGCCGAGAGGATCTCCGCCAACCCGAGATGCTGGTGATCGATCACCTTCAGCTTGGTCTCGTGCAACCCGGCCAGCATGTCGGTCACCCGCCGGGTCGGCTCGACATCGACCACGACCGGGATCGTGTTGATGAACAAACCGACGGTGCGCTCGGCACCCTCGAGGGCGGCGGGACGTCCGGAGACGGTCTCACCGAAGCTCACCGTGGTGACCCCGGTGATCCGCGACAGCAGTACAGCCCACGCGGCCTGCAGGATCTCCGCGACGGTGACCTCGTGCTCGCGTGCATAGCGGGTGAGGTCGGACGCGAGCTCGGACCCGACCCGGGCCTGTTCGGTGACGGGCGGCGCCGCGGCCGACGGGGCCGCGCCGCGACCGACGAGGGTGGGCTGTTCGACCTCGGCCAGCACCTCGCGCCACACACCGATTCCGGACCGATCATCTTGCTGCGCAAGCCATTCGAGGTAGTCGTCGAACTCGGCCGGGGTCGCGCCCTGATCGGTCACGGTGGCGCCGGTCCGGTACACCGACACCAGGTCGGCGAGCACCAGTGGCGCCGACCATCCGTCGAGGACGATGTGATGGTTGGTGATGATCAGGCGCCGGCGCTCACCCGGCAGCAGCACCAGCACGAACCGGACCAGCGGCGGCGCCGCGAGATCGAACGGGAACTGTTCCTCCTCGGTGACGATCTCGGCGCACCGCGCATCGGCCGCGGTGGCGTCGAGACCCGACAGGTCGACGGTCCGGAACGGGGTGGACACGCGGTCGGGTACGACCGAGACGGAGGTGCCCTCGCTGGTCTGCAGGAACCCGGCCCGCAGCGCGGCGTGGTGATTGACCACGGTGTCGGCAGCGGCCGCGAGCCGATCGATGTCGAGCGGTCCGGCGAGACCGATGATCGCCTGTGCAACATAGACGTCCACACCGTCGGCGGTGGCGTCGGCCAGCTGCGACTGGAAGAACAGGCCCTTCTGCAGCACGGCCAGTGGCCAGAGTTGCGCGCCCGGGAACTCGCGCTCGAGCCGGTCGATCTCGGGTTGGGTCAGTCCGGTCGCTGCAAAGTCCGACGGCGATGCCCCGACGTCCCCGACCGTCGCGACGGCCCGGGCGATCTCGTCCAGCGCCTGTTCGAAACCATTTGCCAGCGTGCGTATCTCGTCGTCGCCGAGCGCATCCGGCAGATATGACCAGGAGACCTCGAGCTCGCGCCCGTCTGGGGTCGCGACCGTCGAGATGTTGGCGTTGAGCACACCGGCGGCGCGCATGTCGCCGCGGATCGAGCCGGGCAGCAGGTAGCGTTCCGGCGCCGGGGCGAACGCCACCGAATCGTCGGCACCGCTCCCCTCGGGTCCGGCCTGCGCGACATTGCCGAGGTAGTTCAGGGTGATCTCGGGCAGGGGCCGATCGGCCAGCGACGACCCGGACGCCCCGTAGCGCTGCGTGCCGAATCCGATTCCCTTGTCCGGCAGGGCCGCAACTGTTTCCTTGACCGCCTTGACCAGGTCCACGAGAGACCGTGCGTCGGTGATCTCGGGGACCGGGAAGGTGATGGGCGTGATCGAGGTGAACCAGCCGACCGTGCGCGCCAGGTCGGCGCCGGGTGCCACCTGTTCCTCGCGGCCGTGTCCCTCGACCAGCACCGAGAACGACGGGCCCGTCGCCGGCGCGGCGTCGGCTGCATCGGACCGCAGCCGCGACGACGCCAGTGCCAGCGCGGCCAACAGCACATCGTCGACGCGGGCGCGGAAAGCGGCCGGAAGGTCGACGAGCACCTGCTCGGACACCGCGGACCGCACGCGAGTCACCAGCGGCCGCAGATCGTGTTCACGAGCCGCATCGAGCGGGCCGAACAGTCGGTTCGGCGCGGCCGGGAGCATCCGGTCCCAGAGCTCGGTCTCGACGCGCCGCGATTCGGCGAGTTCGTCGACCGCGGCCGCCCACCGTCGCATGGACGTGCCCTCGCCCCGGAGCGAGATCGCCTCGCCGCGTGCGTGTTGTGCGCCCGCGGCGATCAGATCGCCGACGACCGTCTGCCACGACACCGCGTCGACGACCAGGTGGTGGATGGCGATCACCAGACGTGCCGTCGGGTGATCGGCGGGCCACAGTCCGATACAGCGGACCATCGCGCCGGTCGTCGGGTCGAGCTGCGACAGCGCCTCGGCGTGAGCGGCCAGCACATCGGCGTCGAACTCGGCGCTGCCGGGCCGCCCCGAGGCGAGACGCTGCTGCACGGCCGCCGCCGGATCGAAGTCGCCGCCGGCGATCAGCTCGGGAATCGCGGTGCCGGAGAAGCTCAGCCGGGCCGAGAGCATCGGATGTGCCGCGACCACCGCGGCCAGCACGGTCTGCACGTCGGCCACCGGCGTCGCGGTCGGGATGCTGACCACCATCGCCTGGGCGAAATCGGCGAAATCGGCCGGACCGTCGGAGCGGTCGAGCATCCAACGCGCGATCGGCAACAGCTCGACCGGCCCGGTCGGGCCGCCCGGAAGTTCGTCCAGCTGAGCCTGCTGCGCCTGATCGGCCAGTTCGGCAAGGGCACGGACCGTCTTGCGTTCGAAGATGTCACGCGGCCGGATCGCGATGTCGGCGGCCCGCAGCAACGACGACAACTGGATCGACATGATCGAGTCACCGCCGAGCGCGAAGAACGACTCGGTGGCACCGACCCGATCACGCCCGAGCAGGCCGGCGATGAGCCCGGCGATCTGCTCCTCGGTGGCGGTGGCGGGCGCCACGAAATCGTCGTCGGAGGACAACTCCGGTTCCGGCAGCGCGCGCTTGTCCAGTTTGCCAACCGGCGTCAGGGGCAGCGCATCGAGCATCATGATCGATGCGGGCACCATGTGGGCGGGCACACGCTGCGCCAAGTGGTCGCGGAGCTCGGTGGTACTCACCGTGTCGCCCGCGACGACGTAGGCCGCGAGTGCCGTGGCCACCGACCCGCCGACGCCGATCACCACGGCCTGCTCGACCAGCGGGTGCCGTTCGAGTTCAGCCTCGATCTCGCCGAGTTCGATCCGCAGGCCGCGCAGCTTCACCTGATCGTCGCTGCGGCCGGCGTAGTCAATGGTGAGCGCGCCGGTGTGGTCGCGCGTCCACCGCACCACGTCGCCGGTGCGGTACATCCGATCACCAACGGCCGCATACGGATTGGCAACAAAGCGCTCCGCGGTGAGGCCGACCCGGTCGAGATAGCCGCGGGACAGGCCGACGCCGCCGATGTAGAGTTCGCCGACCACCCCCACCGGAACCGGATGCAGCCGGTCGTCGAGGACCAGCAGGTGCACGCCGTCGATGGGACCGCCGATCGTGACCCGGGGTCCGACGGGCATCGGTGCACTGAGGGTGACACCGATGGTGGTCTCGGTGGGGCCGTACAGATTGTGGATGTCGGTGTGCGGCGCCCACCCGTCCTTCAGCTTCTGCGGCACCGCCTCGCCACCGGCCATCAGCGCCCGCAACGAGGGCAGCCGGGCGGGATCCAGCGACGCCAGCACCGTCGGCGTGAGGAAGGTGTGGGTGATCTGCTCGTCGCGCATGAACCGCTCGAGCGGGTCGAAGGCGGCTGCATCGGCCGGGCGGTACACGAGCGTGCCGACCACCCGGGTCGCCATCAGGTATTCCAGCACCGACGCGTCGAAACTCGGTGACGCGAACCCGAGAACGCGCGCGTCCTCGGTGACGCCGAGCCGACGCACCTCCTCGGCGGCGAAGTTGGCCAGACCCCGGTGGGACACGGCGACGCCCTTGGGCCGACCGGTGGAACCGGAGGTGTAGATGACGTAGGCGGTGTTGTCGATGCGGACCGGCGCGCGATCCTCCTGCCGGATCGGGTGTTGCGGCGCTTGAGCGAGCGCCTCGAGGTGTTCCGCGCCGTCGATGAGGAGCCAGTCGAAATCGTGTCCGAGGTGCTCGGCACCATCGCCGAACGCGAGCCCGAGACACGCTCCAGAGTCCTCGACCATCGCGGCGACGCGCTCGGCCGGGTAGTGGGGGTCGATCGGGACGTAGCCGCCACCGGTCTTGGCGACCGCCCAGATCGCGGTGAGCAATTCGATCGACCGCGGAAGTGCCAGCGCCACCAGCGATTCCGTGGTGATGCCACGCGCTTGCAGGACGTGGGCGAGGCGGTTGGACGCAAGGTCGAGTTCGCGGTAGGTCGCCCGGCGGCCGTCGGCGACCACGGCCGTGTGGTCCGGTCGCGCGACGACGGCGGCGGCGAACATGTCGGCCAGCAGGATCGGTTCGGTGGCGTCGGCGCCACCCACTGGGACGAGGGCGGTGCGCTCGTCCGCCGACAGGAGGTCGATGTCGCCGACCGGCGCGGCGGCCGAGGCCGGGTCGCTGGTTACCTGCGCCACCGCGCGCAGCACCCGGCCGAAACGATCGGTGAACGCCTCGACGGTCGCAGGGTCGAACAGATCGGTGGCGTAGACAATGCGTCCGTCGAATCCGCCGTCCGCACGTGCGCTCAACGTGACGGTGAGATCGACCTTGGCGAAGTGGTCGGTGGCGTTACGCGGGGTGAGGACCAGGCCGCCGAGCCGGACATCCTCGGGCGCGGGCTGCTCGTCGACGGTCAGATAGACCTGGGTGAGCGGCGGAATGTCGTCGGACACCTGCGGTGACACGATGTCGACGAGTTGCTCGAACGGCACGTCGGCGTTGGCGTAGGCGGCGATGTCGGTAGCCCGCACGTCGTCGAGCAGGTCACCGAACGACGCCGCGGGATCTACGTGTGTGCGGAGGACGAGCGTGTTGACGAACATGCCGACCAGGTTCTCGATACCGGTCTGGCCGCGACCCGCGATCGGGCTGCCGATACTGATGTCGGTGGTGCCCGACAGTCGCGACAGCACGGCCGCGAGTCCGGCGTGGGCGACCATGAACAGCGTCGCCCGATGTGTCGCGGCGACCTGCCGCAGGCGTTCGACGATCTCGCCGTCGATCACGAAATCCGTTGTGGCGCCTTGCATCGACGCCACCGCGGGACGGGGCCGGTCGGTGGGCAGCTCGAGTTCGTCGGGCAGCGAGGCCAGTTGCGACGTCCAGTACCCGACCTGCGCGGAGAACGCCGAGTCGGGATCCGCGGCGTCTCCGAGCACCGCACGCTGCCACAGCGCGAAGTCGGCGTACTGCACCGGGAGTGGAGCGAAGCGGGGTGTGTCCCCGGCGTGGCGGGCCGCATAGGCGACCAGCGCGTCACCGAGCAGTGGCCGCATCGACTCGCCGTCGCCGGCGATGTGGTGGACGACGACGAGCAACAGGTGCTGATCCGCGCGGTCCGGGTCGGCCATCACGCGTACCCGCACCGGCAGGTCGGTGGTCACGTCGAAGCCGACAGTCGCGGCCTGCTCGAGTTCGGCGACACGGGACGCGACGGCGAAATCGAGACGTGCACGCGCGTCGTCGAGGTCGATCACCCGCTGCTCCGGCACGGCGTCCACCGACGGGAACACGGTGCGCAGCACCTCGTGGCGCTCGAGCACGTCGTCGAATGCCGCACGCAGCGCGTCGATGTCGAGGTCGCCGGCGACCTCGGCCCACAGCGGGATGTTGTACACCGCCGCCGACGGGTCGAGCTGGTTGATGATCCACATGCGCTGCTGCGCAAACGACAGCGGGAGGTGATCGGGCCGTTCGCCGGCCGTCAGTGGTGCCACGATGGCGCCCGCGGCGCCGGCGGCCACCACGAGCTCACGTACCGACGGCGCCTCGAACACGGCGCGCACGGAGACGTCGGCGTCGAGGGCCTCGGAGACACGAGCGGCCAACCGGGTGGCCGACAACGAGTTACCGCCGAGATCGAAGAAGGACTCGGTCACGCTGACGGTCTCGATACCGAGCACGTCGGCGAACACCGCGGCGATCCGCTGCTCGGTGTCGGTCTCCGGCGCGACGTACACCGCGGACGCGAAAACGGGTTCCGGCAACGCTTTCCGGTCCAGCTTGCCCGCCGAGTTCAGTGGCACCTCGTCGAGCACCAGCCACGCGCCCGGCCGCATGTACTCCGGCAGGGCCACTGCCACGGCGGCCTTCACCGCGTCGAGGTCGAGCGTCTCGCCCGGGCCGGGGGCCACATAACCGACGAGGTGCTCCCCACCGGCGGCGGCGATCACGGTTGCGGCGGCATGCACCACCCCCGGCGCGCCGGCCAGCACCGCCTCGATCTCGCCGAGTTCGATGCGCTGCCCGCGCAGCTTCACCTGGAAGTCGGTGCGACCCAGGTATTCCAGAGCGCCCGACGAAGTCCGCCGCACCAGGTCTCCGGTGCGGTACAACCGGTTTCCCGGAGCTCCGAACGGGTCGGCGACGAATCGTTCCGCGGTCAGGTCCGGACGCGCGGCGTAGCCTCGCGCCAACTGCACGCCGCCGACGTAGAGCTCGCCCACCACCCCGTCCGGAACGGGACGCAACCGGGTATCGAGTACGTACGCGGTGGAGTTCCAGACCGGCTCGCCGATGGGGACGTTGAGGACGCCGGCCGCGTGTTCCACGTGCCGGTAGGTGATCTCCACCGCGGCCTCGGTCGGGCCGTACAAGTTGTAGAGGTCCGCCCCGGGAATGGACTCGAGGGCCTGAGCGGCGATCGCCGGCGGCAGCGCCTCACCGGTGGTACCGATGAAGCGCACCGAATCCAGTGCCGCCAACCGCTCCGCCCCGGCGAGATCGAGGAACACCGACAGCATCGACGGCACGAAGTGGATCATCGTCGCGCGTTCGGCGCGCACCGTCTCGGCGATGTACACCGGGTCGAGGTGTCCGTCGGCCTTGAGTACCAACAGCTTTGCGCCGATCATGAACGGCGCAAAGATCTCCGGTACCGAGCAGTCGAAGGTGTAGGGCGTCTTGAGCACCACCAGGTCCGACGCGTCGATGGGCATCTGATGCAGGCCCCACCACAGGCGGTTGACCACCGCCGCGTGGCTCAGCGTCACGCCCTTCGGCCGTCCGGTCGAGCCGGACGTGAAGATCGTGTAGGCGGCGTGATCCGCACGCAGCGCACCCCGGCGATCGGCGTCGCCGACCGGGCGGGTGTCGCCGACGACCGGTCCGGCGGTGTCGACCACGACGATGTCGGCCCCGCAGTCCGCAACCGCGTCGGGCACCGGGTCCGGGCCGACGAGGACGAGTTCGGCACCGGCGGTGCTGACCATGTACCGCACCCGATCGGCGGGTGCGGCGGTGTCGATGGGCACGTACTGGCCGCCCGCGGTGACGATCGCGTGGATCGCGACCATCATGTCCACCGATCGTGGAATGCACACGCCCACCGCCACATCCGGGCCCACGCCCCGGCCGATCAGCGTGCGCGCCAGCGCGGCGACCCGGTCGGCGAGTTCACGATGCGTGACCTGCCGCCCGGCAAAGATCATTGCGGTGGCATCCGGCGCGATCGCCGACCCCGCCGCGAGCACATCCGGAATGGTCTCGACTGCGAGGGAACGTGATTCGCCGACCGATTCGGCGAGGACTGCGGTCCGGCGGTCGTTGTCGAGCAACGCGATGTCGGCGATCGCGGCATCGGGACGCCGGACCACCTGCTCGAGGACCTGCACGAACATCGCTGCGATCACGGTGACCGTCGGCTCGTCGAAGATATCGGTGGCGTAGACGATCTGGGCCCGCCACGATCCGTCGGCGGTGGCGGTGCCCACGCTGACCGTGAGATCGACCTTCGCCGAGTCGGTCCCGGGGTTCACCGGCTCGAGGCGCAGGCCGTCGAGCTCGGCGACCGTGTCCACTCCCGTGGCACCGGTCAGGCCGAAGTCGTGCTGATCGAAGGACAGCATCACCTGGCTCAGCGGCGCGAACGCCTCCGATCGGACCGGGTCGATGCGCTCGACGAGGTACTCGAACGGGACGTCGGCGTGCGCGAACGCCTCGAGGTCGGTGGTACGGACGTCGTCGAGCAGCGCGTCGAAGGTGCGGTCGGCGTCCAGCGTCGTTCGCAGTACCAAGGTGTTGACGAACATGCCGATGATGTCGTCGAGGACCTCGCGTCCACGGCCGGCGATGGGCGTCGAGATCGCGACGTCGTCCGAGTTGGCCAGCCGCGACAGCAGGACGGCGAGGGCGGCGTGCACGACCATGAACTCGGTGGCGCCGCGGGCGCGCGCGAGATCGGCGAGTCCTCCGGCCACCGACGGCGGCACGGTGAAGTCGACGGCGGCGCCGCGCAACGAGGCCACCGGCCGGCGTGGCCGGTCGGTCGGCAACTCGATGACGTCGGGCAGTCCGGCCAGCTGGCCCTCCCAGTAGGCCAGTTGGGATCCCACCACCGATCCGGAGTCGGTTACCTCACCGAGGACGTCACGCTGCCAGAGCGCGAAATCGGCGAACTGCACCGGCAGCGGTACGAAGTCCGGTGCACTCCCCCGTCGTCGTGCTTCGTAGGCGATGACGAGATCACGCACCAGCGGGCCGATCGACTCCCCGTCGCCGGCGATGTGGTGGATGACCGCGAGCAGCACGTGCCGTCCAGGTGCCTCGGTCAGGACCCGGACCCGGATCGGCAGATCGATGGTGACGTCGAATCCGGCCGTGGCCGCGTCGATCACGTCCGACTGGTCCGCGACGACCGCGAAGTCCAGACGTGCCGCCGCCGCGTCGGGCGACACCACCAGCTGGTACGGCTCGCCGTCGTAGGCCGGGAACACGGTGCGCAGCATCTCGTGCCGACCGAGGAGGTCGTCGGTGGCGACCCGCAGTGCGTCGAGATCCAGGTCGCCGGTGACGCGCAAGGCCGCGGGCAGGTTGTAGGCCGCCGACGCGACGTCGAACCGGTTGATGAACCACATCCGTTGCTGCGCAAAGGACAGCGGGATGCGGTCGGGCCGTACGCGCGCCACGATCGGCGCCAGCCCACCCGCACCGGCCCGGACCCGGGCCCCGAGTTCCCGAACGCTCGGCGCCTCGAACACCATGCGGACGGTGACATCGGCGTCCAGCGCCTCGCCCACCCGCGCGGCCAGACGTGTTGCCGACAGCGAGTTTCCGCCCAGATCGAAGAACGACTCGACCACGCTGATCTCGTCGGTGCCCAGCACCGACGCGAAGACCGCCGCGATCCGCCGCTCGGCATCGTCGGCAGGTGCGACATACCGGGCCGCCGACGACCGAAAATCCGGCTGCGGCAGTGCTTTTCGATCGACCTTGCCCGTCTGGTTGAGTGGAATCCGGTCCAGCACGACAACGGCGTCCGGCACCATGTACGACGGCAGGGCCCGGCCGAGGGCCGCGATCACCCGGGCCGGCTCCACGTCGGCGCCGTACGCAGCGGTGACGTAGCCGCACAGCCGATCACCGGTGGGCGTCGGCACACCGACGACCACGGCCGCGCCGATCTCGTCGAGTTCCCGCAGCGCCGCCTCGACCTCACCGAGTTCGATGCGCAACCCGCGAATCTTGACCTGGAAGTCCGTTCGGCCGACATACTCCAACTCCATGTCGGCGGTCCACCGCACCAGATCGCCGGTGCGATACATCCGTTCACCCGTCACACCAAACGGGTTCGCGACAAATCGCTCCGCGGTGAGCGCCGGCTGGTCGGCGTAGCCGCGCGCCAGCGGTGGTCCGGCCAGATACAGCTCGCCCACGACACCCACCGGCGCCGGCCGCAGCTGCTCGTCGAGGACCACGGTGACGATCCCCTCGACCGGCGACCCGATGTGCACGGGTTCTTCCGGGTCGAGTTCGCGGGTCGACGTCGCGATGATCGTCGTCTCTGAGGGCCCGTACAGGTTGAACATCACCCGGCCGGCGTCGGTGGTGCGCCGCGCAACCTCCGCCGACGGGAGCGCCTCGCCGGCCGTCATCAGCACCGGCAGCACCCCGTCCGGCAGTTCCGGCACCGACGCGAGAACACTCGGCACGATGACCGCATGGGTCACCCGCTGGTCGGCGAGCAACCGGCCCAGGTCCGGGCCGCCGAAGGTCTCCGGTGGTGACACCACCAGGGTCGCCGCGTTGCCGTAGGCGAGGAGGAACTCGAACACCGACGCGTCGAAGCCCGGTGAGCTGACCGCGAGCATCCGGGAATCGGCGTCGAGGCCGTATCGGCGCGCGGCGAGGACCGCCACGTTGGCCACCGCGCGATGGGTGACGACCACCCCCTTGGGCCGGCCGGTGGAACCCGAGGTGAAGATCAGGTAGGCGGCCGAGTCCGGCGTCAGGACGCCTCGCGTCTCGACGGGCCCGATCGGCCGGTCATCACCGGTCAACGCGGCCGGGTCGGGGTCCAGCACGATCCACCCGACGCCATCGGGCATCGCCGCCGCATCCGCCGCCGACACCACACCCAGCCGGGCACGCGAGTCCTCGACGATGGCGGCGACCCGCTCGGCCGGATACTTCGGATCGATCGGGCAGTACACCGCACCGGTCTTGGCGATGGCCCAGAGCACGATCTGCCCGACCGCCCCGCGCGCGAAGGCACTCACCACCACCTGCTCGGGGCCGACACCCCGGTCGATCAGGGTGCGCGCCAATCGATTCGACGCAGCATCGAGCACCCCGTAGGTCAGTTCGACCTCACCGCAGACCACCGCAACCCGATCGCGGTCGACGGCGGCCCGGGCGAACATCTCGGCCAGGGTCAGCGGATCGGCGGCCTGCGTCCCGGCGACCACCAGCGCCTGCCGGTGCTCGGCTTCGAGGATCTCGAAGTCCCGCACGCTGCGGCCGGGATGGTCCACCGCCTGCCGTGCCACATGCTCGAAATACTCGGCGAACCGGGCGACAGTGCCGGACTCGAACAGATCCGCCGCGAAATCGATGGTGCCCGAGAGATAGTCGTTCCCCGACTGTTCGCCGGACAGCCCCTGCACGAACGTGATGTTGAGGTCGTAATCGGTGAGCGCACGCGTCTGCTCAACGAATTCCACTGCCACACCAGGCAATTCGAGCTGCGCGACGTCAGCGTCCTGCAGTGCCAGGGCAACCTGGAACAGCGGCGCGTGGGAACTGGTGCGCGTTACCTCGAGTGCGTCCACCACCATCTCGAACGGCACGTCGGCGTTGGACATCGCGGACAGGTCGCGGTCCCGCACGAGCCGTAGCAGGTCGTCGAAGGCGATGTCGGCGTCGAACTCGGTGCGCAGCACCAGGGTGTTGACGAACATGCCCACCAGGTCGTCGAGCGCGCGTTCACCGCGCCCGGCGAAGGGGGTGCCGATGCTGATGTCGCCGCTGCCGGTGATTCGGTTGAAAACCACCAGCCAGAGGCCGTGCAGCAGCATGAAGAGTGAGACCTCGTGGTGTCGCGCAACCTCTTCGAGCTCGGCCACCAACCCCGATCCCACGGTGAAGGTGTGGCGCAGCGACCGCTTGGTCTGCACCCGCGGACGCACGTGATCCAGTGGCAGGTCCAGCAGTTCCGGCGCACCGGCGAGCGTCTGCTTCCACATCGAGAGCTGTTGTCCGGCAATCGATTTTGGGGTTCCCGGGTCGCCGAGCACCGACCGTTGCCAGAGGGTGTAGTCCACGTACTGCACGGGGAGCTTGCCGAAATCCGGCTGCCCGCCGCCGAATCGGGCGTGATAGGCGACCATCACGTCGCGGGCCAGCGGCGTGAGCGAGGCACCGTCGGCGATGACGTGGTGCACCACGTAGACCAGGACGTACTCGGTATCGGACAACTGCAGCAACCGAACCCGCAGCGGCGGTGCGGAATGCAGATCGAACGGCGCGCGGACGAGCGCGTCGACCTCGGCCTCCACGTCGTCGGCGGCCACCTGCACGGGTGGGTTGACGAGCACATCCGGCGGCGACTGCTCCAGGTCGCACACCACCTGCCCGGGCACCCCGTCGATGGTCGGGAACCTGGTGCGCAACGCCTCGTGCCGGCCGATCACGTCGATGAGCGCGGCGGCGAGATGGTCGGGCTCGAGCACGCCGGAGAACCGCATGACGAGCGGGATGTTGTAGACGGCGCTCTCCGGCTCGAGTTCAGCGAGGAACCAGAGACGTTGCTGCGCATAGGAAAGCGGGATGACGTCGGGCCGCTCGAGGACGGCCAGCTCGGGACGTTCGATGTGGACGCGGTCGCCGATGCGGTCGGCCAACCCCCGCACTGAGGGACACTCGAAGATGTCGCGTACCCCGACCTGCAAGCCGAGGACCTCACCGGCGCGCGCCGCGATCTGCGCCGCGACCAGTGAGTTGCCGCCCATGTTGAACACCGATTCGGTGACGCCGACCCGCTCGAGACCCAGCAGCTCGGCGAACACCTCGGCCAGCCTGCGTTCGAGATCGGTTGCCGGCTCCACGAATTCGTCGGTGCCGGTGAGCACCGGCAGCGGCAGCGCCGCACGGTCGAGCTTGCCGTTGACGTTCAGCGGCAGTTGGTCGAGGACCATGATGACGTCGGGCACCATGTAGTCCGGCACATGTCGGGCCACCGCGGTGCGCACCGCGGCGGTGTCGAGTTCACCGCCGTCGGCGTCGGCACCGGTCACGTATCCGACGAGGTGGTGCATGCTGTTGTCGCGTTGCTTGATCGCCGCAGCCGCCGCGTGCACACCCGGCGCGGCCATCAGCGCCGCTTCCACCTCACCGAGCTCGATGCGGAACCCGCGCAGCTTGACCTGCGCGTCGCTACGGCCCAGGTACTCCAGCCCGTCGCCACGGATGATCGCAACGTCGCCGGTGCGGTACATCCGGGACCCCGGCACGAACGGGTTCGCGACGAACCGCGTCGCGTTCAGTTCCGGACGGCCCAGGTAACCGCGCGTGACCTGCGGGCCCGCGAGATACAGCTCGCCGGGTACCCCCTCGGGCACCGGCGCCAGACGGCGATCGAGCACGTGGGCGACCAGTCCGGGGAGCGCGCCCCCGATATCGGAGGCCGCGGTGCCCGCGACGAATTCGACCGTCAGATCCCGGCGGGTGGAGTAGACGGTCACCTCGGTGGGCCCGTACATGTTGTTCAACTCGGGCCCGGCACCGCCGTCGAACTCGGCGCGCTCGTCGTACCAGCGTCGGACCTGTTCGAAGTCCAGCGCTTCACCCATCAGCACCAGGTAGCGCAGGGAGCCCGCGAGCCGGCCGAGGGCCGGGGGCCGCAGGGCCGCCGCCAGCTGGTAGAACGCCGACGGGGTCATGTTCACAAAGGTGATCTGCTCCCGGTTGACCACCTCGAGGAAGTCGCCGGGAGAACGCGTGGTGAAGAAGTCCAGCACCACCAGGCGGCCACCGAAGAGCAGCGACACCCAGATCTCGGCCACCGACACGTCGAAGGCGTAGGACTGGAACATCGCCCACACGTCCTGGTCGGACAGGTCGTACATCTGCTCCATGGCCGACATCAGATGGATCAGACCGTCGTGCGGGACGACGACGCCCTTGGGCTTACCGGTGGATCCGGACGTGTACATGACGTATGCCGGATGACGCGGGTCGACGACGGCGGGAATGCGTTCGTGACCGTCGTCGGATCCGATCTCGTCGACGGTGCACAGCGGTACGTCGAAGCTCTCCTGCCAGATCTGCGCGGTCTCGGCATCGGCGATCACCCGCACCGGCTCGGCGTCGGTGACGATCGAGTGCAGTCGCTCGACGGGATGCGAGCGGTCCAGCGGCAGGTAGGCCGCTCCGGATTTCAGCACGCCCAGCAGGGCGACGATCAGCTCGGCAGTGCGCTCGAGGGCAACTCCCACAAGGCCTTCCGGGCCCGCGCCCGCGGCGATGAGGCCGGCGGCGATCCGATCCGACCGCTCATCGAGTTCCCGATAGGTCAGCGAGGTGCCCGCGAGATCGGTCACCGCGACCCGGTCGGGGAAGCGGTGCGCCGACGAACGGAACACTCCGGGCAGACTCGCCCAGTCGTCGGTACCCAGGACTGCCGCGGCGGCCGCACGGATGGCTTCGACGCAGTCCTGCGTCAGCGTGGCGGTCTCGGCCGGGCTGCGACCGGGAGCGGTGAGCAGACCCGTCACCGTCGCGGCCACCGCAGCATCGGTGCCGAGCCCCTGCGCCGCGAGCACCCCCGCGGTCATCGATGCGCGAGTATGCAACTGCTCGAACGTCACCGGACCCGAAGGAGCCTCGAGCGCAATTGCTTGCGGTTCGTGCGCCGCAGCCAGGGAGACCAGGTCCAAGACTGCCGGTGTCACACCCCATGGAAGAGAAATCTCCCTGCCTCCTGATCTCTGCGGGGGTAACCGAAATCGGTCGCTGTCATCCGGTGACCGGATTCGTCACGAGTCGGCCGGCGCTGGACCGAATCTCGCCGAGTACTTCGTCGAGCCCTGCGGGCCCGGCGGTCGCCAGTCCCGGCACACTGCTCATCAACGCCATCGTCAGTGCCGCATCCGAGCCCGGCGCCACTACCGCCATCGCGGCCATCGTCGCCGACAGCTGCTCGAAGGTGACGGCGAACCCGTCGCGTATCACTGCGGTCGCCGCCGGATCGATTTGCGCAGCCAACACCAGCAGGTCGGGCAATCGCAGGTCGGACTCGACATCGCTCTCCCCGTCGGCCAATTCTGCGCTTGTGTGGATCACAATGTCCCCGACTATACAGGCGGCGTCGGTGGCGACCGCACCCAGAACCTGGAGGAGCCGCTCGGTCAGCGTCTCGACCGTGTCGGCGTCGAACAGGTCAGTGGCGTAATGGAACTGGCCACGCATCGCCTCGACGTCGCTGCCGGCGGGCGAACCGCCCGGATACAGCGTCAGCTGCAGGTCGACCTTGGCGCTGACCAGTTCCTCCGGGATTTGCGACACCCGGAGCCCGTCGAGTTCCACTTCCGGGAACTCGAGGTTCTGGAAGGCGAACATCACCTGATAGATCGGGTTGTACGACGTCGGCGGCGCGTCGAGGACATCGGAAGCGATGGTCTCGAACGAGATGTCGGCGTTGCTCATGTCGGCGAGGTCGTCGCGGCGCACCTCCTCGAGCAGTTCGGCGAAACTCTGTTCCGGCCGTACCCGTGTGCGCAGGGCCAGCGTGTTGACGAACATGCCGACGACGTCGTCGAGGGCGCGGTCGTCACGGCCGGCATACGGAGTTCCGATGACCACGTCGTCCTGTCCGGACAACCGTGACAGGAGCACCGCGAAGGCCGCGTGGGCCACCATGAACAGCGTGCTGTTCATCTCGCGCGCCACCGACACCAGTGCCCGCACCAGCTCGGCCGGCACCTCGAACTCGACGAGGCCACCGGTATAGCTCGGCGCCTTCGGCCGCGGCCGATCGGCACTCAGGGTGATCAGTTCGGGCGCACCGGACAGTCGCGACCGCCAGTAGTCGAGCTGTGCCTGGGCCTCGGTGCGGCCATCCGCGCCGACCCGCTCGAGCTTCTCGGTCTGCCACAGGGTGAAGTCGGCGTACTGCACCCGCAGCGGCGTCCACTGGGGGATCACCCCGCGCCGCCGGGCGGCGTAGGCGGTCATCAGGTCACGCGCCATCGGGGCCATCGACGACCCGTCGCCGCAGATGTGATGGACCACGAACACCAAGACGTGGTCGGTGGGGCCGCTGCGCAGGACGGCCATCCGCACCGGCGGCTGCGCCGTCACATCGAAGCCCTCGCCGGTGATGGCCCCGATCGCCTCGGTCACCTCTCCCTCGACCGTCAGCACCCGGAAGTCGAGTCGGTCGTCGAGTGCGTCCGGCGGGATGATCACCTGCGTCGGTTCCCCGGAGATCATCGGGTAGGTGGTTCGCAGCGACTCGTGCCGCACCACCAGATCGAGCGCCGCCACCCGCATCGCCGTCACGTCGAGGTCACCCTCGACACGCAGCGCGAGCGCGACGTTGTATGCCGACGACTCGGGAGCTGCCTGGTTCAGCAGCCACATGCCGCGCTGGATCGTCGACACCGGCACCAGCTCGGCCCGCTTGCGCGGACGCAACCGCGGCGTCGACTCGCCGGGTGCGGCGCTCGACAGGTGCACGGCCAGGTCACTGACGGTGGCGGCATCGAACAGCTCGCGGACCGAGATCCGACGATCCAGTACTTCACTGAGGCGGGTGGTGACCTTGACGGCCGACAGGGATGTCCCGCCGAGGCCGAAGAAGTCGTCGCGAGCACCGACCTGATCTCGTCCGGTGACCTCGGCGAACACGCCGGCGATCACCGACTCCAGCTGCGAGCGCGGTGCGACGTAGTCGTCGCTGGCGGCGAGCTCCACCGGCGGCAGTGCCTTGCGATCGATCTTGCCCACCGGGGTGAGCTCGAACTGATCCACCAGCATCACGGTGTGCGGCACCATGTGGCGCGGCAGTCGCTCGGCGGCGAAGGCCAGGAGCGCGTCGGGGCCGATGGTCGAGCCGGACGTGGTGGTCGCATAGGTCACCAGCAGCGTGTCCCCGCCGGGCACGGTCACCCCGACACTGATGCAGGTCACCACGTCCGGGTGTTCCTCGATGACCGCGTCGACCTCGCCGGGTTCGATGCGCAGGCCGCGGATCTTGATCTGGAAATCGTTGCGTCCGTGATAGACGATGCGGCCGTCGCGGCCCCGGGTGACCCGATCGCCGGTGCGGTACAGCCGTCCGCTGCCGTACGGGTTTGCGACGAATCTCGTTGCGGTCAGCGATGTCTGGTGCAGATAGCCCAGTCCGACCTGATCGCCGGCGAGGTACAGCTCGCCCATCACGCCGGCCGGGGCCGGGCGGAGCGCGGAGTCGAGCACCAGTGCCCCGACACCGTCCCACGCCGAACCGATCGTGACGTGGTCCTCGCGCGCCATCGGACCGTCGACGGTGACGATCACCGTGGTCTCGGTGGGCCCGTATGCGTTGAAGAACCGGCGATCCGACCAGCGGCGAACCAGTTCGACGCTGCACGCCTCACCGGCGGCCATGACGGTCTGCAGGGTCGGCACGTCGATCGGATCGATGGTGGCAAGCACCGACGGCGTCATCATCGCGTGGGTCACGCCACCGTCGGCGATGACCCGCGTCAGCGCGGCGCCGGCGTATTCATCGATGCCGGCGACCACGAGCTCGCCGCCGGAACACAGCGCCATCAGCAGTTCGAGGATCGACACGTCGAAACTGGGCGAGGCCACGTGCAACACCTTGGCGGCAGCGTCGACGTCGAATCGGCGGATCGAGCTGACCGCGAGATTGGCCACCTGACGGTTGCTGATCGCGGTCGCCTTGGGCCGACCGGTCGACCCCGACGTGAAGATCAGATAGGCCAGGTCATCCAGACTCGGCGGGTGCGCGAGTTCGCCGGTCTCGATGGGCGCACCGCTGTGTCCGGCGATCTGCATCTCGAGGTTGGGGTCGTCCAGGGCGAGCCACTGCATGCCGACCCGATGTGTCGCGGCGTGGCCGGCCCGGGTCAGGCCGATTCGGGCCCCGGTGCTCTCGAGCATCATCT
Organism: Gordonia sp. CPCC 205515; assembly: GCF_048537925.1. NCBI lineage: Bacteria > Bacillati > Actinomycetota > Actinomycetes > Mycobacteriales > Gordoniaceae > Gordonia > Gordonia sp. CPCC 205515. The sequence continues at coordinate 505,274 of NZ_JBCLVJ010000010.1, read as the reverse complement.
CGCGGCGCTCGGACGGATACGTCGGATCGATCAGCACGAAGGCGGCACCCGACTTGATCACGGCCACGGTGGCGATGATCGAGAGGGTGGATCGACCGATCTCGATCGCCACCACCTGACCCGCACCGGCGTTCAGCCGGATCAACTCGCGGGCGATCTGGTTGGTGCGTGCCTCGAACAGCTCCCGGGTGACCACCGTGTCACCCGACAACGCGGTCGCGGAGAGCTCCGGTAACCGGGCCGCCGCGCTCAGCACCTCCCGGAACGTCTGCGGGGTCGCCGGATTGTGTACGGCGGTGACCGCACGCACCTCGTCCCGGGTGAGTAGATCGATCGAACCGATCGGCGCGGTCGGTTCCGCCACGAACGCCGACAGCAGGCGCTCGAACTGATCGGCGATCGCGGCGATCGTCGATTCGTCGAAAAGTTCTGTGGCGTAACTGAACTCAGCGACAATTCGCGGGCCGTCGGCTCGCTGCACCTGAGTGAAGGCGACATGCAGGTCGTACTTGGCGGCCGGCACTCGGGCGTCGAGCAGCCGGACGCCGGCGTCCGCACCGGGGGCGCCGAGCCGGTCCTGCTGCCACGTCATCAGGACCTCGAACAGCGGCGACTGGGTCAGCGACCGGTCGGGGGCAACGGCCTCGACGACCTGCTCGAACGGCACATGGGCGTGGGCCAGCGCGCGCGCGCTGGTGTGGCGGCTGCCCCGCACGACGTCGTCGACGGTGTCCGACTGACGCACCTGCGTCCGCAGGACGACGGTGTTGACGAACATGCCGACGATGTCGGCCAGCGCGGGATCGTCCCGCCCGGCCACCGCGGTACCGACGGTGATGTCCTGACCACCCCACAACCGCGACAGCAGCACCGCGACCGCCGCGTGCAAGACGTGGAATGTCGAGGAGCGGTTGCGGTGCGCCAACGCCGCGACGGCGTCGACCAGTCGCGCGTCGATCTCCCGATCGACGTATGCGCCGTGACCGGTCGGCATCGCCGGCCGAGGTCGATCGGTCGGCAACTCCACGACATCGTCGAGGCCCGCCAGTTCAGTCGTCCAGAAGTCGATCTCGCGATGCGCGAGCGACGACTCGTCGCTCGGATCGCCGAGCGCGTCGTGATGCCACAGCGTGTAGTCGGCGTACTGCAGGGTCAGCGGTTCCCAGGTGGGTCGCCCGCCGGCGCGGATCGCCTCGTAGGCGGTGAACAGGTCGGCGACCAGCGGGGTCAGCGACATGCCGTCGCCGCAGATGTGGTGGAGCACGATGACGACGTAGTTCTCGTCGGGTGCCGCCACCACGGCGCACCGCACCGGTACCTCCGCGATGAGATCGAAGCCGGTGGCCGACAGTTCGGCGATCGCCGCATCGACCCCGTCGGCGCTGATGTGGCGGACGGGGGCGATGATCTGGTCGATGACCGACTCGGCGGACAGGATCTCCTGCACCGGTTCTCCGTGCACCGACGGATACCGGGTACGCAGCGATTCATGGCGTTCGACCACGGCGGCGAACGCCGCACGCAACGATTCCGGATCGTGGTCGGGACCGAGCGCGACCGCCCCGGCCATGTTGTAGGTCGGGGACTCCGGGTCCATCCGATTGACGAACCACAGGCGCGTCTGCGCAGGCGACAGCGGGAGGATCTCGGGTCGCTGCGCGACCGGCGCGACTGCCGGACCGAGCGTCACCGGTGCGGCACCCTCGATCGTGCGGGCGAGGTCGGCGAAGTCTTCGCTCTCGAACAGCTCGGCCAGCGGTATCGAGACCCGGAAGGACTCCCGGATGTGCGACGCGAGACGCGCGGCGTCCAGCGAGTCGCCGCCCACCGTGAACAGGTTGTCGCGCATGCCGATCGGCGTGACACCGAGCACGTCGGCGACGACGTCGGCCAACCGCATCTCGACCTCCGAGGTGGGCGCGACGTAACCGGTCGAGCGTTGCACCGGCGCCGGCAGCGCGCGGCGATCCAGTTTGCCGTTGACGGTCAACGGGAGTTCATCGACGACCATCACCACGTCGGGCACCATGTAACCGGGCACGCGGGTCCCGACGATCTCCCGGACCGCGGTGGGGTCCACCTCGTGTCCATCGGTCATCGTGATGTAGCCGACGAGCTTGGCTCCGGAGCCGGCTGTGGCTTCGACGACTAGCGCTGCGGCGGTGCCGACACCCTCGACGGCGCGCAACGCCGTCTCGATCTCGCCCAACTCGATTCGGAATCCGCGCAATTGCACCTGCGTATCGGCACGACCGAGGTATTCGATGTCATCCCCGACGCGTCGTCCCAGGTCACCGCTGCGGTATAGCCGCCCGCCCCGACCGCCGGGATCGGCGACGAAACGCGATGCCGTCAGATCGGGTCGTCGCAGGTACCCCTGGGCGAGTTGATCGCCGGCCACGTAGATCTCCCCGACGGCATTCTCGGGGACCGGCCGCAGGCGGCGGTCCAGGACGCGCAGCGCCAGCGATGACAGCGGTCGCCCGATGAGACTGCCGACCTGATCGCGCACGAGTTCGGGTGTCAACGGCCGGAAGGTCACGTGGACCGTCGTCTCGGTGATGCCGTACATGTTCACGAGCGCGACGTCGTCGCCGAAGGCGTCGTACCAACGCGCCACTGCATCGAAACGCAACTCCTCGCCGCCGAAGACGAGGTAGCGGAGCGCCAGGCGACGCGGAGCCCTCTTGCGGGTCTCCGAGAGCAGATAGAAGGCTGAGGGGGTCAGCGATGCGACGGTCACCGATTCGCGCTCGAGGAGTTCCAGGAACTCTTCGGGGGCACGTGCTACCGAGCGATCGACGATGACGCACCGGCCGCCGGTCAGCAGCGGTCCGAAGATCTCCCAGATCGAGAAGTCGAAGGCATAGGAATGGAACAGCGTCCACACGTCGTCGGCGGAGAAGTCGAACTCCGTACCGGCCACGTCTATTAGCGTCGTCACGTTACGATGCGCTACCGCAACGCCTTTCGGCCTTCCGGTGGAGCCGGAGGTGTAGATGACATAGGCCGGTGCACCGGACGTGGACGGCCCGGTCGGTTCCGGCCCGTCCGGCGCATCGGTGGCGAGTTCGTCGATGGTGACCGACGGGACGTCGGCAAGCCAATCGGCCTTCTCACCGGTACCGATCACGAGGACCGGAGCGGCGTCGGAGACGATGTGCGCGAGCCGGTCGCTCGGATTGCCGGTGTCGAGCGGCAGATAGGCCGCACCGCTGGACAGGACTGCCAGGATCGCCACGACGAGGTCGACGTCACGCTCGGTCGCGATGCCCACGAGGTCGCCTTCACCGACTGCCCGCGCACGCAGCGCGCGTGCGACCGCCGCAGACCGATCGTCGAGTTCGCGATAACTCAGCGTCACCCCATGAGGATCGGTCACCGCCGGCCGATCACCGTGCGACGCCACCATTCCGGCAAACACGTCCACGATCGACGTCTCGGCGTTGGGGGTGGGACCCACCGGCACCGGGAGAGCGGCCAACAGGGCGTGGTCGGAATCCATGAACATGTCGATGTCGTCGACCGACCGGTCGATGGCTCGCTGGTCGAGGAAGCCACCCAGGAAGACGAGGAATCGCGCGTGCAGTTGCTCGAGTTCGTCCTGGGTGTAGAGACCGGGATGCCCGTGCAGGTCGATGACCAGCGGTGCACCCGGGCTGCTCTGGTAGAGATTGAGCAGCATGTCCTCCAGGATCCCCGACGAGAGGATGTGGTACTCGGCTTCCGCACCGACCACCTCGATGGGCTTGTCGAAGAACATCATGTTGACGACCGGCCCGAAGGAGGCCGCGGCCGCGTCGAGATTCCCGGCATCGCGACGGATGTCCTCGACCCGGTAGCGCTGGTGACGCAGAGCGCCGGTGAGCTCGATCTGGACCTTGTCGATCAGGTCACGGACGGTGCCGGCCGTCGTCTCACGGGTCCGGACCGGCAGCAGATTCGCCAGCATTCCGCCGGCACGCTTGATCTTGGCGGTGGCGCGACCGGTGACTGGGAGGGTCAGCACGATGTCGTCGACTCCGGTCATCCGGGCGACGAAGGCACTGAAAGCCGCGGTCATCAGCACCGCAGGCGACGAGTTGAGGTCAGTTGACAGTTGCTCGAGCCGTCGCTGCCGCGCCGGTTCCAGCACAGCCGAGGTGACGAGATTGGCCGGCTGCAGTGCGGCGGTGGCGCCGCGACGCGACAAAGTGACCCGTTCGGGGAAGTCGGCGACGCGGGAACGCCAGTGAGCGCCGTCCGTCTCACGCCGGGTGCTCGCCTGATACTTCTGGTCGTCCTCGACCAGTTCGACGACGGACGCGACCGGCTTCTCGTCCAGCGTCTGACCCGTCTTTGCGGCGTTGTACCGCTCGACGGCCATCCGGATCTGCGTCAGGGCCGCGTAACCGTCAATGCCGATGTGATGACCCCTGCCATACCACACGGTACGTTCGTCGCTGACGCGGAGGAGTGCACCGACCATCAGGCTGTCGGTGAGTAGGTTGACCGGTGCCCGGTACTCGGCGAGCATCCACTCGTGCGCCGCGACGAACGGGTCCGCCTGCCCGCGGAAATCCAGGATGCGTATTTCGTCGGGTTGATCGAAGTCGATTACCTGGCCGATTGCCCCATCGTCGTCGACAATCCGCAAATAAGGCGCTTGGAGAACTTTACTGGCATCCAGCAGACAATCTGCGAGAAGTCGATGGTCGAGCCCGTCCGGTTCGTGCGCGAGATCCAAGTAGTGCGCGATGTTGACCGAATAGCCGGGCGAAAGCTGCTCGGCAAACCACATGCCCCGTTGCGCCGCGGTGAGCGGCACAAATCGGGCTTCCCCGGTCAGCGGCCCCCGGTCGTCCGACGCGATGACCTGCTCTTTCCACTTGCTGGCGGTCAACGGACTCGCACCGCCGCCGCGGGCAGAAATCCGGCTTGCACCTGCAAATACTTCATAACTGAATGCGAACCCTCCTTTGAGACCACAAATGCCCGCTTCCTCACGTATCAACACCTCTTTCGTCCCCGGGGCGGCCAGACCAGAGTCGCATTATGCGTTCAGGACTTCAAAATGTCGGCAGCGGTATCTCAGGTTTCACTCGTGGTCAGGGTAATAGTTCCATCAGTTCCAACAGATCCTCAGTTCAGTATTTCGATTCCACGGTCCAGTGTGTTACACCCAATGTCGAGATGTCGCGATCTCACCGAAAAATCTGCCAATCTTCAGTCGTTCGAGCGAACGGCGTAACGTCTGGCCGCCCGAGCGCGGTTGTCACAACAGTGTGGAATGCAGCAGTCTTCGTGAACCGAGTAGTGCGCTACGCGAAGGGGAGCCACCCCGTCACGCGTCCGAATCGCCAGTACTCGATTGAGCGTGGCGACGTCGCGTTCCCCACACCAACTGCGTATGTTGAAGAGGCCAGGGACACGTGCGACAGTCAGTCCTGCCGAAAAGGAGCGATATGTCCGACACGTCACGAGTGCCAGCGAGGAACCGTGATGATGTGGCCCTGGCTAGTGGACTCGCTCCCGATGACCCTCGGCAAGGCGATCTGAACACGTCAAAGCACGTCACACCACTTCTGCACTCGGCGGATCCGGACTCGACAGGCCTGCCGACGCCAGATCCGCTGCGGGCAGGTTCGGGCGAGCCCCGGCGAACCGAGCACCGATCGCACGTCGGTCGGCACGCCGCCCCGGACGGTGTTGGATCCCAGTGGCTCATCAATACCCTCACCGATCCGCCGCCGCCTGAGATCTCGGTCACCTCCACCCTCGACCTGTCCAAGCCTGAACCGTCCGTACGGCATGTCGAATCCGAAGTACCGACCTCGGCCCGCGTCGCACCCTCGTCATCGACACAGACCGCCTCGTCCGTTCCGGTCGCGCCGACCGTCCCGCAAGCTCCGACCGCTCCCCCCAACGCAATCGAGATCAACGGCCTGAACAAGAAGTTCAAGGACATGGTGGCCGTCGAAAGCGTCAGCTTCGTCGTGCCCACGGGCTCCATAGTTGCGCTGCTAGGGCCCAACGGTGCCGGCAAGACGACCGTCGTGAACATGCTCTGCACACTATTGGTGCCCGACGGTGGGTCGGCGACGGTGGCCGGCCACAGTGTCCTCGACGATCCCGCCGCAGTGCGTCGTTCGATCATGCTCACCGGGCAGTTCGCAGCGCTTGATGAATCGCTGACCGGAAAAGAGAATCTCGTTCTCTTTGGGCGGCTACTCGGCTTGTCGAAATCCGAGGCGCAACAGCGGGCTACCGACCTGCTCGACCAGTTCGACCTTTCCGCCGCGGCCAACCGGATGGTGCGCGAGTACTCGGGCGGAATGCGCCGTCGCATCGATATCGCGTGCGGGTTGGTGACGATGCCGAAAGTGGTATTCCTCGATGAGCCGACAACCGGTCTCGATCCGCGCAGCCGCCAAGAGGTGTGGCGACTCGTCGACGGTTTGCGTCAACGCGGAGTGACCACCTTGTTGACCACTCAGTACCTCGAGGAGGCGGATGCGCTGAGCGACAGCATCGTCGTGATCGACCACGGGCAAGTCATCGCCGAGGGCACCGCCGACCAACTCAAGGAGCAGACCGGGTCGTCGTACTGTGAAGTCACCCCGGCTCACATGGACGAACTTCCACGTCTGCGTGCGCTGCTCGGCGACCTGATCGGCGACGCCGATGACCGACCGGTGCCGGAATCCGACGAAACCCCGCAAAACACCTACTCGTTGTCAGTCCCGGCTCGCAACGGGGCTGAGACCTTGGTGGAGGTGGTGCGGCGCACCGACGATGCGGGTATCCGCCTGTCTGACGTCGCGCTTCGCCGGCCCACACTCGACGAGGTCTTCCTCGCCCTCACCGACCCCGAACAACGGACTGTCGCGAGATGACCGTCCACGAACCCGACACCACTACCGCGCAGATCCAAACCCGAGGTCAACTGGCAGCGTTGACGAGCCGCGGGCTGAGCGGGATGGTCCGCAACGGTGAGATCATCTTTGCGCTTATCTCACCGGTATTCCTCACCGTCTGCTTCTATCTCCCGCTGCGTTCCATCATGGATCAGACCCCCGGCATGGACTATGCGGAGTTCCTCATGCCGATCATCATGCTGCAGTCCGTCGGTTTTATGGCCTCGTCGGCAGCGATGCGCTCGTCCCTCGACGGCACCAAAGGAATCAGCACCCGTCTGCGAGCTCTCCCCATCCCGACTTCCTTACCCGTGATCGCACGACTGGCGACCAACACCGCCCTACTGGCGATCTCACTCGCCTGCGCCACCATCGCGTGCCTGGTCATCGGCTGGCGACCGCACGGCGGCCCAGTCGACACTGTCGGACTGTATTTGGTCGCTGTCGTCGTCGGAATGTTGATGGCGCTGATCGCCGACGCTATCGGACTTCTCGCAAACAGCCCAGAGGCCACCAGCCAGGCGCTCACCCTGCCGATCCTGATTCTCGGAATGCTGTCGACAGGATTCGTGCCGGAGAGCCAGTTCCCGTCGTGGATCGCCCCATTTGTGCGTAATCAGCCGATTTCGCAGTTCACGAATTCGATGCGCGCTCTCAACGAGGGCAACGTAACCGCGTCCGTGTTGATGCCCACCGTCTGGTGGTGTATCGGCCTGGCCGTGGCGGCTGTGGCGATGATGTATCTGGGCGTTCGGAAGGTGACGCGATGACCACGACCGCCCGGGTGGCCACCGATCGCGATACCGAGGACCCTGCCCAATCCGAAGGCACACTCAGGGCGTGGGCCGTCCAGAGTATGGTCCTGACTGGACGTCAAGTGCTCGTCCTCTTTCGCGACCGCGCAACAGTGTTGCAGATACTGGTGGTTCCGGCGCTGACGATGGTCATGTTCAAGGTCGTTCTGGGGGACGCCATCGGCTCTGCCACTGGCTCCAACAGCGCGTACGGAACAGTTCCCCTCGTGATTCTCGTCAGCGCGATGTTCGGCTCTATCGCGAGCGGGGTACGCCTCAATCAGGAACGCGCCACCGGACTCCTCGGCCGTCTGTACGTACTTCCGATCAATCGGGCGGCGGACCTCACCTCACGACTGGGCTGCGAGGTGGTCCGCATCGTCATCACGAGTGTGCTGCTGTTGATCGCCGGACTCGGCATCGGTTTCCGTTTCACTCAGGGACCCCTCGCTGTTCTCGGTATTCTCGGTGTCGCGCTCCTGTTCGGGCTGGCGTTCTCGACTTTTGTTTTGACCGTGTCAGTCAGTACTCGGCCCAGCGTGACCTTGGTGCCGTTGCTCTCACTGTTCTCGAGTGTGCTGATGTTCTTCAATTCGGGATTCAGTCCTGTCGACGCCTACCCCGCGTGGCTGCAACCGATCGTCGAGAATCAGCCGATGACGCCCGCCATCGAGGTGATGCGCGCGATGGCGTCGGGCGGACCGATCACCGCGAACTTGATCAAAGTGATCATCTGGACGGTTGTCGTCGTGGTGATCTGCGCCGTTCCGGCACTTCGCGGTTACCGAAAAGCGGCGACCGCTCGTTGATTTCGTCACCACCGCCGACAGTTCGTCAGTAGTTCTGCGGGCGGGCGTCGGTCGCCTACGCTGATCAGATGCCCACCGACAAAACCGGAGCCACCGCCACCGTCACCGACAATCCCGCCGCCCAGCGCTACGAGATCGCGACCGACGATCAGACCGCCGGTTTCACCCAGTACCGCGATCGCACCGCGCCGGACGGCAGCGCCGAGCGGATCTTCTTCCACACCGAGGTCGCCGAGGAGTTCGGTGGGCGTGGTCTGGGCACGATCCTGGTGCAGGAGGCACTCGACGACACCCGCAGCAACGGCCGGATCATCGTCGGGGTTTGCCCACTGGTCGCGGCGTTTCTCACCAAACACCCGGACTATGCCGAGGCCGCCCATCCGGTCACGCCCGAGGTGCTGGCCTGGCTCAAGAAGGCTCTCAACAACTGAGCGGTCGCCGCGAACTCTTGGCAGAGTGAGCACATGACCGCACCGCCACCCGCCGAACGCGAGATCCTCACCTGGGAACTCAACGGACAGGCCTGCCGTGAGCTGGCACGACTCGTTCTCGACGACGGTTTCGTCCCGGACATCATTCTGGGGATCGCCCGCGGCGGCCTCATCCCCGCCGGCGCCCTGGCCTACGCCCTCGACTGCAAGCGGCTCATCTCGCTCAACGTGGCGTTCTACACCGGTGTCGGGGAGACGCTGGCCGAACCGGTGATGCTGCCGTCGCTACTCGAATCCAGTGGGCTCATCGATCAGCGGGTGCTGGTGGTCGACGACGTCGCCGACTCCGGCAAGACACTGAAACTCGTCGACGACTACTGCGAGCAACAGGGACGAGTCGCCGAGGTCCGCAACGCGGTGATCTACCAGAAGCCGCACACCATCACCGCCCCCGACTACTGCTGGCGGACCACCGACAAGTGGATCAACTTTCCGTGGTCGACGGAGTGATCGCCCGGTAGAGCTGCCACCCCCAGGGACCGAGCGACACGCGGAGCCGATCATCACGTGGCCGGAGCACCTCACCGGTCAGCGGGTTCTCCCACTGCGCTTCGATCGGGGCGGCCAACGTTCCCGAAGCCACGTCGTCGCCGACGTTGACCGCGACCACCCAGTGCCCCGGGCCGCTGCGCGACCACGCCACCACATCGCCGTCGCTCGCACACCGCCGCCACTCCCCCGCCCGGAACGTCTCGTCGGCCAGCGCCCCGAGCAACGCCCGATAGAACACCGCACGGTCGGCGTCGACGGGTTCGTCGGGAAAGCGTCTCAGCTGCACCGGGACCCGGATGCGGCGACCCTCGATCTGGCCGTGGTGGATCAGACGCGCACCGATCTGGGTCAGCGTGACGACCGCAGCCAGCCGGTCCCGCTCGCCGAATACCCTCGATGCCCGCGGCTCGTCGTGATTCTCGATGAACCGCAACAGCTTTCGCTGCGCAGAGGCATCCTCCGGGAGCCGCGCCCACAACACCGACGGTTCGTGGACCAGTGTGTCGTAGAGCGATTTGTCATAGCAGTGGTCGAAACCCTGTGCGGCGAGCGCCGACTCGGTGTCCCAGTACGCCTCGGCGATGAACCGGAACTCCGGGTGATCGGCGCGCACTGCGGCGATCACCCGCGGCCAGAACTCGTCGGCCGGCCGCGGTCCCGCCCGATCACCCCAGGTGCGGGCGAACACGTCGTTCATCATCAGCATCGCCATGTCGCACCGCACGCCGTCGCACCGCGTCGCGATGGCCCGCACGGCGTCGATCGTGAGCTCCCGCAGCACCGGACTGAAGGCGTTGACCTGCACGGTGTCTTGCCACGCCGGGAAGTACGGGTCGCGCCCGTTGGCCAGCACGGCGTCGCCGACAGCGACGAACGAATCACCATGCTGCGCCAGGTCGTCGGCGCTGCCGGTGATGAACGCCGTCGGATCGGCGGTCCAGGAATGATCCGGCGCAACATGATTGGGCACATAGTCGAGGATCAGCCCGATGCCGCGGCGCGCCAACTCCGCCCGCGCCACGGCAAGCCCGTCGGGGCCGCCAAGATGTTCGTCGACGACATAGTCGGCCACACTGTAGGGCGAGCCGACGACGTCGTCGGGCGTGAACCCGGCCAAACTGTCGGCGAACCACTCCATCAGGGCCGCATCGGCCAGCGCGATCTCGACACCGACCACGCTGCGCCGCCACACCCCCATCATCCAGACCGCGTCGAACCCCAACGTGGCCAACCGATCCCACTCGATGCCGGGCACCGAGCCGAGGTCCACGTCCCGACCCTCGCGCGTCGACAGCTCGGTGAGCCACGGCCAGGTGTTGATCTCGTAGATGAGCGGCGACGGCGGCAGCCGTCGACCGGGCCGGGCGGTCACCGCGTCGATCCGTGCCGCCACACGAGCATGCCTCGCGAGCGCACGGTCACCGCGCCGGCCTCGGCGACCTCGTCGGCGACGCCGGCGGCCTCGGCCGGATACCGCCGTGCCACCGGTCCGGCTGTCACCCCGTGCGCGATCACGCTGAGGAAGACGGTCGTGCCGATCGCGGCGACCGCGGTCTGCGCCGTCGACCCGGCCAGCGCCTCCACGCCGAGCAACCCGAACACCACCGACGCGAGTCCGCGCGGACCGAACCAGCCGACGATCGCCACGTCCCGCGCGGACAGTCCGGACCCGAGCAACGACAACACCACCGGCACCATCCGGAACACCGTCAGACTCAGCACCGCATACGCGAGCATGAGCAGCAGATCACCGGCCTCGACGACCTGCAGCACCAGCGGGATGAGCGCGGCACCGAACAGGAACCAGACCATCAGGGCCAGCAGCTCGCCGCCGAGCTCGGGCAGCACCTCCAGGGCGGTCCCGTCGCTGTCGTCGATGGCCTTGTCGGACTCCTCGGACCCACTGGAAATCGGTCGGCGCACGATATAGCCGAACGTCATGCCCGCCACGAACGCCGCGATGAACCCGTTGCCCTCCACCGCGAGCGCCAGCAGAAACACCCCGATCGCGACCGCGAGGGTGGCGATCCGGCGGGTGGAGGCCGACGAGAGTCCTTGCCTCGCCGACATGTTGATCGCCCACGCCGACACCGCGCCGACCACGACGCCGATCGCCACTCCGAGCAGCAACTCGACGCCCGCGTCGCCGACGGTGACGTGTTCCCCCGAACTCAGGCCCATCGATGTCCCGGCGAGCGCGATCGCCAGGGTCACCACCGGTGTCGCGATGCCGTCATTGAGTCCACTCTCCACGTTGAGGGCCAGCCGCAACCGCTGCGGGATCCGCTCGTCGTTGATCAGCTGCACGCTCAGCGCAGCGTCGGTCGGCGCGAGTGACGCACCCACGAACAGCGCGAGCGCCCAACCGATGCCGCCGAAGCACCAGTACGCGCCGAGCGTGCCCAACAGCATGGTCAGCGGCAGGCCGATCAACAGCAGCCGGGCCGGCACCCGTACCGCTTTTCGTAGTCCCCCGACGTCGACCCGGGACGCGTCGGTGAACAGGACGAGTGCGAGGGTGAGCTCGGCGAGCCTATGCACCAACGATGTGTCGACGTCGACGTCGAGCACACCCCACGTCGGATTGGCCAGCACGTACCCGGCGACGACGAACAGCAGCGGGCCGGTGACATCGTGGCGGGAGAGCAGTTGCGACGTGATCGCCCACAGCAGGATCAGCAGGCAGAGTACGGCGAGAACGGCGTCGGTCATCGTGGCTCGCCCATTCGGGTCATGAGAGGAGATTATTCAGCAATGACAAACGGCCCGCTCCCCATTGGGGAACGGGCCGTCCGCATGTATTGCGTTGGGAGAGTGCCTTACTTGGCCTTCTCCATCACCTCGACGAGGCGCCAGTGCTTGGTCGCCGACAGCGGGCGGGTCTCCATGATCCGCACGCGGTCGCCGATACCGGCGATCTCCTGCTCGTCATGGGCCTTGACCTTGCTCGTGGTCCGGATGATCTTGCCGTAGAGCGCGTGGCGCTTACGATCTTCCAGCTCGACCACGATGGTCTTGGTCATCTTGTCGCTCACGACGTAGCCGATCCGCTCTTTGCGGCTGGCACGTGCCTGCGTTGTCGTCACTTCTTGGTCCTCACTCATGCGTCATCACCTTCCGGTCCCGACGCCAGACCAAGCTCACGCTCGCGCATCACGGTGTAGATCCGGGCGATCTCGCGACGCACGGTCCGCAGGCGACGGTTGTTGTCGAGCTGGCCGGTGGCCATCTGGAAGCGAAGGTTGAACAGCTCTTCCTTCGACTCCTTCAGGCGATCGACCAGATCGGTGTCGTTGAGATCGCGCAGTTCGGACGCAGCAACTCCGAGTCCCATCAGAACTGCTCCTCTCTGGTCACGATTCGGGTCTTGATCGGGAGCTTGTGCTGCGCACGGCGCAGGGCCTCGCGAGCAATCTCCTCACTGGGGTAGGTCATCTCGAACAGCACGCGACCCGGCTTGACCGGGGCGACCCACCATTCCGGCGAACCCTTACCGGAACCCATGCGGGTTTCGGCAGGCTTCTTGGTCAGCGGACGGTCCGGGAAGATGTTGATCCACACCTTGCCGCCACGCTTGATGTGCCGGTTGATGGCGATACGAGCGGACTCGATCTGACGGTTGGTGATGTAGGCGCTCTCCAGAGCCTGGATGCCGAAATCACCGAACGTGACCTTGGTGCCGCCCGTGGCCTGACCCTTCAGGCTGGGGTGGTGCTGCTTGCGGTGCTTGACCCGACGGGGGATCAGCATGGATCAGCCCTCCTTCTCTGTGCTACCCGCAGCCGCAGTCGCTTCCGAAGCCGGAGCATCAGCGGCACGACCCGCATCGGTGCTCGTGGCGGTGGTGCCCGAGGCACCGCTGCGACGCGGACGGCTGGGACGGCGCGGACGACGGTCCTCGGCGGCCGGCGCAGCTGCGGTCAGCTCGCGACGTCCACCGACGATGTCACCCTTGTAGATCCACACCTTCACACCGATCCGGCCGAAGGTGGTCTTGGCTTCATAGAGTCCGTAGTCGATGTCGGCGCGCAGCGTATGCAGCGGCACGCGTCCCTCGCGGTAGAACTCACTGCGGCTCATTTCTGCACCGCCGAGGCGACCCGAGCACTGGACCCGGATGCCCTTCACGTTCGGCTGACGCATCGCCGACTGGATGGCCTTACGCATCGCGCGGCGGAACGCCACGCGGTTGCTCAGCTGCTCGGCGACACCCTGCGCGACGAGCTGCGCATCCGACTCGGGGTTCTTGACCTCGAGGATGTTCAGCTGCACCTGCTTGGCGGTCAGCTTCTCCAGGTCGCCACGGATCCGGTCGGCCTCGGCGCCACGGCGACCGATGACGATGCCCGGACGGGCGGTGTGGATGTCGACGCGAACCCGATCCCGGGTGCGCTCGATCTCCACCTTGGAGATGCCGGCCCGCTCGAGCCCCTGCGAGAGGAGCTTGCGGATGGCGACGTCTTCCTTCACGTAGTCCGCGTACTGCTTGTCGGCGTACCACCGCGAGTTCCATCCCGTGGTGATGCCCAGACGGAAGCCGTGCGGGTTGATTTTCTGTCCCACTACTGGGCTCCCTTCTTCGGCTGACGCGAACGCGCACGGCCGGCCGGTGCCTTTTCGGGCAGGCTCTCGACGACGACGGTGATGTGGCTGGTGCGCTTGCGGATGCGGAACGCGCGGCCCTGTGCACGCGGCTGGAACCGCTTCAGGGTTGCGCCCTCATCGGCGAATGCGGTGTGCACGACCAGGGTCCGACGATCCAGTCCCAGGTTGTTCTCCGCGTTGGCGACAGCGCTGGCCAACACCTTGTACACGGGCTCGGACGCCGACTGCGGGGCGAACCGCAGGATGTCCAGGGCCTCGTCGACGTTCTTGCCGCGGATCAGTGCGATCACACGACGCGCCTTCATCGGCGTCACGCTCACGTGCTTGGCGGTGGCCTTCGCCGTGGGATTCTCGGTCTGCGTAGTCATTAGCGGCGCTTCGCTTTCCGGTCATCCTTGATGTGACCCTTGAAGGTGCGGGTGGGGGCGAACTCGCCCAGCTTGTGCCCGACCATGTTGTCCGAGATGAACACCGGGACATGCTTGCGGCCGTCGTGGACGGCGAAGGTGTGTCCGATGAAATCCGGGATGATGGTCGAACGGCGCGACCAGGTCTTGATGACCTGCTTCGTGCCCTTCTCGTTCTGAACATCGACCTTCTTCAGAAGGTGGTCGTCGACGAACGGGCCTTTCTTGAGGCTGCGTGGCATTCTTCTACCTCCTCCTGTTTCTTATCGCTTGTTCTTGCCGGTACGACGGCGGCGGACGATCAGCTTGTCGCTGGACTTGTTCTTACGGGTGCGGCCCTCAGGCTGACCCCACGGGCTGACCGGGTGGCGACCACCGGAGGTCTTGCCCTCACCACCACCATGCGGGTGGTCGACCGGGTTCATCACGACACCGCGGACGGTCGGGCGCTTGCCCTTCCAGCGCATACGGCCAGCCTTGCCCCAGTTGATGTTGCTCTGCTCGGCGTTGCCGACCTCGCCGACAGTGGCGCGGCAGCGCACGTCGACGCGACGGATCTCACCGGACGGCATACGCAGGGTCGCGTAGGCGCCCTCCTTGCCGAGCAGCTGGATCGAGGCGCCGGCCGAGCGGGCCATCTTGGCGCCGCCACCCGGACGCAGCTCGACGGCGTGCACCTGGGTACCGGTCGGGATGTTGCGCAGCGGCAGGTTGTTTCCCGGCTTGATGTCGGCGGTCGCGCCGCTCTCCACCACGTCGCCCTGGTTCAGACCCTTG
Organism: Gordonia sp. CPCC 205515; assembly: GCF_048537925.1. Lineage (NCBI taxonomy): Bacteria > Bacillati > Actinomycetota > Actinomycetes > Mycobacteriales > Gordoniaceae > Gordonia > Gordonia sp. CPCC 205515. The sequence goes on along the minus strand of NZ_JBCLVJ010000010.1, from coordinate 490,003 downwards.
GGGGCGATGATGTAGCGCTTCTCGCCGTCCACGTAGTGCAGCAGCGCGATACGCGCGGTGCGGTTGGGGTCGTACTCGATGTGCGCGACCTTGGCGTTGATGCCGTCCTTGTCGTTGCGACGGAAATCGATCAGCCGGTAGGCGCGCTTGTGACCGCCACCCTTGTGACGGGTGGTGATCCGACCGTGCGCATTGCGGCCACCGCGGCCGTGCAGCGGACGAACGAGCGACTTCTCCGGATGGTCACGGGTGACCTCGGCGAAATCGGCGCCGCTGGCACCACGACGACCCGGGGTCGTCGGCTTGTACTTACGAATTGCCATGTCTCTAGTCCCTCAACTCTCGAGTCCCGGTCAGCTGACCGGTCCCCCGAAGATCTCGATGGGCTTGCTGTCGGCGGCCAGCGTCACGATCGCGCGCTTGGTCGACTTGCGCTGGCCGTAGCCGAAGCGCGTGCGCTTGCGCTTGCCCTGACGGTTGGCGGTGTTGACGCTGGTGACGGTGACGTCGAAGATCTTCTCGACCGCGATCTTGATCTGCGTCTTGTTCGAGTCCGGGTGCACGAGGAACGTGTACACGTTGTCCTCGATGAGCCCGTAGCTCTTCTCCGAGATCACCGGCGCCAGGATGATGTCGCGCGGGTCAGCATGGGTAGCCATACTCACGCCTCCTTCTGGTTTTGCGAGATGAACGCGTTGAGCGTCTCGACGCTGAACACGATCTCGTCGGAATCCAGGACGTCGTAGGTGTTCAGCTGATCCGGCGCGATCGGGAGCACGTTGTCCAGATTCGCGACGCTCTTCCATGCGGCGACGTCCTCACGGCCGAGCACCACCAGGAACTTGCGACGATCACTCAGCGCCTCGAGGAACACCCGAGCCGACTTGGTCGACGGGGTCTGCCCGGCCACCAGTTCGGTGATCACGTGGATGCGCTCGTTGCGCGCCCGGTCGGAGAGGGCTCCGCGCAGGGCGGCGGCCTTCATCTTCTTGGGGGTGCGCTGGCTGTAATCACGCGGCTGCGGACCGTGGACGACGCCACCACCGGCGAACTGCGGTGCGCGGGTCGAACCCTGGCGGGCGCGGCCGGTGCCCTTCTGGCGGTACGGCTTGGCGCCGCCACCGCTGACCTGAGCGCGCGTCTTGGTCGCGTGAGTGCCCTGGCGGGCCGCGGCCTGCTGTGCGACGACGACCTGGTGCATCAGTGCGATGTTGGCCGGTGCGTCGAACAGTGCGGCGGGCAGATCAACGGTGCCGTTGGTCGAGCCGTCGGCCGCCTTCACGTCGAGCGTCAACTTGGTTGTTGTTGCGTCGGTGCTCACTTCGCACCACCCTTCACTGCGTCGCGGATCACCACGATGCCGCCCTTGCGGCCGGGGATCGCGCCCTTGATCAACAGCAGACCGGCGTCGGCGTCGACCTTGTGCACGGTCAGATTCTGCGTGGTCACGTTGTCGTTACCCATCCGGCCGGCCATGCGCATGCCCTTGAACACGCGACCCGGGGTGGCGCAGCCACCGATCGAGCCGGGTGCGCGGTGCACGCGGTGCACGCCGTGGCTGGCGCCCAGACCGGCGAAGCCGTGGCGCTTCATGACGCCGGCGAAGCCCTTGCCCTTGGAGGTACCGGTCACGTCGACCTTGGTGCCGGTCTCGAAGATCTCGGCGGTCAGCTCCTGGCCGATCTCGAGCTCGGAGACGTCCGCGATGCGGATCTCGGCGAGGTGACGACGCGGGGTGGTCCCGGCCTTGGCGTACTGCCCGGCGACCGGCTGGGAGACCTTGCGCGGGTCGATGGCGCCGTAGGCGAGCTGCACGGCGGTGTAGCCGTCGCGGTCCGCGGTACGGAGCTGGGTGATGACGTTCGGTCCGGCCTGGATGACAGTCACCGGAACGACACGGTTGTTCTCGTCGAAGACCTGGGTCATGCCGAGCTTGGTGCCCAGGATGCCCTTGGTCGCGCTTTGATTACTCATGATTTCTTCTCGCCCCCCCGCCTACTGGATGTTGACGTCGACGCTGGCCGGCAGGTCGATGCGCATGAGCGCGTCAACCGTCTTCGGCGTCGGGTCGAGGATGTCGATGAGTCGCTTGTGAGTGCGCATCTCGAAGTGTTCGCGGCTGTCCTTGTACTTATGCGGCGAACGGATGACGCAATACACGTTCTTTTCAGTGGGCAACGGCACCGGGCCGACCACACGTGCCCCGGTACGGGTCACGGTTTCCACGATCTTGCGCGCCGAAGCGTCGATCGCCTCGTGGTCGTAGGCCTTGAGCCTGATGCGGATCTTCTGTCCCGCCACGCTGTGTCCTCTTCCGTCAGTTGTTCTCGACAGACAAACACCGCGTGACCACTTGGTTCCCCCGGCGAGGGGCCGGCTCGATGGCCGGTGGGCACATGACCACCCGTGTGAGATACGGGGATCGACGCTGTTCATCTATCGTTGTACGTTGGCTCGCGTCAGACGCGAACCCGTTGTGCTCCGGCACCCGCGGTCGGGCGTGTCGTGCCATAACCTCTGTGCCAGCGTGGCTGGTCCAGCGCATGAGTTACACGCCCAGCTCCGGTTTTCGGAAGCCTGAGAGTCATTCACCCGATCGGAGGCCGCAGAAAAACCCGCGTCCACCGGTCAAGGCAACCCGACAAGTATGCACCAGGTCGGGGGGTGGATTCAAATCCGACCCTGATCGGACCGCTTCCGGACGGCCGTTCCCGGTCACGACGAGGCCACCGATCGGCGATTCGGCGCGCGTCGACGGCGCCTGCGTCTTAGTCTCGCCCCAGGGACCCGAATCCGGCTCGCCAGCCCCGAGCCGACACCGAAGGCCTGCCCATGAGCACGGTTGTTCCACCAGACGCCGCCCACGACATCGACGACGCGGACGGTCCGATCCCCACACCGCGCGTCGACCGGACCGCGACAACCATCCGCAGACCGCGGCCGAGCAACGTCACCCTCAAGGTCACCATGGCGCTGACCGGAACGGTCTTTGCCCTGTTCGTGCTGGTCCACATGATCGGCAACCTCAAGGTCTACACCGGGGCCGAACATTTCGACGCGTACGCCCACTGGCTGCGCACCCTGCTCGAACCCCTGCTCCCCTACGAGGGCATGCTGTGGATCTTCCGCACCGTGCTACTGCTGTGCCTGCTCGCCCATGTCGCTGCGTCGTTCCTGCTGATCGGCCGGGCGCACCGGGCCAAAGGGCGGTATCGACGCAAGGGCATGAGCTGGAGACGGCTGCCCGCGACATTGATGCCCTACACCGGCATCGTCCTGCTGGTCTTCATCGTGTTCCACATCCTCGACCTGACCACCGGCACCCGGCCCGTCGCCAGCGACGAGTTCATCTCCACCACCGAGCAGAGTTCGCACGCCTACCACAACCTGGTGGAGAGCTTTCAGCGCTGGCCGGTGGCCCTGTTCTACGTCGTGGTGATGGTGCTGCTCGGCATCCATCTGGTGCACGGGCTGTGGAGCGTGGTCAACGACCTCGGTGCCACCGGTCATCGGGTGCGGCAGGCCGGTGCGGCGATCGCCTTCCTGCTGGCAGCGGCGGTGATGATCGGCAACATCACCATCCCGATCGCGGTCCTGACCGGGGTGGTGAGCTGAGATGACCCACGCCCGCCCGACCTCCCGGCACATTGACGACCTGCGGTCCGTCGGCCACGACCTCACCTCGGGTCTGACCGACGGCGACCCGGCGACCGCCTGGCAGCGACGACGCGACTCGTACAAACTCGTGGGTCCGCTCAACCGGCGCAAGTTCAGCGTCATCGTCGTCGGTACCGGGCTCGCCGGCGCCGGCTGCGCCGCCGCGCTCGGTGAACTCGGCTACCACGTGCATTCCTTCACCTTTCACGACGCCCCGCGCCGCGCCCACAGCGTCGCCGCGCAGGGCGGCATCAACTCCGCCCGCGCCCGCAAGGTCGACAACGACTCCATCCACCGGTTCGTCGTGGACACCGTCAAGGGCGGCGACTTCCGCGGCCGCGAGGCCGACGCGTTCCGGCTCGCCGAGGAATCGATCCGCGTCATCGACCATCTCAACGCGATCGGCGCGCCGTTCGCCCGCGAGTACGGCGGCGCACTGGCCACCCGCAGCTTCGGCGGCGTACAGGTGTCGCGCACCTACTACACCCGCGGCCAGACCGGTCAGCAGTTGCAGGTCGCGGCGTCGCAGGCGCTGTTGCGGCAGGTCGCCGCGGGTACCGTCACCCTGCACACGCGCCACGAGATGCTCGACCTCATCGTCGCCGACGGCCGCGCGCAGGGCATCGTCGCGCGTGACCTGGTGACCGGTGCGATCACCGCGCAGACCGCCCACGCGGTGGTGCTGGCGACCGGCGGCTACGGCACCGTCTACTACCAGTCGACGCTGGCCCGCAACTGCAACGCCACCGCATCGTGGCGGGCGCATCGGCGCGGGGCATATTTCGCCTCGCCGTCGTTCGTGCAGTTCCATCCGACGGCCCTGCCGGTCAGCGCTCCGTGGCAGTCGAAGACGACGCTGATGAGCGAGTCGCTGCGCAACGACGGCCGGATCTGGGTGCCGCGCACTGCCGGTGACGACCGGCCGCCCCGCGACATCCCGGAGGCCGACCGCGACTACTACCTGGAACGCAAGTACCCCACCTACGGCAACCTCACCCCGCGCGATGTCGCGTCGCGTGCCGCCCGCGAACAGATCGAGACCGGTCACGGCGTCGGACCCCTGCACAACAGCGTCTACCTCGACTTCGCCGACGCGCTCGGCCGACTCGGGAAGGCCACCATCGCCGAGCGCTACGGCAACCTCTTCTCGATGTACCACGACGCGACCGGCGAGGACCCGTACGAGGTGCCGATGCGAATCGCGCCGGCCGCGCATTTCACCATGGGCGGCCTGTGGTGCGACTACGACCAGATGACGTCGATCCCCGGGTTGTTCGTCGGTGGCGAGGTGGGCTGGGGTTATCACGGCGCCAACCGGCTGGGCGCCAACTCATTGCTCTCGGCCTGCGTCGACGGCTGGTTCACCCTCCCCTACTCGGTCCCCGACTATCTGGCCGGCCACCTCGGCGAACCGGCACTCGCGCAGGACGATCCGGCGGTGACCGCCGCCGCGTCCGCGGTGTCCGACCGCATCGCCCGGCTGACCTCGATCGGCGGCACCCAGGGGCCGGCCACCTTCCACCGACGGCTCGGCGAGATCCTCTACCGGGGTTGCGGGGTATCCCGCAGCGTCGAGTCGCTGTCGGAGGCCATCGACGACATCCGTGTGCTCACCGCCGAGTTCTGGTCGGATCTGCGGGTGACCGGCACCGCCGGATCGTTCAACCAGGAACTCGAACACGCCGGACGGGTCGCCGACTTCCTCGAACTCGCCGAACTGATGTGCATCGACGCGCTCGACCGTGACGAATCGTGCGGCGCGCACTTCCGCGTCGACCACCAGACGAACAACGGTGAGGCACTACGCGACGACGACCACTGGTGTTTCGCGTCGGCCTGGGAGACCACGCCCGATGGGCGGCAGGTGCGCCATCGGGAGCCGCTGTCGTTCACCGCGGCCCCGTTGCAGACCCGGAACTACCAGTAGGGGTGGAGAGAATGCGCATCACGATCGAGGCGTGGCGGCAACCGAACCATGACGCGGACGGGCATTTCGAGACCTACGTCGTCGACGACGCCACCGCCGAGATGTCGCTGCTCGAGGTGCTCGACCGGCTCAACGAGGACCTTGTCGCCCAGGGTGTCGAACCGATCGCCTTCGACTCCGATTGCCGCGAGGGGGTGTGCGGCGCCTGCGGGATGATGGTCAACGATCGGCCGCACGGTCCGACGCCGAACACGCCGTCGTGCCGGCAGCATCTGCGGCATTTCCCGCCGAACACCACGACCCTGAAGCTGGAACCGTTGCGCGCCAAGTCTTTTCCGGTGGTGCGGGATCTGGTGGTGGATCGCAGCGCGCTCGACCGGGTGATCGAGGCGGGTGGGCACGTCGCGATCAACGCGGGGCAGGCGACCGATGCCGACGGCACCCTGACCCCACACGACACCAGCGAGCAGTCCCTCGACTACGCCGCCTGCATCGGCTGCGGCGCATGTGTCGCCGCCTGTCCCAACGGCGCGGCCCACCTGTTCGCCGGCGCGAAACTGCTGCATCTGGCGGCCACCACCTACGGCCGCCAGGAACGCGGCCGCCGTGCCCGGGCCATCACCGGCCAGATGGAACAGGATTTCGGGCCATGCTCCACCTACGGGGAGTGCGCGGACGTGTGCCCGGCCGGCATCGAACTCAACGCGGTAGCCGCGGTGAACCGGGAGGCGATGCGGTTCGGCTTCCGGCGTAAGCCAGACTGAACCACGATGAACGTCGACGGCCGGGAAGTACCCGTTTCGGGGAGCCTGCTGCAGCCGTTGACCCACCGCACCAACGACATCGTCCGCCTGGTGCTCGCTGCCGCGGTACTCATCGTCGTCGTCGCGAGTTCACTGATCACCCGCGACACCTGGGTGGAACTCGAGCAGTCCATCTCCGACATCGTCGGGGTGCTGACGCCCACGCAGGCCAACATCGTCTATCTGATCTACGGCCTGGCCATCCTGGTGTTGCCGTTCGTGATCCTCGTGAGTCTGCTGGCGGCACGACAGTGGCGCATGCTCTGGGCCTACGGTGCCGCGGCCGCGATCAGCTTCCTCGTCCTGTCGATCAGCGAGAACGGTATCGCCGCCCCCAGCTGGCACTTCAACGGACAGCGCCTCGACTCGCTGCTCTCCCAGTTCCTCGACGACCCCCGCTGGATCGGGATGCTCGCCGCGACGCTCACGGTGTCGGGCCCCTGGCTCCCGGCGAATCGGCGACGTCGCTGGTGGGTGCTGCTGCTGGCGTTCGTACCCATCCATCTCGTGGTCAGCGCCGTCGTGCCGGCCCGCACCATCCTCGGGCTGGCCACCGGCTGGTTCATCGGCGCACTGGTGGTGTGGGTGGTCGGCACCCCTGCCCTCGTCGTGCCACTCGACGCGGCGGTCCGCGCGTTGGGTCGACGCGGGATCGTCGTCGACTCCCTGAGTGTGGTCCGCCCCGCCGGGCCCGGCCCACTGGCCCTCGCCGCCGTCACACATCCGCCCGACCTCGGGGGCGACAGCGGCCGCGCAGTCATCGACCTCTACGGCCCGAATCAGCGCAGCGGCGGCGCGCTGCGGCAGTTCTGGCGCAAGGTGCGGCTGCGGTCCGAGGAGACCGCGCCGCTGCAGCTCTCGGTGCATCGGCTGGTCGAGCATCGCGGTCTGATGACGATCACGGTCGGCGAGATGGACCTGGCCAACTGCCGGACTTTGGCGGTGGCCCCCCTGGACCGCGGCTGGATCATGTACGCCCGCACCCTCACCGACGGGACTCCGATCGACGATGCCACCACCGCCCATGACGTCTGGGCAGCGTTGCGCAGTCTGCATGCCCAGGGCGTCTCCCACGGTGATCTACGTGCATCGCAGATCACCCACGACGACGCGGGCGCGGTCCGCTTCGGCGGCTTCGGTTTCGCCGAGTTCGGCGCCACCGAGGTGGCGATGCAGTCCGACATGGCGCAACTGCTCGCCACGACGACCGACATCTTCGGCGCGGAGGCCGCGGTGGCCGGCGCGATCACCGCATTCGGCGAGGACGCGGTACTGCATGCGTCCCGGCGGTTGACCGCGTCCGCTGTGCCGAAGCGCGTTCGGGACACCCTCGACGAGCCCAAACACGTACTCGCGTCGGCGCGCGACGAGATCCGCACGGCCACGGGCGCCGACGAGATCACCGCCGAGACCGTCACCCGGTTCACCCGCGGCCAGGTCATCCAGCTCGTGCTGCTCGTCGCCCTCGTCTACGTCGCCTACCCGTTCATCAGCACGGTGCCGACCTTCTTCAGCGAACTGGCCACCGTCGACTGGGCCTGGGCGTTCGTCGGATTGGGCGCATCGCTGCTCACCTATCTCGGCGCGGCGGCGGCACTGTGGGCCTGCGCCGACGCACTGACGTCCTTCACCAAGCTGACCATCATGCAGTTCGCGAACACGTTCGCCGCCACCACCACCCCGGCCGGGGTCGGCGGCCTCGCGCTGAGCGCCCGCTTCCTGCAGAAGGCGGGACTCGGTGGCCTGCGCGCGACGACGGCTGTCGCCTTGCAGCAGACGATGCAGGTGATCGTTCATGTGGTGCTGCTGATCGTGTTCACCCTGCTGGCCGGGGCGTCGACGAATCTGTCCCACTTCGTGCCCTCGGCCACGGTCCTGTACTTCATCGCCGGCACCCTGCTGGGCGTCGTCGGCATCTTCCTGTTCGTCCCCACGCTGCGGCGTTGGCTGGCCACCGCCGTCCGGCCCAAGCTGGCCGAGGTGCTGACCGACCTGGTCGCGGTGGCCCGCGAACCCCGCCGACTCGCCACCATCACGCTCGGCTGCGCCGCCACCACCCTCGGGGCCGCGCTGGCGTTGTGGGCGAGTGTGCTCGCCTTCGACGGCAGCGTCTCGTTCGTGACCGTCACCGTCGTGACGATGATCGGCGGCACCCTGGCCTCGGCGGCACCCACTCCGGGCGGGGTCGGCGCGGTGGAGGCCGCGTTGATCGGCGGTCTGGCCGCGTTCGGTGTCCCGACCGCCGTCGCCGTGCCCGCGGTCCTGCTCTACCGCATCCTCACGTGCTGGCTGCCGGTCCTCATCGGCTGGCCGGTGATGGGGTGGTTGACCCGCAACGACATGATCTGACCCGTCACCACACCCCGATCACCTTCATCCACGCACCGCCGACGACGGTCCAGATCGCGATGATCACGATCGACATGATGAAGCCGACCCGGAACCATTCCGAGGTCTTGATGTAGCCGGAGCCGTACATCACCGCGGCCGGCCCCGACGAGTAGTGCGCGAGACCGCCGAACAGGCTGCCGATGAAACCGAAGACCAGCGCCGCGAACATCGGCGGTGCGCCGGTGGCGACGGCTGCGCCGAGGAACACCGCGTACATCGCGACGATCTGCGCGGTGTTCGACGCGAACAGATAGTGCACGTAGAAGTAGACGAGGGTGAGGATCGCGAACGCCGCAATCCAGGGCAGGCCGTCGACGCTGCTCGCGACCTTGTCGCCGATCCAGTCGATGACCCCGAGCTGTTTGAGTTCGTCGGCCATCGCCACCAGCACTCCGAAGAACACCAGCGTCTGCCAGGCACCCTTGTCGCTGACCAGGTTGCTCCAGGTGAGGACCCCGGTCACCAGCAGGATGGCGATACCGAGGAACGCGGTGGCGGTGGCGTCGACGTTGAGCTGGTCGGACAGGCACCACAGGACCAGCAGCAGGACGAATGTGCCGGCCATGATCCACTCGTGGACCGACATCTTGCCGGCCTCGCGGAGTTGGGCGCGGGCGAGGTCGGGGGCCTCCGGGGTCTTGCGCACGGTCGGCGGATACAGCTTCTGCATCACCCACGGCACCACGATCAGGCTCACCAGTCCGGGCACGATCGCCGCGAGTGCCCATTTACCCCAGCTGATGTCGATGCCCTGTTTGGCGGCCGCATCCTGGGCGAGGGGGTTGCCGGCCATCGCGGTGATGAACATCGCCGAGGTGATCACGTTGACCTGCAGAGCGGTCAACAGCAGGTACGCGCCCAGCTTCTTCCGTGACTCGTCGCTGTCGGCGCGGGAATCCTCGAGTTCGGCCAGCGACCGGATGATCGGATAGACGACACCACCGGCGCGCGCGGTGTTCGACGGGGTGGCCGGCGCCAGGATGAGGTCGGTGACCGCCATGCCGTAGGACAGGCCGAGACTCGACTTCCCGATCGCCCGCACGAACACCAGGGCGATCCGACGGCCCAGCCCGGTCACGATGAAGCCCTCGGCGATGAAGAACGACGCGACAATCAGCCACACCGTCTTGTTGGCGAACCCGGCGAGGGCGTCGTCCATCGCCATCGTCTTGGTGATCATCGCGATCGCGATCCCGACCAGCGCCACCGAACCGGTCGGCAACGGCTGCAGGATCAGCCCCAGGATCGTCGCGACGAAGATCCCCAGCATGTGCATGCCGTCGGGTTCGACCCCGTCGGGCACTGGCAAGAAGTAGACGATGACCCCCACCACGATGGGGATGGCCGCCTTGTACCAGATCGGTGTGAAGTGGAAGTGCGGATGCTCGTGTGCCCGGACGACATTCGTATCACTGGTCGGGTCCGGTCGCGAGGACGTCATGGTTCTCATGATCGCCACGGACTCCGACATCAGCAGCGCGTTCGACGAACCGTTACCCGCGGGTCATCGTTTCCTCACGAACGACCATAACTTACCGCATAGTAAGGTATCGGGATGAGTGCCACCTATGCCCTCCGTCGTCGACTCCCCGACAATCTGTTGGGCCACGCCCTGTTCTCCCTCGGCATGGTCGCCCGCGTGCCCTACTTCGGCACGGTATTGCCCGTCGTCCAGGAGATGCGCCCCGGTTTCTGCCGCGTCAGCGCACCCAATTGGTTCGGCGTACACAACCACCTGGGTACCTTTCACGCGATCGCGGCGTGCAACCTCGCGGAAGCGTCGATGGGCATGCTGATGGAGGCCACCACGCCCGACACCCACCGGTGGATTCCCAAGGCGATGACCACCCGGTACCTGGCCAAGGCGACGACCCGGCTGACCGCCGAGGCTGTGCTCGCCGAACCGGTCGACTTCGCGTCGCTGACCGAGGGCACCGACCTCGTGGTGAATGTCCGGGTGCTCGACACCCACGGCACCGAGGTGGTGCACTGCGACATCACCACCTGGGTGACGCCGCGGTAGCCGCTAGCCGTAGCAGGCCTTCGCTCCTCGCGTCCGCACCACGTCGGCGTCGCAGTAGGTCGCCCGCGGGAACCCGGCTCCCATACTCACCGCCGGATTGGTGCCCCGCGCCTGCGACGCCATCACGCTGCGCGGATAGTACGACCCGTTCGGCAGCATCTCGCGATAGACGAGCACATGCTGCGGCACCGCGGTGCTGCCCCACGGGATGATCGTCACTCCGGGGCGCGCCGCGGCACGGGCCTCGGCGGGGGCGGCGACCACGTAGGTGTAGTACCCGTCGGAGTCCAGCCGGGTCCGATGGTCGGGCGCGCAGTAGGTCACCGGATACGGCGGCACCCGGTCGTTGGTACACATCGACCAGTAGCGCACATCCTTACCCATCCCGAAGCTCGGCGCCTTGCCCCGGATCACCACGACCCGGCCCGGCCGGTAGGACACGATGGCCCCGAGGTAGCGGCCCTCGCCGTTGGCCAGCAGCCCGTCGGTGGTGGCGGGATTCACGAAGCGGGCCTCCGGGATGGTCCCCGGGAATGCCGCGTTGGCAGCGCCGATCAGTGGCACCGTCACGCCTGCGGTCACGAGGCCACCCAGGAGGCCGGTACTGGCATACGAGTCCGCACACGGCTGCAGTGTCGTCGACCCGCCGCCGACATGGAAGGTCACCGTCGGCAGCGGCGCACCACCGTTGGGCGAGAACGGATCAGTCGGGACATAGACCCGCTGGATCAGCAGTCCCACTGCGGGCGCGGCGATCTCGTTGCGTGCCGGATCTGCGCGCCGGTTGTCGCGCACCACCCGCATCGTCCACCGGCGACCCGGTCCGGAGCCCTCGCCCGAGTACGGGTTACGACTACCCGCGTCGGGATGAATCTGGGTGTCGTGCAACCAGTTCGCCGCGGTGAAGTTCAGCCCATAGCTGTTGATGGAGAAATACCGGGCCGCCGGATAGGTGCCGTGCAGTTCGATCCAGTCGCCGGACCCGAGGGTGTACGGCTGCACCCAGTAGGTCGCGTTGGTCTCCGGGAAACCGAGATTGAGTTCCCCTGGTTTGTTGCGCATCTCCCATGCGCACGCCGGCGACGGCGCGGTCCCCTGCGGAGCGGCGTCCGCGGGCGCGGTCAGCACACCCCCTACGACGACCCCGACAACCAGGCTGACCAGAATCCGGATGAAACGCGTGTGCACCATCGCCGCGACCCCTTCCCTCGACCCGGAAATAATAGGCGCACCCACCGTCAACGGCACCGGGTTCGGAGCTATTGCGCGCTCTCCGGACACCGTCCGCCCATTGCGCTCACCCTGCCGACCCGCCCGGCAACTCCTAGGCTGGGACGATGACGTCTGGTACCGAGCGCACGGAACCTGACGACGCCCGGATCGACGATCGGACGGGCATCCGCCGGGTCGGCGTCGAGGAGGAGTTCCACCTCGTCGACCTGAGTACCTCCCGACTGACCACCCGCGCACCCGAACTGCTCGCCACCCTGCCGCCGGGTGGGCCATATGTCGAGGAGCTGCAGCGTTGCGTCGTGGAGGCGAACAGTGGCGTGTTCACCCGACTCGACGATCTGCGTGACGACCTGCACACCAATCGAACCGTACTGGTGGAGGCCGCGCGCGGACTGGGCATCGGGGTGGTCGCCGCCGGATCGGTCCCACTGGCCGTGCCGACGGAAATGCGGGTGACCGAGACCGCCCGTTACCGACGGATGCTCGCCGACTACCAACTCCTCGCCCGCGAACAGCTGATCTGCGGCACCCAGGTCCACGTCGACACCGCCGACCGGGACGAAGCGGTCGCCATCGCGACGCGACTCGCGCCGTACGTACCGACGTTGCTCGCCATCTCGGCGAGTTCCCCGTTCTGGTCCGACGGCTCCGACACCGGGTACGCCAGTTCGCGCACTCTCGTCTGGCAACGCTGGCCGACGACCGGTCCGTTTCCGAACGTGCACACCGCCGACGCCTACGACCGGGAGATCGACCGGCTGATCAGCAGCGGCGTGATCACCGATCCCGGCATGGTCTACTTCGACGTGCGTCCGTCGGCGCGAGTGCCCACCCTGGAACTGCGGGTGTGCGACAGTTGCCCGTCCGTCGACACCATCACGCTGATCGCGGGGCTGTTCCGGGCCCTCACCATGCGCGAGGCGAGCCGCCTCACCGCGCCACACGTTCCGGTGTCCCCCACCCTCTACCGTGCGGCCATCTGGCAGGCCGCGCGCGCCGGACTCGAAGGCGACCTCATCGACATGTTCGACGCCCGGCCCCGTCCCGCGACCGACATCGTCGACGACCTGACCACCTCGCTGCGTCCCGAACTCGAGTCCACCGGCGACTGGAGCACCGTCGCCCGACTGGCCGCCAACGCACTCGAGGCCGGTAGCTCATCGGCTCGGCAGCGCCGGGAACTCCGCCGGCGCGGACGACTCACCGCCGTCGTCGATCGCCTGCTCGCCGAAACCGCAGGCACCCTCGCGCCGGAGACCCTGCCGCCGGATCCGGGTGGCACCCTGCTCTATGGGTACCAGTCCGTGCCCGTCCCCGCAGACGCGCCCGCTGTCGACTCCCCCGAGGATCACGCCTTCGACGAGGCCGTCTCCAGTAGCCGCCAACCACGCCCTGGCTATGCCGAGATACTTTCGGCCACAGCACAACTCGGCGCCATCGAACTCCGCAAGCGGCAGTACCGGATCGAGCGGGAACAGAGCATCGACGGCGTGACCTTCAAGGTGACCGGGCAGTCGCGGGCGCAGCTGTTCCCCCTCGACGTCGTCCCCCGCTACATCGGCGCGCAGGACTGGACCGACGTCAGTGCCGGGCTGTGTCAGCGAGCACTGGCGCTCAACGCCTTCCTCGTCGACATCTACGGTCCGCAAGAGATCATCCACGACGGCGTCATCCCGATCGAGGCCCTCGACCGCGCCCCCGGCTACCGCGAGACGGGACGGCTGCCGACCTGGCAGCGGGTGCGGGCGCATATCTCCGGCACCGACCTGGTCTCCGCCGAACCCGGCCGATTCATGGTGCTCGAAGACAACCTGCGGGTACCGTCCGGCGTCGCCTACGCCATGTCCAACCGCGCGCTGATGAGCCAGTTCCTGCCGGAGATCCCGGTGCCGCCGGACACGCTGTCGGTCGATGGCGTGCCCGCCATGATCGCCGCGACCATCGCCGCCGCGGCCCCCGCCGATCCGCATCCCGACGGCATCGACATCATGCTCAGCTCCGGCTGGCAGGACTCCGCGTGGTTCGAGCACAAACTCCTCGCCGAGGGCGCCGGACTGGAACTGGTGACCCCGGAGAACCTGTCGGTCACCACCGCGGGCCGCGACACCGGCCGCATCTGGCGACACCACGGCACCCGGCGGGTGCCGGTCAACACCGCCTACGTCCGGATGGACGAGGACATGCTGCTGTCCTCCACCGGCGTCGACGACGTGCCGTTGCGGTCCGGCATCCGAGCGGGCCTGGCCCGCGGCCGCTTCTCCATCGCCAATTCGCTGGGCAACGGCGTCGCCGACGACAAGGCCATCTACTACTTCGTACCGGAGATGATCCGCTACTACCTCGGGCAGGAACCGCTGCTCGACCAGGTACCGACGTGGCTGTGCGCCGAACGTCACCAGCGGGACCACGTGCTCGACAACCTCGAACACCTCGTCGTGAAACCCATTGACGGTCTGGGCGGTTCCGGAATCACCATCGGACCCGAATGCACCGAGGAACAACTCGCGGCTCGACGGAAGGATCTGCTCACGCAGCCGGAACGCTTCATCGCACAGGAGGTTGTCGCACTGTCCACCCATCCCACCTTCGACGGCAACGGCTTCTACGCCCACCACGTCGACCTGCGTGCCTTCGTCCATCTCCGCGACACCGACCGCGAGATCGAGGCGCATGTCGCGCCGGCGGCACTCACCCGGGTGGCGCCGGCCGGTAGCCTCATCGTGAACTCGTCGCGCGGGGGCGGCGGCAAGGACACGTGGATCCAAGGAACCCCTGGACTCCAGGGCGTTGCGCAGATCCCCGGCGGCACCGCGGAGGGCAGGAACTGACATGTGTGGCATCTGTGGCGAGATCCGATTCGACGGAACGGCTCCCGACGTCGCCGCCGTCGACACCATGACGTGCGAGATGACCCGGCGCGGTCCCGACGGTTCCGGCATCTTCGCCAAAGGCGGCGTGGCGCTGGGCCATCGGCGTCTCAAGATCATCGACCTGTCCGAACGGGGCGCGCAGCCGATGATCGACCCGGACCTCGGGCTGGCACTGGTGTTCAACGGCTGCATCTACAACCATCAGGAACTGCGGGCCGAACTGCAGGCGGCGGGCTACCGATTCTTCTCCCACGCCGACAGCGAAGTCATCCTCAAGGCCTTCCACCATTGGGGCGCCGCCTGCGTCGACCATTTCCTGGGCATGTTCGCCTTCGCCGTCGTCAACACCGACACTCAGGTGGTGACCCTGGCCCGCGACCGCCTCGGCATCAAACCGCTCTACCTCGCCGAGAAACCGGGCCGCCTGCGGTTTGCGTCGTCGCCGCAGGCCCTGCTGCGCGCCGGCGACATCGACACCAGTATCGACCAGATCGCCCTGCATCACTACTTCAGCTTCCACGCCGTGGTGCCCGCGCCGCACACCATCTACAACGGCATCCGCAAGCTGCCACCGGCCACCGTCGCCACCATCACCCCGGACGGCCGGCGCACCGAAAAACGGTATTGGGAGCCAACTTTCGCGCCGCATCCGGATCGCGCCGATTGGGACGAGAAACGCTGGCAGCACGAACTCGTCGACTCGCTGCGCACGGCGGTACGCCGGCGCATGGTCGCCGACGTGCCCGTCGGGGTGCTGCTGTCCGGCGGCATCGACTCGTCGCTGGTCGTCGCGCTGCTCGCCGAGCAGGGACAGACCGATCTGGCCACCTTCAGCATCGGATTCGACTCCGCGGGAGGCGAATCCGGCGACGAGTACGCATATTCCGACGTCATCGCCGACACCTTCGCCACCGATCACCACAAGATCCACATCGGCACCGAACGCCTGCTGCCCGCAGTCCCCGACGCGGTCGCCGCGATGGGCGAACCAATGATCAGCCACGACTGCGTCGCCTTCTATCTGCTGTCCGAGGAGGTCAGCAAGTCGATCAAGGTGGTGCAGTCCGGGCAGGGCGCCGACGAGATCCTCGGCGGGTACAGCTGGTATCCGCCGCTGGCCGACGTGCCGCGAGACCAGACCACCCCCGCCTACGCAAAGGTGTTCTTCGATCGACCGCACGCGGCGATCAGCCAGTTCCTCTCCCCCGCTTATCAACTCGCCGACGACTACGACCCGAGTTGGGAGTTCGTCAAGGCACACCAGGCAGCACCCGGCGCACACACCGCCGTCGACGCCGCCCTGCGTCTCGACACCACCATCATGCTCGTCGACGACCCCGTCAAACGGGTCGACACCATGACGATGGCCTGGGGGCTCGAGGCGCGGGTGCCGTTCCTCGACCACGAGTTCGTGGAACTCGCGGCGACCTGCCCACCGAATCTCAAACTCGCACACGGCGGCAAGGGCGTCCTCAAGGAAGCCAGCCGCTCGCTGCTGCCGGCCGCAGTCATCGACCGTACCAAGGGCTACTTCCCGGTCCCCGGCATCCGCCATCTCGAAGGCGGTGTCCTCGACCTGGTCACCGACGCGCTGCGTTCACAGTCCGCCCTCGACCGCGGCCTGTACCGCCCGGAGGCGCTCGACACGCTGCTCGCCAACCCGAACGGCACCCGAACAACGTTGGGCAGCAACGAACTCTGGCAACTTGCCTTGCTCGAGATGTGGCTGCAGAGCATGGAAACGTTGCGCGCCCGATGAGTATCGACAACCCCTCCGCCATCGGTTCCGGCGTGAATCCGCATCCCGCCATTCCCACCCACGACGTCGACTTCGACGACCGCGGTTGGCACACCTACGGCCCGTCGGTGTCGCCCGACGGGTCCGCGTTCGCCTACATCGTCGATGACGGCACCGGGTATCCCCGTGCGGCACAACGCTCGCTGTCCCGCGACGGCGTCGGCGACCTGCGCTGGGTGCACATCCGGTCCACCGGTCCGGTGCGAAAAGTGGTGCACTCCACCGACAGCCGCTGGCTCGCGGTCGAGATCGCGCCGAGCGGCGGTGAACACCACCAGGTATGGGTGGTCACCACCGATCCCGACGACGACACCATGCACCGGATCGCCGCAACCCGCCCCGACGGACGCTCCTTCGGCACCGTCTCCCTCGTCGGTTGGGACACCGACTGGGTGCTCATCGTCGCCACCGACATCGACGGCACCGCGCACTCGCTGCGCGTACATCCCGGTACCGGCACCACCCAGACACTCGACGTCCGCGTCGGCGGGGAACTCATCGACTCGTGGAAGGGCGCCACCCTGGTCCGCGTCGGGCCGCGCGGCTACCGCGACATGCTGCTGCTGCGTCGCCGACTGACAGCCGACACCCGGCCCGCGCGCTACGCTCCCGGCGCCGACGAAGCGTCCGACGAGGTCACCATGACCCCGCTGCTGCCCAACGATCCAGGCGCGGTGACCGACCAGGGGTACATCCTCGATCAGGGATTTGACCACCCCTCGGTGGTGTTCGTTTCTCCCCCACAGGATTCCGACCGCGATCTGGACAGCGTGCAGGCGATCGTCGCCAGCGACTTCGACGCCAAGTATCCGCGCCTGCTCGGCGTCGAGGTCGGGCGCCACGGCGTGCGGTTCCGGGTGCTTGCCCAACGGGCGGGCGCCGGCCTCGACTCATTCGCGGTCAGCCACGATCAGTCCACCGTCGCCATGCTCTGGAACATCGACGGCCGCAGCGAATTACAGATCCTCACCCTGCCCGACCAGACACTGCACGAGCCGATCCCGCTGCCCGGCGATGTCGCATCGGATCTGTCGATCAGCACCGCAGGCACGCTCATCGCACTCACGGTGTCGAGTCCACAGCACTCCCCGCTGGTCCACCTGGTCAACACCTTGACCGGCGAGGTCACCGCCGTCCGCGACGACGTCGTCACCGGTGCCGGTCCGTCGAGTGCACTCTGTCCCGAACTGGTGGAGTTCTCCGCACGCGATGGAATGCCGTTGTCCGGCTGGCTGTTTCGTGGCGCCACCGACGCGGGTCAGGCGCCCGGTCCCGCGCTGCTCTACTTCCACGGTGGCCCCGAGGCGCAGACCCGGCCCGACTATCATTTCCTGTTCGGCCCCCTCGTCGCCGCCGGGATCACCGTGTTCGCACCGAATGTGCGCGGTTCGTCGGGATATGGCCGACTGTTCTCCCACGCCGACGACCGATACGGCCGCTACGCCGGGATCGACGACGCCGCCGACTGTGCGGATTACCTGTGCGCCAAGGGTATTGCCGATCCGAACGCGCTGTACGTGTCCGGCCGTTCCTACGGCGGCTATCTCACGTTGGCGTGCTTGACCTTTCATCCCGACCTGTTCGCCGCGGGCATCGCGATCTGCGGGATGAGTGACCTGGAGTCGTTCTTCCGCAACACCGAACCGTGGATCGCGGTGGCCGCCTACACCAAATACGGGCACCCGGAATCCGACCGCGAACTGCTCGCCGACCTGTCGCCGATCCACCGCATCGGCGAGGTGCGCGCACCGCTGCTGGTGGTGCACGGCGCCCACGACACCAATGTGCCGGTCAGCGAATCGCAGCAGATGGTCGACGAACTCCGGGCACTCGGCGCGAACGCGCAGTTGTTGATGTTCAGTGACGAGGGCCACGAGATCGTCAAGCGGCACAACCAGCAGCGACTCACCGAGGCGGTCGCCGGCTGGATCCGCGACCACCCGACCAAACCGGTGACTCCCCGATGAGGTCCCGGATGACCGACCGGCTGATCGCGCAGCTGGTCGAGACCCGCTCGGACAGCACACATGCCAACGTGCTCGAGGAGTTACGACGGCTCATCCTGTCCGGCGGTGCCCCGCCGGGCGCGCAGATCCCGCCCGGCGAGGTCGCCGACGCCTTTGCCGTGTCACCGATCCCGGTCCGCGAAGCCCTGAAAACCCTTGTCGGAGAGGGACTCGTCGTCCATCAGCCCAACGCCGGGTATCGGGTCAGCCAGCTCTCCACCGAGGAGTTGCGGGAGATCTACTTCGTCCGCGGCACCCTCGAGCAGGCGGCGCTCGCGCGGGCCATCGACCTCATCGACGACGCCGCGATCACCCGGGCGCGCGGCCACCACCACGACCTGGTCACCGCAGTGAAGTACAACGACCGCAAGGCCTTTCACGACATCTCCCGCAGCTTCCACCGCGAGCTGACCACCCCATGCGCAATGCCGCGGCTGCTGCACATGTTCGACTCCACCTGGAATCTCACCGAACCCTTCCAGGTGATGCGCGCGGTCGGCACGCAGGTGCAGCAAGCCCTCAACGACGACCACGCCGCCCTGCTCGACGGCTTCACGGCTCGGGATCCGGCCGCCGTCCTCGACGTCGCGCGAATCCATCACCAGCGCCTCGAGAGCGCGATCATCGAAGCGGCCGCCGACCTCGACGTACGCCACGACTGACGCTCCCCCAATGGGGGCGCCTCGGGAGAGAAACTGTCACTCGATAGGCTGCGGGGTGTCTTTTCGTCTGATATGACCGATAGGAGCACCCGTGACGGTGACAACGCTCGACGAATCGGTCCAGGATCTGTTCACCCAGGTCGTGGCGCGCAATCCGGGGGAAGCCGAGTTCCACCAGGCAGTGCACGAGGTCTTCGACACCCTGGGGCCGGTCCTGGCCAAGCATCCGCATTACGCCGACGCCGGCATCCTCACCCGCCTCTGCGAGCCCGAGCGTCAGATCATCTTCCGGGTGCCGTGGGTCGACGACGCCGGTGACGTCCAGATCAACCGTGGTTTCCGCGTCGAGTTCAACTCCGCATTGGGCCCCTACAAGGGTGGTCTGCGGTTCCACCCGTCGGTCTACCTGGGCGTCATCAAGTTCCTCGGCTTCGAGCAGATCTTCAAGAACGCCCTCACCGGCCTCCCCATCGGCGGCGGCAAGGGCGGCGCCGACTTCGATCCCAAGGGCCGCTCCGACGCCGAGATCATGCGGTTCTGCCAGTCGTTCATGACCGAGCTCTATCGCCACATCGGCGAGCACACCGACATCCCGGCCGGCGACATCGGCGTCGGCGGCCGCGAGATCGGCTATCTGTTCGGCCAGTACAAACGCATCACCAACCGGTACGAATCCGGCGTCCTCACCGGTAAGGGGCTGAGTTGGGGCGGTTCGCAGGTGCGCACCGAGGCGACCGGGTACGGCACCGTCTTCTTCGTCCGCGAGATGCTCGCCGCCGGCGGTCAGACCCTCGACGGCAAACGCGTCGTCGTGTCCGGCTCGGGCAACGTGGCGCTGTTCGCGATCGAGAAGGTGCAGCAGCTCGGCGGACACGTCGTCGCCTGCTCGGATTCCAGCGGCTTCGTCGTCGACGAGAACGGCATCGACCTCGAGCTGATGAAAGAGATCAAGCTCGTCGAGCGCGGTCGTATCGCCGACTACGTGACCCGGCGTGGCTCCGGCACGCAATTCGTCGAATCCGGGTCCATCTGGAGCGTCCCCACCGACATCGCCATCCCGTCGGCCACCCAGAACGAACTGAACGCCGCCGACGCGGAGATGCTGATCCGCAATGGCTGCCGCATTGTCGCCGAGGGCGCGAACATGCCCACCACCCCCGACGCCGTCCGGGCGCTGAACGAGGCGTCGGTCGGCTTCGCCCCCGGCAAGGCCGCCAACGCGGGCGGCGTGGCGACCAGCGCGCTGGAGATGCAGCAGAACGCCTCCCGCGACTCGTGGAGCTTCGACTACACCGAGCAGCGTCTCGCCGACATCATGCGCGGCATCCACGACAGCTGCCTGAGCACCGCCGACGAGTACGGCATGCCGGGGAATTACGTTGTCGGCGCGAACATCTCGGCCTTCACCCAGGTCGCCGACGCGATGCTCGCGTTGGGTGTGGTCTGAGCGACCCGATGTCCGACGACGACGCGTTGGCCACCATCGTCCGCTGGCACGACTCCGGCGGACTGGTGGAGGTCATCGCGCGTCGCCGCGATTCGGTGACGGTCTCGCTCCGCACCTGTGACGGCGGCGAGGAGATGGGCGTGGTGACCTCCGCCGACCCGGCCGTCCGCGCCTGGCTCGACGCCCACCCCTCCGCCGGTTGATCACTCCGCGCTTTGCGGCTCGATCTCGACGCTGGTCGAATCCCGGCACAACCTCCCGGAAGATATATCTGCCTGTTCATCGTGGGGTAACAAACCGTTTCTACGTTTGTCCCATCAGCGTTCCCGACGTCGCGCGCGCTGACGAGCTCGTCACCCACGACCGACCGGGAGATCACCATGTCCGCATCCGCCGACGCGGCCGTCGAGACGCATCACAGCGCCGCCGGGGAAAGCGTCATCAAGCTGGACTACCACCAGCAGCTCACCAACTCCGACCTCGCGCCACTCAAAGAGCAGAAGTGGACCTGGTACAACATCTTTGCGTTCTGGATGTCCGACGTGCACAGCGTCGGCGGCTATGTCTTCGCGGGCAGTCTGTTCGCCCTCGGGATCGCCGCCTGGCAGGTGCTGGTCGCGCTGATCGTGGGCATCATCATTGTGTACGTCCTGTGTAACCTCGTCGCCAAGCCGTCGCAGCTGGCGGGCGTGCCGTATCCGGTGACCACGCGAGTTGCCTTCGGCGTCAAGGGCGCCA
The DNA here is from genome assembly GCF_048537925.1 of Gordonia sp. CPCC 205515. Lineage (NCBI taxonomy): Bacteria > Bacillati > Actinomycetota > Actinomycetes > Mycobacteriales > Gordoniaceae > Gordonia > Gordonia sp. CPCC 205515. Next base: position 468,448 of record NZ_JBCLVJ010000010.1, on the reverse strand, counting down.
ACATCCCGGCCATCATCCGCGGGTGCATCGCAGTGGTCTGGTACGGCATCCAGACCTACCTGGCGTCGGTCGCGTTCGGCCTCCTCGCCCTCAAGTTCTGGCCCGGCCTCGAACCCTGGGGTGATGTGGATCAGCACGGTTTCCTCGGCCTGAGCGTCCTCGGCTGGGCCGGCTTCATCCTCATGTGGGTGCTGCAGGCGTTCGTGTTCTGGAATGGCATGGACACCATCCGCAAGTTCATCGACTTCTGTGGTCCCGCAGTCTATGTCGTGATGATCGCGCTGGCCGCCTACCTGATCGTGAAGGCCGGCTGGAGCAATGTCAGCTTCGATCTGTCCGAAGGTCCCGGCCTGTCCGGATGGTCGTCGATCACCCAGATGATCAGCGCCACCGCGCTGGTGGTCTCGTACTTCTCCGGCCCGATGCTCAACTTCGGCGATTTCTCCCGCTACGGCAAGAGTTTTCATGAGGTCAAGAGGGGTAACTTCTGGGGCCTGCCGGTGAACTTCCTGTTCTTCTCGCTGCTCGTGGTGTGCACCGTGTCCGCCGGCGCCACCGTGATCGGGCACGACGAGGACGGCAAGATCATCACCGATCCAGTGCACATCGTCGACAAGATCGACAACACCACCGCTGCGGTGCTCGGTGTGCTCACCTTCGCCATCGCCACCATCGGCATCAACATCGTGGCGAACTTCGTCTCCCCCGCCTTCGACTTCTCGAATGTGGCCCCCACCAAGATCTCTTGGCGCACCGGCGGCATGATCGCCGCTGTCGGATCGGTCCTCATCACGCCGTGGAATCTGTTCAACAACCCCACCGCGATCCACTACACGATGGACACGCTCGGCGCGGTGATCGGCCCGCTGTTCGGCATCCTGATCGCCGACTTCTATCTGAACAAGAAGCAGAAGATCGAGGTCGACGACCTGTTCAGCATGGACGCCGGTAAGAGCTACGCCTACCGCAACGGCTGGAATCCGGTCGCGGTCATCACGGTGATCGTCGCGTCGATCCTGCCGATCAGCTTCGTCATCTGGGGCACCGCGTATCAGGCCAGTTTCACCTGGTTCATGGGCGCGGCCGCCGGTGGCGTGCTCTATTGGCTGGGCATGCGATACGCGCCGAAGAGCTTCATCTACGCCACCGGCGAGGAGCCGGCGGTACTGCCGACCGCCAAGGACGGCACGCTCGAGGAGACGGCGCTCTAATCACCATGCGGATCTGCATCATCAATCCCAACACCGCGACGGCGATGACCGACGTCATCGCCGTCGCGGCGCGGGCCGTCGTCCGCCCGGACGCCGACATCGTCGCCGTCACTTCGCCGATGGGCCCGGCCTCGATCGAGAGTCACTACGACGAGGCCCTCGCCGTACCCGGCGTGCTGCGGGCCATCGCCGACAATCCCGGCTGCGACGGCTATCTGCTGGCCTGCTTCGGCGACCCCGGCCTCGACGCCGCCCGCGAGCTCGCCGACGCACCGGTGCTGGGCATCGCCGAGGCCGCCATGCATATCGCCGCGCCGCTGGGCCGCGGGTTCTCCGTCGTCACCACCTTGTCCCGAACCATCGGGCGCGCAGCCGATCTCGTCGACCACTACGGCTTCACTCGAAGCTGCCGCGGCCTGCACGCCTGCGACATCCCGGTCCTCGAGCTCGAGTCCAACCCGGCCACCGCCGAGATCCTCGAAAAAGCCTGCCGCGAAGCACTCCTCGCCGACGGCTCCGACGCGATCGTCCTCGGATGTGCCGGCATGGCCGACCTGCCCGAGCGGATCAGCGAAGCGATCGGCGCCCCGGTGATCGACGGCGTCGCCGCCGGCGTCGGCATGCTGACCGCCATGGCCGCCATGGGATTACGCACCGGCACCGCGTCGGGCGAGTTCGCCCCACCGCCACCCAAGCCGTACACCGGACTCTTGGGTGATTTCGGCCAGTGACCACCGCTGCGCGGGCAGGGCCCGCGAGGGTTCACTATGGAGTTGTCAAAGATCGTGCGCGATCCCGAGTCGTCGGGTGCGCGGAAATGTGCTGCGCCATACGCTGGTTGAGCCGTCCCGAGCCGCTGGGCGAGGGGCGTGTCGAAACCTTTCGTCACGGTGGACTTCTGCCCACCGCTGGGTGAATAGCCCCGACGAAGGAGGGGCGTATCGACACCATCACGCGGCGACCCGATCGTCGAGCGTCATGGTGCGCCTGTTGTAGGCGGGCAACGGTATTCGCGCGGGATCGACCGTGGCCGGTGGGATTAGCCATGGATGCCGGTCGACGCCCATGACGATCTCCCAATCCGAGGCGTGGATCTGGGCATGACACGAGGCGCACAACAGGCACCCGTTGTCCAAATCTGTTGGGCCACCATGACTCCAGTAGGCGATATGGTGACACTCACCCATCCAGGCCGGTGCCCCACACTTGACGCAACAGGTGTCGCGGATCAGGATCGCCTTGCGGAGGTGGTGCGGAAACCGCCGTTTCTTCACACCCATGTGCAGCGGTACACCTTCTCCGTCAAGAACGATTTCGGTGACTTTGCTGTCGCAGGCCAGCAGTTCAGCGGTCGCCTGGGTCAGCGCGGAGGTCCATTGCAGGGTGGCCGGCGCGGCAGTGTTGGCCGAGACCGTCACGTTCAGATCGGTGTGCGGGGCGGCGACGAACGGGGTCGGGTTACTCGCGGCCGCCTCGAGAACCAGGTTGAGCGCATCGGCGCGCTGCTGCCCTGGGGTACGAGCATCTTTCGAGCCGTCGGGTTGTGGTCGAGGGTCGACCAGCGATTCGATCGCGGTCTGCAGCCTGGTGCCGGTGACGATGTCGAGATCCCCGCGCACTGCGATCCGACCGTCGGAGGTTTCGGAGACGGTGAACTCGTTGATACTGCGGTCCTCGGCCGCCGGCAAGCCACCGGTCTCGGCGGCGAAGGTGTTACCCAGTTCGCGAGCCTTGGTGCTGATCTGTTTCGGTGTCGCCCCCGACATCGCTTGCGCGATCAACTCCACCTCCACCTCGCGACGTTCCTCGTCGCACAACCCGTCCAACGCCCGCCGTGCCACGTGAGCCACCCCGGAAACAATCGCGTCGAGATGCTCGGCCGGAAGGACACCGTCCTCGGCATACCCCGCCAACAGCTGCATCCGCGGCATACCCAACCCGATCCGCAGGGTCCGCTCGGCCACCGACGGCGCCAACCCCATCGTGATCAACAAGGCTTTGGTTTTGCCGTTGTCCCGCTGCTTGGCCACGCCCAGCCGGTCCATGTGGGCCGCGCACACCGCCAGCTGGTAGCTCAGGGCGCTGACCGCAGTGATCATCACCTTCGTGGTCTCGAAGGCCTCCCGGCCGGAGGTGATCCGGCCGAGGTCGAGGTCATAGACCGCGGACAGCAGCGCGCTGACTGCGGTGGTGGTGTTCGGCGGGGCGGTGGGGGTGGCGACTGGTTCGGGCATGCCTCCACTGTACTCGCACACACGTTCGAGTCAAGGGTTTGGCAACGTCCAATTTGGTTGGGCATCAACAATTTTGGATCATTCAATCGAGTGGAAACCCCCAGCATATCGCGGGCCTCCGACAAGATTGGCCACCTCCGCCGGGTGAACGCATGGCCAGAACTGTCGGTGGCGTCGGTTATGGTGCGTATCAGGTTCCCAGCACGGACCGCCCGAGTGAGAGGGCAGTCAGCGCAGCACATTTCCACGCACCGACGAAAATCGGTACCGCGCACGATCTGTGCGAACTTCATAGCGCCGGGCGGTGGGCAGTCACAGTGCGTCCGCACACTGCCTACAGTCGGATCTTGACGTCCTTCGCCGCGAGAAGCGTCGACAATGCCTGCGGAATTACCACCAGCCCCAGCACACCCATCGCGAGCTTCCAGGAGTCGGTGGCGTCGTGCAGCGCGCCGATGACGATCGGCCCCAGTGCCGCAACGATATAGCCGATCGACTGGGCCATGCCGGAGACCTGACTGGTCACCGCGGTCGACGGGCTCCGCAGCACCATGAACAGCAGCGCCAGGCTGATCGAGGCACCCGGGCCGATCATGATCATGATCGCCCACAGTGTGACGAGGCTGTTGGTGCAGACGAGTCCGATGAAGCCGGCGGCGCAGATCGCCAGCACGATCAGGGTGATGAGTCGCTGGTCGGCGTAGCGCGCGGCGATGATCGGGATCACCAAAGACGCAGTGAGCGCGACGACTTGACCGATCGCGAGGATCGCGCCGGCCTGCGCGTCGGAGCGGCCCAGCTCGACCAGATAGGTCGGCAGCCACGCGCTGAAGGTGTAGAAGATCAGCGACTGGGTGCCCATGAACACCGTGATCGCCCACGCAATCCGATTGCGTCGCAACGATGGTGGCGCGTGCGACACGGCCACTCGATGCACTCGTCGTAGTTGCGGTATCCACACGACCACCGCGACGAGCGCCAGCATCGACCAACTCATCAGTGTGAGACGCCAATTTCCGCCGACGGCGCGGTCGATCGGCACGGTTAACCCGGCGGCGATCGCCGCACCCCCGGACAGGGTCATCGAATACAACCCGGTCATCAGACCGGAGCGATGGGCGAAGTCCCGTTTGATCAACGACGGCAACACCACATTGCACACGCCGATCGCCGCTCCGACCACCGCCGAACCCGCAAACAGCGCAACGCTATTGGGCACGAACCGCAGCACCATTCCGGCGATCAGCACGATCATCGACACGAAGACGGTGCGTTCGATGCCGAACCTAGCGGCCAGCCGCGGCGCGAACGGCGCACTGAGACCAAAACACAGCACCGGCAGCGTGGTGAGCAAACCCGCGACCGCACTGCTGAATCCGAGGTCGGCGGTGATGTCGTCGATCAGCGGTGCGACCGACACCACCGGCGGGCGCAGGTTCGCGGCGACCAGCATGATGCCGATCGCGGCGATCACCGCGGCCGCCCCCTGCGGCGTCTGTGATCTCTCCCCGCGCGGTGCGTCCACCGCGGCGGCCGAGTTCTGGTCGACTGAGGTCTGGTCGGCCGATGATCGCGAACTCATGCCACCACCCCCGGGACGTGCTCGAGGTACGACGCCACCGCGGCGCGTGCCGCCGCCGCATCACCGGCCGCGATGGCCTCCACCACCTCGCCATGCCCGGCGGGATGTGCCCCGTCGGCGACGATCGGCCGGAGTATTTCGGTGAACATCCGGTGCATCACCTCGACGACACTGCCGTAGAGCTCGATGAGCAGCTCATTTCCCGACGTGCCGACCAGCGCGCTGTGGAACGCGATGTCCGCGGCCGTGTAGGCATCGAGGTCACCGGCCGCGAGCGCCGTCTCGGCGGCATCGAGCAGCCCCCGGAGTTCGGCGACCTGATCCGGCGTGGCCCGCAGGGCTGCTGCGGCCACCGCCTCGGTCTCGAGTCCGCGCCGCACTTCGAGGAGATCCTGGCGGTCGGAGCGGGGTGCGGACCGCACCATCGCGGCGGCGAGAAGACTGCGGCTGCGGACGTAGGTACCGTCGCCGCGGCGGGGCGCCAGCATGCCCGCGTGTTCGAGGGCGCGGACCGCTTCACGAATGGTGTTGCGGCCCACACCGAATTGCTTGACCAGGTCGGGCTCGGCCGGGATCCGGGAGCCCACCGGCCACTCATCACTGCGGATGAGCTCCTGCATCCGGTTGACCACGAGTTCACTGGTGCGCGGCGGAGGGGTGATCAGGTCAGGCATGCCAAACACCCTAACATCCCATGTTTACGCTTCTTTCAGCCGAGGCCAGTACCCTGTACTGCGTCGGCGGGCGCCTCGGGCGCACGCCAGGAGAGCACCGTCGAGAGATGTGAGGAAACCCCGTGGCCGAGAAAAGCCGCAAGCCGATCGTCGACCCGCGTCAGGCGGAGAAGCGTCGTTCGTTCTGGATGAAGATCGGCGCCGCGGTCGTGCTGGTCGCGATCGTCGCCGGCCTCGGCGTCTGGCTGGCCACCTCGCACAAGTCGACCGACGTCTCTGGTGACACCGTGACGGTGGCGACCAACAACGCCTACCGGATCACCGCGGCACCCAAGGGCACCACTCCGCCGGTGACCGTGAACATCGTCGAGGACTTCCAGTGCCCGGCGTGCAAGGCGTTCGAAACACAGTTCGCCGACGCACTCGCCCAGATCCGGGCCAATCCGAAGGTCGCCGTCGACTATCAGCCGATCGCGTTCCTGGACAAGATGTCGACGACCAACTACTCATCGCGCTCGGCCAACGCGTCGGCGTGCGTCGCGCAGGCCACCGCCGGAGACGGCAACTTCGACACCTGGCTGAAGTTCCACAACAACCTCTACGCTCAGCAGCCCGCCGAGGGCAGCGCCGGTCTCACCGACGACAAGCTCAATGACATCGCTCAGCAATCGGGCGCTCCGAACCTCTCGAACTGCATCTCCGACAACCAGTTCAGCGGCTTCGTGAAGGAAGCCACCCAGCAGGCAATGGATTCCGGTGTCGACTCCACCCCGACGGTGAAGATCAACGGCCAGAAGTACGAACTGACCACACCCGACGCCCTCGTCGCTGCGGTCAACGAGGCAGCGAACAAGTAGGACACGCGATGACCGACTCCACCACAGGGGATCTCCTCGAACCGACACCGGCCGAGGGTTCGCCGACCGACCCCGACGACGCCGGCCGCGACGAGGGCGGCCTCCTCGCGCGGGTCCTGGTCTCGCCGGCGACCGGTCTCGCCGTCCTGATCCTGGGTGCGATCGGGCTGATCGCGTCGGCCACCCTCACCGTCGAGCGGTTCCATCTACTGACCGATCCGGGCTACACACCGAGTTGCAGCATCAATCCGATCATCTCCTGCGGCTCGGTGATGGTGACCAAGCAGGCGGCCATCTTCGGCTTCCCCAATCCGCTGATCGGCATCGCGGCATTCTCGGTCATCGTGGTCACCGGCGTCCTCGCCATGGCCCGCGTCTATCTGCCCCGGTGGTACTGGCTCGGCCAAGCGCTGTGCACCGCAGCCGGATTCGTGATGATCAACTGGCTGGCATTCCAGTCGGTCTACCGCATCCACGCACTGTGCCCGTACTGCATGGTCGTCTGGACGGTCACCGCGCCGATCCTCATCCTGTCCATCAACCGGGTGCTCCCGGACACCCACCGCGGCCGCGAGATCCGGTCGTGGCTGTGGGTGCTGCTGCCGGTCTGGTATGCGGTGGTGATCGTCGCGATCGGCGTCGAGTTCTGGGACTACTGGTCGACGCTGATCTGACTCAGGCGGTCATGTCCAGCGCGGCGATGACCTTGATCGGTTCGATCCACACCGCGAGTTCGCCCGGCACCCCGTTGCGGGCACCGAACTCCTCGGCGCGCTCGGCGCCCATGTAACGACCACCGCACAGCGTCGCCACCCGTTTCACCTCGTCGAGGTCGTCACCGGTCACCGCACGCCCCTGGATCTGGACGAACGCGTACGGCGGCTCGGGAAGATCGACGCTGAGCACGACCCGCGGATCGCGGGCGATGGCCCGGGCTTTGGCGGTGTCGGCGCCGGTGTTGAAGGCGATGCGGTCGCCGTCGAGGACGAACCAGATCGGGACCGACAGCGGGCGGCCGTCGGTGGCCAGGTAGCCGAGGTGCCCGGTTTTGGTGCCACTGCTCAGGAATTCGCGGATCGCGGGATCGTTCAGAGTCGCTGCCATGGCTTCACGATACGAGCGCATCGCCGATCCGGCACGCAACCATCATCGTGGTGGCGTGGGGGCCGCTGCGACCGGCGGTCGGCAGGATCGATCCGTCGACGATACGCAGCCCACGCAGGCCGTAGACGCCGCCGAGCCAGTCGGTGCGCTCCCCCATCGGCATGGTCCCCCACGCATGTTGCGCGTTGCGCAGAACCTGATCCACCGCAACCGAATCGGCGTCGGCGAGGTCACCGAACACCGGTGCGCGCAGCATCTCGACGACGTCCGCCACCCCGGCGTCGATCCGCGGTGTCTCCTCGGAGTCACCGTCGCCGAGGTCGACGACGAGGTCGCGGCCGGCCAGGCGCAGTGTCCCGGGCGCGCCGGGGCGCATCGAGGTGACGCCGATCGCCGGCCCCAGCGGTGGCACGCCGTCGATGTAGTCGGCCATGTCCGCGCTGTAGCACCGGATTTCCAGGTCATCGGGGGTGTGTACGACCGTCTGCAGCAGCGGCACCGGCGGGTGCGGGTCGGTGGCCAGGCTCCGATAGTGCACCAGGATCTCCCGGTGCTCGCCTAGACCGAGCGAACCCTCCGGCGCAACGGAATCGAGGTCCGAGCGCAGCAAGATCGCCGCGGTGCCCAGCGTGCCCGCGCAGAGGATGACCTCGCCGGCCGTGACGGTGTGTTGCCCCACCACCACGCCGGTGACGTCGCGTCCGGTACCCGCCACCGCGTCGACATCGACGTCGGCGCACACCGTCAGATTCGGTCGCGTCAGCGCCGGCCGCAGATAGGCTTCACCTGCCGTCATCCGCAGCGCACCGATCCGGTTGGACCGCACCCGGTTCACGCCGACGACCGGCCACCGGTCGGCGAGCGGTCGGGCGCCGAGTCGCGTGGCCCAATGGGTTTCGAAGCGGCGGCCCACCTCGGTCAGTTCGTCGTCGGCGAAGACCGACACCGACATGGTGTCGTCGAGTTCGTCATAGCATCGCTCGATGTCGGTGAGTCCCCAGCCGGTCGGCCAGCGGGCGAAATCATCGGCGTGCCACCGCAGGAAATAGCCACCATTGACCACCGACGACCCGCCGAAGCCGCGTCCCCGGATCACCGCGAGGCCCGAGTCCTCCGCGTACGTGACCGCGTGATCGGCCCCCTCGGCGATGGGCAGCCGCCGCAGATCACGGGTCTGCTCGGTGGGCCACCGTGCCGGTCCGCGTTCGCACAGCAGCACCGAACGCGCCGGGTCCCGCGAAAGTCGTTCGGCGAGCACGCACCCGGCGCTGCCGGCGCCGACGATCACCACATCCGCAGTCGTCGGCAACGGTCTGGTCGGCGTCGTCATCCGGTGCGCACGAGGCTATTTGGTGAACACCGGCCGCAACGCACCGAAATCACGTTGGGTGAACGCCCCCTGCCAGAGTCCGGCCCCGTAGGCGAGGTCGTCGAGTCGTCGCAGGGCGGTAAAGGTCAACGGCCCCATTGCCGGTGCCGTCGACGGGTCGGCGAGGACCGTCCGCACCCAGGCGACCACCCCCTCGGCCACCGCGATCTCGATCGCGAGGTTGCGGAATCGGCCGGATACCACCGCGAGGACCGCCGCCACCGGCCAATAATGCCGGCAGATCGCACCGCCGGCCTGCAGCATGCCGAAGCCGACGGCGCGCGTGGACATCTGGGTGGCGACCACCGATGCGCCGGGTAGATCGCCGAGACGCCCGCGCAAGCGGATGGAGATGTGGCCGACGATGATCAGCGCGATCGCCAACCCGATCTTGGTGCGCGTCAGCAGTGCGATCACCGCCGCCACCATCGGGATCGACATGACGACCGGAGCCGCGAATCCGCCGTGCCGGTCGGCCAGATGTGCGGCGCCAGTGCCGTAGTACCGGCGACGATCGAGCACCGAACGCAGGTCGGTGCGATGGTCGTGGGCCACCTCGGCGACCGGGTCGTAGCGAATTCGCCACCCCGCCTTGTGCGTCCGCCAGCACAGGTCGACGTCCTCGGCGACCCGCAGCGACTCGTCGAACTCCTCGAAGGCGCAGCGCCGCACGACCATTGCCGCGCTCGGCACATACGGCGTGGGTGTGCCCGGTACGACGGCACATTCGGCCGGCCCCATGTCAAGCGACGAGTAGCCGTTCTCGTAGCGTTCGGCCAGTCCGACGCCGTGCCGGGTGCGGCTCAGTCCGACGATCCGCGGTGCGACGATCCCCACCGACGGGTCGGAGAAATGCCCGAGCAGCATGGTCAGCCACTCCGCGGACGGGACGACGTCGGAATCGAGGAAGGCCACGAAGTCGGTGGTCGCTGCGGCCGCCCCGGCGTTGCGGGCCGCCGACGGTCCGCGGTTGTGACCGAAGCGGATGACCCGCACACCGTCACCGGTCACGTGGATCGGTTCCGGGGACCCGTCGTCGACGACGATCACCGGGGAGGTACCGGCCACCGCCGCGAGCAGTCGATCGACGCCCGCCTGGTTGCCCCGCACCGGCACGACGATGGTCACGTCGTCGGGCTTCGGTCCGAACATCGGACGCGGATGGGCGATCCCGGCGTCCAGCAGACGACGAGACAGTGTACGGGTTGCGTTGTCGCACACTTCGATTCGACCATCGGCCGAGGTCATGCCGAGCGCCGCGTCGGACAGTCGCAACATCCGGGTGGGCGATCCGCCGACCAGGTAGCGCAGATCGTGGCGTCGCGCGCACCGCATGTCGATCTGCACCTGGAAGCCGTCCGGCAGGCGGGTGTCCACGGCGGCCGACCGCGCGGCGTCGTCCACAGCGGTCACCGCAGCCGTCCCGTTTCGTCGACCGCCCACGCCGACACCGCATCGCACAGCCCGACCACCAGCGCATCGGTCACCGCCGCGCCGTGCCCAGCGGTGGCACCGGTCGGGTCGCCGAGCACGCCGTTGGCACTCACCGCCGCCACCCCACCACTGCGCATCTGCGGCAGCAAGGTGGCGATCGGCGCCACGTTGCCCGCCTCGACCGCCGAGCCGCGCACGTCGTCGGGCGAGAAGTGCAGCAGCACAGAGGTTTCGGTATTGCCCGCATGGGCGTCGGCACCGGGCACCGCGCAGGGGAACCAGGCGACGTCGCGACCCTCGTACCGCAACCGCTGCACCGCGGAGACCAGCGTCGAACCGTTGCCACCGTGCCCGTTGACGAAGACCAGGCGGTCGGCCCAGCGGCAGGCGCTGCGCCCGTATTCCAGCAGCAACAGATGCAGCGCGTCATGGCCGAGGGAGATGGTGCCGGGAAACCCCTCGTGTTCGCCGCTGGCGCCGTAGTTGAGTCCGGGCGCGCTCAGCACCAGCGGCGAGTCATCCTGAGCACCACGATCCGCCGCGCGGGTCGCCACCATTGTCGCGATGCGGCTGTCGGTGTCGAGCGGAAGATGCGGACCGTGCTGCTCCGTGGCCCCCAGCGGCACCAGCAGAGTCACCGAACGATCCGACACCTCTGGCCAACACAGTTGCCCCAGCGCCACCCGACGTGTCATTGGACCAACTCTAGCGACGCATCGGGTGACTGGTAACCGCCTCGCGCGGTTTTCTTCGGTCGGGATCGGATCCCTGACCGACCAGCCAGCAGCCCTCCTGTCCGAGCGATCGATCGGTTATGCGATGCTGATCGGACAACGTGACGCCCGACACGGCGGGCGGCGACGCACCGGAGGTTCTTCATGACGTCTCAGAACAGCGGAAAGAGTGGTCCGCTCAGCGCAATCCGCGTGATCGAGTTCGCCGGCATCGGCCCGGGACCGCACGCCGCGATGATGTTGGCCGATCTCGGAGCGGACGTCATCCGCGTGCAGCGTGCGGGTTCCCTGCCCGCCGAGGGCCGGCCTGCTGACGCCCTCCTGCGCGGACGTCGCGTCGTCGAGGCGAATCTGAAGGATGCGGCCGACCGCGAGGAGATCCTGCGCCTGGTCGGCAAGGCTGACGTCGTCCTCGAGGGTTTCCGTCCCGGTGTGATGGAGCGTCTCGGACTCGGACCCGACGATCTCGCCGCGGTGAATCCGGGTCTGGTGTACGGCCGGATGACCGGGTGGGGGCAGGAAGGTCCGCGCGCCGATCGCGCCGGCCACGACATCAACTACATCTCGCTGACCGGCATGCTGCACGCGATCGGCCGTAAGGAAGACCGCCCGGTGCCGCCCCTGAATCTCGCAGGCGATTTCGGTGGCGGATCGATGTTCCTGGTGATGGGTGTGCTCTCCGCACTGCTGGAGCGCCAGACCTCCGGTAAGGGGCAGGTCGTCGACGCCGCGATGGTCGACGGCGCCTCGGTGCTCGGCCAGATGATGTGGGCCTTCCGCGGCACCGGACTGTGGAGTGATGAGCGCGGCGTCAACATGCTCGACACCGGCGCCCCCTACTACGAGGTCTACGAGACCTCCGACGGCAAGTACATGGCCGTCGGCGCCATCGAGCCGCAGTTCTATGCCGAACTGCTGACGGGTCTCGGCCTCGCCGACGCGGATCTCCCCGGCCAGAACGACGTCGCCAACTGGCCCAAGCTCGAGCAGGTCTTCACCGAGACCTTCAAGTCGCGTACCCGTGACGAGTGGACCAAGATCTTCGACGGCACCGACGCCTGCACCTCCCCGGTCCTGACCTTCGGTGAGGCCCCCTCGGACCCGCACATGTCGGCGCGCTCCAACCTCGTCGAGATCGACGGCGTCACCCAGGCCCAAGTCGCCCCAAGGTTCTCCCGCACGGTGCCGGCAACCCCCACCGGCCCCGCGCGCGAGGCGACCCCGGCCAGCGACGTCTGGACCTGACCTCCCGAACGTCACCAGCACGAACGTTGACAGCGCCCTGAAATTCGTTGACGGCGCCCAGCAACACATCGACGGCGCCCGGGGCACCCAACCCTGGGCGCCGTCAACGAATTTCAGGGCGCTGTCAACACGAAAGACACCTGACGCAAGGGCGCACGAAAGACACCTGGCACGAGGGCGCACGAAAGACACCTGACGCAAGGGCGCACGAAAGGCACCTGACGCGAAGGCGCACAAAGGCAGGGGCCGAGGCTAGACCTTCGAATTGCCCATGTCGATCTGGAACTCGGCGGCGGTGATCGCTTTGGCTCCGTCGGACGCGAGGTAGAGCACGGCGTCGGAGATCTCGTCGAGACCGGCGACCGGGTGGTAGTTGAGGATCGACGTGAGGTGTGGGGTCACCCACGGCATGCCGAAGATGCGGTGCGCCTCGGTGTCGGCGACGCCCATCGGGGTGTCGACCGCGTACGGGTGCACACTGTTGACCCGAATCCGATAGTGCCCCAGCTCTTTCGCCGCGGTCTGGGTGAGCCCGCGGAGTCCGAACTTCGACGCGGAGTACGACGCCTGCAGCGGCATCGCTTTCAGTCCGGCGACCGAGCTGATGACGGTGATCGACCCACCGTTCCCCGCTTCGATCATCGTCGGGATGGTGGCGCGCAACGTCTTCCACGTCCCGACGAGGTTGGTGTCGACGACGTCCGTGAACTGTTCCTCGGTCAGTTCCCAGGTCGCACCCCAGGTGAGGATGCCGGCGTTGGCGACCACGTGGTCGAGCCGCCCGAACTGTTCGACACCGTCGGCTACCAGCTGCTGCTGAAACGCAAGGTCGCGCGTATCGCCTTGGCGGGCCAGGATTTTGCCGCCTGCCTCTTCGACAAGCCGCACTGTTTCGGCAAGATCGTCGGCGGTCGCCGCCGGATATGTGGTGTGCTCGGCCACCGGCCCCGCGATGTCGAGGCCGATGATCGACGCACCCTCTGCCGCAAACCGCAGCGCATGGTTGCGCCCCTGCCCCCGCGCGATCCCCGTGATGTAGACGACCAACCCGTCAAACGTTCCCATGGGAAAAACTGTAACACGTTCTACTTTGGCAACCCCGACCAACTCACATGTCCAGCACGACGCCCACTCGACCCGAAGGGGGCCGAGTGGGCGTCAAAGCAAGGTGCGTGCGCTCAGATCTGGCCGAACTGCCTTTCGAAGCCTTCCGGGATGATCAGGTCTTCCCGGCTCAGCTCGTGAACACTCTTGTGCCCCAACCCCATCACAACGCCGTCGAGGCCCATGCGGAGGAGGTCGAGGACGTTCTCGACGCCGGTCTGGCCGTTGGCGGCGAGACCCCACAGATAGGCACGACCGATCATCACCGCACGCGCGCCGAGGGCGATCGCCTTGGCGACGTCGCTGCCGCGGCGGATGCCACCGTCGAGGAGCACCTCGATGTCGTTGCCCACCGCGTCGGCAATCGCCGGGAGCAGGCGAATGGTCGCCGGTGTGCCGTCGAGGTTGTTGCCGCCGTGGTTGGACACCGACAGCGCCGACGCACCGATGTCCACGGCCCGCTTGGCGTCGTCGAGGCGGGTGACGCCCTTGACCATGAACGGCGCGTCGCCCCACTGCTCGCGCAGCCACTTGAGGTCTTCCCAGGTGGGCGGCGGGGTGCCCATCCATTCGCCGTACGCACCGAAGAAGGTCGGGCCGGGTTCTTCCACCGCGCGCGACACGTTCGGTGCGGTGAGATCAGGGATGATGAGCTTGCCGTCCTTGAACCAGTCCAGCGCGTACCGCGGCTTGACCGCGATCTCCGGCGCCAGTCGCAACAACGCGGCGAAGTCGACCTTCTCCGGGATCTCCGGACTGCCCCAGTCACGACCGGTGTTGAACACCCAGTCGGTGGTGACGATCAGGCCCTTGGCACCGGCTTCCTTGGCGCGCATCGCGCGGTGCAGGATCTCGTCGCGGGTACCGAGCCAGTAGATCTGGAAGAAGATCTTGTCGTTGACCGCGGTCACTTCCTCAACCGGATGAGAAGCGAAGCTGGACAACCCCATTGCGGTTCCGCGGGCGGCGGCGGCGCGGGCGACGGCCACCTCGCCGTCGGGGTCGACGGCCTGCACACCGGTCGGCGAGATCATCACCGGGAACGACAGTTCCTGGCCGAGGACCGTCGTCGACAGCTCCCGGTCGGGCTGCGCGCCGATCACGTGCGGCGTGAACTCGATCTCCTTGAACGCGTCCACGTTGTCGTTCACCGTGACTCCGGCCTGCGTGCCGGCGATCAACGAGGAGTACACCGACTTCGGCAGGCGTTTCTTGGAACGTCGCTGCGCCTCGGCAACGCTCTCGAACCAGGGGTTACGGGCCCAGGGGTTCTTCATTGTTCGTACATCCCTATCTCATACGGTTCGCCAGATGGCGGGTTTACAGCTTGACCGGCGTGAACCCGGCGAGCGGGTTCTCGTCGCAGCTCTTGGACGGCGGACGGGTCATCAGCGTCAGCGGGGTGCCACGCGAATGATCTTTGTTCGCAGAGGGTTTGGTGCGTTCACCGGCGAGCAACTCCTCGCCGTAGCCCTGCACGCACTCCGGATCGGGCCCGGCCAGGGGCAGGCCGGTGAAGAATTTCGCGGCCATGCAACCGCCGCGGCACGCGTCGAAGTGGGCGCACTTCGTGCAGGCGCCCGCGTTCTGCGGCTCACGTAGTTCGAGGAACAGATCCGAGTTCTGCCAGATCTGCTGGAAACCACCGTCGGTCGTGATGTTGCCGGCGAGGAAATTCTCGTGAATGGCGAAGGGGCAGGCGTAGACGTCGCCGACGGGATCGATGAGGCATACGACGCGCCCGGCGCCACACAGGTTCAGACCCGGAAGCGCGCCACCGCCGTCCACTCCGCCGAAGGCCGACAGGTGGAAGAACGAGTCACCGGTCAAGACCCCATCACCGTGTGCGACAAGCCAATTGTAGAGCTCGCGCTGCTGTTCCGGCAGCGGGTGCAGGTCATCCCACACGTCCGCACCGCGACCCGAGGGACGCAGCCGGGTGATCCGCAGGGTGGCGTTGTAGCGGTCGGCGAGCGCCTTGAACTCGTCGAGCTGCGCGACGTTCTGCCGCGTCATGACCACACTGATCTTCGCATCCTTGAAGCCCGCCTCATGCAGATTCTCCAGGGCGCGCACGGCCATGTCGAAGGAGCCGGGACCGCGGACGGCGTCGTTGACCTCGGCGGTCGCGCCGTCGAGGGAGATCTGCACGTCGACGTAGTCCGACGCGGCCAACCGCGCGGCGACCTTCTTGTCGATACGTAATCCGTTGGTGGAGAACTTGACTCCGACCTGGTGACTCGTCGCGTAGTCGACGAGTTCCCAGAAGTCGGGTCGCACCGTCGGTTCGCCGCCGCCGATGTTCACATAGAACACCTGCATACGCTGCAGTTCGTCGATGATCGCCTTGCACTGTTCAGTCGAGAGCTCACGCGGATCGCGCTTACCCGACGACGAGAGGCAGTGCACGCACGCCAGGTTGCACGCGTAGGTCAGCTCCCAGGTGAGGCAGATCGGAGCGTCGAGACCCTTCTCGAACTGGTCGACCAGCCGCCCCACCTTGGGCGGCGCGGCCACGGGGGCCGGTGGGGTCAGTAGGGACGGAACCGAAGTCGTTACGGTGGGCGGCTTTTCGAGCGTGGTCATCGGTGACTCCTTGGGCTGGTCGAGTCGGCAAACGAAGTGGGCAGGGTGACGGTGGGAGAAGTTCAGGCGGCAGTACGCCGGATGATCATTCCCGAGTCGGCAAGCGCGCCGAGCGCCTGCAGGTAGAGGGGCCGCTCTGCGGCGCCGATACCGGCTGCCGTCAGGGCTCCCTCCGCTTCGTCGTGATCGGTCAACGATCCCACGATGCCCACGACGGTGAGGTTCTTGAGGAACGAGAGCTTACGGGTGCCGAAGTGGTACAGGAGCGCGCCGAAGGGCTCCGGGCGCAGCGCCACTTTGGGATTGAGCATCCATGCGGCCGTTGTATCGAATTGTTCGGACATGACTGGCTGGGGTGAGGGCCCGGGCCCGGTGGCCGCGTCCACGCGGCCACCGGAAACCGGACTCGATGTCGGGGCTGACATCAGTAGACCCCGCACATCCCGTCGATCGACACCTCTTCGACAAGAGACTCGCCCACGAGCTCGGTCTCCTGCATGGACGTAGCTGCCTGATCGGCCATGATCCAACCTCCAATTTGTTGTCGTGATGTGGATCACCGAATACTATAATGGCACCCGGTGCAGAAAAACACCCCAACGCCAAAACTAGCCGGACGGACAGGTGGAATGAGGTCGTCGGATCAGGCACGGCAGCGTGGCCGCGCCACCCAAGCGGGTCGCCGCCCGCTCACCTCACGTGCGCAGATCAGCAACGTCGCCATCGATCTCTTCACCTCGCGCGGCTTCGACGAGACCAGCGTCGATGATGTCGCCGACGCGGTCGGCATCGCGCGACGCACCCTGTTCCGCTACTACCCCTCCAAGAACGCCATTGCCTGGGGCGACTTCGACGAACACCTCGACGACATGCGCACCCTGTTGGCCGACATCCCCACCGAGTTACCGATGTCCGAGGCTCTGCGCCGGGCGCTCATCTCATTCAACGAGGTGCCGTCGGACGAGGTGGACGGCCACCGCAGGCGCATGGCCCTCCTGTTGGGAGTCCCTGCACTACAGGCACATTCGATGCTGATGTACGCCGATTGGCGGCACGTCATCGCCGAGTACTGCGCCCACCGCCTCGGGCTCGACGAGCGCGACCATCTCCCCCAGACCATCGCGTGGATGTGCCTGGGCATCGCACTGTCCGCCTATGAGCAGTGGCTGGCCGATCCCACCACCGATCTCGAGGCGCTCATCGAGGCGGGGAGTCGTACGCTGGCGCACGGAGTCGACGCGCTGTCCTGATCGGCAGTCCATGGGCTAAGCTGAACTAGAACGTGTTCTAGTTTCGAGTGGTTTCGAGTGGAGAGGTGGCGAGATGACCGAACTGACGCCGCACGGTTCGCGCAGCGTGATCCTGACGGTCGCCGAGGTCATCGACGAGACGCGCGATGCGCGCTCGGTCGTCTTCGACGTCCCCGACACCCAGCGCGAGCACTTCACCGACTACAAGCCGGGACAGTTCCTCACCCTGCGTATCCCCAGCGACCAGACGGGCTCGGTGGCGCGCTGCTATTCGCTGGCCTCCTCACCGCGTACCGACGACAAGCCGAAGGTCACCGTCAAACGGACCGTCGACGGCTACGGTTCCAACTGGGTGTGTGACAACCTGGCCGCGGGCTCGCAGATCGAAGTGCTGCCGCCGTCGGGAGTCTTCACGCCGAAGGACGTCGACACCAAACTGCTGCTGATCGCCGCCGGCTCCGGGGTCACCCCGGTGATGTCGATCCTCAAGGCCGCACTCCACGCCGGCACCGCGCCGATCACGTTCTTCTACGCCAACCGGGATGTCGACGACGTGATCTTCGCCGACGAACTGCACGATCTCCAAGCGGCGCACGCGGATCGGCTCACCCTCATCCACTGGCTCGAGTCGCTGCAGGGATTGCCGAACGATCAGGTGCTGGCCACCACCTTCCGCGCCTACGCTGATCACAGCGCATACCTCTGCGGCCCCGGACCATTCATGGACGCGGTCCACAAAGGCCTTGCGGGAGCGAACTTTCCGCACCACAACGTACACACCGAGGTGTACAACTCGTTGTCCGGCGATCCGTTCGCCGACGTCGAACTCGCCGAGGTCAGCGACGAAGAAGATGCCGAATCGGCGACCGTCGAGGTGGAACTCGACGGCGAAACCCACAATCTGCGCTGGCCCCGGTCACGGTCGCTGGTCGACGTGATGCTCGCGGCCGGGCTCGACGCGCCCTATTCCTGCCAGGAGGGCGAGTGCGGTTCGTGCGCGTGCACGCTGACCGAGGGTACGGTCGAGATGGAGAACACCGGCGCGCTCGACCCCGAGGACATCGCCGACGGTTACATCCTCGGGTGCCAGGCGCATCCGACGTCGGATGCGCTGAAGATCGAGTTCTGACCATCGGTTGGCGCGCCGAGCAATTATCGACCAGGAGGACCATGAGTTCGACCCGATTCACCCCCGACAAGCTTGCCAAGGGCATGGCAGCGATGCTATTCGCCATTGGCACACTGCATTTCGTCGCCCCCAAACCGTTCGACGAGATCATCCCCGAGGAGATCCCGGCCGATCCGCGCACCCTGACCTATGCGTCCGGGGTCGCCGAGGTGGCCATCGGCGCGGGTCTGCTGGCGCCGAAGACCCGACGGCTCTCCGGCGGACTGGCCGCCGCGCTGTTCGTCGCGGTCTATCCGGCCAACATCAACATGGTCCGACTGTGGTGGGACAAGGGTCCCGCCGCGCGGGCGATCGCGATCGGACGACTTCCGTTGCAACTCCCAATGATCTGGGCTGCGGTGAAAGTGGCGCGGGCGCAAGGGTAAAGGGGTGGCCCTTCGTGGCTCGTCGCTAGCGCTCCTCGCACCTCAGGGAGCGAAGAAAACGTCGCGCGACCCCGTGGTCCCTGAGGAGCCCGCGAGCGCCAGCCAGCGTCACCACATCGCCCCCTGAGGAGCCCGCGAGCGCCAGCCAGCGTCACCACATCGCTCCCTGAGGAGCCCGCGAACGCCAGCGAGCGAGCGTCACGAAGGGCGCCCGGTCACAACGCTCGATAGTGCGCTCGCTGTTCGACGGTGAGATGTTCGGTGGCATAGGAGAGCGCGGTGCGACCCATCTGCGCCGCGTGCTCCTCCAAGAACCCCAGCAGCAGTTCACGATCCACACGTTTGCCGAGTTCGCGCAGCATCCAGCCGCTCGCCTTCTGGATCAGGTCGCGGCGGTCGTCGAGGACGATCGGTACCACCGCGAGGGTGGCATCGGCCGAGCCGTGTTTGAGGAACGCGAACGTGCCGACGATGCCGACCCTTCGTGGCCATAGTTCCGGGTCGCGGGCATACTCCAGCAGCGGACCGTAATCGGCCCTGCTCCGTAGCCATTCACCCAGGATCGGGTCGGCGGATGAGTCGACCAGATCCCAGTTGTCGACCCGTCCGGCCCGTACTGCGGCGCGGTACTGCTCCACCCAGGGTTCTCGGGTGGACTTGTCTGCGCGTTCGAACTCGTTGCGCAACAAGATCAGTGCGGTCAGTCGGTGCTCATGGACCGCGGAAGCCAGCAGTGCGTTGACCGTTTCGGCGTCGACACCCCGAAATCGCTTGGCCACCTTACGTTGCGCAGGCACGGTGACGCCGATAAAGACGTCACCCTCGCCGTACTCCCCCGGCCCCGTCTTGAAGAAGCGCGCCGAGCCGATGGCCCGTTCCGGATCCGCGACCTCGGCGAGCGCCGCGATGATCCGGTCAGCGTCCGCCGTGGTGGCCACGGCTCAGCCCAGCACCTCGGAAATCGGTGTGGGGGTGAGCAATTTGGCCCGCGTCTTCATCACCGCGCCCACCTTGCCTGCGCCGACGACGCCGGTGAGGATGCCGTCGCGGCTGTAGTAGGCGAGGAATTTCGCGCCGTCGTCGTCGACGACGTGGACGTCGTCGGTCGCTCGCGGGCTGCCGAGCACCTGAATCTTGAGTCCGTACTGGTCACTCCAGAAGTACGGCGCCGACGCCGGGATCATCGCGTCGCTGCCGGTCACCCGGTGGGCCACCGCGGTCGCCTGCTCGACGGTGTGCGTCCAGTGTTCGACGCGTCGCAGTTGACCGTCCTCGTCACGCCAGTTGGCGACGTCGCCGAGCGCGAAGACATCCGGCACCGACGTCGCACCATGCTGATCACAGGCGATTCCGCCACCGAATTCCCGTGCGGCCACCTCGATTCCGGAGCCGTCGAGGTAGTCGATCACCGGCGTGGAACCGATACCGACGACCACGATGTCGGCGTCGATCTCGGAGCCGTCGGCCAGCCGTACCCCGCGCACCCGGGAGCCGTCGGTGAGCACCTCGTCGACGCCGATTCCGGTGCGCACGTCGACACCGCGTTCCTTGTGCATCCGGGTGACCAGCGCGCCGATCTGCTCGCCGAGCGCCGCGGCCAACGGGGTCGGGGCGGGTTCGACGATCGTCACGGTCATGCCGCGCGCGGAGAGGGAGGCGGCCACTTCGCAGCCGATGAATCCGGCGCCGACGATCACTGCCCGGGTGGCACTCTCGGCGTCGGCGCGCAGCGCGAGTGCGTCGTCGACGGTGCGCAGCACGTGTACGCCGGCGATCTCGTCGGTGCCCGGCAGGGGCCGCGGCAGCAGTCCGGTCGCCAGGATCAGCGTGTCGTAGACCAGGGTTTCCGAATGCGCCGGATCGTCGAGCCGCTCGATGGTGACGGTGTGGTCGTCCGGCGAGATCGCGCTCACCCGCTCTCCGGTGCGTAATGCGATCGACGATTCGGCGAAGAACTCGGCCGGTTTGAGGTCGACGCGGTCGTCGTCGCCGAGCAGCACCGACTTCGACAGCGGCGGACGGTCGTAGGGCGGATGTGTTTCCGCCCCGATCAACGTGATCGGTCCGGTGTAGTCGTTGGCACGGAGGCTCTCGGCCACGCGAATGCCGCCCAGACCTGCCCCAACCACCACGACACCCGCGGGTGATCCACTCATCCCGTATTCCTCCATCAGCTCGAGTTCCCCGTCATCGCGTGACGTCCCCGACCGCTCCCAGGGCGGCCAGACGCCAATTCCCCTCGACATTACGCATGAGCGCCCACCTCGCGATAGGTGTGCGTTCGCCATCGCCGGATGTCGAGACGCCCGGCACGCGGATCATCTGGTCGGCGAACACCAGGACTTCGGCACGGTCGGTGTCGTAGGTATCGACCCCGACGCCCTGCACTTGCACCGTCATACTCGCGCCGGTTTCCACGGCGGTGGGCAGCACCACGTCGGGTCCCTCACTCCGGTAGCGCACCAGCAGTGGACCGGTCAGCTGCGCGGTCACGGCGGTGCGGGTGGCGGCATCATCGGTGGGCGCGAAGGTCATCAGCGCGGTGATCGCGTCGCGGGTCGCGGCCAGCACCGCGCTGCGTTCGGCGTCGTCGGGTACCGGTTGCGCGCGTCGGATACCGAATGCCGCCACCACCGCGACGAGCACCGCTATCAGAGCGATCGCGGCCGCCGCGATGGCCCGGCGACGCCTGGTTCGGGGGCTGCGGGTCTCGCTCATGTCAGTCCCGCCTGCGACAGCCGCCAGCCTGCATCGGTCCGGGTCATGGTGGCCTGCACGGTGATCCGCCGATCATCAGGTGCCCCGCCGAGCAGCTCCGGGTTGGTGGCCTCGGCGACCAGCAGCACCGTCGAGGTGGCGCCCACGTCCTCGGACGGTGGGTCGACGACCAGCCCGGAGGCCAGCACCTCCCCCGTCGACGGTGCGCCCTGCGCCCGGATCTCTGCGGCGATCGGTAGCCAGTTGTCGGCCAGCCGTTCGCGTTGCTCGCCGGTGGTGGCCGCGATCGCCCGCCGCACGTACTCCTCCGGGTTCTGCGGGTCCGCGGTCAGCAGTGTGGCCACCGCGGAGTCCGCGGCGGCGAGCACGTCGGCGTTGGTGTCGGCGCGGTCGGTCGCGGTGTGATGGCGCACCGTGGCGGCGACGAGGAATCCGGCGAGTACCACCGCGAGGACGAGCAGGCCGGCCACCGTCGCAAGTACGATCGTCGTCCGACGGCGGGCCCGCGCCCGCAACGGTTCGGCGGCCGCGATCCGCGCCGCCCGCAATCGGTCGGTTGCGTCTGTCACCCGCCCCCTAGCCCGGTCCACCGCCTCCGGTTCCGGCGCGTTCACTGCAGCACCTCCAGGTCACCGAGGACCCACCGTCCGTCGATGTGCTCGAACTGCGCGGTGACCGAATGCTGTTCGACGACAACCGGTCCGGACACCGGCGTGGTGGTGACAGTCGCGCGGATGAGTGTGTCGCCGTGATCGGCGTCCGCGTCGGTCACTCCGACGGCGTCGGGTACCCACACCACACTGCGCACGCCGGCGGCCGGCGGCCGGGTCAGTTCGGTGGCGTGATTGGTGGCGAACCGCCCGCCGACGAGCCCCCGAGCGCGTTTCCGGTCGGCCGCCCAACTGTCGGAGTCGACCGAGAACACCTGCGCAACAATCTTTCCCGCCGCCTCTCGCAACTCGTGCCGCGATGTTTCGACGGCCTCGTCCGTAGCGACCGCGCGCAACATCCAGACCAGCACGCCACCGAGGACGGCGACCACGATCAGCGCGCTGGCGAGCAGGATCGTGGCCGCACGCACGGACAGGATTCGTGAGGTCATGGAAGGTATTGCACCGCCGCGAGTTTCAGCGTGCCCGCATCCGGCGCGACCAGGACGCGCAGCCGGAATTGGCGGGTCTGCGGCGGGGTGGTGAAGTCGACGGTGGCGGCGACGAGCACGGCAGCGCTGTCACCGGTGCGCGCCGACACGCCCGCGCCGTCGACGGTGCCGCGTCCGACGGTGCCCTGTGACCGCACAAATTCGGTGTAGCTGTCGGCGGATTGGGCGAACTGGTCGTAGAAGTCGCCGGTGGCGCCGTCGAGGATGCGCCGCGCGGCGTCGGCACGTCGGAAGTCCGGGCTGAGCAGCAGCGCGACCCGCGAGGTGGCGGCGCGTTGGTAGTCGGCGTCGGTGTAGGCACGCTCGGCCCGCACCCACAGGGTGACCGCGGTCGCTGCGGCGGCAACCGCCACGATCGCGAGGACCGACAGCCACACCCAGGCTCGGGGTGCCCGCCGCACGCCGGCATCGATCTCGGCGACCGCGAGCTCGTCGCGAGCGGCGCGAAGCTCGGCACGTGCAGTGCGCACGTCGTCGAGTCGACGGTCGGCAGCCATGCGTGTCCCCTCCCGGCGTGTCCCCCTCGAATCGCCTCCACCCTAACGACTACGGGTGGCGCAGATCACCATGGGCCCTTCGAGACGGCCCTCCGCTCGCGCTCCGGGCCTCCTCAGGGATCGGCGTAACAGCAGCGGTCAGCCGCCGATGCGCTTGCTGTAGGCGGCACGCCGTTCGGTGTCGACGTCGAGAAACATCGTGTCCAGCTTGGTCATTCGACGCGAGGCACGCTTCATCCGCTGTCCGAACAGGGCGTTGGCGTGCACCCAGGCCATCGAGCGGGGCGCGGTGACCCGTACGCGTGGCCGCGCGATGATGCCGAGGACCTCGGCAGCCACCTCGTCGGGACCGATCGCGCGGACCAGTGAGTTCGTCGTGAGACCGTCGATCAACGCAGTGCGGGTGAATGTCGGCAGCACCGTGCTGACCCGCACCCCGGTACCGGTAAGTTCGGCGTCGAGCGCCTCGGAGAACTCGATGACCCCGGCCTTGGCGCCGTTGTAGACGGCCATGCCCGGCGTGGGCAGCCGTCCCGCGACGGATGCGATGTTGACGATCTGCCCATGTCCCCGCGCCACCATCCGGCGGGCGGCGAGTTGGGTGCCGGTCATCACGCCGAACAGGTCGATGTCGAGGGTGCGGCGGATCATTGCCGGATCGAAGGTGAGGAAGTCGCCGACCGGCATGATGCCTGCATTGTTGATGAGCACGTCGATGGGGCCGACGGTGGCCTCGACCGCGTCGAGGAACTCCTCGAACGACCGTCGCTCGGTGACGTCGACGGTGAAGCCGCCCACCCCGAGGTCGGCCGCGGCCTTGCCGACCGCTTCTCCATCGACGTCACCGAGCGCGACCCGCGCGCCGGCCTCGAACAGGTGAGTCGCGGTCTCGAATCCGATACCGCGGGCACCGCCGGTGATGGCGATGACCTTGCCGCGCAACGCGGCTCGGATTTCCTGATGATCAGGACGGTTACGACGAACACGCAGCGGCATGGCAGAACTCCTTGACGGACAACAGAAATCGGTAAACGTCACCAGATCATCGGGGCGAGATAGGTGGCGGCAAGATCGCGGACCGCTTCGGCGGTTTGCCGTTCCGGTTCCGACGCCGGGAACTCGAGAAACGAGATCACCAGTCGCACATGCAGTTCCACCGCATGCCGCAGCTCCGTGTCTGGCATCTGGGCACCGGCGGACCGCAGGGTGGCGGCCACCCGGTGGGTGACCATGTCGATGAACAGCGACGTCACCGCCGAGGTGATGCCCTTCATCTCCGAGTCGGTCAGCACGAGTCGATGCATCAGCGGGTCGTCGGTGATCATCGACGCACCTTCGGCGAACGCCTCGACGACGGCCTCGCGCGGTCCGAGTCCGACGACGGTTTCCTCGAGTCGACGCATGCCCTTCTCGTAGAGGTCGTTGGCCACCGCGAGCAGCAGCGCCTCCTTGTTGGGGAAGCGCCGGTAGAGGGTGCTGCGGCTGACACCGGCCTGATTGGCGACCTCGTCGACGTTGGCCCGACGCACCCCGACCGCGGTGAACTCGGCCGCCGCCGCGGTGAGGATCGCCTGCTCCTGATCCTCTGGGCTCTCGGTGTTGCGGATCTTGCGACGAGGCTTGGCGGTGGACTTGGTGGTCATCGCCGGATCACCGTGGCCGGAAGTTTGTCCTTGGGCACCGGTAGTGCGCTGTAGTCCATGGGGATCTCGTAATCGCGCGGCACCGACCACTCGTAGCCACGCAGCAGGTGATGCATGATCGTCTTGATCTCCATCTGACCAAAGTACAGTCCGATGCATTTGTGCACGCCACCCCCGAACGGCGTCCAGGCCAGCCGATGACCCTTGTCCTCGGCGCGTTCCGGCGAGAAGCGTTCGGGGTCGAACATCTCGGGGTTGGTGAAGAACTCGGGATCGCGATGGTTTGTCAGCTGCGGAATCGTCACGAACGTGCCCTCGGGCACGTAGTAACCGCCCACCGAGGTGTCCTTGACCGCCACCCGCGGCTGCCCCGGCACCGGCGGACAGAGCCGCAGTGATTCCTTGAGCACCAGATCGAGCACCGTCATCGAACCCAGATCGTCGTACCCGAGTTCCGGATTCATCGACAGCGACTCCTCGCGCGCCTTGTGTTGCCACTCAGGAGATTTCGCCATCCAGTAGGCCATCTGGGTCATGGTGATGGTGGACGTGTCGTGGGCGGCCATCAGCACGAAGATCATGTGGTTGACGACATCGGCGTCGGTGAAGCGGTGGCCGTCATCGCTTTCGGCGTGGCAGAGGACCGAGAACAGGTCCGGGGTCTCGCGGGCGCGTTTGGCGTCGATGTTGGCGTAGAAGAACTCCTCGAGCACCTTGCGGGAGCGCAGTCCCTTCCACCACCGTCCGCCGGGCACCGGCTTGCGGACGTAGGCGACGCCGGCGCGCACGGTCTCGATGAACGCCTTGTTGAGCGTGTCGGCCTCGGCCTGGGGCAGTTCCACGCCGAGGAACACCTCGAGTGCCACGTCGAGCGTCAACGACTTGAACTCGTTGAACAGCTTTACTTTTCCGGTCGGGAATCGCTGCATGCGGTCGGCGATCATCGGCTGCATCTCTTGCATGTAGCCCTTGAGCGCCGACGGCGTGAACGCCTGCTGCATGATGTGGCGATGATGGCGGTGCTCGTCGAAGTCGAGCAGCATGATGCCGCGATTGAAGAACGGCCCGATCATGTAACCCCACGCCGGACCGTTGGCGAACGCCTTGTCGCGGTTCATCAGAATCTCGTCGGCGGCCCGCGCGCCGGCGAACGTCACGAACTCGGTCCCGAACGCGTGCAGCGACGACACCTCGCCGTACCGAGCCCGCCGAGCCTCCCCGTAGCCGAACGGGTCGCGGCGCATCGACATCATCTCGAGGATGCCGTTGCGTTCGACGCAGGGCACCTCGACCAACCCGCTCCCCGTCGGGGCTTTCGCCAGCACCTTCGCCATCGCATGCCTCCTCGCCGCGGTGTCACCGGGCGGCGACGATGTGACCGGAGTCGCAGCCCTGCTCCTATTGGAACAGATTTGCCAAAATGTTTCTAGTACCTGACGGCGGTTCGCTCAGTGCGTCGTGGCACCGACGCAGCCGGTCGTGCCACCAGGCCGTACGTTCCGGCGCGACGAATGCGTGATCGATCTCGGTCTCCGGATCACACCATCGGGGTCTGACAATTCCCCTCTCCGGGACGAACGGCTCGGCCACATCCCCGACGAACAGCGACCCGGTCCCCAGCCCACAGGCGTGGTCGAGATGCGGGAGGGCCGCCGCCGCCGCGACCCCGGCGGCCATGCCGACCGCAGAATCCAGCGCCGACGACACCACCACCGGCAGCCCGATCTCGTCGGACAGCGTGAGCAGCGCGCGCATGCCACCGAGCGGCGCGACCTTGACCACTGCGATGTCGGCCGCATCGGCGGCCACCACCCGCATCGGGTCGGATGCCTTGCGGATGGATTCGTCTGCGGCGATCGGCACGTCGACGGCGCGACGCACCTCGGCGAGCTCTTCGACTGTGACACAAGGCTGTTCGGCGTACTCGACGTCACCGATCGCGCGGATCGCAGTGATCGCCTCGGCCACCGACCAGTTGGTGTTGGCGTCGATGCGCACTTTCTCGACGACCTCTCGAGCCGCCGCGACCCGCGCCACATCATCGTCGAGGGTCTGACCGGGCTCGGCGACCTTGACCTTCGCCGTCGTCGCACCCGGGTAGCGCGCGAGGATCGCGGCCACCTCGTCGGCGGGGACGGCCGGCACGGTCGCGTTGATCGGCACCGCGTCCCGGACGAGGGCCGGCGGCCCGAGGTAGGCCGCCTCGATGCCCGCTGCCAGCCACATAGCGGCTTCGACGTCGTCATACTCCACGAACGGCCCGAACTCGCCCCACCCTGCTGGACCGCGGAAGATCATCGTCTCGCGGGTGGTGATGCCGCGGAATCGGGTGCGCATCGGCAGCGCGACGACGATTGACTCGGCGAGCAGTTCCGCCGCGGACGGTGGCGTCATTCGGCCAACCTCTTCCTCTCATCTCGTTGGAACAAACCTTCACATTCGTTCCAACGTGGGTTACGCTGCGTCGTATGTCAGTCAACCAGGACTTCGACGCCAGCATCCGCGAGGCCGAACCCATGATCGTCGAGGACACACCGGTCGCCTCGCCGCGTCTCGGCGCCGACTCGCTGATCTGGAAGTTCTACGGCGACTCCCGCGGCATCCTCGGCTTTCAGCGCCTCGCCGGCACCGAGAACTGCATCGAACAACTCGGCCAGGCGGTCCTCGACCACTCGATCATCTTCGACGACTTCCTCGGCCGCGCCCGCCGCACCGGACCGCCGGTGATGAAGACCGTCTACAGCACCGAACCGCAGAAGTGGGGTCGCACCGTCCGCGACTTCCACCGCGACATCAAGGGCATCACGCCCAGCGACGGCTCGCGCTATCACGCGCTCAATCCGGAACTCTTCTATTGGGCGCACGCCACCTTCGTCGACCAGGTCCTCTACATCACCGACACCTTCATCCGCCGCCTCAGCTACGCCGAAAAGGTCCAGATCTTCGAGGAGTCCAAGGTCTGGTACAGCCTCTACGGCGTCAGCGACCGCGGCCAACCGCAAACCTACGACGAGTTCTGCGCCTACTGGGACGACATGCTCGCCCGGTTCGTGCCGCATAAGACCATCGTCTACGCCACCGGGTACATCCGGCAGGGACTGCCGCGGCCGAAGAAGATCCCGGCGCCGGTATGGGCGGTGCTCTCCCGGCCGTTGAACGCCTTCATCCGTACGGTCGTCGTCGGGACGCTGCCGCCGCAGATGCGGGAGGTGTGCGGACTCGAGTGGAATGCGAAGCGGGAGCGAAACTTCCAACGGTTCGCGCGCGGGATGCGCGGGCTGAATCCGGTGTTCAACCGGTTGCCGCTGAAATGGCTCTACGTCCCGTGGGCCTACGACGCCTGGACCGCGATCGGCGTCGATCCGCGTCCGCTGCACAACAAGCAGGGTGCCTGAGCCCGGATCAATTCACTGATCGCCCAGAAACCCAGCCACCACCCGATTGAACTCGCCGCGACGGTCGCGGTGCACACTGTGGCCGGCGTCGATCAGCGTAAATTGTCCGTCCGGCAGCGTCTCACTCAATGTCCGAAGGTGCTGCGGCGGAAGGAAACTTCGCGAGCCTCCGGAGATCACCAGAGTCGGTGATCCAACCTCGGCGAGGTCGGCCCACCACTGCGGATCGGCGACGGTGAACTGCGGGCTGACGGCTCCCATCATGCTGCGGTCGAAGCGGACCAGCGGGGCCGGATTGAGCAGCGCCCATCCGATACCGCGGATCGTCTCGCCGAGGGACGCGCCGGCGGTGATGCCCTCGTCGACGTCAGCCTGATGCCGCGGCATCGGCGGGATCTCTTCGAGGACCATCCGACCGATCCGGTCCGGGTCTGCCATCGCCAGCCGGAGCGTTCCCTGCGCCCCCAACGAGTGCGCGACGACATCGACGCGCGCCACCTGGAGTTCGTCGAGAACGAACCTGAGGTCGTCGCGGAAGTCGTCGAGCAGATAACTCGGCGCATGCGCGCTGCGGCCGTGGCCGCGCAGGTCGACGGAGATCACCGGGCGATCCGCACGCTCGCACTGCGCCGCCAACGATCGCCACGTGCTGTGGTCGGTGGCCATGCCATGCACGAGAAGGACCGGTACACCGTCGGTCGGCTCACCGAATGTCCGGACGGCAAGCCGCAGATCGCCCGAAGGGCCCTGCCGTTGCATGAATCGCATGGTGGTCACCATAGCGGTCGCTGGGTATTCGTCGGGTTGTTGGACAGCGCGGCAACCGTCCGTATCTTCACCTCAGCACGCCGACTCGCCGTACCGGTCCCAGAACGGCGGCTGGTCGGGGCCGTCGTCGCGGTACGGGTGATCGTAATGAAGGTCGTCGCGTGCGGGACGCAGCCGGAGGCCGGTGCCGAGATCGCCGTCGAGTGTTTCGGTGATCTTGCGGCCAATCGTCGAGAAGTCATGCGCCGCCGACGAATGCGGATACATGTCGGACAGCAACGCGAGCCAGTGGTAGACCTGCCGCAAGTCATCGGCGGCGAGTGGCCCGTTGGCCCACTCGGTCTCCTGTGTCGTCCTACTCCATGATTGCCACGGGTAATCCGACGAGGCGGGTGGTGCCACCGCGAAGAGTCCCTGCACGATCACATCGTTGCGTTCGGCCCCTGATTCCGCACGCCACCGCTGCACCACCTGCGCGTAGGTGGCGTAGTCCGCCGCGGTCCAATTCGACTGCCGGAGGTCACGCCATCCGGCACGGCGCAGCGATCGCACGGCCCGGGTCTCCAACACCGGACTCGGATGATGCGCATCGCCACCGCCGGCGAAGTAGAGGAACCAGGTGAACCCACTCGACGCCAAACGATCGATCGCGTTGCGCCCGTCCGGTTTGAGCAGGGTGAACGCCTCGGCCGGATCCTCCCGACTCGCCTGCGCCGCTCGCTGCAACAGTTCTCCGAGGTACACGCGATCTGCGGCCACCGCGGCTATTCGTTGTTTCGTGTCACTATGTCGGCGTCCCTGACAAAACGCAATCGTGTTCCACAGCAGTGCGATCGCATCGTCAGGCGAGTGCACCGAGACTGCACCCAGGTCGAACAGGCCTCGCCTCGAGATGGTGTCACCGTGCATGACGTCGGGAAAGTCGTGCACGGCGAATTCGGTGTGCCACCAGTCCCGGTCGATCGATACCGCGTCGTCGAAGATCTCAGCGGCGCGGTCGCCTGCGGCCAGCCAGATTGACAACGCGGTGGGCACGGGAATCGTGAGGGGCTTCATGCCATGTTGGACGCACGAACACCCCGGCCGGTTCCACCGCCTCATCGGCAGGGAACGCCGGCGCAGCTCGGCGACAAATCGTGTCGGTGGGTTGGGCTACCGTGTGCCTAGATCAATTGATGCGGGGTCCGCGGGTTGTCGCGGACGAGGATGTGGGTGTCCTGGCGACTCTCCCGAAAGCATGGTCCCGCAAGTGTTCTCCTTCTCTGATCCCGTTGCCGACGACGCGGCTCTGACTCGAGTGTCATCGACCGCTGCGCCTGGTCTGGCCCGGGAGATGCAGCGCCGCGCACGGCAGGCCGATGCCGGTATCCGCGACGCCCCGGACAAGGCGGCGACCGGGGAAGTGTCCGTACGTAGGTGCCGACCAGCTCACCGATCGCGGAACCACCCGGCACGCTGCGCCCGGAACACCATGTCCTGCCAATAACCCCATTGGTGGGTGCCGAGGATCGGGTAGTCGGTGGTCACCCGTACGTTCTGGATGGCCGCGGCCAGCTCGAACGCCCGCGTCTGGGCCAGTGTCGCGACCTCGAGCGGCGTGCCCTTCACCGATCCGATCGCGTCGGTGTTGTACGGCCCCCACAACCCGGTGGCCGCGGCGATCCGGACCCGCATGCCACGCATGCGCGGGAGCTGGGTGAGAGGGTCGTTGTTGAGCCAACGGACGTCCCACGGCGGCCCCCACATGGCATCGGCACTGAAGGGCCCCACCCCGGCCTCGAGGCCGGCGTCGATCAGCGCCACCCGCACCGCCTCGCGCATCGTCGGCGCCGACAGCGTCAGAAACCCCGACATCGAGAACACGTGCGAGATCCGATTGCGGTGGTAGGCACCGTAGATGAGCGCGGAACTGCCACTCATCGACACGCCCATCAGCGCATACTTCCCCTTCGGTCCGACGGCGAGACCACGAGCGTCCAGCGCCCGGATGATGCTCGTGAGCCGGCAACCCCAGCGATAGCGGTACTTGATCTTGTTGCCCGGACTCGCCGCGTTCCAGTCCGAGTAGAAGCTCGCCAGCCCGCCCGCGGGCTCGACGACATTGACCCCGCGGTTGGCCAGTCGCTGAATGCGCGTCTCGTGTCGCCAGCCGCTCATGTCCGACGTCGCACGCAAACCGTCGAGCGCGATGACCGTCTTGTAGTTGCCCCACCGCGTCCACATGTCCACCGGTGTGGCCGGCATCCCGCAGCCACCGACATAGAAGCGTCCGAAACTCGCCGCGTTGGCGCTACCGGAGCTGACCGTCCCCAGGCAGGCCACCGCGACGACGGTGAGGAGGAGGGCGAGCGCACGACGACGGCGGCGCATCACCGACGGGCGCCATTTCACAGACAACTGCACTGTCGAACAGTAATTCGACGCTGATCCGCGATGCTACGGCTGTGATCAGACCTCGCCACGCTTGAGACCGGCCTGTTACCAGTGGGGCCAATGTGACCAGAGTGTCTCGCTGCCCGGTCTGTGCATATTGCCGCGCCACCGCCGCAACCTCATCCCGCACCCGCGGGTCCGATCGCAGGTCGATCGCCCCCTGAGTCGATATCCCGTTGCGGCGCAAGATCTCGAAGATCTCCCCCGCCAGTTGAGCCGACGACACAGCACCCAGGAATAGCAAAGACGCCCAACCACTTTCACGGTTGGGCGCCTTGGCTTGACTCAGTGAGTCAGAAGGTCACTTGGTGATCTTCGTGACGCGACCGGCACCAACGGTGCGGCCACCCTCGCGGATCGCGAAGCGCAGGCCCTCGTCCATGGCGACCGGCTGGATGAGCTTGACGCTCATCTCGGTGTTGTCGCCCGGCATGACCATTTCGGTGCCCTCGGGGAGGGTCACGACGCCGGTCACGTCCGTGGTACGGAAGTAGAACTGCGGACGGTAGTTGTTGAAGAACGGGGTGTGACGGCCGCCCTCGTCCTTGGACAGGATGTAGGCCTGGCCCTCGAACTCGGTGTGCGGGGTCGTGGTGCCCGGCTTCACGATGACCTGACCGCGCTCGACGTCCTCACGCTTGAGGCCGCGGAGCAGCAGACCGGCGTTGTCGCCGGCCTGAGCCGAATCGAGCAGCTTGTGGAACATCTCGATACCGGTGACGGTGGTCTTCTGCGACTTCTCGCGGATACCGACGATCTCGACTTCCTCGTTCACGTTGACCTCGCCGCGCTCCACACGACCGGTGACCACGGTGCCGCGGCCGGTGATGGTGAAGACGTCCTCGACGGGCATCAGGAACGGCTTGTCGGTCTCGCGGACCGGATCCGGGATCGACTCGTCGACGGCAGCCATGAGCTCCTCGATCGACTTCGCCCACTCGGCGTCACCCTCGAGCGCCTTGAGCGCCGAGACCTTGACGACCGGAGCTTCCTCGTCGAACTCCTGGGCGGCCAGCAGTTCGCGGACCTCCATCTCGACGAGCTCGATGATCTCGTCGTCGTCGACCATGTCGGCCTTGTTCAGGGCGACGAGGATGTAGGGCACACCGACCTGGCGGGCCAGCAGCACGTGCTCACGGGTCTGCGGCATCGGGCCGTCAGTGGCGGCGACCACGAGGATCGCGCCGTCCATCTGAGCGGCACCGGTGATCATGTTCTTGATGTAGTCCGCGTGACCGGGGGCGTCAACGTGTGCGTAGTGACGCTTCTCGGTCTCGTACTCCACGTGCGAGATGTTGATCGTGATACCACGAGCCTTCTCTTCCGGAGCCTTGTCGATCTGATCGAACGCAAAGCTCTGGTTGAGCTCCGGGTACTTGTCGTGCAGCACCTTGGTGATGGCCGCGGTCAGCGTGGTCTTGCCGTGGTCGACGTGACCGATGGTGCCGATGTTCACGTGCGGCTTGGTCCGCTCGAACTTCGCCTTCGCCACTTGATTGTCCTCCTGGACTGTTGCTCTGCCGGGTGGATCCCGGCAGGGGTGTTTTCGGTTTACTTACGTTGTCGCGCCCGCTTTTCGGTGGCCGGCGCTACGCCAAAGCCGTTGGCGGAGTAGCGAACTACTCGCCAGTGGCCTTCGCGATGATCTCCTTCGACACGTTCGACGGAACTTCCGCGTACGAGTCGAACACCATGGAGTAGTTAGCCCGGCCCTGAGTCTTCGACCGAAGGTCTCCGATGTAGCCGAACATCTCCGACAGCGGTACCTGTGCCTTGACGACACGTGCACCGCTGCGCTCCTCCATGGCCTGGATCTGGCCACGGCGGGAGTTCAGGTCGCCGATCACGTCACCCATGTAGTCCTCCGGAGTCGTGACCTCAACGGCCATGATCGGCTCCAGGATGACGGGCGACGCCATCTTCGCAGCCTCTTTGAGAGCCTGCGATCCGGCGATCTTGAAGGCCATTTCCGAGGAGTCGACGTCGTGGTACGCACCGTCGAGCAGGGTGACCTTCAAGTTGACCAGGGGGTAGCCGGCGAGCACACCGTACTGCATCGCGTCCTGCGCACCGGCATCCACCGACGGGATGTACTCGCGCGGGACACGACCACCGGTGACGGCGTTCTCGAACTCGTAGGTCGCACCATCCTCGGCGTCCACCAGGGGCTCGAGTTTGATGATGACCTTCGCGAACTGGCCGGAGCCACCCGTCTGCTTCTTGTGGGTGTAGTCGTGCTTCTCCACGATCTTGCGGATGGTCTCGCGGTAGGCCACCTGGGGCTTGCCCACGTTGGCCTCGACCTTGAACTCGCGCTTCATGCGGTCGACCAGGATGTCGAGGTGGAGCTCGCCCATGCCGCCGATGACGGTCTGGCCGGTCTCCTCGTCGAGCTTGACCGAGAAGGTCGGATCCTCTTCGGCGAGCTTCTGGATCGCAGTGCCCAGCTTCTCCTGGTCGGACTTGGTCTTCGGCTCGATCGAGACGTTGATGACCGGGTCCGGGAAGCTCATCGACTCGAGCACGATCGGGGCGCTCGAATCGCACAGGGTGTCACCGGTGGTGGTGTCCTTGAGGCCGATCATCGCGTAGATGTGGCCTGCGCGGGCGTCCTCCACCGGCATTTCCTTGTTGGCATGCATCTGGAAGAGCTTGCCGATGCGTTCCTTCTTGCCCTTGGTCGCGTTGAGCACCTGAGTGCCCGCCGTGATGTGGCCGGAGTAGACGCGGACGAAGGTCAGCTTGCCGAAGAACGGGTGAGCCGCGATCTTGAACGCGAGAGCCGAGAACGGCTCGTCGGCGCTCGGCTTACGGGAGAGGATCTCCTCTTCGTTGCCGACCGCGTGGCCCTCGACGCTCGGCACGTCCAACGGGGACGGCAGGTAGTCGATGACCGCGTCCAGCATCGGCTGGACACCCTTGTTCTTGAACGCGGAACCGCAGATCACCGGGTAGTACTCACGCGCGATGGTGAGCTTCCGGATGGCACCCTTGATCTCTTCGGTGGTGAGTCCCTCGCCACCGAAATGCTTCTCCAGCAGCGCCTCGTCGGACTCGGCCACGGTCTCGAGCAGCTTCTCGCGGTACTCGGCAGCCTGATCGACGAGATCAGCGGGGATCTCCTCGAAGGTCGGCTCGGCGCCGATCTCGACGGTGCCGCGCCAGGTGATGGCCTTCTGCTCGATCAGGTCGACGACGCCGTCGAAGTCGTCCTCGGCACCGATCGGGATCTGCAGCACGAGCGGCTTCGCGCCGAGGCGCTCCTCGATGGTGCGCACGGTGAAGAAGAAGTCCGCACCGAGCTTGTCCATCTTGTTGACGAAGCAGATACGCGGGACGTCGTACTTCTCGGCCTGCCGCCAGACCTGCTCGGACTGCGGCTCGACACCTTCCTTGCCGTCGAACACGGCAACGGCACCGTCGAGCACGCGGAGGCTGCGCTCCACCTCGACGGTGAAGTCGACGTGACCCGGGGTGTCGATGATGTTGATCTGGTTCTTGTTCCAGAAACAGGTGACCGCAGCGGAGGTAATGGTGATACCCCGCTCCTTCTCCTGCTCCATCCAGTCGGTGGTCGAGGCGCCGTCGTGGGTTTCACCGATCTTGTAGTTCACACCGGTGTAGTAGAGGATTCGCTCGGTCGCGGTGGTCTTACCGGCATCGATGTGGGCCATGATGCCGATGTTGCGAACCTTGTTGAGGTCGCTGAGCACTTCCTGTGCCACGTGGTTTCCCTTCGGGAATAGCTATTGACTAGGGCTGTCTGCTTCGTGTGACCCCTGGAACCTTGTGGGTCAGCGGTCACACGAAGCGACCAATCACCAGCGGTAGTGCGCGAACGCCCGGTTGGCCTCGGCCATCTTGTGGGTGTCCTCGCGACGCTTGACCGAAGCGCCGAGACCGTTGGAGGCGTCGAGCAGTTCGTTGGCCAGACGCTCGACCATCGTCTTCTCGCGACGCTGACGGCTGAAGGTCACCAGCCAACGCAGTGCGAGAGTGTTCGCGCGGCCCGGCTTGACCTCGATCGGCACCTGGTAGGTGGCGCCACCGACGCGGCGGCTCTTGACCTCGAGGGTCGGCTTGACGTTGTCCAGCGCGCGCTTGAGGGTGATGACCGGATCGGTGCCGGTCTTGTCGCGAGCCTGCTCCAGCGCGCCGTAGACGATGCGCTCTGCGGTCGACTTCTTGCCGTCGAGCAGGATCTTGTTGACGAGCTGGGTGACCAGGGGCGAACCGTAAACCGGGTCGTTGATCAGCGGGCGCTTGGGTGCGGGTCCTTTACGTGGCATGACTTATCAGTTCCCCTTCTTGGCGCCGTAGCGGCTGCGAGCCTGCTTGCGGTCCTTGACACCCTGGGTGTCGAGCGAGCCGCGGACGATGCGGTAGCGAACACCCGGGAGGTCCTTCACACGACCACCGCGGACGAGCACCATCGAGTGCTCCTGAAGGTTGTGACCTTCGCCGGGGATGTAGGCGGTGACCTCGACCGAGCTGGTCAGACGCACGCGGGCGACCTTACGCAGCGCAGAGTTCGGCTTCTTGGGGGTGGTGGTGTAGACGCGGGTGCACAC
Source organism: Gordonia sp. CPCC 205515 (assembly GCF_048537925.1). Taxonomy (NCBI): domain Bacteria; kingdom Bacillati; phylum Actinomycetota; class Actinomycetes; order Mycobacteriales; family Gordoniaceae; genus Gordonia; species Gordonia sp. CPCC 205515. Next base: position 432,323 of record NZ_JBCLVJ010000010.1, on the reverse strand, counting down.
GCCACGACGCTGCGGGCTCCCCTTGAGCGCCGCGGTCTTCTTCTTCGCGGGCTTGTCCGTGCGGCCCTTGCGGACCAGCTGGTTAATGGTTGGCACTAGGTGCTTCTTCCTTCTGTTGGCAGTGGCCGTCGACGTCCGATGATGGACGCGAGCAGCCGTTTTTCGGTTGTCGTCGCGGTTTGTGCTCCGGGCAAATCACCGGTGGCCTTACGGCTCCGCCGGCGCTTCCGCAACTCGCCCCACCAGCACATTCATGCTGGTCAGTACATTTATTGCTACCCCGAGGTCGGGTGTGTCGTACACTCAACTGCGGTCTCGCCTGTCAGTCCGCCACCACGTGGACGTAGTCCCGCGAGGGCATGCGGACTGGCCCAGCTGTGCCGGGCACCGCCGACCAACTCTACCGATCGAGTTTGCACAGGTCAAAAAACCGATTCACCAGGTCGACGCGGGGTGAACGCGTGGTGAACCGGGCGCGTGGATCGGGCCGAATCCCCAGCGGAATCCGACCCGATCGCATTCCGCGACTATGGAGTGTTCCACCAGGTGACCACCGACGGCCAGGCCTTCGGATTGGAGGTCTGGTAGCCGAGGTACGCGCCGATCGCGGCGCCGACACCGGCCCCGATCCAGCCGAACACGATGAAGCCGATGAGACCGCCGACCAGCGTCGACACCGGGGTGTTCCCGGTCCAGCCCTTGTTCAGCTCGGTCCACATCATGTCGTAGCGCTGCGCCTTGCTAATGCGCTTGGCCCGCGGCTTGGACTGCTGCTTCTTGGCGGCGGTGGTGGCCGCGCGATCGAGCACCGCCCGGTACTGCGGACTGACGACCGGAGTCAGCGTGGCGGTGGTGCCGTCCGCACTGACCGCCGAGCGCAGCGGCACCCGGAATCCGTCCATGGTCCCGACGAGCGGCATCGCGTCGACGACCTTGCCGTTCTTGCTGACGACCTGCAGTTCGGTGCCGGCCGCGTTCGGCACGAACAGTCCGTCGCGCAGTTTGGCGACGACGCTCTGGTGATCGGCGGAGAATCCGGCCGTCACGAACGTCGTGGTTCCCTTCGCCGGCGCGGCCTGCGCATTGGCGAACGGCAGGACGAGCGCGAACGCGGTGAGCGTCGCGATCGCCAGCAGAACACTGCGAATGTGTTTCATTGACCCCAACTTCAGCTGAAATGTGACTGTCCTCGGCACAGTTGCTGAGAGACGGCTGAAGATTAACGTCTCGGTCCGACAAAGTTCGCAAGCGGCTGGTCGATTACCGGATCCTCCCTAGTACTGAGTCCCGGTAACCCGTCACTCCGACGACTGCGGCAACTTCACCTTCGAGGCTCCCCGCTTCGCCGGGTTCGACGGCGGCGGCACCATCGGCCCGATGTCGCCATCGGGCGCCTCATCGAGGTCGACGATCACCGGCGCGTGATCGCTCGGCTTGGTGCCCTTGCGCGCCTTGCGGTCCACCCACGCCGCCTGCGCGCGGGCGGCCACGTCGCCGCCGGCCAGGATCAGATCGATCCGCATGCCCAGATCCTTGTGGAACATTCCGGCACGGTAGTCCCAATAGCTGAACACGCGGTCATCCGGCCAGCGGTCGCGCACGACGTCGTGCAGGCCCAGCGATTCCAGGCCGGCGAGTGCGGCCCGCTCGGGCTCGGTGACGTGCGTGTGACCGACGTAGGCGGCGGGATCGAAGACGTCGGCGTCGGTGGGTGCGATGTTCATGTCGCCGCAGAGCATGGTGTTCGCCGCAAGATCCGCGCCGACACCGGCGGACACGGTATCCCGCAGGCGCGCAAGCCATTCCAGCTTGTAGCGGTAGTGGTCGGAGTCCGGCTCGCGCCCGTTGGGCACGTAGAGCGAGTAGATCCGGATACCGCCGCACTGCGCCGAGACCGCCCGCGCCTCGGCCGGCGCGTCGGGGTCGGGGTAGCCGGGTGCTCCGTCGAAGCCGCGCTGCACGTCGTCGAGACCGACCCGCGACAGCAGCGCGACCCCGTTCCATTGTCCTTGTCCGACATGGGCGATCTCGTAGCCACGTTCGGCCAGGTCGACACCCAGCGCCTCGTCGAAGGCGGCGTCGGAGAGCTTGGTCTCCTGCAGGCAGACCACGTCCGGCTGCCGTTCGTCGAGCCACGGCAACAGCCGCGGGATCCGCTGCTTGACGGAGTTCACGTTCCAGGTCGCGACACGCATGGGTGCCACCGTATCGGCCGGACGCGATCTTGCTCACAGCCGATCCTGAGGTGGCGTGACAGAATCGCCGCCATGTCCGACCGCCGCTGGTGGGCACGCCTGGCCCGACTCGGCATCGCCGCGCTCGGCGTGGCCGCCCTCGTGACCCTTCCACTCCAGCAGTTCGACGATCCGGGCTTCAGTCTCGGCAACTTCTTCAGCTACTTCACGATCCTGTCGAATGCGGTGGCCGTCGTCGTACTGCTGGTCGGGGCGATCGCCGCACCAACCGGCGCAGCCTGGCAATGGGTGCGAGGCGCGACGACCACCGCGATGGTGATCACCGCCATCGTCTACGCATTGCTGCTGTCCGGGATCGATGTCAACCTGCACATCGACTGGGTGAACGGTGTCTTGCACCGCGTCGTGCCGCTGTATCTCCTCGTTGACTGGGCGGTGTTCCGGCCGCGCCGGCTCCCCCGCCGCAGCTGGTTGTCGTGGCTGACCGTCCCACTGGTCTACGGCGTCTACACGCTCATTCGGGGGCCGATCGTCAACTGGTATCCGTACCCGTTCCTCGACCCTCGCGCTCAGGGATACCTCGAGATGACACTGTCGGTGGTGATGGTGTTCGCCGGGATGGCCGCACTCGCAGGCGGGGTGTTTTGGTTGGGGACGCGGCGCGCGGCCTGACGAGTTGCCTGGCCACGACGACTGCCCCGATGTCCTGGTGGGGACTCGGGGTAGTCGTGGTTCGTGGGGTTGTCAGGTGGCTGGTCGCATCGTGGCTGGGTCGTATCGGGTGACCGACCAGCGGCAGGCGATCAGTTTCGGCACGCGGCGGCGTTCGGGTGGTGGCCTCGTGTCGTGGGTGCCGCGGGGTGTGGGTCCGCGTGGGGCTTGGGTGAGGCGTTCCCCGCGTCGGTAGGCGGCCAGGGCTTCGGCGAGGTCGTGGCTGCGGTTGATCCGTAGTGGGTTGGGTGCGATGGTGTCCTCGCCGTTCAGCACCCAGGCGGCGCGTCCGGCATCGGGGCCGTCGGACACCATGTGGGTGGTGAACTGTCCGCGTTTGTGCCCGACCATCCGATTGTGTTTCGGACATGCCGGGGCGAGGTCGATGATGTCGGTCCACCCACCCTGGGCCCAATCCTTCTGCGCATGGTGGGCTTCGGTGGTCGCGAACGGCTGATCGCAGTCCGGGGCGGAGCAGCCGCCGTCGGCGGCGAACAGCGCGAACCGTTGCGACCGGTTGGCCTGCCCCAGATACAGCACCTCGGTACGGTGACCCTCGAACACCGCCAAGTGTTGCTGGGCTTTCGCGGCCAAGTCGATCACGTCACTGATCGGCACGACGGCACCGCTGGTGGTCTCGCCGACCCCCGCTTGTTCACGTAGTGCTTCTTCGGTGACCTTGATGATCAGATGCGGCGGCAACCCGCGGTGACTCGTGCCGAGCAGGCCTCCGTCGAGCACCGCCTGCAGAAGGGCTTTCAATGCGTCGTGATTGCGTTGCGACTGCGACCGCAGATCCCGGCGAGCGGCCTCCCGCAGGACTTCGTCGTCCACGTCATCGGCACTGCCGCGGGGTGAGTCCGGATGGTCCGGGTCATTCATCCCGGGAGCGGCCCAAGCGGCGATCACCACATCAAGCATCGCCCGCGTCAACGGGTCCAGCGTGGCCGAGAGTTTGCTCATCAACTGCGCGTCCTGGCCGCGCAGGTTCAACCCTCGTTGGCGGGCGCGGTCGGCGTCATCGGTGACGGTGCCATCGGGGTCGAGGTGGGCCAGGATGCGGGCACCGAGTTTCTCGATGCCGGCCGGTCCGTGGTCGCGGGCGAAGTCGGCCATCATCGCCTCGGCGCGGGTCTTTTCGTCGGCGGAGACTTTGGCGGGGATGCGGTCGAGGGTGTCCAGCGCGGCGTGGATGTGGTCGGGGCCGATCGCCCCTTCCGCAGCGGCCTGGGCGAGGGTGGGGCATTGGGGGTCGAGGAGATCGCCGGAGAGCGCATGGAACTGCAGCAACGCTTTCATGTGATCTTGACGGCGTTTCGGGTCGGTGATCCGTAGTCGGGCGGTCATGAAGTTCGACAGGGTCCGATGCCCCAACCTGCGGTGCGCGTCACGATCGGACACGTCCCCGACCCGCCGCAACCCGATCGGATACAACCGTCGGGTGGCATGCTCATGCATCTCCGCGGCACGAACCACGTCGGCATCGGAGGCGGGAGTGGTGTCGAGCGCGGCGATCCGGTCGATCGCAGCGTGCAACGCGGCGTAGGCGGCGGTCACCTCCGCCTCTGGAGGTGGCACCCCCCGGCACCTCATTCTCGAACACGTGTTCGATTCTAGCTGCTGCCGGTGTGCCCCACAAGAGGCATTTCGAGCGCGTGAATCCTTCACACCACGCCCGATCTGTGCCATGGTGTGTGACCATCGACACTTCCCTCTCTGATATCGACCGCGCCCCGCAACGATCCGTCATCGCACAATCGTGGCGGCGTTCGGCGCTCGCCGGGGTCTCCCCCGACGATCCGACGCCGAGCACGCTGGTGGACATCGCGTCGGCCGATCCTCTCCTCGATGCCGCACGCCCGGTCCTCGACGATGCCGCCGCCCGTCTCGCCGACACCCACACGTCACTGCTGCTCGTCGACCATGAATGCCGAATGGTCACCCGGGTCGCGTTCGGCAGCACCGTGGAACGCCGACTCGACGAGCTCGGCGCCAGCCCCGGCGCCGCGTTCGGGGAAGACGTCGTGGGCACCACAGCCCTCGGTACGCCGGTCGAGACCCGCGGCGGGATCGCGATCAACGGCAGCGAGCACTACCTCGAGCAGTTCAAGTCGCTCAGTTGCTTCGGCCAGCCGATCGTCCACCCCGCGACCCGACGCCTCGCCGGCATACTCTGCATGACCGAGGTCTCCGACCAGGTGAATCCACTCGCGGTGCCGTTCGTCAACGGGATCGTCGCCGACATCGCCGACCGACTTCTCGACCGCTCCCGCGCCCATCAACGTCGGGTGCTCGACGCGTTCCAGCGCGCCGCACCACGCCGCGACATCGCCGTCGCCGCGCTCGGCGACGACCTGCAGCTCACCAATGCCCTTGCCGCCGAACTGCTCTCCACCACGGACATCGGCACCCTACGCATGGTGGCCGCCGATCCCGGTCTGCGGGAGTCGACGCTGCCGCTGACCCTGGTCTCCGGGGTCGACGTCGACATGCGGGTCGAACCGGTGGCCGGGGTGCGAGGGGCAGCGCTGTTCTGGCTGCGGCCGATCGAGACGCCCTCGCCGACCACGACATTCACCGCTGCACCCCCCGCGACGGCCCCGGCAAGCATCGCGATCACCGGTGAGCCGGGCACAGGTCGCAGCACGCGGGCCCGCGCGGCCGTCGATCATGCCGAACCCGTCGTCGTCGATGTCGCCGATGAGCTGATCGCGGGCACGGTTCCGGACATCCCCGCACTGGTGTCGCAGGGACGACGCGAGCATCGTCCGACGATCGTGGACGGCGCCGACCTCCTGGACGAGAAGTCGCTCACGCTACTCGGGCGGGCGGCCACCCAGGCCACGTCGGGCGCACCGATCGTGGTCGTGACCGGGCCCCGCGAACAGGCCGGATCGACGCTCGCCGCGCTGCTCGCGCGCTGCGCCACCCGTGTCGATCTCGTCCCGCTGCGGCACCGCACCTCCGAACTCGCGGCACTCGCCGCCACGACCTTGACCGATTTCGACGCCGACCTGGCGCTGTCGGGTCAGGCGACCGACGCGTTGATGTGTCAGGACTGGCCGGGCAATCTCACCGAGTTGGGCTCGGTGCTGCGTCGCGCCGCCGACGCATGCCGCGCGCGTGCGGCACGGGTGGTCGAGCCCGGCGACCTGCCCGAGGGCTACCGCACCACCAGCCGCGCCGCACATCTGTCCGGACGCGAGCAGGCCGAACGCACGGCGATCGTCGATGCCCTCGATCGCGCCGGCGGCAACAAGGTGCATGCCGCGCGGGAACTCGGGATCAGCCGCACCACCTTGTACGCGCGGATGCGCGCACTCGGGGTGTAGAACTCTGGTTCAGGCGGCGTGCAAGGTCTGCCGCGCGAGGGCGGTGATCAGGTCGGTCTGCGTCACGATGCCCACCAGGATCTCACCGTCGAGCACCGGGATCGCGTCGTAGCCGCTGTCCGACAGCATCGGTAACAACGCTGCGATCGGCGTTCCGGTGGACGCGACCGGCAGGTCGACCGCCATCAGTTCGTCGGCGCGGATGCCGGCGCCCGGCCGGCGCGAGGGACGTTCGACGAGTGATCGCCACGCCCGACCGGGAGGCGGCAGCCGGTCGACGAGATGCAGTTGGAACACCACCCCGAGGTAGCGATAGCCGGCCGCGACGACCGGCAGAGACGTGAAGCCGTGCGCGCGGAACAGTGCGGCGAGTTCGGTGATGGTGGTCTCGGCACGCACGGTGATCAGGTCGCGCGACATGATGTCGGCGGCGGTCAGTGGGCCGGTCAGGTGCGTGGCGGCCTGCATCTCGGCGGCGCCGACGAGTCGGGCGAGGTCGGCGACGCCGAGGTTCAGCGACTGTTGATAGCGCTCGAGGATGCCGGTCAGTTCGTCCTCGGACAGCCCGAGACGTTCGGCCGGCGGCGGAGCGGCGTCGAACTGCCGGAACGGGTAGCGACGGCCGGTCAGTCGCGCGTAGACGATGGCCAGTGCGACCAACAGCACGGTGCCGACGGCCACGGGTGCGAGAGCGAATCGAAAACCCAAGGCGTGGATGGCTTCTGGGCTCAGCGCGGCGGTGAGGGCGACGGCCCCGGCCGGTGGGTGCACCGCGTGGCACAGGATCATCGCGGCAACCGCCAGCCCGACGGCGAGCGCAACCCGCAGCACTGGCTCATCGATGAGGATGGTGACCGCGACACCTACCAGGGCGGCGACGGTGTTACCGACAACCGCCGGCCACGGTTGCGCGAGCGGACTGTTGGGCGCGGCGAACACGAGAACTGTCGTCGCACCGAACGGCGCGATCATGTACAGACCGAGCTGCAGGTCGACGCCCGAACACATCAAGACCATCCCGACGACCGCCAGGCCAAGTGCGGCCCCGAGGCCGGCCCGGATCGCTTCTCGCGGCGACACCGCGGAGTGCGCCGGTCCCAGACCGCGCAGGGCGGCACGCACCTGCGGCGATAGACGTGCGGTCATGATGCTCCTCTTGCGCGAGACGGCCGACAGACGTGATGCGGCCGAGGGACATCGTAGCGACGTGCCCTCCCCCCGGGTAAGGCGAGCCTCACTCGGTGTTCACCCGGGTGTTCAGATTCTGGACACGGCGGGCGCGGCGATCAATGGCAGAAATGAAGCAGGTCACATTTATGACCCAGATCACTCGGACACGAGTCCGGGTGCCACTGCCCGACCAGGAGGTTGTCCATGACCGCCGTCGCCACCGACCTACTCCCCAAGGTCCGCGACTTCATCTCCCGCGACCGTCAGATGCTCATCGGAGGTGAATGGGTGTGGGCGTCGTCCGGTCGCACCTTCGAGACCATCGACCCCGCCACCGCGCGTCCCATCACCTCGGTCGCCCACGGCGACGCCACCGACATCGACCGGGCCGTCGCCGCCGCCCGACAGGCCTTCGACGACGGACCGTGGACCCGGATGAAGCCGAACGAGCGCGAACGACTGCTGTGGAAGGTCGGCGACCTGCTCACCGAACGCGCCGCCGAGTTCGGCCAACTCGAGGCCATCGACAACGGCAAGGCCGCAACCATCGCGACCGCCGTCGACACGTCGTGGTCGGCCGACATCTTCCGCTACAACGCGGGCCTGGCCACCAAGATCACCGGCTCCACCGTCGACGTGTCCATGCCCTTCGTCCCCGGTGGTGAGTTCCACGCCTACACGCTGCGCGAGCCGGTCGGCGTGTGCGGCCTGATCGTGCCGTGGAACTTCCCGCTCTTGATGGCGGCGTTCAAGCTGGCCCCCGCGCTCGCCGCCGGCAACACCGTCATCCTCAAGCCCGCCGAGCAGACCCCGCTCACCGCTCTGCTGCTCGGCGAGATCTTCCAGGAAGCCGGGTTCCCGCCCGGCGTGGTCAACATCGTCACCGGCTACGGCGAGGCGGGCGCGGCCCTCGCCGCCCACGACGACGTCGACAAGATCGCTTTTACCGGCTCTACCGAGGTCGGTAAGAAGATCGTCGAGGCCGCCAAGGGCAACCTGAAGAAGGTGTCGCTGGAGCTCGGCGGCAAGAGCCCCAACATCGTGTTCGCCGACGCCGACTTCGAGAAGGCGGTCGCCGGATCGGTGGCGGCGTGGATGTTCAACCACGGCCAGTGCTGCGTCGCCGGTACCCGACTCTTCGTCGAACGCCCCATCTTCGACGACTTCACCGCTGCCGTCGCCGAGGCGGCGTCGCAGGCCAAGATCGGACCGGGACTGGATCCGACCACCGAGCTCGGTCCGCTGGTATCGCAGGAACAGTTCGATCGCGTCTCCGGCTACCTGTCGGCCGGTATCGCCGACGGCGCCCGCGCGCTGACCGGCGGAAAGCGTTGGGGCGACGAGGGTTTCTTCATCGAGCCGACAGTGTTCGTCGACGTCGAGCCGCACTTCTCCATCGTGAGTGAGGAGATCTTCGGCCCGGTCGTCGCCGCGCTGCCGTTCGACGCCGACACCGGAGTCGCTGCGGCCGCGAATGATTCGATCTACGGTCTGGCCGCCGGTATCTGGACCCAGGACCTGTCCAAGGCGCACAAGACCGCTCGCCAGATCAAGGCCGGGTCGGTCTGGGTCAACCAGTACAACGGCTTCGACACCGCGATGCCCTTCGGCGGCTACAAGCAGTCCGGCTGGGGACGCGAACTCGGGTCGTCGGCGATCGACCTGTACACGCAGACCAAAGCCGTCAACATCGCCCTCTGACTTCTCCCCCATCACACATCAAGGAGCACAACACATGTCGATGACCACCAAGGCCGCCGTCCTCACCGCGCCGGGCAAGCCGTTCGAGATCGTCGAACTCGACCTCGACGAGCCCCGCGAGGGAGAGGTCCTGATCAAGTACACCGCTGCCGGACTGTGCCATTCGGACCTGCACCTCACCGACGGCGACCTCCCGCCGCGCTATCCCATCGTCGGCGGCCACGAGGGCTCCGGCATCATCGAGGCCATCGGCGCCGGCGTGACCAAGGTCAAGCCCGGCGACCACGTCGTCTGCAGTTTCATCCCCAACTGCGGCACGTGCCGCTACTGTTCGACCGGACGCCAGAACCTGTGCGACATGGGCGCCACCATCCTCGAGGGCTCCATGCCCGACGGAACATTCCGATTCCATTCCGGCAAGGATGATTTCGGTGCCATGTGCATGCTCGGCACCTTCGCCGAACGCGCCACCATCTCCCAGCACTCGGTGGTCAAGGTCGACGACTGGCTGCCCCTGGACAAGGCGGTGCTCGTCGGCTGCGGCGTCCCCTCCGGTTGGGGCACCTCGGTCTATGCCGGTGGGGTGCGTGCCGGTGACACCGTGGTCATCTACGGCATCGGCGGCCTGGGCATCAACGCGGTGCAGGGTGCGGTGTCCGCGGGCGCCAAGCATGTCGTCGTCGTCGATCCGGTGGCGTTCAAACGGGACACCGCAATCAAATTCGGTGCGACGCACGCTTTCGCCGATCCGGCTGAGGCTGCGGCGAAGGTCAACGAACTCACCTGGGGCCAGGGTGCCGATCAGGCACTGATCCTCGTCGGTACCGTCGATGTCGAGGTCGTGCAGAACGCGACCGCAATCGTCGGCAAGGGCGGCGTGGTGGTGATCACCGGTCTGGCGGATCCGACGAAACTGACCGTGCAGCTGTCGGGGACCGACCTCGTGCTGAACCAGAAGACGGTCAAGGGCACGCTGTTCGGCTCGGCCAACCCGCAGTACGACATCGTCCGACTGCTGCGGCTCTACGATGCCGGCCAGCTCAAGCTCGACGAGCTGATCACGCAGACCTACACCCTCGATCAGGTCAACGAGGGCTATCAGGATCTGCGGGACGGCAAGAACATTCGCGGTGTGATCATCCACGACAGCTGATCCTTCTCGCGAGAAGCCCGGTCTGGGCGCGGAGTGCTCCCCCTGCCCCGCGCCCAGACCGTTCCACCTACCCCGCCCAAGCGAAGTGGACGTTCTCCGCTGATCGAGTAAGCCCGGCGACGAAGGAGCCGAGCGCATCGAGATCCACCCAACCGGAATCAAGGAGGGCAACGATGCCCAGTCTGTCCGTCCCAGGTGCCGAACTGCATTACGACAGCGCCGGTTCCGGCCCTCCCCTGGTTCTCGTGCACGGCTCTGCCACCGATTCGACGACGTGGACACCGGTCGTCAATGACCTCGCTGCGCATCATCGCGTGATCACTTACGACCGACGGGGTTACGGTCGCTGCACCCAGGATCCGGTGCGCGATCACCGGATTCACGCCGACGATCTGCGGGCGCTGCTGACCCGGGTCGTCGGCGAGCCGGCCCACGTCGTCGGCTGGAGCGCCGGCGGCAACGTCGCATTGGCGACGGCGGTGAACCATCCCGCACTGTTCTCCGGGCTGTGCATCGTCGAGGCACCGTTCCACGGTATTCGGCACGCTGATCGTGGAGTGATGTCGGTTGCGCTGCGACTCAAGCTCTTACAGGCCCTCGGCCGGCGCACGGGCGCAGCCGAGGTCTTTCTCCGGTGGGCGTCGGGATTGCGCTCGGGCGGCAACTCGTTCGATCGTCTCGAACCGGACCTGCGCGAAGGTCTCCTCGCCTACGCCGACAACATCCTGGCCGAATGGGATCCACATCCCTACGGCATCATGGTCGAGCACGTATCGGCCGCCGCGGTTGCCGACCTCGACATCCCGATCACCTGGGTGCTCGGCTCCGAAAGCCTGCCCTGGCTGCACGGACTACAGGCCAGGGTCGCCGACGCCCGGCCCGACATGGTCACCGTGGTGGTGCCGGGTGCCGGTCATCTCGTGCACCACGACGCACCGCAAGAGTTCGTTCGCGCCGTCCGCAGCACCGTGTCCGCGGCCTGATCACACGCTCCGGCGCGGGCCTCAGCCGCGCACGATGTGGAAGTCGTAGGCCGACTCGGCGTGCTGTCCGTCGTCGATGCCGTCCATCTCGTGCTGCCGGTCGGCGCGAATCCCGATGGTGTGCTTGAGTGCCAGCCCGATGACGGCGGTCACCGCAAGCGCGTAGGCGAGCACGACGAGCACCGCGACCGCCTGCCGCCACAGCTGATCGAGCCCACCGCCGTAGAACAGGCCGTCGACGCCCGCGGGTGCCGACGAGCTCGCGACCAGACCGATCATCAGCATCCCGACGACGCCACTGACGAAGTGCACACCCACGACGTCGAGCGAATCGTCGTATCCCCAACGGAACTTCAGCTCGATGGCGTACGACGCGACGGCCCCGGCCACCGCGCCGATCGCGAGTGCGCCGATCGGCGTCACCGACGAACAGGACGGGGTGATCGCGACCAGGCCGGCGACCACGCCCGAGGCGGCACCGAAGGAGGTCGGCCTGCCGTGCCGGACGCGTTCCACGATGAGCCACCCGACCATCGACATCGCCCCGGCGCCAATCGTATTGGCGGCGATGAGCGCGGCGGCACCGTTGGCGGCCAGCGTCGAGCCGGCGTTGAACCCGAACCAGCCGAACCAGAGCAGTCCGGCCCCGAGCATCACGAACGGCAGATTGTGTGGGCGCATCGGATCTTTCGGCCAGCCCCGTCGTCGTCCGAGGAGCAGTGCGACGACGAGCGCCGATGCGCCCGAGTTGATCTCCACGACGGTGCCGCCGGCGAAGTCGATGGCCTTGAGATGCGACGCGATCCACCCGCCGTGTTCGGCGGTCAGGCCCGGCGTGCTGAATACCCAGTGCGCCACCGGGACATACACCAGCAGGGTCCACAGGCCCGCGAAAATAAGCCAGGACGTGAACTTCATGCGGTCGGCGACGGCACCCGCGATGAGCGCGACGGTGACCATCGCGAAGCCCGCCTGGAACACCACGAACAGGATGGCCGGGATGTTCGCGACCAGCGGCATCCCATCGGTGTCGGTGCCACCAGGTCCGAAATGTCCGAAAAGTCCTTTCAGGCCAGGGAAACTGGTGAGGTTGCCGATGACGCCGCCATGGTCGGGACCGAACGCCAGTGAGTAGCCGACGACCGCCCAGACGATCCACACGACGGGTATCGCCGACAGACACATCATCATCATGTTGAGCACGCTCTTGGAGCGGACCATGCCGCCGTAGAACAGTCCGAGCGCCGGTGTCATCAGCAACACCAGCGCGAATGCCGCCAACAGCCACGCGGTGTCGGCGCCGTTCGGGGTGCCAAGGCTCGGGAACATGTGGTCTCCTCGATCGATCACCGGCCACACCCGCGTGGCCGGTAGGCCACTATCGAATCATGGACCGACCGATCCCGCCGAGATCAGCTCCTCGTCGTATCGCCGTCGAGTCGTCGCTCGCGGCAGTCAGCGCACCATCACATTCCACACACCGGCCAACCACGGCACCGACAGCATGACCACCGCAGCGATATTCAGCCATCGATGATCGCGCAGAATCGCGGCGTACTCCCGCAGTTCGGCGTTCGGCACGAAGTACGACGCCGTCGGCGCGCCGGTACTGAAGCCGTCGAGGGAGACCTGGCGCATCAGGGTGGCCGCGCGGAAGGCGTGATAGTTGCTGGTGACAACGGCGACGGGTCCGTCGATGCCGCGCTCGCGGAGGAGTTGCGCCGAGTAGCGCAGGTTCTCGGCGGTATCGGTGGACCGGTCCTCGCGGATCACTCGATCCGGTTCCGCCCCGTGGTCGATCGCGTAATCCGCCATGGCCGCGGCCTCCGAGCGCCGTTCGTCGCTGCCGCGCCCACCCGAGCACACAAGCACGGGCCGCCGCCCGGTTCGGATTGCGAAGTCGTACAGTTCCATACCCCGATCCAGTCGGCCGGCGAGGAGCGGCCCGACCGTGCACCCGTCAATGAGACCGGCGCCGAGGACGATGACCGCGCCGACAGGTTCACGCTTCGCTCGGCGCCGTCCCCACCAGCCGTACAGATACGACCACAAGACGACCACCGCGAGCACAAAGCCGAGGTACGCGGCGGGGAGCCCAACCGCCGCGAGAAGCAGCAGCAGCGTATTGCTCGGCCCGGGTTCGAACCAACCGATCACGATGCCCACAACGACGGCGATCACGTAGCCGAAGATGGCGGCGCCCAGCACCAACGACAGCATGGTGGCGGGGCGTCGGCCTTCTCGTCGGATCATCTCGAACCCGTTGCCGAGGAGATAGACCCCGAGGGCGGTCATCGCCAGCAGTCCGCACACTCCGAGCACCAGGAGGACCACCGCACCCGTCTTCGTGCTGTTGTCGGCGGCGATCTCGACGATCAGTCCGGTGATGCCGAGAATCGCTGTCAGCAGGGCCGCGCCCAGGTAGACACCCGGCCGCAGCCGTCGCGGTTCCCGCCACGCGGTGATCACCGCGCTGAGCGCGAAGACGAGGGTCAGCAGGAAGAGCGACACGACTCCATGCTGCCAGGTCGGGCGGTCAGTGGTCCGGCGCCAGGGCCGCCGCCACCAGGTCCGTCCAGGTGTCGACGACCTGCGCCCGGCGTTTGGAGTCGTCACTCAGGGTGTCGGCCAGACCCAGTCCGCGGGCAAAGTCGAGGGTGGCCTGCGCGATGCGATGGGTCTGCGGGTATCGACCCTCGGGGTCCAGGGCGGCAACCGTCATCTGGTGTGCCGCATGGGCGAACTTGCTCTCCATCGGCAGGATCAGTTCGCGCAGTGCGGAATCCGACGCGGCGGCGGCCCACACCTGCAGCGACGCCTTGAATGCAGTGCCAGTGTAGAGTTCGACGGCCCGGTCGATGGCAGCGCGGATACGGTCGGGTCCGTCCGGCAGCGCCCGCATCTTGCTCGATGCGCTGACGGTCATGTCGTCGAAGATCTGCTCGAGCACTGCGGTGATCAGCGCTTCCCGGGTGGGAAAATGATGTTGTGCCGCACCGCGGGACACCCCGGCTCGTTCGGCGACGGCAGCGACGGTGGCTGCGGCCCAGCCATTTTCGGCCAATGCCTCGGCTGCCGATCGCAGGAGGCGTTCCCGGGTCAGCCGTGACCGCTCCTGCTGCGGGGCTCGCGGCGGGGTGGAGCGCGCTCCGGTCGTCATGTCGGGTCCGCGGTGAGGTCCCAGGGCGGACGAGTCTTGCCGAGGAAGGCTGTCATGCCTTGGCGCGCTTCGTCGGAGGCGAACAGCGCCGCCGATTCGTCGGCGCGCTGCTGCGCATGCTCCTCGAACTCCGCGAGGAGTACGGCGGTGGTGAGCGCCTTTGACGCCGCCAACCCCTGTGGCGATGCTCGACGCAGTCCCGCGACGATGGTGTCGACGCCGGAATCGAGCCCTTCGGCAGTGGCGAATGATTCGGTGATCAGACCGGTGCTGACGGCCGTTGGTGCGTCGAACGTCTCGCCCGACAGGAAGTAGCGACCGACCGCCCGCGCGGTCATCTTGGGCAGCAGCACCAGCGAGATCACCGACGGCGACAGCCCGAGTCGGGATTCGGTGAGCGCGAACGTACATGCCGGGCCGGCCAGTGCGATGTCGGCGGCGCCCACCAAGCCGAAGCCGCCGGCGCGTACGTGGCCGTCGATCTTGGCGATGACCGGCTTGGGGAGTTCCAGGATGGTGCGGATGACGTCGAGCATCGCGCCCGTCCCCTGGGCCGACGCCTCCTCCACGGAGGCTCCCCGCGCCAGCGCCTCACTGAGATCTGCTCCGGCACAGAATGTTCCGCCGGCGTGGGTGAGGACCACAGCACGCGCCTCGCTGTTGTCCCGGGCATGCCGTAGGCCTGCCAGCAGTTGCTCGACGAGCGCGCTGCTCAGCGCGTTGCGGTTCGTCGGCGAATCCAGGGTGAGGGTGAGGATGCCGCCGTCAATCGACGAGTGGACGACTTCGGTCATCGCGTTCTCCCGTTATCTCAGTACGACTTGGGCAGGCCGAGGCTGGTCTGCGCGACGAAGTTGAGGATCATCTCCCGGCTCACGGGCGCGATGCGCGCGATGCGCGCCAGGCTCAGCATCGGGGCGAGTCCGTATTCGCTGGTGAGTCCGTTGCCGCCCATGGAGTGCACGGCGTGGTCGACGATCTTGACGCAGGCCTCGGCGGCCGCATATTTGGCCATGTTGGCGGGTTCGGCGGCGCCCCAGTCGTCGCCGGCGTCATACAGGGTGGCCGCCTTCTGCATCATCAGCTTGGCCAGTTCGAGTTCGATCTTGCCTTGTGCCAATGGATGTGCGATCGCCTGGTGCGCGCCGATCGGGGTCTTCCACACGGTGCGGTCGGTGACGTACTCGACGGCCCGATCCAGCGCGTAGCGACCCATGCCGACCGCCGACGCAGCACCCATGATGCGTTCCGGGTTGAGTCCCGCGAAGAGCTGGCTGATGGCGGCGTCCTCGGAGCCGACGAGCGCGTCGGCGGGCAGCCGCACGTCGTCGAGGAAGAGCAGGAACTGCTTCTCCGGGTTCTGCAGTTCCATCTGGATCTGCTTGTACTCGAAGTTCGGTGCGTCCGTGGGCACGATGAACAACGACGGTTTGAGGCGGCCGGTCTTGGCGTCCTCGGTGCGGGCGACGATCAACACGGCTTGCGCCTGGTCGACGCCGGAGATGTAGATCTTGCGGCCGCCCAGGATCCAGTCCGATCCGTCGCGGCGGGCGGTGGTGGTGATGTTGTGCGAGTTGGAGCCTGCGTCGGGTTCGGTGATGCCGAAGGCCATGGTGATCGAGCCGTCGACGAGGCCGGGCAGCCACCGCTGTTTCTGCTCGTCGGTGCCGAATCGGGCGATGACGTTGCCGCAGATGGCCGGTGACACCACCAGCATCAGGAGGCTGGTGCCGGCCGCCGCGAGTTCCTCCATCACGATGGACAGCTCGTACATGCCGGCACCACCGCCGCCGAACTCCTCGGGCAGGTTCACTCCGATGAAGCCGAGTTTGCCTGCTTCGGTCCACAACTCGTCGGTCTTGCGGCCTTCGCGGGCGCATTCGCGGAAGTACTCGGCGCCGTACTTGTTGCCTAGTGCGGCGACCGACGCGCGCAGGTCGGTGCGTTCGGGGGATTCGACGAACGGGTTGGTCTCGGTCATCCGGCTTTCTCCTCTGATTCTTCGTCGCTGATCACGGCGAGCACGTCGCCGACGGAAAGTTGTTGTCCGGCTTCCACGGACAGGCTCGCGACGATACCGTCGGCGGGTGCGGCGACGGTGTGTTCCATCTTCATCGCCTCGAGCCAGAGCAGCGGCTGTCCCGCGGTGACGCGATCCCCTTCGGCGACCGCGATCCGGATGACCGAGCCGGGCATCGGCGCAAGGAGCGAGCCTGGTCGTTGCACCGAGGCCGGATCGATGAAGCGCGGCACTCGCCGCAGCGCCACCGACGTTCCCGGGCCCTCGACGAAGACGAGGTCGTCGTGGTGGGACACGCTCAGTGTTCTGCGTACCCCGCGGACGTCGAGGATCGCCGCCGACGCGGTGACCTCGATGACCGAAACGTCCTCGGCATCCGGAAGTTCCACCGCATCACGCCGCCGCCGGTACCGCACCTCGAGTTCCTCGTCGCGGTGGGTGTCGACGTAGCGTTTGACCTGGAAGCCGGACGCAAGGTTACGCCAGCCGCTGGGCAGTCCCGCCTGCACGCGGGCGGCGTCGCGACCGGCGGCTGCGTCGGTCAGTGCGGCGGCGATCGCGGCGTGGCGCCGGTCGTCATCGTCGGCCAGTGGTGTCGCCAGCACGTCCAGGCCGACCGTGTCGATGAACGCGGTGTCGGTGTCCCCGGACCGGAACTGGCTGCTGCGCAGCGTGTTCACCAGCATGTCGCGATTGGTCACCGGGCCGTGCAGCCGCGCGTCGGACAGCGCGCGGGCGAGCATGGCGGCGGCGCGTGCCCGGTTGGGTGCCCAGCTGATGACCTTCGCCAGCATCGGGTCGTAGTAGGTCGAGATCTCGCTGCCGTCGGTGATGCCGGAGTCGACTCGAATGCCGGGCCGGTCCAGCGGCCCGAACGTGACGTCGGCCGGTAGTTCGATGGCGTGCACGGTGCCCGACTGCGGTTGCCAGTCGGCGGCCGGGTCCTCGGCGTAGAGCCGCACCTCGATGGCGTGTCCTCGGCTGCACGGCAGCTCGGGATCGAGGTGCTCCCCCATCGCCACCCGCAGTTGCCACTCCACCAGGTCCAGGCCGGTGGTGAGTTCGGTGACCGGATGTTCCACCTGCAGGCGGGTATTGGTCTCCAGGAAGTAGAACCGGCCGCCGGCGTCGGCGAGGAACTCGACGGTACCGGCGCCGGCGTAGCCGATGGCCTCGGCGGCGCGGCGGGCAGCGGTGAACAGTCGCTCCCGCAGATCGCCGCCGAGCCGTTCGACGAGCGGTGCCGGGGCTTCTTCGATCACCTTCTGGTGGCGCCGCTGGATGGAGCATTCGCGTTCCCCGACGGCCCACACCGCGCCGTGGGTGTCGGCCATGATCTGCACCTCGATGTGGTGACCGCGCTCGACGTAGGGTTCGCAGAACACGGTGGGATCGCCGAACGCCGATTCCGCTTCGCGCGCAGCGCCGGTCACCGCCTCGTCGAGATCGTTGAGGGTCCGCACGATGCGCATACCGCGCCCGCCGCCGCCGGCCGACGCCTTGATCAGCAGCGGCAGGTCGTCGGTGGTGACTGCCGCGGGGTCGATGTTGCCGAGCACGGGGACCCCAGCGTCGGCCATCAGTTTCTTGGCGTTCACCTTGGAACCCATCGCGGTGATCGCCGTCGGCGGCGGTCCGATCCAGGTGAGACCGGCGTCGAGCACCGCTTGCGCGAATTCCGCGTTCTCTGAGAGGAATCCGTAGCCGGGATGGATCGCGTCGGCACCGGCGGACCGCGCCGCGTCGATGATGAGGTCGCCGCGCAGGTAGGTCTCAGCGGACGTCGAGCCTGGCAGCCGGACCGCGGTGTCGGCGAACGTGACGTGCGGTGCGTGGGCGTCGGGATCGGAAAAGACTGCGACGGTGCGTAATCCCATGGACTGTGCAGTGGTGAAGACGCGGCAGGCGATCTCGCCGCGATTGGCCACGAGTACTGAAGTGATCATGTCCCGCCTCACATCCGGAAGACGCCGAAGTTGGTGCTGCCCTCGACGGGCGCACTGTGAATCGACGACAGACACAGTCCGAGAATCGTTCTCGTGTCACGCGGGTCGATGACCCCGTCGTCGTAGAGCATGCCGGACAGGAACGCCGGGACCGACTCCGCTTCGATCTGGGATTCGACCATCGCGCGCATCGCGGTATCGGCGGATTCGTCGACGGTGCCGCCGCGGGCTTCGGTGGCGGCCCGGTTGACGATGGAGATGACGCCGGCGAGCTGCGCAGCGCCCATCACCGCGGATTTCGCACTGGGCCAGGCGAATAGGAACCGCGGATCGTAGGCGCGGCCACACATGCCGTAGTGGCCGGCACCGTAACTGGCGCCCATCAGGATGGAGATGTGCGGCACCGTCGAATTGGAGACCGCGTTGATCATCATCGCACCGTGTTTGATGATGCCGTTCTGCTCGTACTCCTTGCCCACCATGTAGCCGGTGGTGTTGTGCAGGAACAGCAGTGGCGTGTTGCTGCGGTTGGCGAGCTGGATGAACTGGGTGGCCTTCTGGGATTCCTGGCTGAACAGGACGCCCTGCGCGTTGGCCAGGATGCCGATCGGGTAGCCGTGGATGCGGGCCCACCCGGTGCACAGCGAACTGCCGTACTCGGGTTTGAACTCGTCGAAGTCGCTGTCGTCGACGATGCGGGCGATCACATCGCGGGGATTGAACGGGATCTTCAGGTCCGACGGGACGATGCCGAGCAGTTCTTCGGGATCATAGCGGGGCGCAACGGGTTCGGACACCGGACCGGGTCCCTGTTTGCGCCAATTGAGGCGGGAGACGATACGTCGGCCGATGCGGACGGCGTCCTGCTCGTCGGCGGCATAGTAGTCGGCCAGTCCGGACTGGCGGGCGTGCATCTGTGCGCCGCCGAGGGATTCGTCGTCGCTGTCCTCGCCGGTCGCCATCTTCACCAGCGGCGGACCGCCGAGGAATACCTTGGACTGGTTCTCGATCATCACCACGTGATCGCTCATGCCGGGCACGTAGGCGCCACCAGCGGTGGAGTTGCCGAACACCAGGGCGATCGTGGGGATGCCCGCGGCCGACAACCGGGTGAGGTCGCGGAACATGCGTCCGCCGGGGACGAACACCTCCTTCTGGGTGGGGAGGTCGGCGCCGCCGGATTCCACCAGGGAGATCACCGGCAGGCGGTTGGCGAAGGCGATGTCGTTGGTGCGCAGAATCTTCCGCAGCGTCCACGGGTTGGAGGTGCCGCCCTTGACGGTGGGATCGTTGGCGACGATGACGCATTCGACGCCCTCGACGACACCGATGCCGGTGACGACCGAGGCGCCGACCTGGAAGTCGGAGCCGTAGGCGGCCAGTGGGCAGAGTTCCAGGAAGGCGGAATCCTCGTCGACCAGCAGCTCGATGCGTTCGCGGGCAGTCATCTTGCCGCGCTTGCGATGTCGGGCGACATACTTCTCGCCGCCGCCTGCGAGTGCCTTGTCGAACTCGGACTGCAGCTCGATCAGCTTGTCGGACATGACGCTTTCCGCGGCGCGGTAGTCCTCGCCGGCCGGGTCGAGCGTGGAGCGGATCACGGTCATTGCTGGTACCCCAATCGTTTTGCCGCCAGTCCGGTGAGGATTTCGGTGGTGCCGCCTCCGATGCCGAGGATCCGCATGTCGCGGTACTGGCGTTCCACCTCGGTGCCGGTCATGTAGCCGAGGCCGCCGAAGAGTTGAACGGCCTTGTCGGCCACCCATTCGCCGGTCTCGACGGCGGTGTTCTTGGCGAAACACACCTCGGCGATGAGGTCGTCGTCGGAGCTGACCTTTCGTTCGACCAGGGCGCGTGTGTAGGTACGGGCGATGTCGATCTTTCGGGCCATCTCGGTGATGGTGTCCTGCACGGACTGTCGGGCGATGAGCGGTTTGCCGAAGGTCTGGCGGTCGCGGACCCAGTCGAGGGTGAGGTCGTGGCAGCGCTGCGCGCTGGCGTACGCCTGCACCGCGAGGCCGGAGCGTTCGGTGACGAAGGCGGTCGCGATCTGCGCGAAACCCGAGTTCTCCTCGCCCACGAGGTTGGTGACCGGCACCCGGACGTCGACGAAGGACAGTTCGGCGGTATCCGAACTGCGCCAGCCCATCTTGTCGAGTTTGCGGGTGACGGTGAAGCCGGGTGTGTCCTTGTCGATGATGAGTAGGGAGACCCCGGAGGCGCCCGGCCCGCCGGTGCGGACGGCGGTGACCACGAAGTCGGCGCGCACCGCGGAGGTGATGTAGGTCTTGGCGCCGTTGACCACGTAGTGCTCGCCGTCGCGGACCGCTGCGGTGCGCAGGTGTCCGACGTCGCTGCCACCGTCGGGTTCGGTGATGGCGAGGCTGCCGATCTTCTCTCCCGCCAGAGTGGGACGCACGTACCGGTCGATCTGCTCGGTGTCGCCGGCCGCGATGATGTGCGGCAGAGCGATGCCGTGGGTGAACAGCGAGGCGAACACGCCGCCTGCGGCACCGGCGTAGTGGAACTCCTCGCCGAGGATCGACGAGTCGATCAGGTCACCGCCGGAGCCACCGAACTCTTCGGGGACACCGAGGCCGAAGAGCCCGAGTTTGGCTGCCTCGCGGTGCAGTTCGCGGGGTAGCAGGCCGTCGCGTTCCCACTCGTCCTGGTATGGGAGAACATGTCGGTCGACGAACCCCCGGATCGCCGAACGCAATTCGCGGCGTTCGGGGGTGTCCCAGATAGGGCTGGTGATGGGCACGGATCAGTCTCCTGCGGTGAAGGTGAGCGGGATGGGGACGGGGCGAGAACGAAGCCATTCGCCCATGCCCTTGGCTTGCGGGTCGAAGCGGACGTTGTCGGAGACGCCACGGCCGAGGACTCCCTCGATGACGAAGTTGACGGCGTTGAGGTTCGGTAGTCGGTAGCGGCGCACGGTGAGGTCGGCGACTTCCGGCAGCAGTTCCTTGAGCAGGGTGGTGTCCAGGGTGCGGTCGAGCCAGTCGAAGTGATCCGGATTGGGCACCCACACACCGATATTCGCCGCACCTCCCTTGTCGCCGCTGCGGGCGCCGGCCACCGTTCCCAGCGGGAGCAACGACGTCGGCCCCCAGTTCGGCGACGGGTCGTCGGCGTCGTCGGGTTGGGCGTGGTTGACGGTGTCCTCGGGCACCTCGGTGCGCAGCGGGCTCGGCTCGATGATCTCGACGACCCCGGTATGCAGCGCGACGCGATGCTCGACGGCCGCGGCGTCGACGTAGCCCGGCTCGAACACCCCGTACGGAGTGCCGTTGCCGGGTGGGGTGGTCGCGAAGAACCCGGGGTAGGACGCGAGGGCGAGTTCGACTGCGGCCGCGGAGAAGACACGTCCCACCTTCTTCGCATCGGGATCGCGGACCACGCACCGCAGCAGCGCACTCGCCTGTTCCTCGGTCGTCCCATCGGCCCGGTCGAGGCGGGAGAGCTCCCAGGTGATCTCGGCCGGTTCGGTCGGCAGGGCGGCGAGGAACTGCTCCTTGAACAGGTCGGCCTTGGCCTCGATGTCAAGGCCCGTCAGCACCATGGTCATCTCGTTCCGCACGCCCGCAAGGTGATTCAGCGACACCTTGGTGGTCGACGGTGGTGCTTCACCGGCGACGCCGGTGATGGCCACGCGGTCGGCGCCGTCCTGGTGCAGCGTGATCGTGTCGAGCCGGGTGGTGACATCGGGGCCCAGGTAGCGCGGTCCGCCGATCTCGTAAAGGAGTTGCGCGGTAACCGTACCGACGGTGACCGCGCCACCGGTGTTCGCGTGCTTGGTGATCACCGACGCCCCGTCGGCGGAGATCTCGGCGATCGGGAAACCGAGGTGACCCATCTGGGGGAGTTCGGTGAAGAAGGAGTAGTTGCCGCCGGTGGCCTGCGCCCCGCACTCGATGATGTGGCCGGCCACGATGGCGCCGGCCAGTGCGTCGAGATCGTCGTATTTCCAACCGAATTCGCTGGCCGCGGGCCCGACGGTCAACGACGCGTCGGTGACTCGTCCGGTGACGACGATCTCCGCGCCGGCGTCGAGCGCGCTCTTGATGCCGAAGCCGCCGAGGTAGGCGTTCGCGGTCAGCGGCTCGCCGAGGCCGAGTTCGGTTGCGCGGTCACCGAGGTCGTCGCCGTCGACAAAAGCGATGTCGGCTTCGAGGCCGAGCTTCTCGGTGAGCTCGCGGAGTGCGACCGTGAGGCCGTGCGGATTGAGTCCGCCGGCATTGGTGACGATGCGGACCCCCTTGTCGAGTGCGAGACCGAGGCAATCCTCCATCTGACGCAGAAAGGTCTTGGCGTACCCCGTCTTCGGGTCCTTCATGCGGTCCCGGCCGAGGATGAGCATGGTGAGTTCGGCGAGATAGTCGCCGGTCAGATAGTCGAGGTCGCCGCCCTCGAGCATTTCGCGCATGGCCGAGAAGCGGTCGCCGTAGAAACCCGACGCATTACCGATCCGGACGATCTTCTTCTGGGTCATGTCAGTTCCCCTTCCCCGCGGCGCCAGCTTCGCGACCCGATCCGGGCGGACCCGCGAAAGCTTGTGCGATACCAGCCCATTCGCGCGCTTGGTCGCCAATGATCTCCAGGTCGAGGTCGTCGACGTGCCGACGCTGGGTCACGAGTTCGCAGAAGTCGAGTGCCGGACCGCGGACGATCTGAGTGGCGTCGTCGGGTCCCCACGTCCACAGCTCGCCCGACGGCGCCGTCAACTCGTAGCGGAACGGTTCGGCAGGCGGAGTCTTCTCGTTCACCACGTAGGCGAAATCCCTGGTGCGCACCCCGATGTGGGCGACCGCTTTGATCCGGTTGGTCGGTGTGCGAGTGACGCCGAGTGCGTCGGCCACGTCCAAGCCATGTGCCCAGGTCTCCATCAGCCGCGCGGTGGCCATCGACGCCGCCGACATCGGCGGCCCGAACCACGGGATCTTCACCCCGTCCGGCACCTGCCGCAGGGCATCGGCCAACGCGGTGCGGGCGACCCGCCAGTCGGCCAGCAGTTGTGCCGGCGGCACGCTCGCCTTCTGTTCCGCCGCGGCGTCGACGAATCCCGCCGGATTCTCCAACGCTGTGGCGACCGCCGCCGTGAATGCGTCCGGATCGGTGGCCGCCAGCGCCGCCACCTCATCGGTCCACGCCAGATGCCCGATCTGATGCGCGATCGTCCACCCGGGCGCCGGCGTCACCCGCGTCCACTCCCCGTCGTCGAGTCCCGACACCAGGTCGTCGAGCTCCCCCGATTCCGC
This sequence comes from Gordonia sp. CPCC 205515, assembly GCF_048537925.1. Lineage (NCBI taxonomy): Bacteria > Bacillati > Actinomycetota > Actinomycetes > Mycobacteriales > Gordoniaceae > Gordonia > Gordonia sp. CPCC 205515. The sequence continues at coordinate 408,691 of NZ_JBCLVJ010000010.1, read as the reverse complement.
CGTCAGGTCTGCCACCACACCGTCCACGAGCGCCATGCGACCACCATCACACACCACCCAAGAAAAATCAATCACGCATGATTGTTTTACAAAGCCCGGATAGGACGAGGTTCGGATAGGACAAAACCCGGATAGCGGTTGCGAAGAGCGTTGACAGCGCCCTGGAATTCATTGACAGCGCCCACAGCAAACCCCGTACCCGGATAGCGCGCGGGTGGAGCGTTGACAGCGCCGTGAATTTCATTGACAGCGCCCGTCCCTCCCCGAACCGCGAGCAGACACCCAGGTCACGGGCGCGGTCAACGAAATTCAGGGCGCTGTCAACGCAACTCCCGGCGTCAGCCGGCACCAAGCAACCACCGCCAGGGCGCGGTCAATCAGCTCCAGGGCGCTGTCAACGCAACCCAGGGCGCTGTCAACGCCGCTGAAGGCGCCGTCAACGCAACGCTCAGCGGTACTGGATATCTGCCGCGCAGCGGCTGAGCAACATGCCGTCGTGTGCGCGCATCGTCGCCTCGACCGAGGCAATCCGTCGCCCGATCTTCACCGGTTCAACGTCGACGACCACTTCCCCGCCGTGCACCGCAGGCGAACGCAGGAAGCTGATGGCGAGGTCGCCGACCTGGTAGTCACGCCCGGCGGCAGCGTTGGCGTGACCGGCGAACGAGCACGCCTGGGCGACGATCGCGGCGATCACGCCGCCGTGCATGGTGCCGAAGACGTTGCCCATCCAGGGCTCGGTGCGTGCGGTGAACCGGATTCCGACGCCGTGCGCGTGGTCGACGACCTCAACTCGACCGTTCAGCAACTCGGTGATCGGTCCGGCCGCACGGACGCCTTCCGCAATCTGTTCGACGACGGCCCGGCCCGGCAGACCCGGGTCGATGGCCGGCGGCAGCGGAACGGAATCAACTCCGATCGCGGGAGCGGTCGCGCCTCGGTCATCCCGGGTCGGATTGGTGGCAGCGCTACGGCCAACCGCCACATTGCGCGCGGTCCCCGCGGAGCAGACATGGCCGGTCGAGGTGGCGATCTCGATGCGCGTCGAGCCGAAGCCGTGGTCATGCATGAGGAGTTCCGCGGTGCCGGTGACGCGATCCGACACGTCGATGTGCCCCTGCATGGACATGGCCAACCGCGCCTGCACGCACGGCGACCCGCTCGGCCCGTAGGAATAGAAGGGCAATCCGCCGATGTGATCGAACAGCACCGCCAGGGCGGGCAGATCGATCCGGCCGCGGTGGTCGGCGAACCGGCTGCTCAGCTGTTGCTCGGCCGCCACGGTCCGCGGGCCGGTCAGCGCCACACTCCCGATACCGAATGCAGAGACCGGGTCGGTATGCGTGTGCCGTGTCGACGTGTCCGAATCTGCAACCATGCGTACCGTCATATCAGCCGTGTCCACAGGTGGCCCAACCGTGCGAGCGGCTATCCTGGTGCGCGATCTCGCGTGCGGGGGAACTGGAGGGAAATCTGATGTCTGTGGGACGAGCAACAATGGCGCGACGTGCAGCTTTGGCAGCAAGTGCTGCCGCGGCGATGGCAACTGCGACACTCATCACAACCGGCGCCGCCCAGGCCGCACCGGCGACCCTGGCGGTACAGCAGGTGCCGAACGTCGGCGTCACCGTGTCGACCAGCAACGGCGTCACCGATGCGTTCGCCGCGCGGCTGGCAGCCACCCCGGCGGCTGCGGGATCGACGCAGTTGAGCATCCGGCCGGAGAACGCCAAGGCGTGCTCCACCAATCTGGCGAACTCACGTGCCGCGATCACCTGGCGCAACATGACGACCAACAAGTCCGACGACATCGTCTTCCCGGTATGTGCCGCAGGCAAGCCGTCGGCCGGTGTCGTCGTGCCGACCGGTGCCGGCCGCATCACGTTCACCACGACGATCATCGATCGCACGCAGCAGACGTTCACGGTCAGCCCCGGGTCGGGTTCGTTCCGCCGCTGATCACCAGGTAGACGCCGGAAATGTCCGAATAGACATTTCCGGCGAATCTGTTCACTAAAACGAGAACACGTTCTACAGTGTTGGCGTGGCCGATACTGTGACCCAGCTCCTCGAAGAGCGTGCGAACGACGACAACCTGGCGATCACCTACGAGGGTCGGCAGTGGTCCTGGCGGGAGTACATCGCCGATGCCCGCCGCATGGCCGCCGCCGTCCTCGGGGTCGCCGACCCGGTCCGCCCGATGCACATCGGCACCCTGCTGGGCAACACTCCGGATATGCTGCTCGCGCTGGCGGCGGGTGCGCTCGGCGGCTACGTCACCGTTGGCGTCAACAACACTCGACGGGGCGACGGACTCGCCGCCGACATCCTGCGCGCCGACTGCCAGACCCTCATCACCGACGCCGAGCACCTCCCCCTGCTCGACGGCCTCGATCTCCCCGGCGTGCGGGTCCTCGACACGACGTCGTCTGAGTGGACCGATCTCCTGAACGCAGCCGGCGAGCTGACCCCGCATTCGGTGCCCACCGCGATGGACACCTTCATGCTCATCTTCACCTCTGGCACAAGCGGCAATCCCAAACCGGTTCAGTTCGCACACATGATGATTCCGTTCGCCGGCCCGGTACTCGCCGACAAGTACAGCATTGGTCCCGGCGACGTGTGCTACCTGTCGATGCCACTGTTCCATTCGGCCTGCCTGATGGGCGGCTACTGCGTGGCGCTGTGCGGCGGCGCCGCGATCGCACCGGCGAAGTTTTCCGCGTCGACCTTCCTCCAGGACATCCGGCGCTATAACGCCACCTACATGAACTACGTCGGCAAGCCTCTCGCCTACATCCTCGCCACCGAGGAGAAGCCCGACGACGCCGACAACCCACTGCGGGCCGCCTTCGGCAACGAGGCCACCGACCGCGACATCGACGAGTTCTCCCGGCGTTTCGACTGCACCGTATGGGATGGCTTCGGCTCGACCGAACTGGCCATCATCATCACCCGTGAACCGGGCACCCCCCACGGTTCCATCGGCAAGGGATTTCCCAATGTGGCCGTGTATAATTCGGCCACACTCACCGAATGCCCGCGTGCCGAGTTCGACGAGAACGGCGCGCTCACAAACGCCGACGAGGCGATCGGCGAACTGGTCAACATCGAGGGTGCCGGCATGTTCGCCGGCTACTACAACGACGCCACCGCTACTGGCGAACGCATTCGGGACGGCAAATACTGGTCCGGCGACCTCGCCTACAAGGACGCCGACGACTGGATCTACCTGGCCGGCCGCACCGGCGACTGGATGCGCGTCGACGGCGAGAACCTGGCTGCCGGACCGATAGAACGAATCCTGTTACGTGTCCCCGAAATCAACCGGGTGGCGGTTTACGGGGTGCCTGATGAGCACGTCGGTGATGCGGTGATGGCGGCCGTCGTCCTGCAGGACGGTGCGGATCTCACTCCGGCGGCATTCGCTGAACAGCTTGCGGCACAGCCTGATCTGTCTCCCAAGGCGTGGCCACGCTTCGTCCGCGTCGAACGCGACCTGCCGACGACGGCGACGAACAAGATCCTCAAGCGCGCACTGAAGCAGGACGGCGCGACCACCGGCGAGGGGACACTCTGGGTACGTGATGGCCGATCGCGGGAGTACCGCGTGGCCGAATCCGCCGCCGTATGAGCGAGATCCTCTCGGAGATCGGCTATTACGCACTGTCCCGCCACCCGGTGACGCCCGCCGAACTGGTCGCCGAGGCCCGACTGGCCGACGAGGCGGGTTTCGGGACCGCGTTCGTCTCCGAACGCTTCAACGTCAAGGATGCCGCGGTACTCAGTGGCGCGCTCGCCGCCGCGACGACGCGAATGGGGGTGGCGACCGCCGCGACGAATCACACCACCCGGCATCCGATCATCACCGCGACGATGGGCGCCACGCTCGCCGAGTTGTCCGGCGGCCGTTTCGCTCTGGGCCTCGGGCGGGGCATCACACCGCAGTGGCAGATTCTCCATCTGCCGATCATCACCGGTGCCCAGCTCGAGGACATCGCGAGTGTGCTCCGAAAGCTGTGGGCCGGCGAGATGATTGTGGGACACGAGGGTCCGATCGGCTCGTACCCACTGTTGAACCTCGGGGTCACCGTCGAGCCCCCACCGATCATGCTGGTCACGATGAGCCCGAAAACCCTTGCGCTGGCCGGGCGTATCGCCGACGGCGTGGTGCTGCACACCTTCCTCTCCGACGACGCCACCCGCACCGCGGTCGCGACTGTCCGGGAGGCCGCCGCGCGGGCCGGCCGCGACCCCGCGTCGGTCCGGATCTGGTCGGTGGTCGCGACCGTCCCCGACCACCTCGACGACGACGATCGGCTTCGGCGTCTCTACGGACGACTCGCCACCTATCTGCAGGGTTATCCGGATGTACTGGTGCGCGCCAACGGGTGGCGGGCCGAAGACCTGGATACGGTACGCGGCACCACTGCGTTCAGCGGAGCGCGCGGACCGATCGACGCGACGGCCACGGTCGCCGAGTTGACCGAACTCGCCGACGCCATCCCGAATCAGTGGGTTGCCGACAGCGCCGCGGGTAGCGCCGCTGATTGCGCCACAACCCTTGTGCACCAGTTTGATCTGGGAGTCGACTCGGTCATCCTGCACGGCGCAACGCCGTCGGAGCTTCTCCCCGTCGTCGATGCCTACCGTGCCGTGCGACCCGCCCGTGCCACCCTTCCCGCCAATCCTGGCGCCATGACCGTCTCCGGAGCACGCACATGACCGCTGCCACCACCATCCCGACGCGCGCGATCGAGCTGACGCCCGAATGGCTCACCACCACACTGCGTTCGGCGGGCCACGCCGAGATCACCGTCACCGGAGTCGACGTCGAACCGGTCGGCTCGGGACAGATGGCCGGCTCCTACCGACTGACACTCACCTACGCCGAACCCGGGCCGCTGCCGCCGACGATGGTCGCCAAGATGGCGATCGGCGATCAGTCCCAACGGGAATTCGCGTCGGGCGTGTTCCGCAACGAAGTGTTGTTCTACAGCCGGATCGCGCCGACGCTGACGGTACCTGTTCCTCGCGCGTACGCGGCGGTCATCTCCGACACGCACACCGAGTTCGTGCTGCTGCTCGACGACATGGCGCCCGCGACCCAGGGCGATCAGATCGCCGGGTGCACACCGGAACAGGCGCGGGCGATCGCCGTTGCGGCGGCGGGACTGCACGGACCACGCTGGTGCGATGAGACCTTGCTCGAGTTGCCCGGGCTGGTGCTCCCCACGCACGACGATCGGGTGTTGATGGACTCGGTGCTCGCGCCGATGGCCGACGCCTTCCGCGCGCGATTCGCCCTCGACGACAAGGAATCCGCCACCATCGACTGGCTCGTGGCCACCGCGGGCGATTGGCTCGAACGCCCGCCCACCCGGTTCGCTCTGATCCACGGTGACCTGCGCATCGACAATGTCCTCTTCGGCGCCGACGGCGCAGTCACGGTGATCGACTGGCAGACCATCACGCCCGGCAACCCGCTGCGCGACATCGCCTTTCTCTTGGCATCGAGTCTGAACCCGGCGGACCGGCGCACCCACGAACGTGACATCGTCGGTGCCTACCACACGGCGCTGCTCGACCACGGCGTCACCGACTACAGCTTTGACGACTGCTGGCGCGACTACCTCGATTCGCTCATCCAGAGTCCACTGATCATCGTGTTCGGTTGTGGTGCAGCGATTCCCACCGAACGCGGCGATCGAATGTTCGCCACCATGTTGGCCCGTACCGCCGCCGCGCTCAACGACCTGAATCCGGACGCACTGCGATGAAACTGGTGATCGGTGCATCCGGCTTCCTCGGCTCGCACGTGGTGCGGCAACTCGTGGAGTCGGGTGAGCGCGTGCGCATCCTGATCCGCGAGACCAGCGACACCCGAGCCATCGACGACCTCGACGTGGAGCGAGTGATCGGTTCGCTGCGGGACCCCGGTGTTGTCACTACCGCACTCGACGGCTGCGACGTGGTGTTCTACTGCGCCGTGGACACCCGCTCCTGGCTGCCCGATCCCGCTCCCCTTTATGAGACCAACGTCGAGGCGCTGCGGGCAGTCCTCGACGTCGCCGTCAAGGCCGATCTGCAGAGGTTCGTGTTCACCAGCACGCTCGCCACCATCGGGCGGGTGCAGGGTCGCAAAGCGACCGAGACGGACGCATTCAACTGGGCCGACAAGGCACCCGAGTACGTGAAATCGCGGGTGGCAGCAGAGGATCTGGTGATGACCTACGTCCGCGACCGCGGACTGCCGGCCGTCGCTATGTGTGTATCCAACACCTATGGTGCCGGTGATTGGCAACCCACCCCACACGGATCGTTCGTCGCGGGAGCCGCATTGGGCAAGCTGCCGTTCATCATCAAGGGTTGTTCGTCGGAGACTGTCGGGATCGACGACGCCGCACGAGCATTGATCCTGGCCGCCGATCGGGGTCGTATCGGCGAGCGCTACATCGTCTCCGAACGGTTCCTCGATCTCGGCGAGATCGTGGCCATCGCGGCGCGGACCGCGGGCCGACCGGCGCCGCGCCTCGTGTTGCACCGGCCGGTGCTGTACGTGTGCGGCGCCTACGGCTCGATGATGGCCAAACTCACCGGCAAGCCGCGCCAGATGACGCTGACGTCGGTGCGGCTGATGCACATCATGTCGCCGATGGATCACTCGAAAGCCGAGCGTGAATTGGGTTGGCACCCATTGCCGGTTCCCGATGCGGTCGCCGAGGGTGCGCGATTCTGGTTGGATCGGGTGGCGCGACGTCGAGCGGCGCGATCCGCTCCCCCCGCCGGCTGAAGAGCGACGAGCGAACCTATCCCGCCGGCTGAGGAGCGACGAGCGAGCTTGCGAGCCCGACGCGTCACGAAGCCCGCCCACGTCGCCCTTCGTGGCTCGGCTGGCGCCTCGCACCCCAGGGATCGGGTGGTCACGCACATCGCACACACTCAGGGTTCGGGTGGTCGCGCTCCGTGCTTGAGGAACGGATTTACTTCAGCAATGCCGCGAGCTCCTCGAGACCGTACGGCGCGGTCTCCTGATGATCGCGGTAGGCGACGAACGTCGGCTGCTGCGGGTCGTATCGCCCGATGAATCCGCCGGCCGCCGTGTAGATCTGCCCGGTCAGGTGGCGGGCACCGTCGCCGGCGAGGAAGACATACAGGGCGGCAACGTAGTCCGGCGGCGCCGGGTCGAGCGCGGCGTCCCGGGTGAGCTCGTCGAGAATCCCACGCCGGTACAGGTTCTCGATGTGCGCGACATAGTCGTCGCCGGAGGACAACCGTGACTTCGCACCGGGCATTACGACATTGACCCGCACACCCCGGTCGGCGAGGTCGGCGGCCGCAGCCAGCGCGAGCGCATTGACTCCCCCTTTTGCCGCGGGATAGCCGCTGCCACCGAACATCCCGAGCGAGGCGGCCGATCCCGTGAGCACGATCGACCCCGATCCCTGCTCAACGAACACCCGCCCGGCCGCCTGCGTCAGATGGAACGCACTCATCAGATGCGCGTCGACCTGTTCGCGGAACTCGTCGGACGTGATGGTCAGGATCGTCGATCCCACCGGTTCGGCGATGCCCGCACAGTTGATGGCGATGTCGAGTGCCCCGAACTCGGCAAGTGCGGTGTCGACCATCTGTTGGGCGACACCGTCCTCACCCGCCGATCCCACCACACCGATCGCGTAGCCACCGCCGCCCCGGATTTCGGCAACGGTCTCCGAAACCGCTTCCGGGTCACGACCGTTGACGATCACCGATACCCCTCTACCGGTGAGCGCATAGGTGACGGCGAGTCCGATACCGCGAGTACCGCCGGCCACGACGGCTACTCGTCCGGACAGGCTGAGTTCGGGCTCGCCGTTCATCACACCCCGCTGGTGACCGGCGTGATCGGGATCGACCTGCCCCGGTCGCTGAACTCGAAGGTGGCACCGGAACTGAACCGCGCAACCGCCACCTCACCCGATTCCTTCCGGGCTTGCTCGCCCATGCCGAAGGTCACCTCGAGTGCGTCATCGACCATAACCGCGTCCGCGACCGCCCAATGCGGATCGACCGCGGTGGCCGCGGCCTGCAGCGGCTCGAAGTGCTCGTCGGTCAGCAACGTCACCCACCCGCCGTCGGTCATGGCGTCGGAGTGCCGCGGAATCCGCAGCCGTACCTGGTCCCCGTCGACAGCCACCGAGACACCCGTGTACTGCGTCGGCCCGAAGCACGGGTGCAGCGCGAGTACCGTCGCCAGGCCCTCGGCGTCGCGTCCCACACCCAAAGCCGCGCGGAGCCGGTCGGCGCTGAGGCCGGCAATGCCGGTGAGTTGCTTCCGATAGATCTCGCTCACCTGCTCGGTGCCCGACGCGACTCGTCGCAGCGAGACCAGGAAGCCGAGTGCGAGCAGCTGGTGTTGCAGTGCAACCTCTTCCGCAGTTCGGACGAGCAGACTGTGCGACCATTCCCGGAACTGCAGGTCGTCGACGAGCGGGCCTCGATAGTCAATCCAGCCGTCCGTCGACTCCTCATCGACCGAGGACAGCTCAACGGAAGCGGCCCTGCGCGTGAACATCTCTTCGGCGTCCGGCGGTAGCGGCAACTCCTCGCGGTCCGGTTCGATGGTGACCGTCCACGCGCAGTGTGGGTGTCGGTCGGCCGGCAGGCGCGGCGGCCGGTGGATCGGGCGAATGCGGGCTCGCCGGTTGGTGGCGATCGCCGTGGCGTCGAACGTGGGATCCTCGATGTCGTGACACATCGTGGTCACGTATTCGTCGCCCATCGGCTCGACGTCCATCAGTGCGCCACAGTGATTCAGCACGAAGGCACCGTGATATTTGTCGGTGATCTCGTAGCGGAAGTCCATGAACTGCGGTGGCGCACCGATGTCGAGTTGCAGGCATTTGAACATGTCCTCGACGCCGTCGCCGTCGATGCCCATGGTGGTCCGCATCCGGTGGGTGTAGACCGGGCTTGCGGCCATCCATTCCTCGATGGCGACCTGTCCCATCACTTCTCGGCCGAAGGCGCTGATGAGATGGGCCATGCCGCTGCGGTCGATCAACTGGCCGGACAGCAGGAGTTCGGGCAGCAGGATCGCCAGTTGTTCCTGGCTCAGATCTGAGTAGCTCGGGGCTGGTCGAGTCATTCAGATCACCAGAACGGCACGGGCGCTTTGCCGAACGGATACCACCCGGGTTGGTCGCCGGTGGCCTTCTCGATCCGCTTGAGCATGCCGTCGCTCATCGCGTTGTTCTTCAGCATCTCGATGAACAGGGCGGACACGTTGCCGTAGTCGAAGAAGTCACGTTGCCAACGGAATTGGAAGTTACCGCCGTATTTGAACCAGCTGCCCTGAATGCCCTCGAGGGCATAGTGGCTGCCGTCGTCCCTGGTGCCTTCATACACTTGCTTCCACAAGCCGATCATCGAGCCGGTCTGGTCGTCGATCACCCACTCCTGGTAGGGATACTCCCAGCCTTCGAGTCCCTCCATCTCCTGCCCCAGCGCGATGTCCCGTATCTCGTCGCGGCCCACGGCCATGAAGTCCTTGTCGGGCCCGTAGTTCCAGCCGTAGGTGGCGTCCTCGGTGTAGAACTCGGCCAGCGGCTTCCAGTCACCGGCCTTCTCGGCCACGACGTTGGCGTCCAGCCACCGTTGTTTCATCTCTTCCAGTTCGGCGCGATCAAAAGGCATGTCTCTCACTCCCGTTCACTCGTCGTCTTCGACAATTCTCAAAGCTTGGGTGGGGCAATACTGCACGGCGGCCTCGACCTCGGCGCGCTGACTCTCGGCGGGACGGTCGACCAAGATCTTGACGTGGTCGGAGTGCGTCTCGAATACCTCCGGTGCCTCCATCTCGCACATGCCGTGTCCTTGGCAGATGTCGAGGTCGACCTCGATACGCATCGCCATCACCGTTGCCGCCGCCGATACGCTACGCGGCACGGCTGCTGCAACTGAACGACCATCTTGGAGTGATCGTTGCGGTAGCTCTCCGATGGCTGCAGCATCTCGAACTCGTAGTTCTGGAACAGCACCGAAAAGATTGCCTTGAGCTGCATGATCGCGAATTGTGCACCGACACAGCGGTGTCGGCCAGCACCGAAGGGAATCCACGTCCACCGGTTGACGAGATCCTCCTGCCGCGGCTTCTCGTAGCGGTCGGGGTCGAAGGTATCCGGGTTCGGGAAGTCCTCAGGGAGCCGGTTGGAGATCGCCGGCGAGACGGCGATCGTCTGCCCGGCCTTGATTTCGAAGTCCTCGACGTGGAAGTCCTGCTGTACCAACCGCATCAGGATGATCAGGGGCGGATGGAGCCGCAGCGCCTCTTTGAGCGCGTTCTCCAGCTGCGGCATCTGCCGGGTGTGCGCGAAGGTGTACTCGGGTCGCTCGCCGGCGGGCGTGTCGCCGTAGATCTCGTCGAGTTCGTCGTAGACGCGTTTCATGTAGTCGGGATTGCGCAACAGTTCGATCAGCGTCCACGCGGCGGTGCCCTGCGTTGTGTGATGCCCGGCAAACATCATCGAGATGAACATGCCGGTGATCGTGTTCGCGTCGAACCCGACCTGGATCAGCACATCCATCAGATCGCGGTCATCCTTCTCCGCAACCGGATTCGCGATCCGCTCGTCCATCACACCTTGGATGAACGCGACGAGTTCGGCTCGGGCGGCGTCGCGCTTGCGGAAGCTCTCGATATCCGCGTACGCGTCGACATAGGCGATCGGATCGGTCCCCTTCTCCAGGTCGTGAAAGAGTTCCGACACATGCTTGTTCAGCTGTTCGCGGAACTTGCGGCCGATCAAGCAGGCCGACGACGTGTAGAGCGTCAACTCGCCGAAGAACTCCAGCAGGTCAATCTCGCCTTCATCGCCCCACTGCGCGATGATGCGTTCCACCTCATTCGGGATGGTGACCGCATGCTGCTTCATGTGCGGGCCCTTGAGCGCGGAGTTGTGGATCGCCTTGGAGCGCTCCTCCGGGCTGGCGTCGAACACCACGCCCTCGCCGAACACCGGTGTCATGAACGGGTATGCGGCGGCCTGGTCGAGATCCTCCTCGGGCGCCCGAAAGAACTCCTCGTTGGCCAGCGCCCCGGAGACGAGCACCACTTCACGGTCGGCGAGTTGGAATTGTCCCACGTCACCGCACTCTTCACGGGTTCGCCAGAACAGTCCGATCGGGTCGGTGGCGAGTTCGTCGAGGTGGCCGTGTTCGCCGTCTCCGCCGGAGACGCGCTTGGGCTTGGTCAGCGCGGTCATCAGTGATTCCCCTTTTCCTGCTCGGTGGTCGGTGCACGCTTGGCTCGCGGGACGGCGCCTTCGGCTTCGACCTCGACGGCCCGCATCTGGGCGCCCCGCGGCATCGTCACCATCGCCGACACCGCCTGCGCGATGTGTTCGGGGGCAAGGAAATTACCGTGCCGGGCGAGTCCGTGCTTGATCCAGTCGTTGAGCATGTTCTCGGTCGTCGTGTCGTCGAGGTTCATGCCCATCCCGGTCAGCGTCTGCCCCGGGCGCACCACACCGGCCCGCACGCCGGTGCCCTCGAGTTCGAGTTGAATGGTGGCGACGAGGCCGTCGATACCGGATTTTGCCGCGACGTAGGCCGACGACCAGGGCCGCGGATGCAGTGCGACGTCGGAGCCGATGAAGACGAAATCACCTCGGGCACGGTCGATCATGCCGCCGATCACCGCGCGGTAGAGCCGGTAGGCGCCGTTGAGGTGAATGTTGACCTGGTCGGCGAACTCTTCCGGCGTGAACTCGTAGGACAGGCCGACCGCGAGATCGCCGGCGCCGGCCACGACGATCTCCAACGGGCCCAGTGCCGCTTCGGCTTTGGCGACGCAGTCGGTGACCGACGCCGGGGCGGTGACGTCGAGCGGTACGGCCACCGCTTCGCCGCCGGCCGTGGTGATCTTTTCCGCGAGTTCCTGCAGCTTCTCCACGCGCCGCGCGGCGAGTGCGACGGGATGGCCTGCGGCGGCGAGATATTCGGCGGTCGCCGCGCCGATGCCCGACGAGGCTCCGGCGACGAGTACCGGACGTCGCTCGGGATGAGGGATGAAGGCCATCAGCGCACCTGCACTTTCACCGGGAGTTCAGCGAATCCACGCACGTTCACCGAGTGCACACGCACCGCGTTGTCGATGTCGATGTCCACGCTGCGAATGGATTTGACGACCTCGGCGAGACCGATGTTGGACTCGAGTCGTGCGAGGTGCGCGCCGAGACAGAAGTGGGCGCCGAGACCGAAACTCATCAGCGCCTGGCTGCAGTCACGACCGATCGTGTAGGTGTCGGCGTCGTCGCCGAACACCTCCTCATCGCGGTTCGCGGATCCGACGAGCAGCAGGACCCGATGTCCTTCGGGGATCACGAAATCCCCGTAGTCCGCGTCGGCGACCACCCGCCGCAACACCATCTGCGTGGAGTTGTCGTATCGCAGGGTCTCCTCGGTCCAGTCCGGTACCGCGTCGGCGTCGGCGAGCGGTTTGGCCAGTTCATCGGGATTGCGCCAGCCCCAATAGAGGGCATTGGCAAGTAGTTTCGTCGTGGTCTCATTGCCGGCAACCACCATCAGGACCATGAACCCGACGATCTCGTCCTCGGTGAGCTTGATCTTCTCGCCCGTCTCGTCGTCGTCGATCTCGGCGGAGATCAACGCCGACACCAAATCCTCGCCCGGGCGCTTGCGGCGATCGGCGATGAGCGCCGAATAGTACTTGTGCAGTTCGATATAGGCGTAGATCGCGGCCTCGGGGATGTCGGTGACCCCCTCTTCGCGGTGCAGCAGGAGATCGGACTGGTGGCGTAGGTGCGTCCGGTCGGCCTCGGGTACCCCGAGGAGTTCGGAGACGACGTCCATCGGCAGCAGTCCGGCGAAGTCGGCGATGTAGTCGAACTCGCCCTTGTCCAGGCATTTGCTCCAATGCTGGTGGGTGAGCGCGGTGATACGGCCGGCGAGTTCATTGACGCGCCGCGGGGTGAAGCCCTTGGACACGAGCTTGCGGATGCGCATGTGCTTGGGGTCGTCCATCGCCAGGAACGACATGGATTTGTGCGCATCGGGCCCATACGACGACGGGTCCATCGACACGCCCCAACTGTTGGACAGCCGTGTGGTGTCCCGGAATCCGTTCCGAACATCCTCGTGGCGGGCCAGTGCCCAGAAGTCCATCTCGGCGTTGTAGTAGACCGGTGATTCCCGCCGGAGGCGCAGGTAGGTCGGGTACGGATCCTCGTGGAACCCATAGGCGTACGGGTCGAACGGGAGGCGTTGCTCCATCCCGGCGACCGTCCCCGTACCCGGGGTGGTGTCGGTCATGACTTCTCCATCAGTAGATGTGCGGCTGCGACAAGACGTTCCGAGGTTTGCTCATAGGACATGTGGCCCATGCCCGCGTGGACGAGGCCGCCGGCGTAGATCATCTCGAGCGCGTCGACGAGCGGGCCCGGGTTCTCCGGGTCGACCTCGAGTGCCTGGGCAAGGCGGATCCGAATGAATCCGCCGATTCGAATGCGCAGGTGTTCCACGTCGGGGTCGGTGCCGAGCAGGGCCATGGTCACTGCACCGCCGAGCTGCCCTTCACCCGCGACCACCATCGATACCTCGCGCAGCACCTGCGCGACCCGCTCTTCCGGCGTTGCCAGCGGGTCCGGTTCGGCCACCCCGGCGGAGAGCCGACGCCAGAACACCTCGGCGACAAGGTGACTCTTCGACGAGAAGTAGGTGTATGCGGTGGCCGGCGCGACACCGGCCATCTTGGCGACCATGCGGACGGTGAGCCCGTCGAACCCCTCGTCGTTGAGTACTTCGACGGCCGCGTCGGTGAGTCGCGTGACCGTTTCGGCCTGCTGCTGGGTCAGCCGCCGGCGAGTGGATTCCTGCGATACGGGACTGGACATGTGAGCGAGGCTACACTAGGTTTGAACGCGAGTCCAGACACCTGTCCAGATGGAGTTTCAGACCATGGCCCTACGCCCCGCGTCGTCGTCGGATCTACTGATCGACGGCAAACTCGTGCCCGGCAGCGCCGGCACCTTCGACATCGTCAATCCCGCCACCGAGGAGATCATCGGCCAGGCGGCCGATGCCACCGCCGCCGACATGGATACCGCGATCGCCGCCGCGCGTCGCGCCTTCGACACCACCGACTGGTCGCGAGATCATGCCTTCCGCGCCAGATGCTTACGTCAGTTGCGTGATGCCCTGTTGGCCCACGCCGACGAGTTGCGGGCACTGGCGACCGAGGAGGTCGGCTGTCCCACGTTCTTGACCAGCGGCCCGCAGTTCGAAGGGCCGGTCAACGACCTCGGCTACTTCGCCGATCTCGCCGAGAACTTCACGTGGACCGAGGATCTGGGCGAGGCCAAGCCGATGGGCTTGAAGAACCATCGCGAGATCCGTCGGGAGGCCGTTGGCGTCGTCGGCGCCATCACCCCGTGGAACTTCCCGCACCAGATCAACTTCGCCAAGATCGGACCGGCGCTCGCCGCGGGCTGCACCGTGGTCCTCAAACCCGCTCCGGACACCCCGTGGGCGGCAGCGCTGGTCGGTAAGGTCATCGCTGAGGAGACCGACTTCCCGCCCGGTGTCGTCAACATCGTCACCTCCAGCGACCACTCCGTCGGGGCGCAGCTCTCAACCGACCCACGCGTGGACATCGTGTCCTTCACCGGATCCACCGCCACCGGCAAGAAGGTGATGGCCGCCGCGTCGGAGTCGCTGAAGAAGGTGTTCCTCGAACTCGGCGGCAAATCGGCATTCATCGTCCTCGACGACGCCGACCTCAAGAGTGCCTGTGCGATGGCCGCTTTCGCGGTCGTCACGCACGCCGGTCAGGGTTGCGCCATCACCACCCGACTCCTCGTGCCCCGGGAGAAACTCGACGAGGCGATCGCCGCCACCCGCGACGCCATGGCCGGCCTACCTGCGAGCGACCCCACCGACGCCGGAACCATCTGCGGCCCACTGATCTCCGCCACCCAGCTCGAACGCGTCGAGGGTTACATCGCGCTCGCGAAGGAAGAGGGCGGCACCATCGAGACGGGCGGCGGCCGCCCCGCCGACAAGGACAAGGGCTTCTTCATCGAGCCCACCCTGATCTCCGGCCTCGACAACTCCGCCCGCGTCGCCCGGGAAGAGATCTTCGGACCGGTCCTGGTGATCATCGCCCACGACGGCGACGACGATGCAATCCGCATCGCCAACGACTCCCCCTACGGCCTGTCCGGCATGGTCTACGGCACCGAT
Source organism: Gordonia sp. CPCC 205515 (assembly GCF_048537925.1). Taxonomy (NCBI): domain Bacteria; kingdom Bacillati; phylum Actinomycetota; class Actinomycetes; order Mycobacteriales; family Gordoniaceae; genus Gordonia; species Gordonia sp. CPCC 205515. Next base: position 393,448 of record NZ_JBCLVJ010000010.1, on the reverse strand, counting down.
GAAGACCGGATCACCAAGGTGGTCAACGGGGTTCGCACCGGCACCATGGGTGTCAATGGCGGCATCTGGTACGCCGCGGACGTCCCGTTCGGCGGCTACAAGCAATCCGGTATCGGCCGCGAGATGGGTGTCGCCGGGTTCGAGGAGTACCTGGAGACCAAAGCCGTTGCGCGGCCTGCGTGAGAGATCTCGATGCGGTTCCTCGCAAGCTCGGAGCCCTACTCGATCAACGGAAGAACCAACCAAGGAGAAACCATGACCAACCGCTTCACTGACAAAGTCGCCATCGTGACCGGCGCCGCCGGCGGCATCGGCGAGGCCTACGCCCGCGCACTCGCCGCCGAGGGCGCAACCGTCGTCATCGCCGATCTGAACGACGAAAAGGGCAAGCAGGTGGCCGAGGACATCGGCGGACTCTACGTAAGCACCGATGTCGCCGACGAGCAGTCGGCGCAGGCACTGGCCCAGGCCACCGTCGACGCCTACGGGAAGATCGACTACCTGGTCAACAACGCCGCCATCTACGGTGGCATGAAACTCGACTTCCTGATCACCGTGCCGTGGGACTACTACAAGAAGTTCATGAGCGTGAACCTCGACGGCGCTCTCAACGTCACCCGCGCCGTCTACCCACACATGACGGGTGGTGGTTCGATCGTCAACCAATCCTCCACCGCCGCATGGCTCTACAGTGGCTTTTACGGACTGGCCAAGGTCGGCATCAACGGCCTCACCCAGCAGTTGGCCACCGAACTCGGCGGACAGAACATCCGCGTGAACGCCATTGCACCCGGACCCATCGACACCGAGGCGACCCGGACCACCACCCCTAAGGAGATGGTCCAGGACATCGTGAACCACCTGCCGCTCAAGCGGTTCGGGACCCCGCAGGATCTGGTCGGTATGTGCCTGTTCCTGCTCTCCGACGAGGCCTCCTGGGTGACCGGGCAGATCTTCAACGTCGACGGCGGGCAGGTCATTCGGTCGTGAGCGAATCGATTCGGCTCGGCTACGTCGGCCTCGGCAATATCGGCGGCCCGATGGCCGGCAGTCTCGCGAAGTGGGCGGGCGGCCTCACCGTCTTCGACCTGTCCGACGAGGCCGTCGCCAAACTCGTGGATCAGGGTGCGCAGCAAGCTGATTCTCTCGCCGATCTGGCTGCCGCCACCGACATCATCGGGATCTGTGTTCTCAACGACGAACAGGTACGCACGGTGGTCACCGGCGACCGCGGGCTGTTGTCGGCCGCGCGCCCCGGCACCATCATCACCGTGCACTCGACGATCAGCCCGGAGACCGCGGTCGACCTCGCGGCCGTGTGCGCCGAGCGCGGCGTCGTGCTGCTCGACGCACCCATCTCCGGTGGCGCGATGGCCGCCGAGCAGGGGCGGCTGGCGATCATGGTCGGCGGTGCCCGCGACTCGTACGAAAGGCTCAAGGAGCCATACGCGCTCGCCGCGGAGATGTTGATCCACGCCGGCCCCGAGGTCGGTGCGGGCACCAAGATGAAACTCGCCCGGAATCTCCTGCATTTCGTCTCGTTCACCGCCACCGCGGAAGCGGCGCGTCTCGCCGAAGCGGCCGGGATCGACATCACCAAACTCGGCAAGGTCGTCCGGCACACCGACTCGATCACCGGTGGAGCCGGAGCGATCATGCTGCGCGACACGACCGCCGAGATCGAGGACGGTGATTTCTGGCGGGACATCTTCCTGCCGGTGCGTACCCTGGGTGAGAAGGACCTATCCCTCGCGTTGGCCCTCGGCGGTCAACTCGGCGTCGATCTTCCGTTGGCGCAGATCGCGAATCGCGATCTGGCTGCGGCCCTCGGCGTGCCCCATCACGAAGGAGAGTCATGACGAACGTCGAGGACACACCCCAGACCGAGCAGCGCGCTCGAGGCCTGGAGATGATGTCGAAGGTGTACGGCTGGGAGATGTCCGACGGCCCGGGTGATTTCTTCGCACACACCGCCGATCAGGTCTTCGGCGAAGTGTGGTCACGTGAGGGACTCTCGATCCGCGACCGTCGGCTGGTTCTGCTCGGAGCGCTCGCCCAGTCCGGTCAGATCGACGTTGCCGAGATCCAGGCCGGCGCCGCACTCGGTAACGGCGAGCTGACGCCGGAGCAACTCGAGGAGATCTCGCTGTTCCTCTGTTACTACATCGGGTGGCCGCTGGGGACCAAGATGCACTTCATGTTCGGGAAAGTGATCGAGAAGCATCGCGAGAGCCAGAAGTGATCTCCGGCATCACCTTTCGTGAACTCACCGGCGGTAATGGCTGCTCGATCCTCAGTGCGAGCCCGGGTCCGGAGCTCGACACCCACGGCTATCGCGAGAACGAGTACGCCGCAACCGGCCTCGCGACTCGAAGCGAGATGACCGAGAACGCGACGATCGCCCCGGCCGGAGAGGACTCGTTCACCACCCGGGTCCTCGTCCGGCGCCCCGAACGCGATGTCGACTTCAACGGCACCCTCGTCGTCGAGTGGCTCAACGTGAGTTCCGGAACAGACGCCGCCCCCGACTACACCTACCTGGCCGAGGAGCTCGTGCGCAGCGGATATGCGTGGGCGGGGGTCTCGGCACAGTACATCGGCATCGAAGGCGGGCATGGTTCGGTATCGGGCATCGACGCACCCGCGCCGCAGAGCCTGGCCGAGAAGGATCCCGACCGGTATGCGGGGCTGCATCATCCCGGCGACGCCTACTGCTTCGACATCTTCGGTGTCGTCGGCGACGCATTGCGCTCCCCCGACGACAACCATCCGATGTCCGAATTGACGGTGCGTCAGACCCTCGCCGTCGGCGAATCCCAATCGGCGATGGCCCTGACCACCTATGCGAACAGCTTTGCCGCCTACCACAAGGTGTTCGACGGCATCCTGATCCACAGCCGGGCGGCCGGTGACATGCCGCTCGGCGACGTCGGGAGCGGCATCGCCGTCGACACGGTCTTCTCGCGCGAGCCCACCACCATCCGCGACGACCTCGACATCCCGGTGTTCATCGTGCAGACCGAGACCGACGTGCTCACCAATTTTCAGTTTCATCGCTCGCGGCAACCCGACACCGATCGGGTACGCATTTGGGAGATCGCCGGCACCGCACACGCGGACCTGCACCAGATCGGCCCGTACGAGGAAATGTTGGGGTGTCCGACGCCGGTCAACCGTGGGCAACAACGCTTTCCGCTGCGGGCCGCGCTCCATCACTTGAACGCCTGGGCTGCCGGCGCATCCACGCCGCCGATTGCTGCCCCGCTCGAGGTGACCACGGCCAACGGCACAACCGGCTTCGTCCTCGACGATGTTGGGAACGTCCTCAGCGGAGTGCGAACCCCCTGCGTCGACGCCCCCACCCAGGTGCTGAGCGGTGTGGTGACCGGTGACCTGCCCCGCATCTGCATCCTCTTTGGGTCGACCACCGACGCCCCGGTCGATGCGCTCCGTCGCCGGTACGACGATGCCAGGGACTACCTGGAGAAATACCATGCGGCAACCGATCTCATGATCGCCGACGGATTCGCCCTGCCCGCCGATCGAGATGAGATCGTCGCCGACGCGCGGCCCGACATTCTCGAGGGTATTGCCTCAACCGCTCCCTGAGAACGAAAACGGGTTGCGCCCCAGCTACGACGGGCACACTGCGGCGCGCGGATTCGCGGGTGTGTCGCATTCTCCCGGGAGGCCGAACGCGCTGAATGCGTCGGCGCGCGGGCCGGCGTCGACCGGGTGGACGGTAGAGATGGCCGGCGTGACCGGTCGGCCGTCACTCCATCGCCCCATGTAGCTCAGATCGGTGTCGCAGAAGCGACCGGTCAACGAACAGGATTGCAGTGCGTCGCCGACCCGGTAGATCCCGAAGAACCGGACGGCGTCATTGGGCGCGAGAAGCGTGTTCGGCGAGAGATGAGTCGCATCGAGCCGCTGCAACGGACCACGAACATCACTGCGCACCATCACATATCGCTTGTTCGATACAGGCACTGTGTAGGCGCTGAACTGATCGATCCCGAGGCGTGCGTCGAGGATGTTGTCGTGGTCGTAGTTCTCCACGACCACATGGGTGTGCGCAGGCAGTGCGATCTTCCCGGTGCCCACGCCGGTCGCGAAGGCCGGCGCAAGTTGGAACAGCCACAACGCTTTCGACCCCCAGCCCCGGGCCACGGCATGCTGTGCGAGGTACGGGACCGCGCCGCCACCCATCGAATGACCGACGATACCGAGCCGTGTGAAATCCCCGCGCGGTGCAAAGTTTTTCGCGATCGTCAGGGCGGCGTCCTCTTTCGGCACCGAGCGGGCGAAGTCGTAGGGATTGGTCGGCCAACTGGCGAAGACGACAACGTTGCCCGTGCTGACAAAGTGGTTGATGATGTCGGCGTACAGCAGGCTGCTGCCCAGCAGTTGGTCGTCGATACCGGCGAGCAAGCCGTGGACGACCACGACGACCGGACGCTTGGCGTCGTTACAGTGGCCACCCGTGAGTGGTGTGGCCCCTCGCCCGGCGGGGCTGTAGATGGTGATCTTCTGGGTGATGTCGTGCGGATTGGGTTCGATCCTGGTCGAGGCAGCGCACGGACCGTTGGCGCCGAGGCCGCGAGTCGGTTGCGATGGCGGCGTCAGCGGCGCATCGGCCCTCGCGATTGCGGGCACGGCCAGTGCCATCGGCCCCACGGCCATCAGCGCCGCGACGACGATCGCCGTCCGGATCAGTGCATGAAGGCATTGCGAGATAGACGATCTCATCATGTGTCCCACCCCCCGTGAGAGCTCCGCGCGGCATCCCCAGCTGTCGCAGAGCTTGGGTCCGGCGACGTCGCCGGACTCGTGGGATCCATCTTTCAGCGCGACACCTGGGTATGTCAAGAATGACGGTAGACTCTTATAAGTGACGATTGACGAAGTGTCAGAAGCGAATCAATTGGTCGCACGGAACATCCGGCGCTTCCGCGTGGAACGTGGATACTCACTGGGCGAACTGGCACGCCGGTCGGGGCTCGCCAAGCAGACGGTGTCCAAGATCGAACAGGGCACCGGCAATCCGACGGTGGAGACGTTGATCTTGATCTGTGCCGCACTGGATGTTTCGGCGCGCCGGGTGCTCACCGAATGGGGAACGCCGGTCTACGTGCAGCGGGCCGGCGACTCCGTGTGGTCGTCCACTGGGCCGAGTGCCGAGCGACTCCTCGACGAGGTGTACGGAACAGGCTACGTCCGTAATCTGCTGGTGCGGTTCGAGCGTGACGGCACGGACGACGCGGTGATCGAGGCACACTCGCCGGGAACGCTGCACCACGTCTTCGTCAGCGAGGGTCGTCTCGAGCTGGGTCCGGTCGGTGATCTGGTCGTCGCGTTCGCCGGCGACTTCGTCCGGTACCCGGCCGATGTTCCGCACCAATGTCTGTGCGTCAGTGACCGAGCGGTGGCGCACATCGTCACCACCCGGCCTCAGTTACAACAGTTCGATGCGACGTGATGATCCGAAAGTCTCCCTCCCGCATCGAGATCATGTGCGCGTCGGTCTCGATGCGGTCGTCGCAAGCTCCTCCCTTACTCGACCAGCGGGAAATGCGGTCGTCGCAAGCTCCTCCCTTACTCGACCAGCGGGAAATGCGGTCGCCGCAGAAAGCCATCCGCGGCGTGGCGCACATCCTGCGACATCGCGTGCCCCACATGACTTCCCCGATACCAGTGCACGCGGCCACCCCAGTGCCGATGCAGTCGTTGGGCGGCAGCGACCGAGGTGACGCGGTCGTTGAGGGCGCCGATGACCATGCGGCGGTCCGGCTTTGGCATCGGATCGGCGGTCAGCGGATCGATGACCGACGACACTGCGCGGACCGGGTCGCTGCTCATCAGCCGCGCCAGCGCCCGTCCTTTGGAGCCGCCGCGCGCCATGTGATGGGCGAGCGTGTCGTGCATCCCCAGCATGGGTACCACAGCCAGCACCGAGTCGATGCGGGCGTCGAGGGAAGCCACCATCGCGGCGATGGGCCCGCCCAATGACGTTCCGGCAATGGCGATCTCGGCGGGCTCGTGGCTGTCGATCCAGGTGATCAGGGAGCGGATCTCGGCGATGGCGCGCACCGTGATCAGGACGTTGAGCAGCGGATCGAAGCCGGGATAGGCGATCGGTCGCAGCCGCCGCAGCCCGTGGGCGGGCAGGACCGGGAACACGACTTCGTAGCCGAGTTTCTTGTGCAGGTGCGAGGCATGGAAGGCGTACAGGTCGTCGGCGCGGCCTTGCGCGGCGCCGTGTACCCAGATCAGCCATCGCCGTCGACTGCGGCCGCGGGACAGGACGCGTACCGAGGCGACCCCGTCGGCGTACGGGTCGAGCAGCGACACCGACTCCGGCAGTTTCGATTCAACGGCGTAGTCGATGTGGTGGAATCCGGTGGTGCCGAACACCTTGCGGTCGCGCGAGAGAATCTGCGGCGCACCGGGGTCCACGTGCACACCGGACGGTCCGAGGGCGGCGAATTCGTCGGCGACCTCCGCGCAGCGGGCGACGTTGGCCTCCACCAGCTCAAGCGGCGGGATGTCGCGGATCACCGAGTTGACCGCGATGAACAACTCGTCGATCGCGGTCTCCCCGACCGCCCGGGGCCCGCACCCCGCGGCGGGCAGTCCGCCGGCGGCATCACCACGTCCGGCCATCCGCGAACTGCCGATCGCGCGCGGCAGCACGCCGGCGAACAATCCGACCCGCGCCAGCCCCGACTCCCAGTCGATCAAGCGGGCTCTCCCGCCAACTCCGACGCGTCAGAGACATGCAGCGCCTCTTCGAGTTCCGTTACCGCATCGCCGACCCGGTCGAGGAACCCCGCCGGATCGGGCATGGATTCGGGAGTGGCGATGAGTCCCATACTGATTCGGCCGGCATAGCTGTAGGCGGTGAGGTTCACGTCGGCGGGTGCGATGGCCAGCGCGAAGGAGATCCAGTCGACGACCTCGATGTCGCCGATCCAGCGGGTTTCCCTGGGGCCCGGCATGTTCGCGGTGGTGATGTTGTTCATCACCAGCGGTGCGCGGTGTGCAGCGAGTCCCCGGAAAACCGGTCCGAGCCGTCCGGTGTAGGTGGCGACCTTCTCGGTGAGGTCGAATCCGATGTCGCGGCGACGTCGCACCGTGGCGGCGCAACTCTCGGCGGTGCCGACCACCCGCGCCACCGGATCGGCGATGTCGGTGCGCAGATAGGCGGCAGCGGTGGCGATCTCATTGCCGTGGGTCCGCGTCGAGGTGAGGTCGCGGCATACCCCGAACACCGTCACCGATACGCCGGGTTCCTCGCCTCGGGCCAGTAGCTCGGCGCGCATGGCGCCGGCGATGATCCCGTGCAGGGCACCGTTCACCGTGGTGTCGGTGGCCACCGCGATGCGCTGCACCGATGCCAGTGGGATCGACGCGGAGGCACACACCCGCTGCGCACCGCTACGCGCGTTGAAGCTGTTGCGGCGCACCGTCAACGGTACCGGGATGCGGTCTGCGCCGTCGTCGCTACGCTTGACGCGGGCGGCGTGGGCGAAGTCGGACACGACCGTCGGCACGCCGCGCAGGAGTCGCCAGGATTCCGACCGCGCGGCCTGCCACAGCGTCCGATGGTCATGGGGGGCATCGATGTCAGCAACCGGGGCAGGTGACACCCGGCCATCGGCCGCCGAGGTCGCGGCCATGAACGTGTTGAGCGCGGCGAGACCGTCGGCGACCGCGTGATGCACCCGCACCACCACCGCCTGCCGACCACCCGCAAGTCCGTGGACCAGGGTCAGCGCCCACAGCGGACGCGCCCGGTCCAACTGCTCCACCGCGAGATCGGCGAGCACCGCATCAAGGTCGGCACGCACGCCGGGGACCGCGACATAGCGTTCGTCGAGGTGGTCGCTGACGTCGAAATCGTTGTCGTGCACCCAGAACGGGCGCGCCGGGTAACCGGGGAGCCACCGCAACTTCTGCGTCGCGCGGGGAAACATACCCAGGTAACGCGGGAGTACGTCGACGAGCTCGGCGAGCGTGACCGGTCGGCCACGCCGCAACGGATCGAGCACCGCGACCTTGAGGGTGTGCATCGGCGTCGACGGTGTCTCCATGTTCAGCATCAGGGCGTCGGGCCCGGTCATGCGTTCCACCTAGCTGACCTTCCGTTCTGATTGTGCTGTGGGCGAGAGAAGTTCTCGTGTGAGGATCTTGCCGGTCGCGTTGCGCGGCAGTTCGTCGAGGAAGTACACGTCGCGCGGCACCTTGAACCCGGCCAACTGCTCGCGCACATGTTCACGGATCTGGTCAGCACCGATCACCGCGTGCGGCGCACGAACGACGTACGCCGCCAACCGCTGCCCGAACCGGTCGTCGTCGACGCCGAGCACGGCGACCTCGGTGACGACGTCCAGCTCGCCGATGACCTGTTCGACCTCGAGCGGGTAGACGTTTTCGCCGCCGGACACGATCATCTCGTCGTCGCGGCCGACCACGAACAGGCGTCCCTGGTCGTCGAACCGCCCGACGTCCCCGGAGACCATGTAGCCGTCTGCGAAGGCCTTGGTGTCGTCGGAGGTGTAGCCGTCGAAGCCGGAGTTGTTGGCCACCACGATCTTCCCGATCTCACCGACGGGGAGTTCATGGTCGGTGTCATCGAGGATGCGGATGCTGGTGCCGGTGAGGGGGCGTCCTGCGGTGTCGGGTGCGGCCCGCAGGTCGCTGGGCGTGGCGGTGCTGATCAGTCCCGCCTCGGTGGCGTTGTAGCTGTTGTAGACGACATCGCCGAAACGATTCATGAAGGCCAACAACGCATCTGTGCGCATCCGAGAACCGCTGGCGGTGACGAAACGCAGCGTCGAGATCGGCCGTAAGTCGAGTTCGTCGTCGGGCAGATCCATGATGCGCTCGAGCATCACCGGGACGACGGCGAGGCCGGTAGCACCGTGGCGGCGCACGAGGTCGAGGGTGTCGGCCGGGTCGAATCGGCGTTGCATGATCATGGTGGAGGTCATGGTGGCCGCGATCGCCACCTGCCCGAATCCCCACGCGTGGAAGGCGGGTGCCGCGATGACAGTGGATTCTCCCGCCCGCCAGGGAATCCGGTCCAGGATGGCGGCCAGCGACGACACGTCGGTGCTGCCCCCGCGCCGCGCACCCTTGGGCGTTCCGGTGGTGCCGGAGGTGAGCAGCACGATGCGGCCCGCACGCTCCGGCCGAGGCGCGCGTTCGCCGAGGTGCGCGGCGATCAGGTCGTCGACGGTGCCGACCGTATCCATCGTCGGCACAATGGTTTCCGGCCACGCCCGCACGTACCGCAACGTCGGGCAGCGTCGGGCGGCCGTCGCGACGAGGTCGGCGAACTCGTCGTCGGCGACGATGAGGTCGGCACCTTCGCGATCGAGGACGTCGGTGAGTTGCGGTGCGGCGAAGCCGGTGTTCAGCAGTATCGTGTCGATGCCGAGTCGAGTTCCGGCGGTGAGGGTTTCGACGAGGTGCCGATGGTTGCGGCACAGCACGGCCAAGGTCCGGATCGGCGGACCGGGCATCGCGGCGACGGCCGCGGCGAACGCGTCGACGTGCTGATCGAGTTCACCCCAGGTCAGTTGGCCGGCGTCGTCGATGAGGGCGGTGGTGTGTGGGGTGCGGGCGGCGGCGAGGCCGATGCCGCTGACCGGGGACGCGCCGCCGTGACGGCGCAGGGCCAGTCCCATCTGCAGATAGCGGTCGGGGCGCAGCGCGGTGAGAAATCCGCTGCGCAGCAACACCGTTGTCAGCCACCGGCCCGCCGCGATGCGGTCGCGCAGGGTGGCCATCGTGGTGTGAAGGTTCGTCATGGGGATCACCTATCCCAGGATCGGCAACCGGCGGTTGCGGGCGAGCTCGTCGAGGGCGTGTTGCATGTGTTTGCGGACGTGGCGGTCGACCTCGGCGATGTCGGGGTCGTCGCCGAACTCCGCGCGGATGTCGATCGGGTCGAGGACCTGGGTCACCAGTTTCGACGGCAGTGGCACGTTCGGCGGGAAGCCGGGGGTGATGCCGAAGGGCAGTCCGAGTCCGAGCGGCACGCTCTTGATCCGCAACAGCTTGTCGACGCGCAGGAACTTGGCGAGTCCGTCGCCGCGGTTGAGGAAGATCTGGGTTTCCTGTCCGCCGATCGTCACGATGGGCACGATCGGTACGTCGGCTTCCAGCGCGGTGCGGATGTAGCCGGTGCGGCCGTGGAAGTCGATGGTGGCGCTCTGGCGGGTGGGGCGCATGGCCTCCCAGTCACCGCCCGGAAAGACGATTGTCGCCGCACCGGCGCGCAGCACGTCGACGGCGTTGCGACGATCCGCACGTAAGAACCCGAACCCGGAGAAGATGGCGTCACCCAGACCGGTGAACAGCAGGTCGTGAGCCAGGGTGAACAGCGGCCGCCGCGCGCCGAACCTGTCGGCGAAAGCCACCGAGATGACCGGGACGTCGAAGGCGAGCAGACCACCGGAGTGGTTCGAGACGAGCAGGGCACCGCCGTCCGGCACCTTGTCGATGCCGCGGACCTCGGACCGGAAGTACCCCTTCGCGACCAGCCGCAACACTGGCAGCACTGACCGAATCCAGGTCTCGTTGCGGCGGCCCTGCGGCGCGGTGCGGACGTCTTCGATGTCGGCGGTGTCGGTGGTCATCGCCATCACTCCCCTGCATGCGATGCTCCGAACCGGGCGACCCGAGGCCGGATCTCCAGTTCGGTAAACTAGAACTTGTTCTACTGCTAAATTAGAACACGTTCTAGTTTTGCTGGCCACTGAGAGTAACCAAGGCCACAGTGTCGACCGCCGAGTCAGGAGCGCCATGGAGTTCACCCTGGAGGACATCTCGGACGCGGAGATCGCCCGACGTCGGGCGCTCTTCGAGCCGTTGACCGACGCGGTGCGCGGGTTGATCGATGCCACCATCCGGACCGAGGTGGACGACGACACCATCCGGGACGTTCAGCAGATGATCGCTGATGCGACCGACCGCTTGCGTGCGGCGCAGATCGACGGTGCCTACGGGGTGCGCTACACCGCCGACATGCAGGGGATGCCGTGGGGCAACGCTGTCATCGGAGTGCGTAACGCGATCGCTCCGCCGCTGCGCACCGTCCGGCATCCCGACGGTCTGGTGAGCACCGACTTTGTCCTCGGGGCCGCGTACGAGGGTCCACCCGGCTGTGTGCACGGCGGGGTCGCCGCACTACTGCTCGATCAGGTGCTGGGTGAGGCCGCCAGCGCCGACCAGGCACCCGGCTACACCGGCACTATCTCGGTGCGCTATCTCCGGCCCACCCCGCTCGGCGCCCTACATTCGGAGGCGATCATCGTCGAACGCCAGGGGCGCAAGAAGATCGTGCGGGGGTCGATCTCGGATGCGGACGGACAAACGGTGACCGCCGAGGGCGTCTTCATCGTGCCCAAGACCTGGGAAGGCCCGATGCCGCACAGTACCCGAGGCGCACCGTCGTGATCACGACGCTGTGACGCCACCCAGGTAGGCGCGTTCGACCCGACCGAGGTCGGCGGCCAGTGCACTCGCGTCGTCGGCCAACACAACCTGTCCGTGGACGAGCACGATGCCGCGATCGGCGATCTCCAGGGCCAGCCGGACATGCTGCTCGACCAGAACGATGGCGGTGCCGTCGCGTTCGGCCACCGAATGCAGAACGGGCAGGATCGATTCGACGATGACCGGCGCGAGGCCCATGCTCAGTTCGTCGATCAGCAGCACCTTCGGCCGTTGCAGAAGCGCTCGTCCGATGGCGAGCATCTGCTGCTCACCACCGGAGAGCTGACCCGCAGCAACCTTCAGCCGCGGCCGCAACGCCGGGAAGTGCTGCAGCACAGGATCGATGGCATCTCGAGCGCGGTAGCCGCGCCCGCTGATCGCCAGGCGCAGGTTCTGTTCGGTGGTCAGTCGCCGGAACAGCGATCGATCGTCGGGTACCAGCACCGCACCGGATCGTACTGCCGCACGGGGATTTCCGCTCGGAGGTTCCTCGCCGGCGATCGTCACCGTGCCACCCAGCCGCGGCAGCAGTCCCGCCAACGTCATGAGCAGGGTGGTCTTACCTGCCCCGTTCGGACCGAGGAGTGCGACGATTTCTCCCTGGGTGACAACAAGGTTCAGGTCACGGACACACGGGGTGGTGCGGGTGTGCCCGGCCTGCAGGCCGTGACACTCCAGGACGGTCTCGGTGCTCACTGGGTCACTTCCTCGGGTACGTGGTGATCTGCGGACGAGTCATCCGACGCCGCAGGCGATCCCAGATAGGCTTCGACGACGGCCGGGTTGGCGCGGATCTCGTCGGGGGTGCCGGTGGCGATCACCGCGCCGAGGTCCAGCACGATCACCCGGTCACAGATGCTCAACACGAGATCCATGTCGTGGTCGACGAGCAGCATGCTCACGCCCATTCCGCGTGCCGCCCGCAGTCGTTCACCGAGCCAGCGGCTTTCGGTGCTGTCGAGGCCGGCCGCCGGTTCGTCGAGCAGGGCCACCCGGGGACGTCCGGCCAGCACCCGCGCGACCGACACGAGTTGCCGTTGCCCCTGGGATAGGTCACCGGCGGTCACGTCGGACAGCTCGCGAATATCCAAGAGCTGCAGCACTTCCAGCACGCTACCGTGGGTATCGCCGCCACGGATGGCGCCGACGGTGATGTTCTCGACGACTGTCAGTTCGTCGTAGAGTTCGATGTCCTGGAAGGTGCGGCCCAAGCCTGCCCTGCTGCGTCGATGCGGTGGTAGACCGGAGATCTGCGTGCCGCACACCGTGACCTGTCCTGTGGCCGGCGCGAATCCGCCGATGGCGTCGATCAGGGTGGTCTTGCCCGCCCCGTTCGGTCCGATGAGGCCGACGATCTCCCCGGCCTGCACGTCGAAGCCGACGTCGTGGACCGCGGTCACCGGACCGTACCGAACCGTCACGTCGCGCACCTGCAGCACCGCTGCTCCCGAGCCCTCCCGATCCCTGAGGTGCGAGTTACGAAGGGCTTCGTGACGCGTCGGGCTCGCTTCGCTCGCACGTCGCTCCTCAGCCGGCAAGTAATCGCGATCCCTGGGTTGCGAGGCGCCGGCCGAGCCACGAAGGGCCACCCTCCGCCCCGGAATCCGAATCCGGTGCAGATACCCGGCCAGTCCGTCGGGATTGGCGACGACGGTGAGCACCAACAGAATTCCGCTGATCAGCAGGTAGTAGTCACCGAAGTGCAGGTAGCGGTCGATGACGAAGTACAGCACCCCGCCGGGGGCGAGCACCCCGGCGAGCAGTCCGCCCGAGATCGAGGTCACGCCGGCGATGTAGAACACCGCGAACAGTCCGATCCCGGCGAACACCGTGTAGGTGCCGGCGGTCGCGAGGGTCTGTTGGTAGGCGAGCAGCGCGCCACCGAGACCGGCCATGAACGAGGCGATCGCGAACGCCGTCAGTTTGGTGGCACCGACGTTGATTCCGGCGGCCGCGGCGGACCGTTCGTTCGCCCGGACCGCGAGCATCGAGGCGCCAAGGCTGCTGCGGCGCAACCATGCCACACCGTAGGCCACCAGCATCAGCACGATCAGGCACAGCACGCCGAACGCGATTCGTGGATAGCCCTGCCCCGCACCGATTCCCAGGTCGATGCCGAACAGTGTCGGGGATCCGACCGGTGCACCCTGTAGGCCGCCGTTGAGGCTCGGATTGCGAAACCAGAAGGCCTCCAGGAAGACTGCGAGCGCGAGTGTCGCGACCATCAGCGGCAATCCGCGCACTCGCAGCGCGGGGAGTCCGACCACCACACCGATGATCATCGCCACTACCGCCGCGAGGAGTGGGGCGATCGGGAACGGGATGGACAGGTCGTCGGCGAATCGGCTGAGGCTGTATGCCCCCGCGCCCGCGAGGGTGAGTTGGGCGAGCGACACCTGGCCTGCATAGCCGGTGACCACCACCTGCGACAGCGCGATGACCGCGAAGATGAAGGTGCAGATCACCGCCAGCCGCAGACTGCCGGAGGTGGCCAGTAGCGCGACCAGCGCGACCGCGGCACCGCAGACACCCGGGACCAGTAGCCGATCGGGTCGCGGCGTACGCCCCAGATCCTGTCGGGTGACGACGCCGCGGCCGGGCAGCGGTTGCCCACGGACCAGCAGGAACCCGACGATGAGGATCAGCGGAACCGCCTCGGCCACACCGGCGTCGGGCAGCCAGTCGATGCTCGCCTGTAGGTTCGTCGCCTCCGATTGCAGCATGCCGATCGCTAGGCCGGCGCCGACGGTGAGGGCGATGCCGGAGAAGTTCCCGACGAGTGCGGCGGCCAGGGCGGGCACGATGAACATGGTGTAGGCGACCGGGTTGAGCGGCACGATCGGCGCGATGACGACCCCACCGAAACCGGCGGTGGCACTGGACAGTGCCCAGTTGCTGATGGCGATCTTGTCCGGCGACAAGCCGGTGACCAGCGCGCCCTTCTCCGACTCAGCCGCCGCTTCGGTGGCGACACCGAAACGGGTGTAGCGCAACACGAGTCCGGCGCATATCGCGATCCCGACGATTGCCGCTGCCAGCCAGAGCCGATCGGTGGGGACGGCACTCTGCCCGACGTCGAGTGTCTTCTGCGCGAAGATCGGTGCCACGGTGGGTGAGTCGGCGCCCACCCGGAGCGCGATGAGTGCCTGGATCACCAGCATCACGCCGATGGAGGCGACCGCCTTCGCGAGCACCGGCGCAGTCCGCAATGGACGGAAGACGACGAGGTAGAGGACCACTCCGACGACCGCCGCCACGATGACCGAAACCAGGAGTGCCGGAAAGGCTTTCCACGGCCCACCGAGATCGATGGTGGCGGGCAGTCCCGGAATCGGGTTCAGCAGTTCGCCGTGTCGCAGGTAGGCGTAGGTGTAAGCGGCGTATAGCGCGACCGCCCCGGTGGCGAAGTTCACCACACCGGAACTCTTGAACGTCATCACCAGGGCGAGGCCGAGCGCTGCGTAGACCGCACCGTTGCCCAGGCCGAGCGCGAGGAACGCGAGATGATCTGTCATGGGAAGCCGATCAGCTGTTGTTGACGACGACGGTGTTCTCGAGCTTGGTGTTCGCGTCGATGTCGCTGACCAGAATCGACTTGCTGCACAGCGCCTTCAGCGCAGGCACGGCGGTTCCGTTGCAGGTGAAGGTGAGACCCGGGGCGGCGGGCAGCGGTACGTTCTTCGCGTTGGCGAGCGCTGCGGCGAAGGTCTGCGGCGTGACCGGCCCGGTGAGTGACTTGCCGACTTCGCCGAGCGACATGATGACCTGGTAGCCGAGGTATCCGATGCCGGCGGGATCGGTGTCGGGTGCGTAGGTGGCCATGACGTTCTTGTACAGGTCCACGGTCGGGTCCTGGGCGCTCAGGTTCACCGTGGTGAACGCCTTGGCCCCGGCGATGGTCTGCGGGCCGACGGCCTCGACGACCGGCTTGTCCAGGCACGTGGCGATCAGGTATTTCTTGACCGTCGGTGCGACGGTCTGCAGCGCCTTGAGCGAACTGATGCACTGGCGGGTATCGCCGAGGATGGTCACGGCGTCGGGTTTGTCGGCCAGACCGGCGGTGATCTGCGGTGTCGGATCGGCCACCGAGGTGGGCACGGCGACGACGTTGAGGTCGACGCCAGCCTGCTTGAACATCGGATCGCCGACGGCCTTGACCGAGGCTGCCGCGTCGCCGGTGTCGCCGATGATGATCGACAGCTTCTTGACGCCGTCCTTGGCCGCGGTGGCCGCCTGACCGGCGAGGACCGCGACGATGCCGCCCGACAGCATCGACGCACTCGGCGTCACCATCTCGACCTGTGACACCGGGGCCTGCGCGACGAACGGGATGCCCGCGCCGGTGATGATCGGCACCATCACCGCACCCTGACCGCCGAACGGGGCGGCGACCACGGCGACCTTCTGTTCCACCATCTCGTTGGCGCACTTGGTCGCCGACGCGGGGTCCTCCTGCTGCTTGCAGACGACGAGGTCGACCTTGTGCCCGCCGATGCCGCCGCCGTTGTTGTTGAGGTAGTCGGCCGCGGCCTGCCCGGCTTCCCGCACCATCGGCAGGGTGATGGCGCCACCCTCCGGGGTGATGTAACCGACCTTGATGGGGTCACCGGTGGCCGGGTTCGACGGCAGGGCAGCCGCCGACGCACCACCGGTCGCCTCGGCAGTCCCCGACGACGAACTGTCGTCGGCGCAGGCGGTGACGCCGCCGACGGTGAGCAACGCGGTAGCGCCGAGGAGGGTCGTCGTTCGCAATGCGCGCCGGATGGAGCGGGGTGCTTTCACGGTGGTGCCTTTCAGGTATGACAGCGTCGAGGGGCTGACAGTGAAACGCGTTGCAGTCAACGCACGCCCGGCTGAGCACTAGCCGAGTGCAGGGTGTCGAATATCACTGGTGCGAGATATTTTTCACAATTTTCGGACGGTATCGAACTCCGGTCTCGGTGACCGGAACAAGTTGCAGTTCTCACCCATCTGGGGCCGACCGTGTCCGGCAACCGAGCGGGTGGGTTAGCGTGGAGATCGTGACCGAGGACCACGCCGGCAGCGCCGCCGCACCATTCGATTCCGGTGAGGCCGCCGACGTCCGGCGCCTCTGGCACGATCTGGGTCTACCCGGCCTGATCGACGTCCACACCCACTTCATGCCGAAACCGGTGATGGACAAGGTGTGGGCCTACTTCGACTCCGCCGGACCGCTCGTCGGACGGGAATGGCCGATCACCTACCGCGCCGACGAGGACGTCCGGGTAGCCGGCCTACAGGCCTTCGGGGTGCAGGCCTATTCGTCGCTCGTGTACCCGCACAAACCGAACATGGCCGAATGGCTCAACGGGTGGGCCGCCGACTTCGCCGCCCACCATCCCGACTGCCTGCACACCGCGACGTTCTACCCAGAGGAGCAGGCCACCGGCTACGTGTCCCGCGCGATCGCCGACGGCACACGAGTCTTCAAGTGCCACATCCAGGTTGGCGACTTCTCCCCCATCGATCCACAGCTCGACGGGGTGTGGTCGCAGATCGCCGACAGTCAGGTTCCGGTGATCATCCACTGCGGCTCCGGACCCGCGCCCGGCACCTACACCGGTCCGGAGCCGATTGCCACTCTGCTGCACCGGTTTCCGTCGTTGCCGTTGATCGTCGCGCACATGGGGATGCCGGAGTACACCGCGTTTCTCGATCTCGCGGAGCAGTATCCGAATGTCCGCCTCGACACCACGATGGCGTTCACCGACTTCAGCGAGGAGACGGTGCCGTTCCCGCCCGAGGCGCGGCAACGCCTGCTCGACGTCGGGCACAAGATTCTGTTCGGCAGCGACTACCCCAACATTCCCTACAGTTATCTGCATGCGCTCGAGGCGATCACGCGTCTCGACCTCGGCGACGACTGGGTGCGCGGGGTGTTGCACGATAACGCCGCGGCCCTGTTCGGGATCTCCTGAGAGACATCGAGACCGCGCCGAATCTCACCCCCGACTCAGGCGTTTGATCCTTGCCCACAGAACGGCTTTCGGTACGGTCATATGAAGTTCTCGAATGCAGTCGTCGAGCCGGTGCGGATCCTCCTGAAGGACGCGGATCGACTTCGTCAGGTCCTTGATGACTGAGGACCTATAGGCGGTTTCGGCTTTGGCTATCGCCTTGTCCACGAGAGTCTGGCTGATATCCATCATGGCCAGGTCGATCAGGTCGCGACTGTAGACTGACCGATCCGCCCATCGGTCCGAATTGGCCAACAGCTTGGTGGTGGCCATGTCGAGAGGTGTCAAAGTCCTTACCCCGCAAATGACGTCATCTGATGCCGGCTCATCGAGCGTGATCCGGCCCTCGGAGATGATCTCGAGCTTGATCGGCGCGCCGTCGGCATCGACCACCGTTCTGATGCCGTACTGGTCCGTCCTGACCGGTCGGAGTTGAGTGATCGACGTGCGGGTCAGCGCATTGATGCTCCCGACACGGCGAACCCGCTCTCGAAGGTCTCCGTAACCGGCCCGGTCGGACACGATCAGGTCGATGCCTCGGGACTCGCGAAACTCGCTGTAGCGCAAGGCGATCGCTGTCCCACCACCAAAATAGCATTTGCACGCAGCAAGCAACTCGGCGTCGAGCGCCTCGAGGATGGAGGCGATACGGGAATGGTGCGGCCGCTCAAACAAGGATAATACCGCTCCCATGGGCATCGGCCAGGTGTTGCACAAATCTGCGCTCGTCGTCGGTCATCGCAGCCTGGTCGATGTGTCGCCAATTGCGCTCGTACAACTCCAACGCCTCAACCTCCGGGATACTGGATTCCGGGCTCAAGTGCCAGGAGATGGCTTGTAGCTGCTGGTAATCCCCGATACGCACGGTCTGCACCGTGGCCGATGGTGCGGGCACCGATGCACGCTCGGCGGCGGCAGGCCGAGGTGCTTCGCCGACGGTCAGCTCGAGGCCAAGCGCCGTGGCGGCGTTCAGGTACGCGCCGATGGTCACCGATGGTGATCCGGCCTCGATGCGGTGCAGGGTCACCCGCGACATCCCGGCTGATTCGGCGGTTGTCGTAGCGCTGACACCCAACGCCAACCGCCTAGCCCGCAGCACTCGCCCTATCTCGGCCAGCGCACGCTCAGCGTGGGACGGAGTATCCGGGCTGCGCGCAGGCATGTATCTCATTATGTACACCGGGCGCCGTCAGCGCAGTCGATTTGATCGCCAACCGCCTCGCACGGACTGAAGGATTCGCCTGTCACAACACCTGAGACAGGAACGCACGCAACCGGTCCGACTCGGCGTCGGTGAAGATCTGATCGGGTGTACCGGTTTCCACCACTGCACCGTGATCCATGAACACCACGTTGTCGGAGACGTTGCGGGCGTAGCCCATCTCGTGGGTGACGACAACCATCGTCATGCCTTCCGCAGCAAGGTCGGTCATCAACGCGAGGATGCCCTTGACGAGCTCGGGGTCCAGCGCCGAGGTGGCCTCGTCGAAGAACATCACCTGCGGTTCCATCGCGAGGGCGCGGGCGATGGCCACGCGTTGCTGCTGACCGCCGGACAGGTTGCCGGGGCGGGCATCGGCCTTGGCGGTGAGCCCCACGACCTCGAGTTGGGCCATCGCCGCCGCGCGCGCCGCGTCCTTGCTCAGCCCGCGCAGCTTCTGCGGTCCCAGCGCGACGTTCTCCACCACGGTCTTGTGCGGGAACAGGTTGAATTGCTGGAACACCATGCCGATGCGTCGTCGTAGTTCGTCGGGATTGTCCTGTAGCACCGAACGGCCGTCGAGCAGGATGTCACCACTGTCGGGTTCATGCAGCCGGTTGAGCACTCGCAGCAGCGTCGATTTACCGGAGCCCGACGGCCCGATGACGGTGGTGGTGCTGCCGGCGTCGACGTGGATGTCGACGCCGCGCAGGACGAGGTTCTTGCCGAACGACAGGTGAAGATCCTTGCCGGTCAACGAGACCGCGTCGCGGGTGGGTGCGGTGGCGGCGGCGGAAGCGGTGGACATGTCATCCCTCCTGGACCGGGCTGGCGGTGACGGGCAGCGGTTCGTCGTCGACCGGGCGGCCGGTGCGCAAGCGTTTGTCGATGTAGTTCACGAGGTGGGTCAGCGGCACCGTCAGGATCAGGTACATGATGCCGGCGGCCACCAGTGGTGACAGGTTTCCGGTCTGCGCGTTGAGGTCTCGGCCGACGGCGAACAGCTCGCGCTGGGTGGCGAGCAGCCCGAGGAAGTAGATCAGCGAGCTGTCCTTGATGAGGCTGATGAACTGATTCATCAAGGCGGGCAGCACCCGTCGTACGCCCTGCGGGATCACCACCAAACGCATGGAGTCGCGGTAGGAGAAGCCGATCGCGCGGGAGGCCTCCATCTGCCCGTTGTCGACGCTCTGGATGCCGGAGCGGAAGATCTCCCCGATGTAGGCGGCGGCGAGCAGCGCGAGGGCGAACGCGCCGAGCCAGTACGGGTTGTTGCCGGTGAGGTTCTTGACCACCGGCCCGACGCCGAGGCCGACGATCAGGATGATCACCACCGCGGGCAGACCGCGGAAGATGTCGGTGTAGACCCGCGCCGGCCAGCGTAGCCACCGCGATCGGGACAGGCCGGCCACCGCGAGCACCATGCCGAGGATGGTGCCGATGACGCCGGACACGATCGACAGAATGATCGTGTTGGGCAGGCCCGTCTTGATCAGGTCCGGGAACGCCTGCTTGTAGAGCTCCCAGTTGAAGAACGTCGAGCCGAGTTGCGCGAGGGTGCTCTTGGGGGCGGTGGCCTCGGTGTCGTCCTCCTTGGCGGCATTGGCCTTTGCGATGGCCGCGAAGTCGGGCAGCTGCGGTTCCGGTGCGGCCTTGCTGCCGGGCTTCCAGCCCGCCGGGAGTTCGCGCGGTACCCAGTCGCTGTAGAGCTTGGCGTAGGTGCCGTCGGCGATGATCGCGTCGAGTCCCGAGTTGAGTGCGTCGACCAACTTCGGCTTGTCGCGGGCGACGGCCCAGGCGACGAAGTTGTTGACGCTGAACGTGTTCTCCACGATGGACGTGCCGTCACCGGGTTTGACCGCCCCCTGGGCCTGCTGCGACGGCGCGACCCACGCGTCGATCTGACCCGTCTTGAGGTTGGCGTAGGCGGTGGCATAGTCGGGGAACTTGACCGGGTCGAGGTGCAGGGTGTTGACCACGTAGTCGTCCTGCACGGTGCCCTGCACGACGCCGATCCGGGTGCCGGAGTTCAGATCCTTGAACCCCTTGATGCTGCTGCCGTTTGGCACCACCAGCGAGAAGTAGCCGAAGTCGTAGCCGTTGGTGAAGCCGACGGTCTTGCGACGCTCGTCGGTGGTGGTGATCGACGACGACCCGACGTCGAACCGGTGGTTGGCCACCTGCGAGAGCAGGCCGGAGAACTCGGTGCCGGCAAACTGGATCTTCAGGCCGAGCTTGGCGGCGACGGCCTTGAGGAGTTCGTTGTCGAAGCCGGTGAAGTTGCCTTCGCTGTTGACGCAGATGCTCGGACCGGCGTCGGACAGTGTGCCCACCGAGATGGTGCCGGGGTTGATGAGGCCGAGGTTGTTGATGTCGAGCTGGTCGATCGGCGTCGTGGTGGCCGTGGTGTAGCGGTCCTCCCCACCCTGATCGGCCGCGGCGAGGTTCGTCGGTGCGGCCGACGCGGAGTTCTGGCCGGGCGGCGAGCAGTTGTCGGCGGGGGCCGCGGCGGCGCGGGGTGCGGGGCCGGCGACGGCGATCAGCAGGGCGATCAACGCGGCGACGACGGCGAAGGCCGCAAAACGCACGGATCGAGGCGCGGGTGTCGGACTCGGTGGGGTCACCGGTGTCAGCCTAGCCAGCGGAAGCTTCGAACGGCGAATGGTTCAGATCAGAGTGAGGATAAGGCTCACACGACGACGCGACGAGCTCGCACGTCAGGCAGATGGCGGGCGGCCAATTCGAAGTCGGCGTCATCGTGGAGAACGACGGAACTCCGCACGTTGCGGTTCACATGAACCCACTGCGCCTCTTGCGAGCGAAAATCTCCATTGTCTATTGATCTCCGGTTGACGTTCGAGCCGCCACAGGGCGGAGGAGTCGACCAGGAAGCTGATCAACTCTCGGCATCCTTCTCAGCATTCCGCCGCTTGAGCCACCCCTCATAGTCCCAGTCCTTCGCGTCCTCTTGCGACTGGGCGATGGCCGCTATCCGACGAAAACTCTCAACGTAGTCACGCATCGCGAAGTTCACGGCCTCGTCCTTGCTGGTGATTCCGGCGATCAGCATGACCTCAGCCAGTGCTTCGTCGTCAAGATCAATCTGAGTTACCGACACGAGAGCCTCCCCGATACTGACCAGAAAATGGGACATGTAGTGACGAACAAGATACTCGTCACCCGGCTGGGACCTGCACTTACGAGTTAGACGTACCGCGAACTCGGGCGGTTCCACCTGACGGGCTCATGTAGGTGTGTTCGTCGCTTCAGCCCCGCGCCGCGATCCGCGCCCGTACTTCCGGCCGACGCAGCGGCGGCACCGTCTTGGGCGGTTGCCGCCGCTCTGGCAGGGCGTCGAGGAGTTCGTGGGTGGTCGCGGTGACCGCGCGGACCGCCGCCTCGAAGGCCTCTTCGTTGGCGGCCGAGGGATGCCGGATGCCACTCACCTTGCGGATGTATTGCCGGGCCGCGGCCTCGATCTCCTCGTCGGTGGCCGCGGGTTCCAGCCCGCGCAGTTCGGTGATGTTGCGGCACATGGGTTTCTCCTGTCGGTCCACCCGCTCGTTGAGCAGGCACGTGCGAGCGCAGCGAGCCCGAGCCGTGTCGAAACGCCGGCACCGGGCCCGCCGGCAGAGTCAGTCGGCGATCTTGACGACCGCCTTCCCCAGGATCCGCCCTTCGGCGAGATCGGTCAACGCGTCGGACAGTTGATCCAGGGAGTAGGTGGTGTTGACCATCGGCCGCATCCCGGCGGCGATCATCTCGGTCAGTTCGTCGTGCAGCAGTTCGGGGACGCCGGGGTGGGTGCGGACGTATTCGCCCCACGCGGCGCCGACGACGGCGATGTTGCGGAACAGCACCCGGTTGAGCTTGACGGTCGGGATGCCGCCGGCGGCGAAGCCGATCACCACGTAGCGGCCGTCCGGTGCGACCTGGCGCAGCGCCTCGTCGAAGACCTCTCCGCCGGAGGGGTCGATCATCACGTCGACACCCTCGGGGGCGATCTCCTTGAGCTTGGCGCCCCAGCCTTCCTCGAGCTGGACGATCTCGTCGGCGCCGGCCTCTCGCAGCAGTTCCTCGGCGCCCTTGCGGTGCACGATGGCAATCACCTTGGCGCCCATGGCCTTTGCCACCATGATCGATGCAGTGCCGACGCCACCCGCGGCGCCGAGCACGCCGACGATCTCGCCCGGCGCGGTCTGCGCGCGGATCTTCAGCGCGAACAGCGCGGTCTGGTAGTTGATGCCCATCGCGGCGCCCTGGTCGAAGGTCAAGCCCTCGGGCAGCGGCAGCAGCTGTTCCGGCGACGCCACGAGGCGCTCGGCGAAACCGCCGACGATCGACGCGACGAGCACCTTGTCGCCGGCCTTCACCGACGCTCCATCCGGTGCCTGCGCGACCACACCGGCGACCTCGGTGCCCGGGGTGAACGGCGTCGGCATCCGCAGCTGGTACTTGCCCTGACTCATCAGCAGGTCGGGGAAGCAGATGCCGCACGACTTGATGTCGACGACGACCTGCCCGTCTGCGGGCGTCGGGTCGTCGACGTCGGTCAGCTGCAGGGCGGATGGGCCGGACTCTTCGGTGAGCACTTGTGCTTTCATACGGGTCACCCTACGCGGCCGCGACCGAGCGTTCGATAGCATTGCCCGCATGACCGCTTCGTCGGCGACGACGCCGAATGCCCCCTCCCCCGAACGTCTGGCCGCGGCCGCCGAGGCACCGGGTTTCATGCCGCACGACGAGGCGATGACACTCTTCGAAATCGCGGGTGAGTATCTGGGCCAACCGAATTCGACGCGGGTAGGCGTGGAGATCGGCACCTACTGCGGGAAGTCGACGGTCTATCTGGGCTCTGCCGCCGAACCATACGGCGCCATCATCGTCACCGTCGACCACCACCGCGGCTCCGAAGAGCATCAGCCGGGTTGGGAGTACCACGACACCGCGTTGGTCGATCCGCATTCGGGCACGCTCGACACCTCCGCCCGCTTCCGGCAGACGATGTTCGACGCCAAGCTGGAGAAGACCGTCATCGGGATGCTCGCGGGCTCCACGATGGCCGCCCGCGTGTGGGGCAAGCCGACCGACTTCGTGTTCATCGACGGTGGACACAGCATGGCCGCCGCGCAGAACGACTACGACGGCTGGGCCAAATGGGTGCGCATCGGTGGGGCGCTGCTGATCCACGACGTGTTCCCCAACCCCGATGACGGCGGGCGTCCGCCCTACGAGATCTACCGGCAGGCGCTGGCCACCGGGCAATTCACCGAGGTGCGCGCCGAAGGGTCGCTGCGGGTGCTGCGTCGCGACGGTGGCGAGGTGGGCGCGGCGCTGCCCGTGCAGTAGTGCTCACGGTTCTTCCCCCGGCCGCGTAACGATTCTTCGGTTGCAGCAGGGGAAAGGTCACGGAGTCGGGGGAAGAACTGTCAGTCGATGATGCCACCGGCCCGGAGCGCGGCGATTACTTTGGCGTGCAGTACCTTCGGACGCTTGGCGTCCCTCCAAATCCACCGAACCATCCGTGGTCCGGTCGCCCGAATGGCGTCCTCCCGCACCTTTTCCGTGAAGAGCACCTCCTCCGGTAGGCGGTCACCCCACGGACTCGACCGATGGTATTTGAGTTTCCCGTCGAACTCCCCGACGACGCGGAGCACTCCCTGCCTATCCCGCCAACCGTAATCACTGCGCACCGTTTTCCGGTGGCCGTCGATCTCGACCTCGATCTTCACCTGTAACTCCGGTGGTGGAATCGACGGGCAGTCCGCGAGTACCAGACGGCTCAACGACTCGCCGACACTCTCGGACAGACCGCTAGCCAGACTGACTGCGTGTCGAAGCCGAGCCGCTCCGTGGTGGCGACTCAGACGTTTCACCTCCTCCTCGATCTCCTCCATCGTGACGCCCAGGTGGAGTCCGGAATCCAGGACGCACACGCCTTGCTGCAGTGTTCCGTTGCGGGCGACGTCGCACATGGATCGAGGTCGCGAGGTGAGCGCGACACCGCTCATCCCGACCACGGCCGAATCGGCGAGTTTCGCTTGATGGATGACGCCATGCATGATCTTCTTGCCCGTCGTGGCGGAGGTGAAGTGTACCGTCGCGAAGTCCGGTGTCAGCATGGGAACTCGGTGCAAAGCAGCGGCCGACTGGTGACTGACGGTACGGCCCGGTCCGCTGGTTCGGGCGGCGGCGATCACCATGGCGCGGTAACGCTCGAGTTTCTCGGTGAAGGTCTGCGCGGTCGTTGCGGGCAAATACGAGCCACGCCAGATACGTTCCTGAATGCCGGCACCGACGGCACGACGCAGTTCGGCGTCGGTGCCGCCGGCGGCGATCACCTCAGATCGGAACACAAGGTGCTCACGGAAGTCGAAGTCGTCCATGTCGACTGATCATGCCCCGGATCGCCGACGACGCTCAGAATCTATCCACAGGCCACAGGGGCGTGAAGTTCGTCCCCCGACCCCATAACCGTCCCCCCGCTGCAACCGGAGAACCTTCATGCAGCCGGGGGAAGAAGCGAGAGGCCCTACACGCCCATCATCGCGCGCACCTTGCCGAGCACGTCCGGGTAGCGCTGCAGGTGGGCGCCGCCGTTGACGTCGAAGGCGGCGCCGGTGATCCAGGCGGCGCGATCGGACACCAAGAACGCCGCCATCGAAGCGATCTCCTCAGGCTGCCCGGCCCTCCCGAGCGGGGTGTTCTCGACGTACTCCTCCATCAAGCCGGGGACCAGCGCCAGGCCCGCGGTGAGCGGGGTGTCGACGACGCCGGGTTGGATGGCGTTGACTCGCACGCCGCGTGCGGCCATCTCGAGGGCCGCCACCTCGACGAGCATCGTCACGCCGGCCTTCGACGCGCAATACGACGCCATCGCAGCACCGGGTTGGCGTGCGTTGAGGGAGGAGATCACCACGATGGAGCCGCCGTCGGCGATCCGCTGGCCGGCGTGCTTGAGGACGAGGAACGATCCGGTCAGGCACACGTCGATGGTCGTCTGCCACTGTTCCAGCGGCAGTTCGGTGATCGCGCCCGGCATCGTCAGCCCCGCGCAGCTGACGACGACCCGCAGATCGTCGAGGCCGTCGAATCCGGCGGCCACCGATTCCTCGCTGGTCACGTCCATGGTGATAGCCCGCGCCGAGCCACCAAGGTCAGCCGCGGCCGCCTGTGCGGCTTCACCATTCACGTCCGCGACGACCACCGCATATCCGTCGGCGGCCAGCGCGCGGGCGGTGGCCAGGCCGATGCCCGACGCACCACCGACCACGACTGCGGTGCCGCTCACCCGACCACCTCGACGGTCCGGGCGAGATGCCGTGTCAGGAACGAGATCTCGTGGGTGACAGCGGGTTCGAACCAGTCGTTGCCGTCGAAGATGTCGAAGTGATCGCACGGATAGTGCCGCACTTCGGCGCGGGCAGCGAACCCGGCCTTGGCCGCGGCGTAGGCGGGTGCCCCCTGGTCGAAGTCGGCGATCTGCATCAACACCGGCGCCGCCACGTCATGGGCCGCCTTGTCGGCGCGGAAACTACCCAGTTCCAACCCGATCGACGCGTCGACCTCGTTGCGCCACGACGGTCCGGCGATGGCGAGGTAGTCCTCGTAGAATCCCGGCGAGGTGAGCGCCGCCTTCTCCCCTGGTCGGCCGACGACCGGCATCATGGTGGCCGGCCGGCCCAACTTGCCGGCGATCGCACTGCCGATACCGACGACGGTGGAGCGTGCCATCGACGCCGCACCGACCTGCGGGTAATGGTGTATCCCGGCGGCGAGCCCGTTGACCAGCGGGACGACCGTGATGGCAGCGGCAATGTCGGTGCGGCCGGCGGCCACGATGAGCACGTGGCCACCGGACTGGGAGATCCCCCAGAGGATCACCCGTTCCGGGTCGACGCCCGGCTGACGTTTGGCCGCGTCGATGGCGGCGCGGTAGTCCTCTTGTTGTCCCTCCATCGAGATCCGTTGCCGGGGTTCGCCACCCGACAGCCCGAAGCCGCGGTAGTCGAAGGCGAAGACGGCGAGGCCGGCGTCGGCGAAGCGCTGTGCATAAGCCTCGAGTCCGGAGTCCTTGGTGCCGGCGAAGCCGTGCGCCATGACCACCACGGGGCGACCGGCCGGGCCGTCGAACGCCGACGTCTCGACCCCTGGGAAAAACCATGCGTCGCAGCTGGTTCCGTGCGATTGAAACGTTACCGTCTGATGGCTCATGGTCACTCCTGTCCGGTGGCGGCGACGGCGCCGACGGGTTCGCGATCCTCGACCACTTCCGCCCAGCGGTAACCGCCCTGCTCGGCCGCGCGTCGGCGTCCGGCGGGAATCTCCTTGGCGCGCATGTTGTGTTCGTAGAGATAGTGATCGAGCTGCTGGGTGTGACGTGGCCGGTCGAGCATGTGGCCGGTGAAGAACTGCATGTCCTCGGTGATCACGCGGTGCATCTCGCTCTGCGACGGCAGCCGATACTGACCGACCGCGTAGGCGCCGACCAGACGTGCCTGGCATTCGACGAACGGGAACAGGGTCGGGGTGGCCTGGGCGAAGCCGGCGAAGATCAGATCGTCGATGCCCGGGTAAAACATTCGCTTGTACAGGTCGATCCGATTGTCCGGGGCGCTGATGAAGTCGGGGTCGAAGAACGGGAAAGTGATGTTGTAACCGGTGGCGTAGATGATGATGTCGAAGTCGTCGGAGGTGCCGTCCTCGAAATGCACGGTCGAGCCGTCGAGCAGGGAGATATTCGGTTTGGGGATCACGTCACCCGATCCGAGCCGCAGTGGCAATTCCACCGATTGCGTCGGATGCGCTTCGAAGAACTTGTGATTCGGCGTCGGCAGGCCGAAATCCTCGGGGCGACCGGCCGTCATCGGCTGCATCACCTGCATGAACTTGCGCTGCCACGAGAACGGAATGTACGGCGAGGTGTGGTAGTACTTGTCGGCCGGCTTGCCGGCGAAGTACTTCGGCACGATCCAGGCACCCGACCGCGTGGACAGGGTCAGTTTGTTGCCCAACGCTTTCGACGACAACTCGACCGCGATGTCGGCGGCGCTGTTGCCCAGGCCGACGACCAGGATGCGTTTGCCGGAGAAGTCGTGCGGCGTCTGCGGGTCGATGTAGTGGTGGGCGTGCATGCTGGTGCCGGTGAACTCGCCGGGGAAGTCGGGCAGTCGTGGATCCCAGTGGTGTCCGTTGGCGACGACCAGCAGGTCGAATCGACGACGCTCTCCGCGTTGGGTTTCCAGCTCCCACCCGCCATCGGTGAGCCGCTCGGCGTGGACAATACCGTTGCCGAACTCGATGTTGTCGAGCAGACCGAAGGCCTCCGCGTAGCTGTCGAGGTACTGCTTGATCTGCGTGTGATGCGGGAAGTCTGGATAGTCGTCGGGCATCGGAAAATCGCGGAACGACAGCTGATGCTTGGAGGTGTCGATGTGCAGCGACCGGTAAGCACTGCTGTGGCCGTTCGGGTTACCGAAGGCCCAGTTGCCGCCGATCCGGTCCGAGGACTCGAAACAGGTGTACGGCACGCCGTAGTCGGCCAGCATCTTGCCTGCGGTCAGGCCACTGATACCGGCACCGATGACGGCCGTTGTCGGTAGATATGCGCTCATGTTTTCCCATCCGGTGGGCCCACCACGGAGCCGGTAGACAGATTCCTATTTCTGTCTACCGCATCGGGCTGCCCGGGTAAACAGATTCGGGGGAATTGTCCACGGATTTGTTAGGGTGCGGGGGTGAGCGAGTCGACGACGGCGCAGCAGCGACCCACCGGAACGGTGAGCGCACGGTTGCTCGACGCCACCGAGAAACTGCTCGCCGACAAGGGGATCCGGTCGACCACGATGCAGGAAGTGGCCGAAACCGCCGGGGTGTCCCGGGCGTGGCTCTACCGCCATTTTCCGGACAAACCGACGCTGATCGGCGCCGCGATCGTGCGGCTCAACGAATCGTTCTGGGCCGACGCCGTCACCGAACTCGACGGGATCGAAGGCTTCGACCGGCAGATCGCCAGCGGCGTGCGGATCGGTCGCGGCGCCTACGACGACCCGGGTGCGCTGCTGATGCGTCTGCGCACCACCGAACCCGAGGACTTCGACGCGTGCGCCGGCGTTGGCGTCAGCGGCCTGGTCCCCGACCTGGCCGCCTTCTGGCGCCCCTACGTCGACGCGGCCGCCGAGCGCGGCGAGATCCACCCGGATCACGATCTCGCCGAGGTGGCGGAATGGGTTGCGCGCGTATTGATCAGCTTGGGCACCGTACCCTCGGACACCATCGATCCCGACGACGCCGACCAGGTCCTGCGGCATGTACGGCGGTATGTCATGCCGGGGTTGCGTGCAGCGCCGGCGGGAGACGCTTCCCCCGCTGGTTGAGCAGCCCGCGAGGCACCAGCCGAGCGAGCGTGTCGAAACCAGCACACCTGCCTGGTAACCCGTTTCGACCAGCGCCGGGCTCGCTGCGCTCGCTCGTCGCGCTCAACGAGCGGTGGGCCGGTGTGCCCGTTTCGACCAGCGTCGGGCTCGCTGCGCTCGCTCAACGCGCGGGGCTCAACCTGCGCACGGGGTCGCGACACGATCACACGACGGCCGGACTGATCCCCAACTTCCCCGCAAGCTTCGCCAGGTACCCGGAGGCACGTTCGACGCTGTCGTCGGGCAGACCGTAGAGCACTTGTGTCACACCGATTTCCCGCCACTTGTCGAGCTTCTCGGCGACAGGTTTGAAGTCCAACACAACGATTTGCGGCTCGCCATCGCGACCCGCGTCAGACCAGATCTGGTGCAGCAGAGCGACCGAGCCCTCGATGTCGTCTTCGCCGGGGGTGGTGATCCAGCCGTCGGCGCTGCGGGCGATCCACTTGAAGTTCTTCTCGTTGCCCGCCGCACCGACGAGGGTCGGCAACAAGCCCTGCGGTGGTTTGGGCCACGCCCAACTCGGGCCGAAATCGACGAACTCGCCGTGGTATTCGGCTTCCTCGTCGGTCCACAGGGCACGCATCGCCTCGAGGTATTCGCGCAGCATGGTGCGACGTCGCTTCGGCGGGACGTTGTGGTCGGACAATTCGTCGAGGTTCCACCCGAATCCGACGCCGAGGGTCAGCCGGCCGCCGGAGATGTGGTCCACCGTGGCAAGGGTTTTCGCGAGGGTGATGGGATCGGACTGCACCGGCAGTGCGACGGCGGTGGCGAGTCGGATGCGCTCGGTCACCGCGGCGGCAGCCGCCAGCGAGGTCCACGGATCCAGGGTCCGCATGTAGCGATCGTCCGGCAGTGACGAATCCCCGGTGCCGGGATGCGCGGCGTCACGGCGAGTCGGGATGTGTCCGTGCTCCGGGACGAAGTACGACGCGAATCCGGCGTCTTCGATCAGCGGCGCGAGCACCTGCGGCTTGAGCCCGCGATCGCTGGTGAACTGCACGATTCCGAATTCCATGAACCCCTCCACGCCTCACGCCGCCCAGCGCCGGACGGCTGACTGGACACCAGTCTAGGCGATACGGGCGCGCGGGACCAGAGTCTCCCGCACATCCCGGAAGATTCCGTTGCCGTCGCTGGTGCGGCTGACGGCGTCGGCGGCCAGGACGACCGCCGCGGAGGTCCAGCAACTCTTCTCCACCGGCCAGCGCTTGCCATCGGAGAACACCAGGCCGGTCCAGTAAGAGCCGTCCGGATCCCGCAGGTGCTGAATCGATTCGATGAGGCGGACGGCGTCGGCGGTGTCACCGAGAGCGTCGAGGGCGAGTGCCAGTTCGCAGGTCTCGGCACCGGTCACCCAGGGTCGATGGTCGACGCAGCGAATTCCCTTGCCGCGCACCACGAACTCGTCCCAGCGCCGGGAGATGAGTTCCTGTCCGGCCCGGCCCCGCACCGCGCCACCGAGGACCGGGTAGTACCAGTCCATCGAGTGTTCGGACGGCGGCACGAAGATCTCTGGCCGGTCGCGCAGCGCGTCACCGAGGTCGGTGTGCGCGATTTCCCATTCCTCGTCGGGTTGACCCATCTCCTCGGCGATGCGGATCGCGCAGTCGAGAGACTGAAAGATGCTGGCGTTGCCGGTGATCTGGGCGTCGTCGAACATGGCACCGGTGGCGTGATCGCCAGCCCACCGGAACGCGCCGTCGGGTCGCCGGAACTTCAGCACGAGGTCGATGGCCGCCCACACCGTCGGCCACATCTTGTTGAGGAACGCGCCGTCACCGGTGATCAGGTAGTGATGCCAGACCCCGACCGCGACGTAGGCGCAGAAGTTGCTGTCGGTGTTGGCGTCCTCGATGCGCCCCTCGACGAAGCGGATCGGCCAGGAACCGTCGTCGCGTTGCTGTCGACGCGACCACTCGTAGGCGGCCTCGGCCTCGGCGATGCGACCGGTGACGGTGAGCGCCATCGCCGATTCGATGTGGTCCCATGGGTCCGTCTGTCCGCCCGGAAACCATGGCAGCGCACCGGAATCCTCCTGCATGCCCGCGATCGCCGCACCGGTCGCATCGACCTGGGCCGGTGTCAGCACTCCCGCGATCGCGGGCATCGAGGTCACGATGCCGAGGACTCGGCGGGGGCGTCGATCGGCTTGCGCAGGTACAGCGCCACCGACTTGCCGATGAACGGATTGAGCGCCTGCTCCCCCACGCGCGTCACCCACGGCTTGCTCATCATGTCCCAGACCAGCAGCTGGTGATACCCCTTCACCAGGAAGTTGTCGTTGTTCTCCACGCCGACAGCACATTTGAGCCACCAGTAGGGGGCGTGCAACGCGTGCGCGTGGTCGGTGCCGGTGACCTCGAGGCCGGCAGTGGTCAGCTTGTCGGCGAGTTCGGATGCCTTGTAGATCCGCACGTGGCCACCCTCGACCTCGTGATACTCGTCCGACAGTGCCCAGCACACCTTCTCCGGCCAGTACCGCGGCACGGTGACCGCGGCCAGCCCACCCGGCTTGAGGATGCGCACCATCTCGGCCATCGCCGCCTCGTCGGACGGGACGTGCTCGAGGATCTCCGACATGAGCACCACGTCGAAGCTGTTGTCGGCGTATGGAAGTCGTAGAGCGTCGCCGACCTCGGCACGAGCCTTCGCCGACGCCGGCACGTGGCCCTCGGCCATCATGGCGTCGAACATCTCACCGACATCGGCCATGTCACTCTCGGACATGTCGAACGCGATGACGTCAGCGCCACGCCGGAACATCTCGAACGAGTGCCTCCCCTGTCCCGCCCCGATGTCGATCGCCTTGACTCCCGGTCCGACGCCGAGACGGTCGAAATCCACTGTCAGCACGCGTTATTCCCCTCTTCCTTCACCGTGCGCCCTTCTTTGGCCAGCACGGTTTCGTAATGTGCGGCGGTCTTGGCGGCCACCGCGGCCCAGCTGTAGCGTTCCTCGACGCGAGCGCGCCCACCGGCGCCGAGCGTGCGGCGCAACTCCTCGTCGTCGAGCAGCCGGCCGATCGCCTGGGCAAGTTTCCCGGAGTCGCGCGGCGGAACCAACAGCGCGGCTTCTTCTTTGGTGCCCACAACTTCCGGGATGGCGCCGGCGCGGGTCGCGACGAGTGGCGTCGCGCAGCTCATCGCCTCCACGGCCGGCAGCGAGAAACCTTCGTAAAGTGAAGGGACACAGGCCACTTGGGCCGACGCGAGGAGTTCGGCCATCTCCTCGTCCTCGAGTCCGGAGACCACGCGGACCTTGTCACCGATGGCGAGCTCGTCGATCATCTTGGCGGACGGGCCATTCGGGTCCAGCTTGGACACAAGCACGAGTTCGACGTCGCGTTCGGAGCTGAGCTTGGCGACCGCCTCGAGGAGGTACGACACGCCCTTGAGCGGGGCGTCGGCGCTCGCGATACACGCGATGCGGCCCGGTACGCGTTCCACGCCCGGCTTGAAGATCGCGGTGTCGACGCCGAGCGGGATGGTGGTGATCCGGCCGGCCGGGATGTCGAAGGCCTTGCGGATGTCGACCTCGCTGCTGCGCGAGACCGTCAGCAGTTCGGGAATCCGCCGCGACACCCGACCCTGCATGCGCAGGAACGAATGCCAACGCCACGCGGTGATCTTGCGCCAGCCCTTGGCCGCCTTGACCGCGAGCGTGCGGTCGCGGGTGATCGGGTGATGGATCGTGGCGATCAGCGGGAAGCCGGCCTTCTGGATGTCGAGCAGACCGTAGCCGAGGCACTGGTTGTCGTGCACGATGTCGAAGTCGTCGCGTCGCTCCTTGAGGAGGCGGGCGACGCGCAGGCTGAAGGTCAGCGGTTCGCCGAAGCTGGCGGTCCACATGGCGCCGACCTCGAGGGCGTCGATCCAGTCGCGGTATTCGCCGGGTCGCGGCGTGCGGAACGGGTCCGGCTCGTCGTAAAGGCCCATGCTGGGCACCTTGGTGAGTTTGACGCCGGCGTCGATGGCGACCTGGTCGAGGTCCGGGTACGGCTGCCCGGAGAAGATCTCCACCTCGTGCCCGAGCAGCGCGAGTTCCCGCGACAGATGCCGGACGTAGACGCCCTGGCCGCCGCAGTGCGGCTTGCTGCGATACGACAGCAGTGCAACGCGCATGTCTACTGCACCGCTTCCAGGCCCGCGGCCGACTCGCACTCTGCGACCGACACGATCTTGACGCGACGACGCCCGGCGTCGTTGCCCGCGGCACGCTCGGCGGCGTCGATGGCCTTCCACCCGTCGAGATCGATGCGGTGGGCACCATTGCTCGCGACGATGTCGGCGACGTCGTCGCGCGATGTCGCCGGAGCGCTCGTGACCCCGTCGACGAAGTCGCGCAGCACGGCCTCCGCGGTCTGCTGACCACACATTCGGTTCATCCCGATCCCCCCGGTCGCCCCTCGTTTGATCCAACCCGTCACATACAACCCCGGCATCACGTCGCCGTCGGCTCCCGTCTGCACCCGTCCCTCGGTGTTCGGCACCACGCCCCGCGTCTCATCGAAGGGCAGGTCCGTCACCGGAAGGCCACGGTAGCCGATGGCGCGCAAGACCAGTCCGGTCGAGATCTCGAGCTTCTCCTCGGTCGGGGTGACCGCGATCCGTTCGGTTCCCTCCGCGTAGACGTTGCGCACACAGGTCAGTGTCTCGACTCCGCCGTCACCCGACAACTCGAGCGGCGATACCAGGAACCGGAACACGATCCGCCGGTTGCCGTCGGTGGCGGGGCGTTCGGCGAACTCGCGAGCGAGGCGGATCTTGGTGGCGATGGTCGAGTCGAGCGTGTCGTCGGACAGCGCGGCCTCGGTGGCCGGGTCCAGCGCCAGCTCTTGCGCGTCGATGATCACGTCGACGCCCTCGACATCGCCGAGCGCGAGGAATTCGCTGTTGGTGTAGGCGGCCTGCGCGATACCGCGACGCCCGAGCAACACCACCTCTTTGACCTGCGATTCCCGCAGCTTGGCCAGCGCGTGGTCGGCGATGTCGGTGCGGGCGAGGTCGTCGGGATCGCTGACCAGGATGCGTGCGACATCGAGCGCCACGTTGCCGTTGCCGACGACGACGGCACGTTCGGTGGACAGGTCGACGTCGAAGTCCGCGTAGTCGGGGTGGCCGTTGTACCAGGCGACGAACTCGGTCGCCGGGATCGAACCGGGCAGATCCTCGCCGGCAATACCCAGGTGCTTGTCGGTTGCGGCACCGACTGCGTAGACGACGGCGTGATAGCGGTCGACGAGTTCGGCGTGGCTGATGTGCTTGCCGACCTCGACGTTGAGGAAGTACGCGAAGTTGCGTTTGGCCGCGGTCGCCGCGAAGGTCTTCTCGACGCCCTTGGTCGACGCGTGGTCGGGGGCGACGCCGGCGCGGACCAGGCCGTACGGATGCGGCAGCCGGTCGAACATGTCGACCTTGACCTGCGGCTTGCGGACCAGGTCCTCGGCGGCGTAGAAGGCGGCGGGACCTGCGCCGACGATCGCGACGTGCAGTTCCCCGTCGGGCAGTTGCGGCGCCTTCTTCGGCGGTACCAGTCCGCCTTCGACGTCGTGGTCCTTGTAGTAGTCGGCGTTGATCTGCAGGTACGGCTCGTCGCGTTCCTCGAGCTGGTCGTCGGGCAGGATCGCCTCGACGGGACACTCGTCGATGCACGCGCCGCAGTCGATACAGGTCTCCGGATCGATGAACAACATCTCCGCGGTGAAGAACTCCGGCTCATCCGGGGTGGGGTGAATGCAATTGACCGGACACACGGCGACGCAACTGGCGTCGTTACAACATGGCCGGGTGATCACATGCGCCATCTGCTGTTTCCTCGCGATCCAACACGTGGAACGTGTTCTAGTTTTTCTGTTCTCTGTATCTTAACTAGGAAACCACGAGCACGGCGAAAGCAGGCACCCGGTGAGCACTTCCCGCACGGCGGAATCGGTCGCAATCGAACCACTCTCCGACCGGATGGAGGGCGCACGATATTTCGAGGTGGACTATCGGGTGCGCACCGGCGACGTGGATCAGGAGATGCGTGTCCGCCTCGACGCCGTCGCCCGATATCTGCAGGACATCGCCAACGACAACATCGAGGCCACCGAGTTCCACTCGACCGACCCGTTCTGGATTGTGCGCCGCACGGTCATCGACGTGATCCGGCCGATCTCCTGGCCTGCCACCGTGACCGCGCAGCGCTGGTGCGGCGCGCTCTCGACCCGGTGGACCAATATGCGGGTGCGGCTGACCGCCGAGCACGAGACCAACCGGTTCAACCCCGAGGCGCGTCCGGAAGGGTTGATCGAGACCGAGGCGTTCTGGATCAATGTCAACGACCAGGGTATGCCGTCGCGGCTGACCGACGAGGCGTTCGAGATGTTGTCGTCGATGACCGACGTGCACCGGTTGCGGTGGAAGTCGATGAACCCGGAACAGGCGCCGACTGCCGATGAGGTCGACCTCCCCGACCGCGAGCACGTGCTGCGCAGCACCGACTTCGACCCGTTCAAGCACCTCAACAATGCCGCCTATCTCGAGGCGGTCGAGGACGAACTGCAGGGTCATCCCGATCTCGTCGACGTACCCCATCGTGCGGTGATCGAGTACCTGCGGCCGATCGTGCCGGGCACCGCACTGACCGTGCGCCGGGTCCGCGAACCCGGGCGGCTGCTGATGTGGGTACTGATGGACGACACTGCGAGCGGCGAACAGGTCGTCGCGTCGACGGTGTCGGTGGTGCCGCTGCCGGTGTGACCTCCCGATCCGTTCACTGACCGCCCGACAGCAGCAGTTCCATGAGCTTGATCGGTGCGGCACACGGATCGGCCGGGACCGCAGCGGTGCGCGGTTCGACCCACCAGGTGTAGACGCCCCGGCTCGGCGAACGGGCCGTGACCCCGCACACCGCAGGACGTTTCGGGTCGCGCTGGGTGAACGCGGCCTGGCTGGCAACCTTGATGTTCTCGGTCTCGTATCCGAGTTTCTTCGCGGTCTCCTTCTCGACGTTGGGGTCACCCCACTCGAACCAGTTGAAGGTGACGTCGGCCAGCGTCGATCCTTCCACGATCCACCGACAGATCGCGCCGTTGAACGTGCCGCGCGCGATGGCACCCTCACCGCCGACGGCCTGCCCGATCTGCGCCGCGGACAACACCTGGCATTCGAGCAGCAGCTTGTCGAACTGATCGGTGTCGACAGCGCCTTCTTGCTCGTTGTCGGCGGCACCCACCGCCACTGGTTCGCCGTCGATGGAGCGCGCGCAGGCAGCGGAGACCGCGACGATCAGCAACAGCGCCGCCACGACGCCGACGATGCGCCTCATGTCGACCGCTCGATCGACATCGTGGACAGCTGCTTGGCGGCGTTGCAGATCTGCTCGGTCGGTGGCGGTTGCGCACCGGCCACGGTCGAGCCCGCGCTCACCGACCATTCGAAGAAGTCCGCACCGAAAGCGATGCCGATCTCGCAGATGCCGGTGTCGGAGGCGATGAACCCCTTGTGTCCGTTGATCTCGATGTCCTTGGTGGATTCGCGCGAGAGCTGTTCGGTGGCTCGCTCACGGCCGATCGGCGATCCGCGGTACCAGTTGAACGAGGCAACCGGCCCGGTGCGGTCGGCGTTGCTGCTCCACTCGCACGCCGATGCGTTGTTGACGGTGTTGGCCAGGCCGGAGAACGTCGTGATCTGTGCGACCTCTTCGCTGGTGACGCCGCCGCAGGCCCCGAAGTAGGGTCCGCTGCCGGCCTTGCCGGGCGGTTCGGGCGTCTTTGGTGACGCGGGATCGTCGTCGGCGCTCGAGCATCCGGCGAGCAGCAGCGCGACCGCCGCGACCACGGCGATCAGGAAGCCACCGTCGCGCAACCGTAGCCGATCGAGTTCGCGCCGTTCACGTTTCGTGGGCCGACCGGCGCCGGGATCGCGGCGCGGCTGGCTCGCGAGCACTTCCCGCGGCGGAGGTGGCGGGCTGTGGTCGATGAAGCATTCGGCGGCGGCCGGGGCGGACACGCGTTTGCTGATCAGCTTGGTGACCTCGACGACGCGGTCGTGGCCGTGCAGCCGGACCGCCACCTCGTCGCCGATACTCACCGGTTGGGCGGGTTTGGCGGTCACCCCGTTGACCCGGACGTGTCCGCCGCGGCAGGCCGCACCCGCCGCGGACCGGGTTTTGGTCAGCCGGATCGCCCAGATCCAGCTGTCGACGCGTATGGTCATCCGCCCCGCGTTACTTCTGCCGTGTGAGGAAGTAGTAGCCGGCACCGGCGGCCGCAACCCCGACGATCACGGCCAGCCAGAAGTTGGTGACCGCCCACAGAACGAGGAAAAGCACGATGCCCGGTGACACCGCGGCCAGTGACATGCCGGGATGCTGCCGGACGACCTCGCCGACCGCTTGCCTCTTCGCCGGATCCATCGCCATGACTGCCTCCTTGGTGAGCCTGGTTTGTGGCCTCCACTGTAGCCAAGAAGACGACATGCCCCGCGGATCTCCGATCCGCCGGACGATGATGGCCCTTCGTGGCTGAGAACTCAGGATCGGGTGCTACCCCGCTGGCCGAGGGCGACGAGCGAGCTTGCGAGCCCGACGCGTCAGCTACCCCGCCGGCTGAGGGCGACGAGCGAGCTTGCGAGCCCGACGCGTCACGAAGCCCCCTCGCGACATCACCATCGTCTGCGGTCGACGCGCTCCCCCGCCGCGGCGGCGTCGGCGGCGCAGCCGAATCCGATGACCCATCGCCCGTCGGAGAGTTCCACCTTTCCGAGCATCATCGGGGCGGGCAGCGCCGCGAGGAAGGCGCCGAGGGCAGACGCCGGTAGCGACCAGATCTCACCGTCGATCGCACGGCCATCGGCCGGGTCTCGGATGAGGCCGGGTTTGGGTGGGGTGGTGTCGAGGGCGACCAGCCGGTACGACGGTGCTGTGTGCACCTCTCCTGCCCAGCGGGCGCCGCGGTCGGCCAGCTCGTGGGTGAGCGGCCCGCCCCGCATGTGGGCGCCGAACACCGCCAGCTCGATCCCGACGTCACCGTCGGCGATCTCTGGCCACGACGCCGGCACCGTGGTCGAGCCGGCGGTGAATCGCCGTGCCAGGTCGGCGACGACGGCATCCTGGTGTGCGCGCCCGAGGAAGGTGACACCGAATTGTGCTCGGGTGCCGTCGGATTCGTCGACCACACCCGCCGGAACAGCAACACCGCAGAGGTCGAAGAGGTTGCAGAAGTTGGTGTAGGTACCCATGCGGGAGTTCACGCCGATCGGGTCGGCGGCCACCTCGCCGACGGTGGGATGGCAGGGCGCGGTCGGCACCAGCAGGGCGTCGGCGTCGCCGAGTTCGGCCATCGCTTCGGCCCGCAGTTCGGTGAGTCGACGACGCGCTCGCAGGAGGTCGACAGCGCTGAATCGGTCGGCGTGACCGATGATCTCGGCGACAACCGGGTCGACACCCGCGGCGCTCGCATCGGCGGCGGTCAGGAAGTCCCCGACCGCGTCGAACCGTTCGGCGACCAGGGCGTCGTCGTAGAGCAGTTTCGCGGCAGTGAGGAATGCGGTCAGGTCGATGGGTTTGACACGCATCCCGGCCTCTTCGGCACGCGTGACGGCGGCGGCAAATGCGGCGCGCCAGGCGTCGTCGAGTTCGGGCAGCTCTGCAGGGATGGCAACCGTCGGTTGCTCGGATGCGGCAAAAAGTGTTGTGGGCCCGAAGGGTCGGGGTGCGTAGGCACGGGCCATCGCACCCATGGCACGCTCCGCGAGGGCGAGGTCGGCGGCAAAGATCGTGACGGTGTCGTAGCTGGCGCAGGCCGGAACGACGCCGCCGGTGGACACCACACCCAGTGTCGGCTTGATCCCGACGATCCCTT
This sequence comes from Gordonia sp. CPCC 205515, assembly GCF_048537925.1. Classification (NCBI taxonomy): domain Bacteria; kingdom Bacillati; phylum Actinomycetota; class Actinomycetes; order Mycobacteriales; family Gordoniaceae; genus Gordonia; species Gordonia sp. CPCC 205515. Next base: position 354,499 of record NZ_JBCLVJ010000010.1, on the reverse strand, counting down.
GCAGCCCAGCCGGAATCCGACCGGAGCCGGCGGTGTCGGTGCCGATGGCGATGTCGGCGAACCCGAGAGCAACGGCCACCGCAGACCCGGAGCTGGAGCCACCCGAGATGTGGTCCGGTCGACGTGAATCCCGCACCGCACCATAGGGACTGCGTGTGCCGACGAGGCCGGTGGCAAACTGGTCGAGGTTGGTCTTGCCGATGATCACGGCTCCCGCGTTCTTCAGCGCGGCGACCGCGTCGGCATCGTCGGTCGGTTCGTAGGCGTAGCCGGGGCAGGCGGCGGTGGTCGGCAGGCCCGCGACGTCGACGTTGTCCTTGACCGCCAGCACGATTCCCGCCAGGGGGCCGCCGGCGGCGATCGACGCGCGGTAATCGGCCTCGACGCCTTCTTGGTTCCGGAGCGTGATGAAGACCTCAGGTCGGTCCTGTTCGGCGATTTGCTGGTAGATGTCGTCGATGCGGCTCATGCGACCTTTCCCTGTTCGATCTCGATCTCGGCCTCCGACGGAATCGCGGTGACCGCGAATTCACCTTGCTGCGACCACCGTTCGCGTTCCTCGGCGCGGGCGATCTCCATGGCGGAGCGGGTGACGGCGATGTCGTCGGCCTCGCTGTCGAGGAAGCGTTGGTGTTCAGCGAGGGAGAACGTGCCGTCGGTGATCCGCACAGAGTCTCCACGGCCGGCGGCGACGTCGGCGCGCATGTCCAGCAGTTCGTCGGCGCTCACCGGGTACCACCGGATCTGGTCGAAGAACCGCAGCAGCCACGGGTGTTCCGGGTCGAATCCTGGTGCGGGCAGCGGATGTCGATGGTTCCATACCTGGGTGGTACGGCCGACGAACTGGTAGCCGCCTGGGCCTTCCATACCGTAGATGCAGAGGTAGGCACCACCGATGCCGACGGCATTCTCCGGGGTCCAGGTGCGGGCCGGGTTGTACTTCGTGGTGACCAGACGATGGCGCGGATCCAGCGGAACCGCCACCGGCGCACCGAGATACACGTCACCGAGACCGAGGACCAGGTAACTCGCGTCAAAGACGATGCGGTGCACGTCGTCGACGGAGTCGAGTCCGTTCATCCGACGGATGAACTCGATATTCCACGGGCACCACGGTGCGTCGCCGCGGACGCCGAGCATGTACCGTTCGATCGCCTCGCGGGTCGCCGGATCGTCCCACGACAAGGGTAGGTGCACGGTGCGACTGGGCACGACGAGGTCGTCGGCGGCGGGTAGCTGACTCTCGCACTCGGTGAGCCACTGCAGCATTCGTTGCTGTGACCAGACGTCGGGGTCGGCCTTGACCTGCAGGGAACGGATTCCGGGGGTGAGGTCGACCAGTCCGGCGGGGCGTTCGGCGTCGATGCGTTCGGCCAGCGCGTGCACGCGGGCGCGGAGCGCGAGATCGAGTCGCATGTCACCGTATTCGACCAGGATGTTGTCGTCCCCGCTGCGCCGGTAGGTGACCGCGGTGGTGCCGTCGGCGGTGGTGGTGCTCCCGAGGATGCCGTTGTCGGTGTCACCGCCGGCGGAGAGGACGTGCGCGAAGGATGCGCGGCGGGCGGCACCGATCTCCGCGGTCGACGCGGTGTGCTCGCTGCGCACCGCGACGAATCGCACGGTGTCTCCGGGCTTGAGCTGACCCAGCTTCCAGCGTTCGGCGGCGACGACGGTCACCGGGCAGACGAACCCGCCGAGGCTGGGGCCGTCGGGTCCGAGCAGGATCGGGGTGTCTCCGGTGAAGTCCAGGGCACCAACCGAATACGCGTTGTCGTGGATGTTCGACGGGTGCAGGCCGGCTTCGCCGCCGTCGGAGCGGGCCCAGCGCGGCTGGGGTCCGATGAGCCGGATGCCGGTGCGGTCAGAGTTGAAGTGGACCTCGTAGTCGGTGGCGAACACGTCGGCGATGTCGTCTTCGGTGAAGAACTCCGGTGCGCCGTGCGGGCCGACCGTGACACCGAGTTGCCAGGCGTTGGTCATCGCCGGTTGTTCGTCGCCGAGAATGCGGCGTGCTGTCCGGGTGTCGCTGTCGGCCAACGGGAGTTGGTCACCGTCGGCGAGTTTGCGGCCGTCGTGACCGCCGAAGCGGCCCATGGTGAAGGTGGATCGGCTACCGAGGTAGTCCTCGGCGTCGAGACCACCGGCGACGGCGATGTACACGCGCATGCCGTACGCGCCGACGGCCCCGATGTCGAGCGTGTCACCGGCCGACAGGTGCAGCGGAACCCATTGCGGCATCGGCTTTCCGGACACCGTGACGGTGGCGGGTGCGCCGGTCACCGCGACGGTGACCGGGGCGTCGAACCGTAACGCGGGTCCCATCAGGGTGGCTTCGAGTCCCGCGGCGTCGTCGGGGTTGCCGACGGCGGCGTTCGCGAGGCGGAAGGACAGGTCGTCCATCGGACCCGACGGCGGGACGCCGACCTTCCAGTAACCGATGCGGCCCGGCCAGTCCTGGATGGTGGTGAGCGGTCCGGCGCGAAGAACGGTGATGGCAGTCATGGCGGTCACCGCTCCGGACGGGTGACGATCACGCGGACGGCCGTCGGGTCGAATCCGTTGCAGGGGTTGTTGATCTGCGGGCAGTTGGAGATCAACACGAGGGTGTCGACGTCGGCCCGCAGCGCCAGCCGCTTGCCCGGCGCGGAAAGGCCGTCAACGATGCCGAGGGATCCGTCGGGGTCGACGGGGACGTTCATGAAGAAGTTGATGTTGCCGACGAGATCGGCTTTGCCCAGGCCGTGCCTGCTGCCCTCGATGAGGAAGTTCTCCACGCACGCGTGCTGATGCTTGGTGTGGTGGCCGTAGCGCAGGGTGTTGGATTCCTGCGAGCAGGCGCCGCCGACGGTGTCGTGATTGCCGACCTCGTCGGCGACAATCGTCATCAGCGGCAACGATTCCTGGTCGCGGATCACCGATCCGGTGGTGAGGAAGATGTTGCCCTGCGCGGCGATGGTGGCTTGCGCGGAGTAGCGGATTGCGTGGTCGTCGGCGCCGAAGAACAGCGTGTCGACGGCCTGGTTACCGTAGAGGTCGACGATGGTGAGGACGTCGCCGGCGGCGACGACGCCCGACCAGGGGCCGCGCTCGGACACCTCGGCGTCGTCAATCACGGTGCCCGGTGCGAGCGTGAGCTCGTCGGCGGGGATGGTGGTGAAATCGGTGATGGTCATGTGTATTTGGTCCTTGCTCATGGTGTGGTCTCGATACGCCTCGGGCTCGCTGCGCTCGCTCGTGGCTACTCGACCAACGGAAGGAGGGTCTCGATACGCCAGCGGAAGTGGGGCGAGAGCTCAGAAATGGGCTGCGGCCCAGACGTCTTCGGAGTTCGCCACGGCACGTTGGTATTCCGGTTCGGTGTCGGCGACACCGGCGAGCAGTTCGTCGAGGTCGGCGTTCGCCTTCCAGGCGAGCAGTTCGAGTGGTCCGGTGTCGAAGGTGGGTGACGGGTCGAGCGGGTGGGCGGTGTTGACGACGGCGACCACGCACGGCAGGTGCAGGATCAGATCGACGGATTTGTCCCGGCCGGCCGATCCCTTGGACGTCAGGGTGCCGTCGGACTCCACCACGACACCGTGGAAGAAGGACAGCGACGGCGCGACATCGGTGGGCGTCAGTCCGTGTTTGGCGGCGGCCAGGGTGAACATCTCGCGTCCCGCCGGAGTGGCCGAATAGACCTGTCCATCACCGTATTTGGCCGCGTTCCCGGCCAGAGTGGTGGTGCCGCACAGCGCGTCGTGATGGCCGGACTCGTCGGCGACGACGGTGGCCAGCGCACGGCCCTGATCGCTGAGCAACGGGTGGCCGGCGCCGAGGTAGGCCTGCCACGGAACCTTGACGGTGTCGGCGACATTGAGGCGTTCCCAGGGTGCGTCGGCGCGCCACAGCAGTAGGTGCGCGCACGCCGATCCGGTGACATCGCGCAGACGCAGTCGGGTGCCGCGGGCAAGCACCTTGCTGGTGTAGCGGCCGCCGGGAATCGTTTCGGCCCACGTCAATTGGGCCGCGTCGACGTCAGCGGGCGGGGTGGGCCAGGCGCTGGCGGGCACGACGGGCATGGAGTCGGTGATGGTGCCGGCCTGCGCCCGGGCGTGGGCGCGGGCACCGGCGGTGGAGGCGGTGGTTGTGGTCATGAGAGTGGGTTTCCTTGTGCTTTTCGGCAGTCGAGTAGGGAGGAGCTGGCGACGACCGTATCGAGACCACTCGCGTGGTTTCCCCGGTCGAGTAGGGGTTTCGACGACCTCAGCCGACGGTGACCGGCTTGGGATGTTCCTTGCCGCGCGGGTAGCAGGCGATGCCGACGAGGACGGTGATCGCGATGCAGATCGGGCCGGCCCAGCGCAGGATCGGCATTTCGCCGGTCGGGTCGAAGACCTCGGCCCGGGGCCACGCCAGGTTGATCACCATGAGGACGCCGTAGGTGACGGCGAGCAGGTTGACCACGATGCCGAAGCGGCCCAGGCTGAACAGCTTCTTGCCTTCGGCGTCGACCTGCGGTCCGCCGTGCGGCCAGCCCTGGAAGCGGCGGTAGAGCATCGGGCCGGTCACCGCGAGATAGGCGAGGTAGATCAAGATGATGCAGACGCTGGCCAGCGTGGCGAAGATCGCCGAGTTGCCCACGTTGATGACCAGGATGCCGATGCACAGCACGCCGATCAGGATCGCCGGCGCGATGGGGGTGCCGGTCCGCTTGTTGACGTGCGACAGCGTGGCGGAGAACGGGAGGCGTCCGTCGCGGGCCATCGAGAACATCAGCCGCGAGCATGCGGTCTGGATCGCGAGGGTGCAGATGAAGATCGCCACCGCGACGTCGCACAGCAGGACCTTGCCCCAGAAGCTGCCGAGGACCGAGTCCAGGACGTAGGGCAGGCCGCCGGTGGCCAGCTGTTCGTCGAGGGTGGGTGCGGCCATCAGGGCGCCGAGCAGCATCAATCCGCCACCGATCGCGGACACGGTGAGCGCCAGGCGAATGGTCCGCGGGGCGACGCGTCGGGGGTTCTTGGTCTCCTCGGCGAGCTCACCGGCCGAGCCGAAGCCGACCATCACGTAAGCGGCCATCAGACCGGAGACGATGAACGCCCAGATGTAGCCGGGCTGCTGGCCGGGGATACCGGTATCGAAGACGACGTCCGGGCCGCGCCGGGCGTGGGTGAACAGGGCCAGCACGACGGCGACTACACCGACGAGTTCGCAGGTCACCCCGATGCTGTTGACGCGGCTCATCCAGGAGATACCGACGCAGTTGATGGCGGTGACCGCGACCAGCAGGATCGACCCGAGCAGGACGGCGTTGGCGGCGCCGCTGGTGCTGGTGAGGGTCGGGTCGTCGCCGATGATCTGGAATCCGCTCCACACCGACGGCAGCACGACCTGCAGGGCGATGGCGGCCGCGGAGGCGGTGACGATCTGCGCGACGATCATGAACCAGCCACCGAACCAGCCGATGACCTCGCCGCCCATGCGCCGCGACCACTGGTAGATGGCGCCGGAGATCGGGTAGCGCGCAGCGATTTCCGCGAAGCAGAGCGCGACGAGGAACTGGCCGGCGTAGACGATCGGCCAGGTCCAGAAGAACGCCGGGCCGCCGAAGCCGAAGCCGAGGCCGAAGAGCTGGAAGATCGTGGTGAGGATGGAGACAAACGAGAAGCCCGCGGCGAAGGACGCGAACTTGCCGAGCGAACGATGGAGTTGCTGGTCGTAGCCGAACTCGGAGAGGTCGTTGGCGTCTACGCCCGACGGGGCGGTCGGCGGGTTGGCGGTGGAGGTCATGTGCGGTGTCGTCTCTCTGCTGAGGCTCCACGTTGAGCGTTTTATCTGTCGGTTGATAGATAAACCCTCCACCATTTCTATCGAGTGACAGAATTGTTGCCTTCCGGAAAACGCATGCTACAGAAGTGTTACGCAATGCAGGCCCCGACGTCGAGCCGGACGGCGACCCGCCGCCAGAGACCCTGCGTGGGTTAGGGTTTTTCCGGCGTCAGACGACGATGTGCCGACGGGAATGAGGAACTTCATGGCCGCGCGAACTCCGCCGACGCCATCCGCGCCGGGGCCGGGTCGCCCCCGGCTGAAGAGTCGACGGCGCCGCGGTGACACCGCCCGCGAAGAGATCCTTGACGCCTCGGCCGAGCTGTTCACCCGCCACGGCTACACCGGCACGTCCACCCGGATGATCGCCGAGGCCGTCGGCATCCGGCAGGCGTCGATGTACCACTACTTCGCGACCAAGGACGAGATCCTCGTCGCGCTGCTCGACACCACCGTCGCCGCGCCACTCGAGCGCGCACGTGAACTGCTCGACGACGACCGACCGCCATTGGACCGACTCCTCGACCTTGCCCGATTCGACGTCACCCAGCTCGCCGAATCGCGCTGGAACCTGGGCGCACTGTATCTGCTGCCAGAGATCGGCGACGAGCCGTTCGCCGAATTCCGCACGGCGCGAGCCGAACTCGCCGACATCTACGAGACGCTGGCGCGCGCGGCGCTTGGCGACCCGGCCGACACCCGGGCACTCCTTCCCTTTCGGCTCGTCGAGTCCGCGATCATGATGCGCTCGGACGAGGAGCGCGGAGAGCTGGGGAGGCACACGGTGACCGGACTCGTGGACACGATCGTCGGGGCAATCAGGATGCTGCTCGAGCACCGTCCGCCGAGTTAGCGGCGATCCGCTGCGCTGCAGTCTTCATCCCGGCGCCGATCGGCACCACACCCACCGCCTCCCCGAGTCCATAAGGGGGCATCCCCGACGAGATCGTCTCGTGCTCGCCGATCACGTACGTCTCATGCCAGATACCAACCGCGTTCTTATCCGCATAGCGGTTGTTGAACCATCGCCATACCGGTAGGTGCGGGGCGCCGCCGTCCGCAGCGAAGCGCCGAATGTCCTCCGCCGAACGCCAATACGACACCACCATGAGCGAGCTGCCGAGATAGAGACGTGCAGCGAGGAGCCCCGAATCCGGCCGTTTGCGCAGGTAAACGAGCATGCGCGGCATGGCGAGGAAGGCGCCGAGCCATGCGCGCAGATGCCTGGGCCGCGGGAGGCTCATGCCGATCAGGAACAGCGTCGTCCCCGGCGGCGGTTGCTTGTTGGTCATCCGTCGAGCATCCGGTCGCGCCATCGTGCACTCCGTCCGAAGATTTGATAACAACGTTATGAAACGATGTTATGAAACAATGGCGACCGTGGCAAGACCCCGCGTGCACACCGCCGACCTCCGCGAACGACTCGTCGAGGAAGCGACCACGATTGTCGAGCGCGAGGGATGGGCGGCGCTGTCGGTGCGATCTGTTGCCGGCGCCGCGGACACATCCACCACCGCGGTCTACTCACTCTTCGGAAGCAAGGACGATCTTGCCCGTCGCGTCCTCATCGCCGGGTTCGAGAGCTTCGCGGCTGCGCAGGAGTCTGCCGACACCGACGACATCGGGGCTCTCGGGATCGCCTATGTGGGGTGGGCGCTGGAACACCCACGGCTGTTCGAGATGATGTTCGGCACCTCGGTCGCCGGGATCGAACCCTCCGACGAACTGACCGTTGCATCGCGACGATCCATGGCGCCCTTGCACACCGCGGTCCGGGACGCCGTCGACCGCGGCGTGTTTGTCGATGCGGACGCGGAGACCATCGTCGCGTCTCTGTGGGCACAGGTACACGGGCTCGCGGTTCTCTTGCTCGCCGGGCGATTCCCCGACGGCGCCGATCCCGTCGCCGCGGGGCAGGCAATCGTCAACGGCTGGAAGCGTTGATCGACGAGTTCATGCCCTAAGGTGATGACATGGCCGGGCGCAGCATGCCTTTCGACCCCATCGAGCAGGCACGGGAGAACTGGACCGACGCGGGATGGGGCGATGTCGCCGACGGAATGGTCGCGGTGACCTCGGTGATGCGCGCGCATCAGATCTTGCTCGCCCGGGTGGAGGCGGCGCTGCGCCCCTATGACCTGACCTTCTCCCGCTTCGAACTGCTTCGGCTGCTGGCCTTTTCCCGGCAGCGTGCACTGCCGATCACCAAGGCCAGCGACCGACTACAGGTGCACGTGACCAGCGTGACGCACGCGATCCGGCGACTCGAGGAAGCGGCGCTCGTCCGGCGGGTGCCGCACCCTACCGACGGCCGCACGACGCTGGTGGAGATCACCGAGCTGGGTCTGTCCACCGTCGAGGACGCCACCACCACCCTCAACCGAGAAGTGTTCTCCGATGTCGGCATGAGCGACACCGAGATGACGTCGTTGGTGAAAGCCATTGAATCCCTGCGCCGGAACTCCGGCGACTTCGCCGAGGAGGAACCGTGACCGTCGCCTACTGGATCGTCGCCGCGGTACTGGCCGTGTTCTATCTCTACTCCGGCGGCATGAAGATGATCCGCAGCCAGGAACAACTCGCACCCATGATGGCCTGGGCCGGTACCACCATCCCGATGACCGGCGTCCGGGCCATCGGCGCCGTCGAGGTGCTCGGCGCGATCGGGTTGATCCTGCCACCGCTCACCGGCATCGCACCCGGTCTGGCCCTGTGGGCCGCAATCGGATTCGTCGTGCTCCAGGTGTTGGCCACCGGATTCCATCTGTCGCGCGGCGAGACCAAGCAGATCGGTCTCAACATCGGGCTGATCGTGCTCTCAGCCTTCTCGGTATGGCTTGCGACGGTGTGGATCTGAACGCCGACCAGCGTCCGGAACGTCTGCATCCCATCGCCGCTGAGTTCGAAGCGACGCCAGACGGCCTGTATCTGAGATGGCCGCGCCATCATCCGGAAGCACGCCTCGTCGGATCGCCGATCGGGTGGTCACGCCTGCGCGGCGGCGACCCCGATGCGTTTTCGCCGGAGCTCTATCTCGACGACGATACAGTCGTGTTCGTGAGCGCACTATGCCACGACAAACTCCGAATGACACTGCAACAACACCGGATCCCGATGATCACCCGTCGGCCGGTGTGGTCACTCCTACTCGACCCATTCCTCGACACCGACTACGAAATCGTGCGTGAACGGTGCGAAAGCCGGTTACGCGAGTGCGGTTTTGACGACGACGAGATGCGGGCGATCCGCGCGCGGGTGGCCCCGTACGCGGATCGCTACGTGCAACTCACCTGGGAATGGCAGGATCTCGGGGAAGCCGACCTGATTGCCGGGTATCTCATCGACGCACCGGATCTGCACGCGTACGGCAAGTTTCGACGGTGGGCCGACCACATCGCCGCACGCGGGGAAATGTCGTCGTGACGTCGATGACGGCACTGTGCTGTGACCGGTGCCGCGGCCCTGATGTCCAACACCAGCCACAACTCTCGGCACTGCTCGCGTGCACTGTGCACACGAGTAGTGCCGAGAGCTGTGCCTGATGCGAGATCAGTGCAGCGACGTGATGATCGCGCTGAAGTCCAGGTCCGAATGCTGTTCGGCGAAGCCCTTGTACAGCTGCGCGGCGTGCGTGCCGAGCGGTGCGCGGGAGCCGGTGCTCGCGACGGCGTCCATCGCGAGTCCGAGATCCTTGTTCATCAGTGCGGTGGCGAAACCCGGCTTGTAGTCGTTGTTCGCCGGCGAGGTCGGCACGGGTCCGGGGACCGGGCAGTTGGTCTGTACCGCCCAGCAATTGCCGGTGGCTCCGGTGATCACGTCGTAGAGAGCCTGGTCCGAGAGGCCCAGCTTCTCGGCGAGGACGAAGGCCTCCCCCACCGCGATCTGCTGCACCGCGAGCACCATGTTGTTGCAGACCTTCGCGGCTTGGCCCGCCCCGGCGCCACCACAGTGAATCACCTTGCCCGCCATCGGTTCCAGCGTGGAACGTGCGGCGGCGAACGCTTCCTCGTCTCCGCCGACCATGAACGCGAGCGTGCCGGCGACCGCGCCCTTGACGCCACCGGAGACGGGAGCGTCGATCTGCGCGAAGCCGTGCTCGGTGGCCTGCGCGTGGATTGCGCGGGCGTCTTCGACGGAGATGGTGGAGCTGTCGATGAACAGCGCGCCGGTCGGGGTGGCGGGCAGGATCTCGGCGTACAGGTTCTTCACGATGCCGCCGTTGGGCAGCATGCTGATCACGACCTCGGCGGCGGACACCGCCTCCACCGCGGTCGGGAAGGTGTCGACGCCGTTCTCCTGCGCGGTCTTGACCGCTTCGGGCACCGGGTCGAAGCCGTGGACGGTGTGGCCGGCTTTCACCAGGTTCGCGGCCATCGGGCCACCCATGTTGCCCAGCCCCAGAAAGGCGATCGTCGTCATTGTCGAATCTCCTGTTGTCTCATCGCTAGTTCTCGCGGTGACGGGCGGCGATGGATCTGCCGAGCACCACCCGCATGATCTCGTTGGTCCCCTCCAGGATGCGGTGCACCCGGAGGTCGCGCACGATTTTCTCGATTCCGTACTCGGACAGATACCCATAGCCGCCGTGCAGCTGCAGCGCCTGGTCGGCGACGGTGTAGCAGCCGTCGGTGACGTACCGCTTGGCCATGGCGCACAGCTCCACCTTGTCCGGCGCGTCGGCGTCGAGGGCGGACGCCGCATGCCAGAGCATCAGCCGCGAGGTCTGCAGCGCGGTGGCCATGTCGGCGAGGGTGAAGCGAATCGTCGACTCGTCGATCAGGGCCGCACCGAACGCCTTCCGCGATGCGACGTAGCTCGCCGCCTTGTCGAACGCGGCCTGGGCACCGCCCAGCGACGACGCCGCGATGTTTATACGGCCGCCGTTGAGGCCGTTCATCGCGATCCCGAACCCGATACCCTCTTGCGCACCGAGCAGACTCGTCGCCGGCACCCGCACCTCGTCGAGGATGACCTGTGCGGTCGGCTGGGCGTGCCAGCCCATCTTGTGTTCCTGCGCGCCGAACGACAGTCCGGGTGAATCCTTTTCGACGAGAAATGTCGAGATGCCCTTGGGTCCCGAGCCGCCGGTGCGCGCCATGATCACGTACAGGTCGCTGGAGCCGGCACCGGAGATGAACTGCTTGACCCCGGTGAGGACGTAGTCGTCGCCGACGCGTTCGGCGCGGGTCGACAGCGCCGCCGCATCCGAGCCGGCACCCGGCTCGGTGAGGCAGTAACTCGCGATCGTCTCCATGCTCGCCAGCCGTGGAATCCACTGGGCGCGTTGCTCATCGGTGCCGTACTTGTCGACCATCCAGGCGCACATGTTGTGGATCGACAGGAACGCGGCGACAGCCGGATCGGCGTAGGCGAGCTGCTCGAAGATCCGCACCCCGTCCAATCGCCGCAGACCGGTGCCACCAGCATCCTCCGAGCAGTAGATGGCGCCCATCCCCAACTCGGCCGCCTCACGCAGTTCGTCGACGGGGAAGTGGTTCGACTCATCCCATTCGAGGGCGAATGGCGCGAGTCGTTTCGCGGCGAAACTCGCTGCGGTCTCGACGATCACCTTCTCGTCACCGTCGAGACCGCTATCTGCGAACGTGGTCATACGTCCCACTCAGTCCATCGTCGGGATGACGAACTCGGCGCCATCCTTGATGCCCGACGGCCACCGCGAGGTGATCGTCTTGGTCTTGGTGTAGAACTGGATCGACGCTGGGCCGTGCTGGTTGAGGTCACCGAATCCGGAGCGCTTCCACCCACCAAAGGTGTAGTAGGCCACCGGAACCGGGATCGGCACGTTCACGCCGACCATGCCGACGTTGACGCGGGCGGTGAAGTCGCGGGCGGCGTCGCCGTCCTGGGTGAAGATCGCGACACCGTTGCCGTACTGGTGATCCGACGCCAGGGCGAGGGCCTCCTCGTAGTCGTGCGCGCGCACGATCTGCAGGACCGGGCCGAAGATCTCGTCGGTGTAGGACGTCATGTTCTTGGTGACATGGTCGAAAAGGGTTGGGCCGATGAAGAATCCCTTCGACAGGTCCTCATCGCCGAAGGTCTGCTCGTCGCTGGTGCGTTCGCGGCCGTCGATGACCAGCTCGGCACCTTCCTCGACGCCCTTGCCGATGTAGCCCTTGACCCGCTCGAGCGCGGCGGCGGTGACCAGCGGACCGTAGTCGGCCTTGGGGTCCAGGCTGTGGCCCACTCGCAGCGCATTGACCTTGTCGACGAGCTTGGCGCGCAACCGTTCTGCGGTCTGCTCCCCCACCGGCACGGCCACCGAGATGGCCATGCAGCGTTCGCCGGCACTGCCGTAGCCGGCGCCGATCAGCGCATCGACGGCCTGATCCAGGTTGGCGTCGGGCATGATGATCATGTGGTTCTTGGCGCCGCCGAAGCACTGCGAGCGCTTCCCGTTGGCCGCGGCCGTCGAATAGATGTACTGCGCGATGTCGGAACTGCCGACGAAACCGAGTGCCATCACATCCGGGTTGTTGAGCAGCGCGTCGACCGATTCCTTGTCGCCGTGCACGACCTGGAACACGCCGTCGGGCAGCCCGGCCTCGGTGAACAGTTCGGCGAGGCGCACCGGCACCGAGGGATCGCGCTCGCTGGGCTTGAGGATGAAGGCGTTGCCGCACGCGAGGGCGGGGCCGGCCTTCCACAGCGGGATCATCGCCGGGAAATTGAACGGGGTGATGCCGGCGACCACGCCGAGCGGCTGACGCACCGAGTGCACGTCGATGCCGCTGCCGGCACCTTCGGTGAACTCGCCCTTGAGCAGGTGCGGGATGCCGATGGCGAACTCGATGACCTCGATGCCGCGCTGGATGTCGCCCTTGGCGTCGGGATGGGTCTTGCCGTGCTCGAGGGAGAGCAGGGTGGCCAGTTCGTCGGCGTTCTGGTTGACGAGATCGACGAACCGCATGAGCACGCGGGCGCGGCGCTGCGGATTCCAGGCCGCCCACTCCTTCTGCGCTTCGACAGCGGTGGCGACCGCGGCGTCGACCTCGGCAGTGGTGGCCAGGGGCACCTTGGCAGCGACCTGGCCGGTGCTCGGGTTGAACACGTCGGCAAAGCGGCCGTCGGTGGCGGTCACGGCTGCGCCGTTGAGGTAGTGCTGGATGGACCGGACGTCAGAAGCAGACACGAGAGATCACCTGTTTTCGAGAGAGTCGGGGATATGGCCTCTGCACCAATAGTAGGACATCCAAGTAATTTTGCCCACCCCTCTTGACCTGCAGGTTTCTCTCGATTGGATGTAGGTGGACCGACTAGAGTACCCTCTCTCACCGAGTTGTATGGGTCGTGATACTCCAACGCGCGGCCACGAGAGGAGTCCTGTCATGTCGGTCGTCATCCTGTACGGCACGGAAACCGGAAACTGCGAGCTGGTCGCGGATGCCATCTCCGATGTGCTGGCGGTCGATCACGATCCGTCGATCTATGACATGAGCGAGTTCGCCGTCGAGGATCTCGATCCGGCCGACTTCCTGGTGGTCGTCTGCTCGACCTACGGCGAGGGTGAACTGCCGACCGGCGCCGAGCCGTTCGCCGAGGAACTCGATTCGGTCGACCCCGACCTGACCGGACTGCGCTTCGCCGTCTTCGGCCTCGGCGACTCCGTCTACGGCGAAACCTTCAACCGCGGTGGCGAGATCATGGCCGAGATGCTGACCAAGCGCGGCGCGACCCAGGTCGGCGAGCACGCCCGCCACGACAATTCGTCCACGGTCAAGCCGGCCAAGCAGGCATCCGAGTGGGCGCAGACGCTGGCCCCGATCATCGAACCGCTCACCACCAACTGATCCTCTCGCCCGGACCGGACCCGCTCACTCGCTGATCGGGTCCGGCGGCCCGTCGGGCCACACGATGTGCTCGGCGCGTTCGCCCGCGTGTTTGGCGAGTTCGAGCACTGCGCGCACCACCGCGCCCAGCACGACGCCGAGGAACAGCGCGGTCGGCACCGACACACTGATGTTCTCGCCGAGTAGTGCGATACCCAGCGCCATCGACGCGACCAACTCGGTGACCGTCAACGCCGGGAACGAGGTCTGGAGTTCACCCGCGCCGAAGCCGCGCTGCTGCGCGACGACGGCAAAGGTCGCGACCACACCGAACAGGTAGAGATCCGGCTGGACGAAGGTGCGCAGACCGCCCTCGACGAATTGGTTGACCACGGTCTTGACGAGCATCGCCGACATCCCGAAGAGGGTGCCGCCGACCACCCCGTAGAGCAGTGCCTTGTAGTGCCGGTTCGCGCGTTCGGCGATGATCACGCAGCACAGCAGGACCGCGACCACCGTGCCCACGATGATCAGCGTCAGCAGATTGTTCGGTCGCCGCGACGACGGTTCGGGTTGCGCGATGGACAGGAACAGCGTCACGCACACCACCAGCACCGCACCCCAGATCCATTCGATGCGCATGGGTCGGCGATGGTCGGCCCACGCCTCCAGCGGCAGCGCGAACAGCACCGCGAACGTCACCAGCGGCTGCACCAGCAGCAACGGCCCCAGCCCGAGCGCGGCCACCTGAAACGCGAAGCCGCACAATGCGACCACCGCACCCAGCCACCAGCCCTGACGGATCGCGCCGGACGCGTGCGAGGCGCGTTGCCGCATCACCGACCCGGTGGCGATCAGCAATGCCGCGATGAGCGCGAGCATTGCGGGGACCCAGGTGTGCACGCGGTCCAGGCTATCGACTGTCCGGGTCGTCGCCGATCAGACCGTGGTCAGTCGGTCAGCATGTCGCGCAATCCGGCGAGATTGGCGCGCATCCCGTTCTCCCACTCGGCCAGCCGCCGCGCGATGATCCGGCCTTCCTTCTCCGGCATGCGTTCGATGGCCGGCGTCAGGCCCGACGGCCCCGGTCCCATGCGGGCCCACTGCCGGACGGTGGCGCCCCCATCCTTGTCCGGGTCGACCTCGAAGCCCCATGTCGCGAACGGTTCGTCGAAGGCCACCTCGTAGACCCAGCGGGTGGGCGGCTCGCACTCGATGACCCGGCACTCGGTCTGCCAGTCGCCCAGCGCCGGGTGGTGGTTGTGGCCGCGGAATCGGGCGCCGACCTCGACGTGATCGGCGTCGTTGAGCCACTCGACCCGCTGCAACTCCGGCGAGAACCGGGTCGGCAGCGTGATGTCGGTGATCAGCGCCCAGATCGCTGCAGGATCGGCGGCGAACTTCTCGGACACCTCGACGGTCGGATGGTCGCGGTAACGCACATGGCCCCCTGGTGTTTGCGTGACGTTGCGGCGATGCACGTCACCGCCCGGATACGACTATGCCATCCTGCATAGGACTGGCGGTCGAGGTAGGGAGAACACGGTATGCAGATCGGTGCAATGGTCGAACCTCGACAGCCCGGGGCGGTCGAGTTCGCGCAGGAGGCCGAGCGGCTCGGCGTGTCGGCGCTGTGGGTGCCTGAGGTGTGGGGCTACGACGCGCTGACGGGCCTCGCCTATCTCGCCGCCCGCACCGAACGCATCGGTCTCGGCACGTTCGTGGTGCAGCTCGGGTCGCGGTCCCCGGCGCTGCTCGGCACCTCGGCGCTGAGCCTGCAGCAACTGTCGGGTGGTCGCTTCACCCTCGGCGTGGGGGTGTCCGGGCCGCGTGTGATGGAGGGTTTCCACGGCGTGCGGTTCCGCAAGCCGGTGCAGACCACGCGGGAGACCATCGAGATCATCCGCATCCTCGAGCGCGGCGACCGGCTCGACCATCCGGGCGAGATCTATCCCCTGCCGCTGCCCGACAGCGCCGGTGCCGCGCTGACCCCGCTGGTCGCGCCGGCGCGTGTGCCGGTGTACATCGCGGCGATGGGTCCGGCGAATCTGCGGTTGACCGGCGAGGTCGCCGACGGTTGGCTGGGCAACGCGTTCATTCCGGAGGCGGCCGACGTGTACTTCGCACCGATTCGCGAGGGGGCTGCCGCTGCGGGGCGCACGATGTCGGAGCTGACGCTCGTCGCACCTGTCGCGGTCGAGTTCACCGACGACCCCGACGAGGCCGCCCGCAGGCACGCCGACGGTTACGCCTTCACCATCGGCGCGATGGGGACCGGCGGACGCAACTTCTACAACGACGCCTTCACTCGGCTCGGATTCGGCGAGCAGGTGGCGCGGGTCGCCGAACTGTGGCAATCCGGCGACCGCGATGCCGCCCGTCAGGCGGTGCCGCTGGAACTGGGCAGTCACACCAACCTGCTGGGCACCGACGAGATGATCGTCGAGCGCCTGCGCCGCTACCGGGACGCAGGCATCACCCAGATGCTGGCCAAGGTCGACGGCTCCCTCGACGACCAGTTGGCGACGCTGGGAGCCCTGATGGCGGCGGTCGGACGGATGTGATCCGGCCGATGGATGACCCCGTGTTCGGTGTGGTGCCACGGGGCTGTCGGTGTGCCGTCGTACCGTGAGGTCATGTCCTACCGCGCGGAACTCGAACGGCTCGCCACTCTCGACGCCGACACCATCGACCGGGTGTGTGCCGCACCGCCATTGGCGGCCGACCTGATCGAAGGTGCCGTCGACGACTGCATCGACTTCGACGAGCGCGCCGACGAATACCTGCTCAGCGGTGACGCCGGTGCCGCCGCGTTCTGCCGGCAGGAGGCCGCCGCGTGGCGCGCCACCGTGGTGGTACTGCGGGCGATCGCCGCGGCACCGTCGGACGTCGTCGTGCGTGTCGAGGGTGTCGCGTGAGCCGCACCCTGGTCCTGTTGCGGCACGGCAAGTCGGGCTATCCGCCGGGGGTGAGCGACCATGAGCGGCCACTCGCCGACCGCGGCCGCCGCGAGGCCGCCCTGGCCGGCAGCTGGATGGCCGACGAGGGACTGACCATCGACGCGGTGCTCTGCTCGTCGGCGACCCGCACCCGAGAAACCCTCGAACGCACCGGCATCGACGCCCCCACCACTGTCCTCGACGAGATCTACGGCGGCTCGCCGTTCGAGATCCTCGAGGCGGTCCGCGTGTACGCGCCCGCCGACGCGGCGACCGTACTGGTGGTCGGGCACGAGCCCGGCATGCCGTCGACGGCGCTGACCCTCGACCCGGACGGGGAGATCGACCGCTTCCCCACCTCCGCCTACGCCGTGGTGCGGGTCGGGGTGGCGTGGGATCGAATCGGCCTCGACGACGACCCCGACACGCGGTTGGTGGGAGTACGGGTGCCGCGGGCCTGAGGGCGAGTAGCGCCGACGGGCCCTTCGAGGCTCGTCGCTAACGCTCCTCACACCTCAGGGAGCGAAGAGCTCGTCGCTAACGCTCCTCACACCTCAGGGAACGAAGGGCTCGTCGCTGACGCCCCCTTCGTGACCCGCGCTCGTTCCTCGCGAGCTCCTCAGGGCGGCGCCTCGGGGATCTACGTTTCCCGCCGGCTGAGGAGCGACGTGCGAGCCCGACGCGTCTCGAAGCCCCTCGTGACCGTCAGGAGTCCGCGGGAAAGTTGGCGTGGCGAACGACACTTGGCGTCACGGACGACTTCGGCTATCTTATGGATTGAGCTAATGCTCAATCCATCAATCCATATCGTGGGGGTGACAGTGGCAAGGACAACGAGAGTGCCGAACAGCACGGTGGGGGGCGCCGAGCGGCCGCTCTACGAGATCAAGGCCAACCTGTTCAAGGCACTGGCTCATCCCGCCCGGATTCGGGTGCTCGAAGTGCTCAGCGCCAACGGCGATCCGACCGCGGTCAGCGAACTACTGACCATCACCGAACTGGAGCCGACGCTCCTGTCCCAGCATCTCGCGGTGCTCAAGCGCCACCACGTGGTACGCAGCGAGCGGATCGGCAACGCGGTGTTCTACGAGCTCGCACACCCGAAGATCTCCGAACTCTTGGTGATCGCACGGACGTTTCTCATCGACACGCTGGGTGCGCAACGCGATCAGCTCGAGGTGATCGCGTCACTACCGCCGGTGACGAAGGCGTGAATGGGCCTGCGCCCCAACAGGTCGACACGTCCGGAGCGGGAGCCTACAGCGGCCTGATGGCGCGCGTGGCACGGCTGGTGCCGCGCCGCTCCGACTATGCGGGACTTGCCCATTCGTGGCGCGGCGACGTGTTGGCCGGCATCACCGTCGGTGTGGTGGCCCTGCCGCTGGCCCTTGCATTCGGCATCAGCTCCGGCGTCGGCGCAGCCGCCGGCCTGATCACCGCCGTCGTCGCCGGCCTGGTGGCGGCCATCTTCGGCGGCTCACATGTGCAGGTGTCCGGACCGACCGGTGCGATGGCGGTGATCCTGGCACCGATCGTCGCCGCGCATGGCCTCGGCAGCGTCGCCCTCGTCTCGGTGCTGGCCGGCCTGATCGTGGTGGTTGCAGGTGTCCTCGGGCTCGGTCGGGCGGTGACGTTCATCCCGTGGCCGGTCATCGAGGGCTTCACCCTCGGCATCGCCGTCATCATCTTCCTGCAGCAGGTACCCGCCGCGTTCGGCGCCGCCGCCCCCAAGGGCGAACGTACCCTGCCGGCCGCGATCCACGTTGTCACGCATGCCGATTGGTCGGTGGCGCTGCGGACGCTCGCCGTGGTGGCACTCGTCGCGGTCCTCATGGTGGGACTGCCCCGGATCAATCGCGCCATCCCCGAGTCGCTGACCGCCGTCGTCGTGGCCACTCTTGTCGTGCAATTCAGTCACCTGTCGGTGGCGCGGATCGGAGAACTGCCGTCGCACCTGCCGGCGCCGGTTCTGCCGCATGCGGATATGGCCGCGGTGCAGTCGCTGCTCGGTGCGGCGGTCGCCATCGCCGCGCTCGCCGCCATCGAATCGCTACTGTCGGCGCGGGTGGCCGCGACGATGTCGCCGACCGGCCCGTACGACCCGGATCGGGAACTGACCGGTCAGGGGCTCGCCTCGGTGGCGTCCGGACTATTCGGCGGCATGCCGGCCACCGGCGCGATCGCCCGCACTGCCGTCAATGTGCGCTCCGGCGCCCGTACTCGTGTGTCGGCAATCGTGCATGCGGTCTTCCTGCTGGCCGTCGTCTATCTCGCGACCGGCCCGGTGGCCCGAATCCCGTTGGCCGCGTTGGCCGGCGTGCTGATGGTGACCTGCTTCCGGATGATCTCGGCGTCGACGATCCGTAAGATCATGCGCTCCACCCGATCCGATGCGGTGATCTTCGTCATCACCGCGGCGATCACCGTCTGCTTCGACCTCGTCGAGGCAGTGCAGATCGGCATCGTGGTGGCTGCGTTCTTCGCGCTGCGGCAGGTGGCCGGCCGGTCGAGCGTGACCCGCGAGGAGCTGCCCGGCCCCGCACAACCCGGCGACGAGTACATCGCTCTGCTCCGGCTCGACGGCGCGATGTTCTTCGGTGCGGCCGAACGCATTTCGACGGCGATCGCGGCCGACGCCCACCATTCCGCGGCGTCGGTGGTGATCATCCGTATGTCGCATCTCGGCATGCTCGACGCCACCGGCGCGCATTCGCTCGCCGAGATCGTCACCGACCTCGAATCCCGTGGGGTCACAGTGATCATCAAGGGCGTGCAGGACGAACACACCAAACTCCTGTCCGGTGTGGGGGTCTTCGACTCGCTCCGGCACGAGAACCACCTGCTGAGCAGCCTCGACGATGCGATCGCGCACGCACGGAAACACGTTGCGCGCGAACCGCACTGACCCGCGCATTGATCCCGCTGCACTAACCCCTGAGGCGACTCAGCTCGGCCCGGGGTTCATGGCGTAGGCGCCGTCGAGGCCGACCACCATCTGCCACACCGCCTCGGCGCGCTCGGCATCGGCGACCGCGGGACGCACGAGGCCCAGAGCGAGGCGGCGCTGCGCATCGGTCGTCGCGACCCTGTTGTGCAACTCGACGGCCTGCACCGAGAAGTCGCGGACCAGGACGTCGAAGATCTGGTCCACCAGCGCCGGCTCGGTGGACTCGATCGCCGCCTGCTCGAGAATGAGCTGGGCGTAGACGACTCCGGTGAAGAGCTCCCCCAGCGACAGTTGGAAATCGGTGTCCTGCTGCTGTTCTGCCGTCGGCGGTGCGGTGCGGAGCAGCTCTGCCAGACCGTCGGCCAACTCGCAGAACAATGCCACGTTGGCGACGTCGCCGAACGGCTCGAAGGCGGCGTGCCAGTCGGCGAAGGTGATCGCGGAGAGCCCGCGGGTCGGGCCCTGGCGAAACAGGAACTCGTCGTCGGCCGGATCGTGGCGGACCGGGATCTCGGGGCGGTCCTGTGGCGAAAAGAGGTAGTTGGGCAGGAATTTCAGAATCAATGCGAGGTTGACGTGGACGGTGCCCTCGAGTTTGGCAGGCGCCGTGATGTCCTTGCCGACTTGGTTGAAGTAGGTGTCCTTCTCGAATCCGCGGGCGGCGATGACATCCCAGACATCGGCGACGACCTTCTCGGCCTCGGTGGTGACCTTCATCTTGGTGACCGGGTTGAACAGGAGGTAGCGGCGGTCGTCGGTGCTTGCCGAGCGGAAGTAGTCGATGGCCCGCGAGGAGAAGAGCTTCATGGCGCGCAGGCGGGCGTACGCGTCGGTGAGTGCCCTACGGACGTGCGGGAATTCGGTGACGCGTTTGCCGTAGAGGATGCGGTTGTGCGCGTGGGTGACCGCCTCGAACATGGCGTGCTCACACATGCCGAGGGAGGCGAAGCCGATGTTGAACTTGCCGATGTTGACGGTGTTGAGGGCCGCTTCAAAGGCCGACTGCCCGGTGTGCAGGATGTCCTCGGCGCGGACCGGGAAGTCCTCGAGCCGGAACTCGCTGACGTACATCTGCATGTTGACGGTGTTCTTGACCAGGTGGTAGGCAGAGTGGCCGCTGTCGGCGGCGAAGAAGACGTAGCCGTCGGGACCGTCGACGTCCGTGCGTCGGCCGAAGACCGACACCATGCCGGCGACATTGCCGTTGCCGATGTAGTACTTGCTGCCCGACGCGGTGAATCCGCCGGATCCGTCGGGGGTCAACAGCATGTCGGTGGAGTAGATGTCGGCGCCGTGCGTCTGCTCGGACAGACCGAAGGCGAAGACCCCGCCGTCGTCGAGCAGTTGTGCGGCACGGCGGCGGGCGGCGGCGTTGTCGCTCTGCCAGATCGGCCCGAGCCCGAGGATGGTGACCTGGAGCATGTACCAGTAGCTCAGGCCGTAGAAGGCGGTGATCTCGCTGAACGCGGCGATTCGGCTGGTGTCCCAGCGCTTGTCCGGATCACCCTCGGCGTCGGCGGTCGGGGTGAGGAGCGTCGCGAACAGCTTCTCGGTGCCGACGAACTCGAGGAAGTCCGCGCCCCAGGCGGCGGTGTTGTACTGCTCGAGGAGGGTGGTCTTGCCGCGTCGTTCGAACCAGTCGATGGTGGCGGTCAGCAGTCGCTGGGTCGCCGGATCGAACTGGGACAGGTCGGGATTGTTCGGGTTGAACAGACCCGTCGAGGTCGTGGCTTGTCCGCTCATTGAGCAACTCCTGTCGTGACGAATTGTGGCTGCACCCATGGGTCCGTGCGACCACGTTCCACTGTCTCATGGACGTTGAGAGCGCAGGACTGCATTCGACGATCCGCGGGTCAGGCGCCGGTGACGGGTGGCACCGCGACGCAGGGCACCGGTCGGCGGTGGTCGGGGTCGAGGGCGTTGAGGACCAGTGCGGCCGAACGGCGATTGGCGACGATCGACAGGTGGTCCGAGTGATCGATTGAACAGCCTTGCTGGACAACAATATTGGTGACCTGGGTGCCGGGTGGACCGGGCAACAGCCCGCTTGAGTAGGGCGTGACGATCTCGTCGTCGCGGGTGGTGATGTTGGTGTAGCGCACCCCCGGCAGGTACGGCGTGGGGGTGCGGACGGCGCGGTTGAAGTCGAGATCGACTGGCGGCGAGACGCAGTCGGCACACCGCGACGGTGTGAGCGGCGCGATACCCAGACGACGCTGCACCAGCGCGACCAGATCGCTGCGGGTGTCGTCCTCGTCGGGTCCCTGCCGCCAGTAGGGCGCGAGGGAGACATAGTGCGCGACCTTGCCACGTCCGCCGAGGTATTTCAGCCAGTACGTGGGGATTTCGGTGCCGAGCGAGTGCCCGACGATGTCGACCTGGGAGGCACCGGTGGCCACGAGGACCCGGTCGACGAACATCTTGATCTGCCAGGCGCCGTCCCGCTTGACACTCAGACCGCCCAGCGCGGACGCCGGCCAGATCGTCGACAGCGCCCCGTAGGTGGGCGCGTAGACGCAGTAGCCGGCGTTGGCCAGCACCGGCGCCAGTGTGGCCCAATTGGTTTGGCGACCACCACCACTGCCGTGCACCAGCACGACCGGGCGTGGATGCGCGGCCGAGGGCCGGCACCCGAAGTCGTTGGTACCCGGCAGCGAACCGCCGGGATTGCGCAACTCGGCGTCGATGCCGGCAAGGAAGTCATATGTCACCGGGTATCGGGTCGGTGGCTGCGCCAAGGCCGGCACGCCCACCGACAGGATCGCCACGACGATCATCGTGAGCAGCGCCGTCCATCCGCGGACCCGCGCCGTCATGAGTCCACCCCCACCGACTCCGGTTCGTCCTCGGTGACGAGATCCAAGCGGACCCCCAGTAACCGGACCGGACGGTCGAGTTCGAAGTCGTCGAGCAGGGCCGCGACGACGGGCGCGATCTCGTCGTAGGTGGTGGTGGGTGCGGCGAGTTTGCGCGACTTGGTGCGCGTGAAGAAGGTCGTGGTGCGGACGGTGACCGCCACCCGAAACACCACGCGTTGTTCGTCGAGAACCTGGTCGAGACCTTCGTGAGTGAGTTCCGCTGCTGCTGAATGCATCTCGTCGTGAGTGGTGAGGTCGACGGGAAAGGTTCGGGATTTGGAGTGCGATTTCGCCAGCCACGGTTCCTCGGTGATCGACGAGTCACCACCACCACGGCACAGGACGTAGAGCCAATTGCCTTGGTGCGGACCGAACCTGGTGATCAAGGTGTCGCGAGGGGTGGCGATCAGTTCGTTGACCGTGGCGATACCCAACTCCTCGAGTTTGCCTGCGGTCTTGGGTCCGACGCTCCACAGGTCGCGGCACGGTCGATCCCCCATCAACTCCAGCCAGTTGCGGCCATCGAGCCGAAAGACCTTGTCGCCGGTCGACTTCTTGGCGAATCCGGTCGCCATCTTGGCGCGCTGTTTGTTGTCGCTGATGCCGATCGAGCACGACAGGCCGTTACGGTCGGCGATGGCGGCCCGGATGTCGTGGGCGGCAGCGACAGCGGTCGCATCATCGACGGAACCTTCATCGGTGCCGGACAGCACTCCGATCCCCAGGTACGCCTCGTCCCATCCCCACACCTCGACCGGAAATCCGAAGCTGCGCAACACGGCCATCACCTCGCCGGAGGCGACGTCGTAGGCGGGCACGTCGAGCGGCAGATAGATCGCGTCGGGCAGTTTGCGGTACGCGGCGCGCAGCGGCATGCCCGCGCGCACCCCGACGTCGCGTGCCTCATAGGACGCGCAGGTCACCACCTTGCGCGCCTCGGTCGGGTCGCCGTTGCCGCCGACGATGACCGCGACGCCGTTCAGTTCGGGACTGCGCAGCCGTTCGACCGAGACCTGGAATTGGTCCAGGTCGACGTGCAGCAGCCACCGATATCGCTGGGGTTCGGCCACAAACCCCAGCGTACTGCGCAACCTGGGCTGTTCGGGCGCGGTGCTACGCGGGTCGGGTCGATCCGTGGTGGATCGACCCGACCCGACCCCGCACGACGCCCTCCCCCGGCGTCGGTGTCTGGGTGCGGCTCAGCGGACGGCCGAGCGGGCCGCGATCCGCACCGCGCGCGGATCCCAGCCGATGGCCCGGCAGGCCTCGCGCAGCGCATCGGGGTTGTAGTCGAGCAGCGTCGAAGGCGCTGCCTCGGCCGCCCCGAAAGCCGGCTGCGGTTCGTCGCGCACCGCGAAGAACGCGCTCGCCTTGCTGATGTAGAGCCGCAGCTGGTCGGCCACGACGCTATCCATGCCGGCGAGCGCACCGGCGAGGACGCTGCGCAGCAACGCGCGGTCGTCGTGGAGCGGGCGGGGCCGCAGGGTCAGCGAACGGGATGCGGTGCCACAGTCCGTGGGGTCGGTGAGCGCATGCACGGCGACGAAGGCGAAGGCGACCTGTACCGCGATTCGCCCGCTCGGGTCCGTCCGCCACCGGTCGTCGTCGACGATGTACTGCAGCGCGCGGACCGGCAGGCAGATCGGGATGTGCCGCAGTGATGTCGGCGCATAGGGAGTCTCGTCGAACTCCTCGACGATCATGCGTTTCATGACCCCCACCCGGTGCGCGTGTTTGCGCAGCAGCCCGGACAGGGCGATGGATGCGTCGAAGCGAAGTGAGAACTCGCCTGGGGCGTCGAGTAAGGCGTCGACGCCCGGGATGACGATCAGTTCGTCGACCTCGATCGCTTCGAGCAGCGCCAGGGGTCGACGAAATCTGTTGTCGTCCAGTCTGGTCAATCGTCGGATGGTGAGTGTGTCGGTCATCGGGCCCCCTCGTGTGCTCTCCTGGTGACCGTCATGCCCCCGCCCCGACACGGCGTATGACGTCAGGTGCGGCCGTCGGTGTGCACCGTCGGCCGCGGCAAAACCTAACTGCGAGATGAAACTGCTTGTCGGAGTGCCGTCTTCACACCGATCGGCGCGACGACGCCGATCGGTGGAGCCGATCCCGACCCCCTGTGCGAGGGTTACCGTGGAGTAACCTGCGCTTACGCTACCGTAAGGTATCGGCAGCGGCGTGTCCAGAGTTTTCTCAATACAAATCCGGTCGACGGTCCGCGAGGTACGGGTTACCCAGGCGCGAAACCTCAAGTAGCGCACGGTCAAGATCGACGACGAGAATCTCCGGTGCACGATCAGCAATCGCGAGGATCTCGCCGGTGGGCGCGACGACCTCACTGAGCCCACCGTAGGTCAACTCCCCCTCGACGCCGCAGTAATTGGCGTAGGCCACGAACACCTGGCTCTCCACCGCCCGAGCAGGCAGCAGAATACGTTGTACCGCATCGAACTCCACCATGTTAGCGGTCGGCACACAGATCACGTCGGCGTCGCGCACCGCCAGCGACCGCACGACCTCGGGGAACTCCACTTCGTAGCAGGTGGCCAACCCGAGGCGCCACCCGTCGAGGTCGACAACCGGCGGCGCGATGTCACCGGCCGCCACCATCGACCGGTCGAGGTCGCCGTAGAGGTGCGTCTTGTGGTGGGTCGCCACCGTCTCACCGGTGGCGTCGACGAGGCGGATCGCGTTGTAGACCACCCCGGAATCGTCGATTTCCGGACAGCCGTACAGGATCGCGAGGCGGTGCTCACGCGCGATGGCGGCGAGCCGCTGCGCGATGGGTCCGTCGACCGGGTCGGCGAGCCGGTGCGCACCGTCGGCGCCGATGTTGTACCCCGACACCATCATCTCCGGCGTGATCAGCAGCCGCGCCCCGAGTTCCGCGATCGACGCCGCGGCCGCCGCCAGTCGGGTCAGGTTGCCGGCCACATCATCGGGTTGGGATATGCACTGCATCAACGCAATTCGCAGTTTACTCAGGTCAGCGGTCATCGGATCACAGCCCGATGTCGAGGGGACCGAGGTCGGCGAAGCGGTCGCCGGGACCGGGGTTGCCGTCTGGACAGCGACCACCGAAGTGATGCAGGACGCCCCACACCGCGTTCAGCGCGGTCTGCACCGCGCCCTCCACCCAGGCGGGCATGAACGAGACGTCGTCCCCGGCGATGAAGATGCCGCGTTCGGAGTCGGGCAGTCGGTCCTGGCCGTGAAAGTGGCCGTACATCCGGGTGTTGTAACGATAGTGGCCGGGCAGTGCACCCTTGAACGCGCCGAGGAAGTGCGGCTCGGCCTCCCAGGAGACGGTCAGCGGGCGGCCGACGATGTGCTCGGCGATGTCCACGTCGGGATAGATCTTGCCCAATGCGGCCAGCGACAACGCAACTCGCTTCTCCACGGGGTGCGGCAACACCTTGAGCGCGTCGCTCATCCAGGTGTAGCTCAGGCAGATCACGCCGGGCCGGTCGTGTCCGTTGTCGAACAGGTAGGTGCCGCGGGTGAGTCGGTCGGTGAGCGTCATACTCATCACGTCGCGGCCGGTCACCGGGTCGCGGTCGGTCCAGAACGGGCGGTCGACCATGACGAAGGTCTTCGACGACTGCATGTAGCGGGTACGGTCGAGCGCCATCCACAGATCCTGACTGAACAGCGCTTCGTCGCAATCTATTTCGGTGGACAGCAGCCACGCCTGACAGGTGGCGACGACCGCGGGGAACTCCCGGGTGTCGCCCCACCGGTCCACCACCTCGATGCGGTTGGGACCCAGCCGGCGGACCGCCGCCACCCCGGCACGCGGCACCCCGCTGTGCAATGACGACAAGCTCGTACCCACCGGCCAGTGCCGAATCGTCGCGGGACTGTCTGACCAGAGGCGACGCGGAACCTGTTCGGCGCCACCGACAATCAGGTGCTGCTCGGTGTCGCAGTTGGTGACGACCACCCGCAAAATCTCCAGCATCGAATTGGCGAAGTCGGAATCCCAACCGCCGGTGCCGAATCCGACCTGACCGAAGAGTTCACGATGCCGGAACGAGAGCGAGCCGAACTCGTCGGAGGTGGCCAGGAAGTCGTAGAAGCTGCGGTCGTCCCAGTCGACCACGAGCTTGTTCCACAATTCCTTGAGCCGCACGGTGTCTCGGTCACGGATAGCGTCCTGCAGTCCGGAGAACCCGAACACCCGCTCCAGTGCGGTGTCCCAGGCGACGGCGATCTCCCGATAGATCGGCGGCAGGTCGTCGAGCGTTCGGGCGTAATGGGTTTCGCCGCCGAGATCGATGACGGTACTGCCGGACGCCTCGGTCAGCGGGTTCGGGAACGGCTGCGACCGCAGGCCGAAGGTGTCGACGTAGTGGAAGAAGGTCGACGACGACACCGGGAACCGCATCCCGCCGAGTTCGGCGACCTCCGGCTCGCCGGGCACAAAGTGCTCCGACCGCAGCCGTCCACCGATCCGCTCGGGCTCGTACACCACCGGCCGCAGCCCGATCTTCATCAGCTCGTAGGCGGCGACCATGCCGGCCATGCCGCCGCCGATGATCGCCACCTCGGCGCCGAGCGCGTCGTCGGGGAGACGTCCGATCCCGGCCGGGTGGGTGACCCAGTCGTCGTAGGCGAACGGGAAATCGGGTCCGTAGATCGTCACCGGGCGGTCGGTCTGCACAGTCAGAGCGTATTGCACCCCCGCCGGTCGAGTAGGCCGCGACGAAGGAGCGACCGTATCGAGACCCAACCGCCAGACGATCTCGATGCAGTCGCAAGCTCCTTTACTCAATCAACAGGGAAAACGATCGCGGACCGAAATCGTCCGTAATACCTACGATGCTCAATCACGTCAGACTTACACGAACAAACGAGAGGTGCACATCATGGACTGGACACTCGAGGTCGCGTTTCTGCCCGTCACCGACATCGACCGGGCTAAGGACTTCTACACCCGGGTCGGGTTCAATCCTGACCACGACTCGTCGCCCACCGACGACATCCGCTTCGTCCAGATGACCCCGCCCGGCTCGGGCTGCTCGATCGCGTTCGGGAAGGGCATCGTCGACGGCAGCACCCCGCCGAACGTCGGGACACTGATGCTCTGCGTCTCCGACATCCACGCCGCACGCCAACACCTCGTCGACGCGGGCATCGAGGTCAGCGACGTCGACATCCAGCAGTGGGGACACTTCGTCTACTTCGACGACCCGGACGGCAACCACTGGAACGTCCAGTATCTGCCCTATCGCGACGCGAAATGATCAGTGCGCGTTGACGCGCACGCTGTTGAGGATTTTGAGCATGGTGTCCCGGTACTCGGGGTCACCGGTCATCACCGCGAACGCGATCACCGTGGGTTCCCCGGCCCCTCCGGGGGCGTAGACGTGCCGCATGCCGACGCGGGTCTGGGTCTCGTCGCCGATCTCACCGGTCCGCTCGGCGAAGGTGGTCGATGCCTCGATGTCGCGCCAGTCGTCCGGCAGGATCCGCATCTGCTTGCCCACCTCGTCGATGTCAGCCGGCGTGCAGACCGCGCCGCAATGCTGGAAGCCGACGCGCCCGCCCGCGTGACTCTCCTTCGTGACGATGGTTCCCCCGCTGGTGTCGAGGGAGCTCTCCATACACGTGTAGCCGCCCGTGGTCTGCACCGTCGAGGTCGTGGAGAACATGCAGTCCCAGCCGTCGGGGAACGCGAATGCGAAGGGCATCCGTGTGGGGCCGATCTTGTACGGGTTGTCGGCGACACTGAAGTTGTTGCCCGCCACCGGGCCCGGCCCACCGTCGATTCCCGCGACGTTCGGCTCGGGCTCGGACGTCTCGGCGGGGACCGACTGCCGGGCCGAGGATGGTGAGGACTCGGCGACGCTCTGAGTGGGGATCAGATCCGACGCGGACTGCGTCATGGACGAGCCGGACCGGACGAGTAGCGCGACGATCCCGACGATCAGCAACACCACGACGGTGACGCCGACACCCAGGACGAGCAGCGCCGGCCGCGATCCACCCGACTCGCGACGATCCCATGCCGGCGGGCCGGCCGACCCCGGAACGGGCACGAAGTCATCGTGGTACTCACGTTTGTCGGCCACGGCTCCCCCTCTGCCACCAAACCACGACCGTACGACAGCGGCCCCCACGTCGTAAAACGTGGGGGCCGTGGGTCGTTCGGATGGCCGATGGTCAGTGCGCTTCTTCGGTTTCGTGCGAGTCGGTGAGCGTCAGCGCGCCCCACCCGGCGACGAGTCCGACGATGACGGCGAGCACCGCGTAGGTGATCGTCTCGCCGTGGAAGAACGACGACACCAGGTCCGAACTCCAGACGCCGGTCGGCAGGCTCACCGTCACCAGCGCGGCGATGAAGGTGCCGACGACGGCGGTGCCGATGCTCGTCCCGACCTCCTGCGCGGTGTCGTTGAGGGCGGTGCCGATCGAGGTGCGGTTCTCCGGCATCGCCGCGACCAGCGCGACCGCGCAGATGGTCATGACCGTCCGCAGGCCGATCGTCATGACGACCATGCACACCGCGATCGCCAGGTAGCCGTGGTTGACGCCCCAGGCGAGGCCGGCCAGCGAGCCGGCGAGCAGCACGGCACCGACGAGGCAGGCGATCCGGTGCCCGTACTTGCGGGCCAGGCCTTCCGACAGTGGGGTCGCCGCGATCATCGTGATGATCATCGGCAGGTTCGCGAGTCCGGCCTTCATCGGGCTCCAGCCGTAGGCGTACTGGAAGTGCAGGATGAGTCCGAACATCACGCCGGCCATCGCGATCGAGGTACCGATCTGGGCGACCGCGGCGCCGCGCACGGTGCCGGAGGTGAAGATCTTGAGATCCAGCATCGGCTGGGCAGCGCGGCGCTCGTGCCAGACAAAGGCGATCAGTGCGAGTACCGCACCCAGTGCGCATCCGACGGTCGCGATGGAGACCCAACCGTGCTCGATGCCACTGGTCAGCGTGTAGCACGCGAGACCGATGGTGGCGATGGACAGCACCGCACCGGGCAGGTCGAGGCGATCACCGGTCAGGTCCTCGGGGCGGTCGGCGGCGACGCCCATCCGCACGCCGATCCACGCGATGAGCGCGATCGGCGCGTTGACCACCAGCAGCCATTCCCAGCTGACGTGCGCCAGCGCGGTGCCGCCGAGCAGCGGTCCCAGGATGAAGCCGCTCATGCCGACGACGATCATGATCGTCATCGCCCGCATGCGGAGTTGCTCCGACTCGAAGAGACGGAAGACCAGCGAGTTGGTGATCGGGGCCATTGCGGCGGCCGCGATACCGAGTGTGGCGCGCAGGGCGATGAGCTCCCCGGCCGAGTGGACGAACACGACCAGCAGGCTGATCAGCCCGAATGCGGCGAGGCCCCAGAGCAGCACCCGACGGCGACCGAGGCGGTCGGCGGCCGAGCCCGCGGTGAGGAGCAGACCACCGAAGGTCAGTGAGTAGGCACCGGTCACCCATTGCAGGGCGGTGGTGCCGCTGCCCAGGTCGCGGCCGATGGTCGGCAGCGCGATGGTGAGCAGCGTGTTGTCGACCATCTCCACAAAGAAGGCCAGACACAGGGCAGCGAGCGGGATCCAGGCGGCCCGGAGCGACCCGTAGGTCCGGCTCGGGGCCGAGTCAATTGCCGAGTTCATCGCTGCACCTCCTTTCATAGAACGACGTTCGATTATCGAACATGGTTCGATACTAGAACGTCGTTCGATATGGCGCAATAGCTCGTCGGTGGAGTGTGATGGGATAGACGCATGGCACCACCCCGACGACGCGGCCCAGCCGCTCCGACCAAGCCTCAGGCGCCCGTCGAGCGGCCGGCCCGTGGTTCACGACGACGCGTCTCGCACTCCCTCGAGGCCGTCGTCGAAACGGCGGTGGCGATCCTCGACGAATCCGGCGAATCCGCGCTGACCTTCCGTGCCCTGGCCGCCCGACTCGGCGGCGGCGTCGGCAGCATCTACTGGTACGTGTCGAACAAGGACGAGTTGCTCAACCGGGCGACCGACTACGTGCTCGTGGATGTGCTCACCGATATCGAGAAGCTGGGCGACGACGCCGACCCGATCGACAACATCCGCGACATCGCCGAGGCACTGTTCGGAGCCATCGTCGAACGACCTTGGCTCGCAGCCTATTTCCTGCGCAACACAACCATCCAATCCAACGGACTGGTCTTCTACGAGCGCCTCGGTGAGCAGGTGATGCGACTGAACCTCTCCCCTCGCCGCACCTTCCACGCCGTGTCGGCGGTCCTCGGCTACGTCATCGGCGTCGCCGCGGACCTGGGCCAGGAACCGCCCGAAGAGGTCGTCGACGGTAGCGTCGCGGCCGCCGATTATCTGGGTGCGATCGCCGACGAGTGGCGGTCGCTGGATCCGACGGAGTTCCCGTTCATGCACTACATCGTCGAGGAGTTCGACGGGCACGAGGACATCGACCAGTTCCGGGCCGGGCTCGAGTTGCTGCTCGACGGCATCCGGCTCGAGGCGGGCGACAACGAAGAGGTGAGGTCGCATGCGACCTCACCTCGAAAACGCGACCTCAACTGAGTACGCGGGACCGAAATGAGGTCGCATGCGACCTCATTTCGGCGTCGACGGGCGCAACCAGCCGGGACAGTAAGACGAAACAACCCCCACACCCGAAGGCGTGGGGGTTGTTTGCTGTTCAGCGGG
Source organism: Gordonia sp. CPCC 205515 (assembly GCF_048537925.1). NCBI lineage: Bacteria > Bacillati > Actinomycetota > Actinomycetes > Mycobacteriales > Gordoniaceae > Gordonia > Gordonia sp. CPCC 205515. The sequence continues at coordinate 323,499 of NZ_JBCLVJ010000010.1, read as the reverse complement.
AGTGACTACCGGTAGTCGTTGGAGAACCCGTAGTCGTCCAGCGGCACCGCAGCACCGGCGGGGGCACCGAAGGTGCCGTCCGGGCTGTAGTAGGTGTCGTCGTAGGACGGCACGGCGTAGGCCGCGGCCCGCGCCTCTTCGGTCGGCTGAACCTGGATGTTGCGGTACCGGTTGATGCCGGTACCGGCCGGGATCAGCTTACCGATGATCACGTTCTCCTTGAGACCGATCAGCTTGTCGCTGCGGCTGTTGATGGCCGCATCGGTGAGCACGCGGGTGGTCTCCTGGAAGGAGGCCGCCGACAGCCACGACTCGGTCGCGAGCGATGCCTTGGTGATACCCATGAGCACCGGACGTCCGGCCGCGGGCTCGCCACCCTCGGCGACGACGCGACGGTTGGCGTTCTCGAACTCGGCACGCTCGGTGAGCGAACCGGGCAGGAACTCGGTGGCACCGGAGTCGATGATCGTCACGCGACGCAGCATCTGACGCACGATGGTCTCGATGTGCTTGTCGTGGATCGACACACCCTGGCTGCGGTAGACCTCCTGGACCTCGTTGACCAGGTGGACCTGGACCTGACGGGGACCCATCACGCGGAGCACCTCGTGCGGGTTGGCCGAGCCCTCCATGAGCTGCTGGCCGACCTCGACGTGGTCGTTGTCCGCGAGGAGACGCTCGCTGCCGTCGTCGTGCTTGAACACGCGCAGCCGCTGACGCTTCGAGATCTTGTCGTAGACAACCTCTTCGGAGCCATCGTCGGGGACGATGGTGATCTTGTAGAAGCGGTCGTCGTCCTCGAGACGCACCCGTCCGGAGACCTCCGCGATCGGCGCGACGCCCTTGGGCACACGCGCTTCGAAGAGCTCCTGGACACGCGGCAGACCACCGGTGATGTCGTCGCCGACACCACCCTGGTGGAACGTACGCATGGTCAGCTGGGTACCGGGCTCACCGATCGACTGGGCCGCGATGATACCGACGGCCTCGCCGATGTCGACGAGCTTGCCGGTCGCCATCGAGCGGCCGTAGCACATCGCGCACACACCGGTGCCGGTCGCGCAGGTCAGCACCGAACGCACCTTGACCTGCGTGATGCCGGCGGCGAGCAGTGCCTCGATCGCGGGGTCACCGAGATCGTGGCCGCGCTCGACGATGACGTTGCCGTTCTCGTCGAGGGCGTCGGTCGCCAGGGTGCGGGCGTAGGTGGAGGTCTCCACATGCGCGTCGCGGATCAGCGTGCCGTCGGACATCTTCTCGGCGATCGTGGTGGTGATGCCACGCTCGGTCGCGCAGTCGGTCTCGCGGACGATGACGTCCTGCGACACGTCGACCAGACGACGGGTCAGGTAACCCGAGTCAGCGGTACGAAGTGCGGTGTCCGCCAGGCCCTTTCGAGCACCGTGGGTGTTGATGAAGTACTCCGCCACGGTCAGGCCCTCACGGAAAGAGGACTTGATCGGACGCGGGATGAACTCACCCTTCGGGTTGGTCACCAGACCCTTCATGCCCGCCAGCGAACGGATCTGGGTCATGTTGCCCGCCGCACCCGACTTGACGATCATCGGGATCGGATTCTCATCCGGGTAGTGGGCTTCCATGGCCTGGCCGACCTCTTCGGTGGCCTGCTTCCAGATCTCGACCAGCGCATCGCGGCGCTCGTCCGGGGTGAGGGCACCACGCTGGAACTTGCGCTCCAGGCCGTCGGCCCGCTCCTCGTACTTGTCGAGGATCTCGGCCTTGGCCGGCGGCACCAGCACGTCGGCCATCGAGATGGTCACACCCGAACGGGTGGCCCAGTAGAAGCCGACGTCCTTGAGCTTGTCGACGGTCTGCGCGACCACGATCATCGGGTACCGCTCGGCGAGGTCGTTGATGATGACGGCCTGACGCTTCTTCGGCATCTGCTCGTTGACGAACGGATACTCGATCGGCAGCAGCTCGTTGAACATCACGCGACCCAGGGTGGTCTCCGCATCCCACGCCTGGCCGTACTTCCAGCCCTCGGGGAACTCGGCGGCCTCGATCTCGGCCGGCGGACGCTGATCGGTCAGCCGCACCTTGATCTTCGACTGCACGGTCAGTGCCCCACGGTCGACGGCCATGATGGCCTCGGCCGGCGTGGAGTAGACACCGCGCTCGACGTCATCGCCGGTGGCCGGGCTGTACTCGCCGACCGCGCCGTCCTTCAGCGTGGTCAGGTAGAACAGGCCGGTCACCATGTCCAGACGCGGCATGGCCAGCGGACGACCCGACGCGGGCGACAGGATGTTGTTCGACGACAGCATCAGGATGCGTGCCTCGGCCTGCGCCTCCGCACTCAGCGGGAGGTGCACGGCCATCTGGTCACCGTCGAAGTCGGCGTTGAACGCCTCACACACGAGCGGGTGCAGCTGGATGGCCTTGCCCTCGACGAGCTGCGGCTCGAATGCCTGGATACCCAAGCGGTGCAGCGTCGGAGCACGGTTGAGCAGCACCGGGTGCTCGGCGATGACCTCTTCGAGGACGTCCCACACGGCCGGGCGCTGACGCTCGACCATGCGCTTGGCGGACTTGATGTTCTGCGCCTGGTTCAGGTCGACCAGTCGCTTCATCACGAACGGCTTGAACAGTTCGAGCGCCATCAGCTTGGGCAGACCGCACTGGTGCAGCTTGAGCTGCGGGCCGACGACGATGACCGAACGGCCCGAGTAGTCGACGCGCTTGCCGAGCAGGTTCTGACGGAAACGACCCTGCTTGCCCTTGAGCAGATCGCTCAGCGACTTAAGCGGGCGGTTACCCGGTCCGGTGACCGGACGGCCGCGACGACCGTTGTCGAACAGGGCGTCGACCGACTCCTGCAGCATCCGCTTCTCGTTGTTGACGATGATCTCGGGGGCACCGAGGTCGATCAGTCGCTTGAGGCGGTTGTTGCGGTTGATGACACGACGGTAGAGGTCGTTGAGGTCGGAGGTCGCGAAGCGGCCACCGTCGAGCTGCACCATCGGACGCAGCTCCGGCGGGATCACCGGCACGGCGTCGAGCACCATGCCCAGCGGCGAGTTGCCGGACTGCTGGAACGCCGCGACGACCTTGAGTCGCTTGAGCGCACGCAGCTTCTTCTGGCCCTTGCCGCTGCGGATGGTCTCGCGCAGCGAGTCGGCCTCGGCGTCGATGTCGAAGTTCTCCAGGAGCTTCTTGATCGCCTCGGCACCCATCGCGCCGGTGAAGTACTCGCCGTAGCGCTCGTCGATCTGCCGGTAGAGCTTCTCGTCGATGATGAGTTCACCCGGCGACAGCTTGACGAACTTGTCCCAGATCTCTTCGAGCTCGTCGAGCGCACGCTGCGCGTGATCGCGCATACGACGCAGCTCACGGTCGGCACCGTCGCGCACCTTGCGGCGCACATCGGCCTTGGCACCCTCGGCCTCGAGCTCGGCGAGATCGGCCTCGAGCTTCTGCTGACGCTCGTTCAGGTCGACGTCGCGCTGGTCGGCGACGGTCTTCTTCTCGCGCTCCATCTCGGCCTCGAGGGTCGAGAGCTCGTTGTGGCGCAGCTCGTCGTCGACCGAGGTGATGACGTAGGCGGCGAAGTAGATGATCTTCTCGAGATCCTTCGGCGCCAGGTCGAGCAGGTAGCCGAGCCGGCTCGGCACACCCTTGAAGTACCAGATGTGGGTGACCGGGGCGGCCAGCTCGATGTGGCCCATCCGCTCACGACGCACCTTGGCGCGAGTGACCTCGACACCGCAGCGTTCGCAGATGATGCCCTTGAAGCGGACACGCTTGTACTTACCGCAGTAGCACTCCCAGTCGCGAGTAGGTCCGAAGATCTTCTCGCAGAACAGGCCGTCCTTCTCGGGCTTGAGCGTGCGGTAGTTGATGGTCTCCGGCTTCTTGACCTCACCGAATGACCACCGGTGGATATCGTCGGCGGTGGCTAGGCCGATCTTGAGTTCATCGAAGTAATTGACGTCGAGCACTTGTTACCTTTCGAGCTCTCTTGTCGTGGGCGCCGGAAGCGGTAGCGAGCGGGGCCCAGTCTTCTGGTGTCTGGTCGGTGAGGGTCAGTTGGCGAGGTCGTCGACCGTGGCCGACTCGTTGCGCGACAGGTTGATACCCAGGTTCGCGGCAGCCCGCTCGAGGTCCTCGTCGTCGGTGTCGCGCATCTCGATGGCAGCACCGTCGGACGACAGCACCTCCACGTTGAGGCACAGCGACTGGAGTTCCTTGAGGAGCACCTTGAACGACTCGGGGATACCCGGCTCCGGGATGTTCTCGCCCTTGACGATCGCCTCGTAGACCTTCACGCGGCCGACCACGTCGTCCGACTTGATGGTCAGCAGCTCCTGCAGGGTGTAGGCGGCGCCGTAGGCCTGCATGGCCCAGCACTCCATCTCACCGAAGCGCTGTCCACCGAACTGCGCCTTACCGCCGAGCGGCTGCTGTGTGATCATCGAGTACGGACCGGTCGAACGCGCGTGGATCTTGTCGTCGACCAGGTGGTGCAGCTTGATGATGTACATGTAGCCGACCGAGACCGGGTACGGGAACGGCTCGCCGGAACGACCGTCGAACAAGGTCGCCTTGCCGTCGCCATTGACCATGACCTCGCCGTCGCGGTTGGGCAGCGTCGAGGACAGCAGTCCGGTCAGCTCCTCTTCCCGCGCGCCGTCGAAGACCGGGGTCGCCGTGTTGGTGTCGGGCTCCGCCGAGTACATGTCCTCGGGCAGCTTCGACGCCCAGTCCGGGACACCGCTGGCCACGTTGATGTTCCAGCCGGTCTTGGCGATCCACCCGAGGTGGGTCTCCAGGATCTGGCCGATGTTCATACGACGCGGCACACCGTGGGTGTTCAGGATGATGTCGACCGGGGTGCCGTCCGGCAGGAACGGCATGTCCTCGGCAGGCAGGATCTTGCCGATGACGCCCTTGTTGCCGTGGCGGCCGGCCAGCTTGTCGCCGTCCTGGATCTTGCGCTTCTGGGCCACGTAGACGCGGACCAGCTCGTTGACACCGGGGGCGAGATCGTCGTCGTCGTCGCGGCTGAAGACGCGGACGCCGATGACCTTGCCGGTCTCACCGTGGGGCACCTTGAGGGAGGTGTCGCGAACTTCGCGGGCCTTCTCACCGAAGATCGCGCGGAGCAGACGCTCTTCCGGGGTCAGCTCGGTCTCGCCCTTCGGGGTGACCTTGCCGACCAGGATGTCGCCGTCGCGGACCTCGGCACCGATGCGGACGATGCCGCGCTCGTCGAGATCGGCGAGCACCTCGTCGGAGACGTTCGGGATGTCCCGGGTGATCTCCTCGGCACCGAGCTTGGTGTCGCGGGCGTCGATCTCGTGCTCCTCGATGTGGATCGAGGTGAGCACGTCCTCCTCCACGAGCCGCTGGCTCAAGATGATCGCGTCCTCGTAGTTGTGGCCCTCCCACGGCATGATCGCGACCAGGAGGTTCTTGCCGAGCGCCATCTCACCGTTCTCGGTGCAGGGGCCGTCGGCGAGGACCTGGCCGGTCTCCACGCGCTGACCCTCGTCCACGATGGGACGTTGGTTGGCGCAGGTGCCGTGGTTGGAACGCGCGAACTTGCGCATCCGGTAGGTATCGCGGGTGCCGTCGTCGGCCATCACGGTGATGTAGTCGGCGGACACTTCCTCGACCACACCGGTCTTGCCGGAGACGACCACGTCACCGGCGTCGACGGCGGCACGCAGCTCCATGCCGGTACCGACCAGCGGCGACTCGTTGCGCACCAGCGGCACGGCCTGACGCTGCATGTTCGCACCCATCAGGGCGCGGTTGGCGTCGTCGTGCTCGAGGAACGGGATCATCGCGGTCGCGACCGACACCATCTGACGCGGCGAGACGTCGAGGTACTCGACCTCGTTGGCGCCGACGAACTCGACCTCCGAGCCCTTCTTCCGGACCAGGACGCGGGTATCGGTGATGTGACCGGCACCGTCGTAGTTGGTGTTGGCCTGGCCGATGAGGTAGCGATCCTCCTCGTCGGCGGTCAGGTACTTGATGTCGTCGGTGACGACACCGTCGGTGACCTTGCGGTACGGGGTCTCGATGAAGCCGAACGGGTTGACCCGCGCGTACACCGAGAGCGAACCGATCAGACCGATGTTCGGACCCTCAGGGGTCTCGATCGGGCACATGCGGCCGTAGTGCGACGGGTGGACGTCACGGACCTCGAGGCCGGCGCGCTCACGCGACAGACCACCCGGGCCCAGCGCCGACAGACGACGCTTGTGGGTCAGACCCGACAGCGGGTTGTTCTGGTCCATGAACTGCGAGAGCTGCGACGTTCCGAAGAACTCCTTGATCGCCGCCACGACGGGACGGATGTTGATCAGGGTCTGCGGGGTGATCGCCTCGACGTCCTGGGTGGTCATGCGCTCACGCACGACACGCTCCATACGCGAGAGACCGACGCGGATCTGGTTCTGGATCAGCTCGCCGACGGTCCGCAGGCGACGGTTGCCGAAGTGGTCGATGTCGTCGACCTCGACGGGCACCTCGACGCCACCGGGGACGGTCATGTAGGTGATGGTGTGCGGGTCGGCCTCGTGCAGACGCACCAGGTACTCGACGGTCGCGACGATGTCTTCCCGGGTGAGGGTCGACTCACCGACCATCGGGTTGGCGGTCAGGCCGAGCTTCTTGTTGACCTTGTAGCGGCCGACGCGGGCCAGGTCGTAGCGCTTGTCCTTGAAGAACAGGTTCTCCAGGAGGTTCTCCGCGGACTCCTTGGTCGGCGGCTCACCCGGACGCAGCTTGCGGTAGACCTCGAGCAGCGCCTCGTCCTGGTTGGCGGTGGTGTCCTTCTCCAGGGTCGACATCATGATCTCGGAGAAGCCGAAACGCTCGGTGATCTCCTCGCCGGTCATGCCGAGCGCCTTGAGCAGCACGGTGACCGACTGGCGACGCTTGCGGTCGATGCGCACGCCGACGGTGTCGCGCTTGTCGACGTCGAACTCCAGCCATGCGCCACGACCCGGGATGACCTTGACGGTGTGCAGGGTCTTCTCGGTGGTCTTGTCGATGTTGGAGTCGAAGTAGACGCCGGGGCTACGGACCAGCTGGCTCACCACGACACGCTCGGTGCCGTTGATGATGAAGCTGCCCTTGTCGGTCATGATCGGGAAGTCGCCCATGAAAACGGTCTGCGACTTGATCTCACCGGTGTTGTTGTTGATGAACTCCGCGGTGACGAACAACGGCGCCGCGTAGGTCATGTCCTTGTCCTTGCACTCATCGACGGAGGCCTTGACCTCGTCGAAGTGCGGATCAGAGAACGAGAGCGACATCGAACCGGAGAAGTCCTCAATGGGGGACAGTTCGTGGAGGATGTCCTCGAGGCCGCCGGTCGGGTTGTCGTCACCGCGGGCGATGGCCTTGGCTCGCCACTCGGGAGACCCGACGAGCCACTCGAATGAATCGAGTTGCAGATCGAGGAGGCCTGGGACCTCCAGCGGCTCGCTGATCTTTGCAAAAGACGCGCGATGAGGCGCGCCCGGAATGGTTGAGGTGGACTGGCGGTCGAGTGCCAAGATGCGTCCTTCCAACACGAAGTGTTCTACCTAGCTCGGTGTGGCTTGATGGGCCGTTCGCTGGTGACACCTGAATCCGGAGATCACCCACGAGCACACACAAAGCAAAGGTGGCTTGAGGAAGGATCGGAAGATGGACAGGAGGCAGCCAGCGCAACGTCCAACTGTAGCAGAAAGTAGACGCACTTTGTCAAGTCACGTCTGAAACGATTTCGCGCTGGTGGCTGCCTTCGCGTCGATCGTTGGTCACAGACTGGCCCGCCGAGGCGGTTTCGTCAAGCGCTACGCGCGATTTTCTCTGATATTCGCGGTGCTGATGAAACCAAGTGGTCGGCCGGCCCGATTTATCGAGGTAGTTGGGCCCGCGAGGGCGTCAGAGGTCGAGGACCTCGGCGATGAGCCACTGATCCCCGTGCTTGACCATGTTCACCTGATAGCGCGGCGAGATCGACTGGGTGGCGATGCCGTTCTGCGAGCCCGACACGATCATCGTCGCGACGAGCTGGGCGGTCGCGCCGTCGTCGGAGCCCGACATGTTCTGCACCCCGAGCGCATCCATCCTGCAGTCGTTCTTCGCCTTGGCCTGCGTCAGCGCATCCTTCTGCGCCTTGATCAGCTCGTTGAACTGTTCGAGGGCCTTGCCGGTCAGCACGGTCTTGGTCTTGCCCGACCACGCGTCGAAGTTCTGCTCGGTGGTGGCGTCCGCGGAGTTGGCCTGACACAGCTTCGTCGACGCCTGCGACGTCAACTCGGTGGTGCCCGCCTGATCGATGAACGCCTTGTTCGGCCCGATCTTGGCACCCGGATGCAGGCCCGCGATCAGCGCGAACAGCGCCAGGACCGCGGCCACGCCGCCGAGCACGTAGAGCGTCGTGTTGCCGAAGCCGGACCAGGAACGGCCGGGTTTGCCGGCCGTGTCGATCTTCGACGCTCCCCCCGCAGCGGACTGGGCTGGCGCCTCGTTGCCCGGCCGCAGTGTCGACACCCGCGCCACCGGGCGTGTCTTGCCCGTCGGCTTCGTCATGTCGACGGCTGTCTCGCCCGTCTCAACCGTGTCCGTCTCAACCACATCGGTCTGGACCACGTCGGTCTCAACCGGATCGGTCTGGACGTCCGGCTGGATCACGTCCGTCGAGTGGGCATCGTTTCCAGTCGACTGGGCGCTATCGACAGAATCTCGGGCGCCGTCGACGGGATCGGGGGCGCTGTCGACGCGATCCTGGGCGCCGTCAACGCGATCGGGGGCGCTGTCAACGCGATCGGGGGCGCTGTCAACGCGATCCTGGGCGCTGTCGACGGGATCTTGGGCGCTGTCGACGGGATCGGGGGCGCCGTCGACGGGATCGGGGGCGCCGTCGACGGGGGCGCCGGGGTGGGGACGCCCCGCGACGCGGCGGGTGACGGGACGCGAGGATTTCCGACGCGGCGGTCGAGCGTTGGCGGCCATCAGTTCCCTCCCCCGGCGCTCGGCGCAGTGGACGACTCGGCGACCGACTGGTCGAAGCTCATCGCGTCGAGCGGTGCGATGTCCTCGGCCTTCCAGTCGTCGCCGACCTTGGTCATCGATACCGAGAAGCCCATCGTGCGGGTGACGCCGGCCTCGTTCTCCCGCTTCGACGTCGCGGCGACGAACACGAGCACCTTGGCCTTCTCGTCGTCGGCGTTGACCTCGGTCGGTGCGCTGCGCACGAGTCGTGAGGTCAGCGACGCGGCCTGCGGTCCGGCCTCGGTGATCATCGAGTTGAGGTTGGTAACGTCCTGCTGGCTGATCTGGTCCTTCGCCTTGCCGGTCAGCGATGCGTCGACGCGGCGCTTCCAGTCGGCGGTGTTCTTCGGGTCGACCGTGGTGACGTTGATGATCGCCTGCTCGGCCCCGGCGACCGCGCCATCGCGCGTCGACTGGATCGGCTTGTCCACGAAGTACGCCTGATACCCGCGGTAGCCGAACCAGACCGCGCACACCGCGGCCACGATCACGGCGAGAACCGCGAGCACGCTGGCAACCACGCGGCCGGTGGAACTGGCTGCGGAAGTGTTACTACTCGTCATCGGCCGTCACTGTATCGGTCGCCACTGAGAAGAACCCAAATCGTCAGATCACTCGAGATCACTTAGGACGCACTCCCAACAGGAAGGCCATCTGACGTGCGAGGGGATTCAGGTTCAACTTGTCCGGGTCCTTTTTCGGGGTGTTGTCCCACGGCTGCGGGTATGCCGGGTTCGCGAGTTCCGCGCGTTTCGCACCGCGCACACTCGTCGGGTTACCCACCGGCACCGTGCACTGCGCCTGCGTGTTGAACGGGAAGTCGTCGTAGTTGATGTCGAAGCTGGGGTTCTCCCGCTTCATCTTGCGGATCATCTCGTTCGTCGACTCGTAGCCGCGGGTACAGGCAGGCGGGTTGTTGGTCTCGAGCACGATGCCGAAGTGGATCTGTCCATCCCCCGGTGCCGGCGAAGCACTACCTGCCGAGAGCGCCGACAGCATCGCGAACGTCGCAGACGTGGCATATCCGGCCGGCTGGATGGTGCGCGCCACCTCGGCGAGTTGCCCGACGACCTTCGAGATGTCGCCGCCACTCTGATCAAGTAACGCCGAGATCTGGGTGGCCGACGCGGTACCGGTGGTCAGGAGCCGACGCAGATCCGGGTCCGACGACGCCAGCGTCGCGGTCACCACGTCCAGATTCCGCGACCAGGTCAGGATCTCGTCGGACTGCTCGGCCTGCGTGGAGAGCACGACGTCGGAGTTCTGCAGCAGCGAGATCGTCTGGCCGAGATTGTCGTACCCGGCTCGCGACAGCTTCGACAGCGAGTCGATCAGTCGGGTGAGGTTGTCGGCCTGTCCGTTGAACGCCTTACCCAGTTCGGTGACCACCGTGTTCAGGTCGTCGATCGGGATCGACGAGGTGAAGTCGATCGCCGACGACACCACGTCCTCCAGCGGCGGCGGCACCGATGTCTTGGTGATGACCGACCCGTTCGACAGGTACGGGCCCGCCGACGACGTCGGCTGCAGATCGACGAACTGCTCGCCGATCGCCGACCGGTTGGCGACCACCGCGGTGGCCGACGACGGGATCTGCGGCCCCGACGAGTTGAGGTCGAGCGCCACGTCGACGCCGGTCTTGGTCAGCGTCATCTTGCCGACCCGACCCACCGGCACACCCTGATAGGTGACCTCGGCGTTGGTGAAGATGCCGCCCGACGTGTCGTCGAACTGTGCGGTCACCGTGTACTGGTTCAAGCCGAACAGTTTGTCGAGGCGGGCGTACTTCGCGCCGACGTACACGATGGCGAGCACCCCGACGATGATGAACACGATCAGCTGGATACGCGCGGTCTTCGTCAACATCAGCGCGCTCCGATCATGCTCATGGGTCCGTCCAGGAACGTCTGCCCCGGCTTGGGCGGCGGCATCAGCGTGTACTGGCCTTGCTCGGGTTTGGTCGCCGAGGGTTTGGCCGTCGCCGACGCCGGTGCCCTGGTGCTGCCGGCGGCCGGATTCATCGGATATGTGCCACCCGACGGCGGCGTATTCGGCCCCGGCCGCGAGTTCGGCGCCGGCGGCAGCAGGGTGATGGTCGGCCAGCCGTAGCGCGGACCGTTGCTGCCGATGTACGGGTTCTGCGGGTCGACGGGCACGTATTTACGGGCCGGCGGCGAGTACCGCGGTGTCCCCTGCCCGACGCCGAGCGCCTCGAGCTGGTTGAGCACCCGCAGGTCCAGCGTCATGAACAGGTTCGTCGAATCACCATGCACCGCAGGCAGAATCCAGTCCGGGAACGGGATCGTCAGCATCAGCGGCGCGGCCGTGATCAGGTCCGGGGTGGCCTTGGCCAGCTGTGCCAGCACCGGACGCAGCGCCTTGAGGTCGGTGATCAGCGCGTCGCGGGACTTGGTGAGCACGTCGGTGCCGACCTGTCCCAGCGTGTCGAGCTTGGTCAGCAGGTCGACGAATTGCGGTCGCTGCTCTTCGAGCACCGCCACACCGGCCGGCAACTCCTTCAGGATGCGTTCGATCTGCGTCTTCTGATCCGCGGCGCGAGTGGACAACTTCGCCAGCCCGTCGATCGCGTTGATGATGTCGTCGCGCTGCCGGTTGAGCTGGGTGATCAGCTGCGACGAGTTCTCGAGCAGGCTCCGGACCACCGGGCAGTCGGTGCCCTTCGGCGCCACCTCGCATGGCTCGTCGGTCGATCCGGCGAGCGCCTTGTTCAACTCGGTGACGATCGGCTGGAGCTGGTTGAGTCCGCCGCCGTTGAGCAGCATCGACAGTGCGCCGAGGACCTGCTCGATGTCGGTGGCGGTGCGGGTGCGCGAGACCGGGATCGGTTCGGCTGGGTTCTGCCGCGGCAGGGACTGACTGTTCGGCGGTTCGGTCAGTGCGACGAACTTCTCGCCGAGCAGCGAGGTCTGCTGCACCGCGGCACCGGCCTTGTCGGACAGGTCGATCTCGTTCTGCACCTTGATCTTGACCTGCGCGAACCACTGCCCCTGCGGCACCTCGACCGACTCGACGCGGCCGACCGGGATGCCGTCCTTCTTGACCATCGACTGCGGCACCAGATCGAGGACGTCCTCGAACTGAATCTGGTACGTGCGTGCATTATCGCCGGTGTCGACGCCGCCGGGCAGCGGGATCGACTGGATGCCGTTGCTGCCACACCCGGCGACCGCCAGCACCGCGGCCACCATGCCACCCGCAAGCAAGACTCGAATCGACCTGCGGGACAGGAAGTTACCCATCGTCAGTTACCACCCGTCGGCGGTTGGGAGGGTTTCGGCGTCGGCGTCGGACCGACCTGCAGGTTCGGATCCGGGTTGCCCGGGTTGGTGCCCGGCGCCGGATACTTCTGCAGCTTGTTGTTGCTCATGATGCCGAACGGCAGCACCGGCAACACCGGTTCGAGCACACCCTGCTGGATCTGCTGGCCGATGTCCTCGCAACGGGTGATCAGCGGACTCAGCGTGGTGCTGAACTGCTTGGCCGCCGGATTACCCGGCAGCAACTTCCCGAGATCGAGCAGACGACACTGCGCACCGATCAGATCCTGCAGATCGGGGATCGTCAGGTGCATCGCGAGCGTGCCCGACTCCGCGTCGTAGGCGTTGATCAGGTTGTTGATGGTCACCGGCAGGACGGTCAGGATCTCCTTGAGGTGATTCTTGTTGTCCAGCAACGCCTGGGTCGTCGGCTGCAGGTCCTTGACGGTCTGCCCGATCTGGTCGCGGTTGTCCTCGACGAAGGTCGCGACGTCACCGAGCGCGAACGACAGTTTGTTCAGCGCGGTCGCCAGCTGGGTGCGTTCACCTGCCAAGAACTGGTTGAACGACGCCATCTGGGTGTTGAACTGCCGCACCTGCGCGTCGTTCTCCCGTAGTGCGCCGACGAACACGTTGAGGTTCTTGATGGTGTCGACGAGGTTACCGCGGGAGTCCGACAGGGTCGTCGCAGCCTTGGAGAGCTGCTCGATCGTCGTGCCGAGCTTCGCCCCGTTGCCGCGGAGGTTGTCAGCGCCGGTGGTGATGACATCGCTGACCGCGCCGTCGGCGTTGGCGCCCTCGGGTCCGAGTGCCGTCGACAGCTTCTGCACGCTCGCGTAGATCTGGTCGACCTCGACCGGAACCATCGTCTGGTCCTTCGAGAGCGTGATGTCGCGCGGCGCCTTGGGTCCACCGGAGTAAGCCGGGGTCAGCTGAACGTACCGGTCGGCGACGACGGACGGGATGATCTGCACGGCCCGCACGTCGGCGGGCAGGTCGATACCCCGGTCGACGGTCATCGTCACCTTGACGTTCTCGCCCTGCGGGGTGATCGAGTCGACCTTGCCGACCGCCACCCCGAGGACCCGCACGTCGGAGCCTTCGTAGATGCCGACGCTGCGCGCGAAGGTCGCAGTGATCTTGGTGGTGCCGACGAAGGAGAAGGCCCACCAGAGGGCTGCGGCCAGGATCAGCGCGAGGATCAGGCCGATCACCAGCAGCACGATGTGCCGCGGCGTGAACCAGCGGCCGGGGCCGGAGGTCTGGGTGAGGTCGGGTGCGGTGGTCATCCGCCGGCCTCCGTTCCGCCGATGTTGAGTTGCTTCTTCATGTTGGGCGGCCGAGTGGTGTTCTGCTGCGGCAGCGCCGGCGGCAGCAGGTTGGTCACCACGTTCTCGAACCAGCGGCCGTTACCGAGGACGTTGGCGTAGAGACGGTAGAACGGCGCCATGTAGGTGATGGTCTGACGCAGGTTCTCGTTCTGCTTGGTCAGCAGCGTCGTCACACCCTTGAGTGAGTCGAGCGCGGGCCCGATCTGCTCTTCGTTGTCGCGGACGATGCCGGTCAGCGCCGTCGAGAGGGTCGTCGTGCTGGCGAGCAGTTGCGAGATGCTCTGCTGGCGGTTGTTGAGTTCGTCGAGCAGCTGTCCCGCCCCGGCGATCAGCCGCACGAACTCCTGGTTGCGGTCGGCGAGGATCTTCGACGTCGTCTTGGTCGCGTCGAGGAGATGCTGGACCTCCTGGTCGCGGCTGGCGATCGTCGCCGAGAGCCGGGTGATGCCGTCGAGCGCCGGTCCCATGTCGCCCGCGGTGCCGGAGAACGCGTCGGACAGGGTCCGTAACGACGTGGCGAGCTGATCGGTGTTGAGGTCCTCGATCTGGGTGGAGGCGTCGGAGAACGCCTCGATGACGTCGTAGGGCGAGACGGTGTCGGTGAGTGGCACATCTGGGTCCGCGGGCTGGCTGCCACGCGGGTTGAGCGCCAGGTACTTCTGGCCGAGGATCGTCTTGATCTGGATCGACGCCTGCGTCTGGTCACCGATCCAGGTGTTGGTGACGCGGAACTTGACGTCCACGCGGTCGCCGTCGAGCTCGACCGCGTCGACCGCGCCGACCTTCACCCCGGCCACCCGTACCTCGGCGCCCGGCTTCAGTCCGGCGGCCTCGGTGAACTTCGCGGTGTAGCGCGCGGCGGCACCGATCAGCGGCAGCGAGGTCAGATAGAACGACGACACCGCCAACATCAAGATCACCAGGATGCCGATCGCACCGATGCTGACCGGACTCCGGCGGCCGGCGAACCGGCGGCTCGGATGTGCCGGTTTCGGCGGCGCCTGCTCCGACGCGTCGTCGCGCCGGGAATCGTTATCGTCAGCCACTGGTCAGCCACCCGGCCTTTCGTCTTTCCAGCAGCGGGTGGCCGCACTGGTGTAGAGCACGTGGTTGATGTCGGGTAGCGGGATCAGCGGCTGCGTCAGCAGCGTCGATTTGCCGTTACCGGCGACGACGTCGATGCCGCACAGATAGAACTGGAACCACGAACCGAACGACGCGGCCCGGCCGATCTTCTGCAGCTTGATCGGCAGGTTGGTCAGGATCTGCTCGACGTCCGCATCGCGGGCGTTGATCTGGTCGCTCACTGCCTTCAGCCCGGCGATGTCGCCTTGGATGGCCGGGCGGGTCGGACCGAGGATCGACGCAGTCACCGTCGTCAGCTTGGACACCGAGGTGATCGCCGAGCCCACCGATCCGCGTTGCGCGGCCAGCCCGGTCACCAGTTGTTCGGTGTTGTCGAGCAGCGAGGTGAACTGGTCGTCGTGCTTGTTGACGGTGTCGAGCACGGTGGACAGGTTGGTGATGAGTTCCCCGATCACCGCGTCGCGGTCGGCGATCGCGTTGGTCAGGTCGGCGGTGCTGCTGACCAGTTGCGAGACGGTACCGCTCTCCCCCTGGAAGACCTTGATGATCTCTTCGGACAGCGTGTTGACGTCCTCGGCGGAGAGCTGCCGGAACAGCGGCTTGAACCCGTTGAACAACTCGGTGAGGTTGACCGCCGGATGGGTGTCCGGGTCCTGCGGATTGGTGCCGAAGGTGTAGCCGGTGTTCACCGTCTTGGTCGGGTCGCCGGCACCGCGTTCGAGCGCCAGGTAGCGCAAACCGGTGAGGTTGCGGTAGCGGATGTAGAGCTGGGTGCCCTGCGGCAGCTGGTCGCGGTCGATGTTGAACTTGACCATCGCCTGACTGCGGTCATAGACCGCGACGTCGGTGACCTGCCCGACGCGCACACCCGCGATGCGGACGTCGTCGCCCTTGTTGAGCAGCGCGGCGTCGGAGAACACCGCCTGGTAGTCGCTTTCACCGTCGCCGCCCGCGTTGGCGATCGTCAGCGCGAGCAGGCTCGTCGCGACCACGGTGATGACCGCGAACGTGATGAGTTTGATCAGCGGTCCGGTGATGGATTTCATCGGATGGTGACCTGCGCTCCCTGTAGCGATGCGCCGCCGATCATGGCGACCCAGGTCGGCACCTTTTCCGGGTCGACGCCGGTCGGGGCGCCGTAGATGACCTTCAGCTGCTTCACGTAATCCGGATCGTCGAATGCGTTGGGCCGGATCGTGCCTGCCGGGGTCGCCGAGAACTGCGGTTGCGGCAGCGTCGGCATGGTCCGCGGACCGGGGTTGCGCGACGGCGGCTGATACGACCCGTCGGCCAAGCTGCCACCGGGGTACTGCGGGAAGGGACGGCCGTTGGTGGCCGGTTCGTAGCAGACCGCGGGCGGATCGGTGTCGAAGAGCCGCGGCTCGTCCTGGTTGGGCAGATAGCGACCGCGCGGGTTGGCGAACGAGAGGTTCACGTGCACGCCGGGGTTCTTGGTGCCCTCACCGACGATCACCCGCGATTCCGGGATCAGCGCCGCGAAGTTCTTGAACGTGCAGGTGAAGGTGGGTGACTGCTTGGCCAGACCCACCAGGTACGGCTCCGAGTCGACGGCGAGGTCGATGAGGTTGGTGCCGTTCTGCTGCAGGAACGCGGTCAGGTCGGTCGTGGCGACACCGACCGTCGAGATCAGGGTCCGCAGGTCGGCCTGCCGCTCGACGAGGGTGTTGCCGGTGACGCGCAGGTTGTCGAGGGCGTCGATGACGTCGGGCAGCGCCTGCGAGTAGGTCTGCGAGAAGCTGGCCAGTCCGCGCAGCGTGCCCTCGAGGGCGGGCATGTTGTCGGTGACCCGGCCGAAGATGGTGTTGAGCTCGTCGAAGGTGACGCCGAGCTGGTCGCCGCGACCCGACAGCGCCTGCGACAGCGACGTCAGGGTGACGTTGAGATCCTGCGGCGGGATCGCCTTCAGGACGGGCAGCAGGTCGTCGAACAGATCCTGCACCTCGCGAGCGTTGCCGCTCTGGTCGGTCTGGATGGTGTCGCCGGTCGACAGCGTCGGACCCGAGGTGTCCTCGGGGACCTGCAGCGCGACATAACGTTCACCGAACAGGGTCTTCGGCAGGATGCGGGCCGTCGTCGAGACCGGCAGCTGATCGGCCATGTCGGGACTCAGGCCCAGGGTGACCGCAACCGTGCCGTCGGGCGCGGGCGCCACATCCCGGACCTGCCCGACGATGACGCCACGAGCCTTGACGTCGGCGTTCTCGGGCAGCGCGTTGCCGGTGGAGTCGGTCTTGAGGGTCACGTCGGTGAAGCTGGTGAAGTCGTCGTTGAACTTCATCACGGTCACCGCCAGGAACAGCGCGACCACCAGGAAGAACGCCAGGCCGAGGAGCCGGCGGCGCAGGACCGTCATCGACTCAGCCCCCCACTCTGACAGTGGTGGTGGTCCCCCAGATCGCGAGGCCGAGGAAGAAGTCGAGGACGGCGATGAGAACGAGTGCGGCACGTACGGCGTGTCCCACGGCCACGCCGACACCGGCCGGTCCGCCGGACGCGTAGTAGCCGTAGTAGCAGTGCACCAGGATGATGACGAACGCGAAGACCAGCACCTTGCCGAACGACCACAGCACGTCGGCGGGTGGCAGGAACAGGTTGAAGTAGTGGTCGTAGGAGCCGCCCGACTGCCCGTTGAACACGGTGGTGATCACCCGGGAGGCGAGGTAGGCCGAGAGCAGTCCGAGGACGTACAGCGGGATGACGGCGATGAAGCCGGCGATCACACGGGTGCTGACCAGGAACGGGATCGACGGCACGGCCATCGATTCCAGGGCGTCGATCTCTTCGGAGATGCGCATGGCGCCGAGCTGGGCGGTGAAGCCACAGCCGA
The DNA here is from genome assembly GCF_048537925.1 of Gordonia sp. CPCC 205515. NCBI lineage: Bacteria > Bacillati > Actinomycetota > Actinomycetes > Mycobacteriales > Gordoniaceae > Gordonia > Gordonia sp. CPCC 205515. The sequence continues at coordinate 305,935 of NZ_JBCLVJ010000010.1, read as the reverse complement.
CCGTCGCCGACAGCGCGAGCCCCGCGACCAGCGGCGCGACCTCTCGGGTGTTGACGTAGGCGGAGAGGAAGCCGGTCAGTGCCTGGGAGCCGATCTGGTCGAGCGCCGAATACCCCTGCAGTCCGACGACGACGCCGGTGAACCCGGACATCAAAATCATCACGCCGACCGTGCCGCCGATGACCGCGAGTCCGCCGGACCCGAAGGCGACCTCGGCGAGCAGCCGCAGCACCTCACGGGTGTAGTGCACGAGGGTCCGCGGAATCCAGCCGAGCGTACGTCCGTAGAAGGACATCTGTTCGCCGGCACCGTCGAGCACCTTGAGCGGTTTGCCCGCCCATTTGCGCACCTCGTACCAATAGTACTCGGGACGCGACTTCGCGATCGTCACTCCACCCTCGGACAAGCTAACTCCCCTTCGGCGGAACGATCTGCAGGTAGACCGCGGTGATGATCAGGTTGGCCAAGAACAGCAGCAGGAACGTGATGACGACGCTCTGGTTGACCGCGTCACCCACGCCCTTCGGCCCGCCCTTCGGGTTGAGGCCCTTGTAGGCGGCCACCACGCCGGCGAGCACACCGAAGATGGCGGCCTTGAACGTGGAGACGTAGAGGTCGGGTAGCTGGGCGAGCGCACCGAACGACGCCAGGTAGGCGCCCGGCGTGCCGCCCTGCACGACGACGTTGAAGAAGTAGCCACCACCGATGCCGACGACGGCGACCAGGCCGTTGAGCAGCATCGCGACCAGCACCATTGCCAGCACGCGTGGCACGACGAGCCGCTGGATGGGGTTGATGCCGAGCACCTCCATCGCGTCGATCTCCTCGCGGATGGTGCGGGAGCCGAGGTCGGCGGCGACCGCCGACCCGGCCGCACCGGCGATGAGGAGCGACGTGACCAGCGGTGATCCCTGCTGGATGACGACCAGAACGCTGGCCGCACCGGTGTACGACTCGGCGCCGAGTTGCTTGATCAGCGAGCCGGTCTGCAGGGAGACGATGGCGCCGAACGGGATCGCGATCAGTGCTGTCGGCAGGATCGTGACGCTCGCGATGAACCAGGCTTGTTGGATGAACTCCCGTAACTGGAACGGGCGCACAAACGACTGGCGTGCGACATCGACGAACAGCTGCACGATATTGCCGGTCTGGGCCAGTGCACCCGTTCCGGCCTGCGCGATCCGGTCAACGCCACGCGTGGTGGCACTGCTCATCCTCGGCGGCTCCGTGTGTCGTTGTATTGCTGCTGGCCGGACTGGATCGGCTGGGTGTCGCCGTCGGGCACTTCCCAGCTCTGAGTGGGTGTGTCACTGCCGGCGAAGTCGTCGGCGGGGGTGATGTTGTGCTGTTCGGCGTTCGACCACTCACCCTGTTGCTGGTCGGAGTAGTTCTGATCGTCGTAGTTCTGATCGTCCTGGCCGGGGACCGACCCGTTGTTGACCGCTTCCTGGGCTTCGGCGCGGATGCGGTCTTCCTCTTCCATGGACTCTCGGATTGCGCGCTGGGCGTTCTCCGGCAGGCTCGGCAGCAGTTCCAGGACACGTTCGCGATGCCGGGCGATGGCCTTGCGTTCGGGCATACCCGGGTTCGGCTGAACCTGCGGGATGATCTCGGAGAAGTCGTCCTTGGTACCACCACCGGAGATACCCGCGGCCTGCATCGCCGCCTCCTGCGCGGCAACGGCCTCGTCCTTCTCCTCCGACATACCGATCGGACCGAACCGGTCACCGGAGAGGAACTGCTTGACCACCGGCTGCTCGGACGTCAGCAGCTGCTCGCGCGGCCCGTACATGACCAGTTCCTTGCGGAAGAGCATGCCGATGTTATCGGGGATGGTCCGGGCGATGTTGATGTTGTGCGTCACGATCAGGATCGTCGCGTCGATCTGCGCGTTGATGTCGATCAGCAACTGGCTGATGTAGGCGGTACGCACCGGGTCCAGACCCGAGTCCGGCTCGTCGCACAGGATGATCTGCGGGTCGAGCACCAGGGCCCGCGCCAGACCGGCGCGCTTGCGCATACCGCCGGAGATCTCGCCCGGGAGTTTGTCCTCGGCACCGGCCAGACCGACCAGGTCGATCTTTTCCATCACGATGTCGCGGACCTCGTTCTCCTTCTTCTTCGTGTGCTCACGAAGCGGGAACGCGATGTTGTCGTACAGCGACATCGAGCCGAACAGCGCGCCGTCCTGGAACAGCACACCGAACAGCTTGCGGATCTCGTAGAGCTCCTTGGCCGAACACTGCGTGATGTCGGTGCCGTCGATGATCACCGACCCCTGCTCCGGATGCAGCAACCCGATCAGGGTCTTCAGGAACACCGACTTACCGGTACCCGACGGACCCAGCAGTGCAGACACTTCCCCCGCCGGCAACGTCAACGAGACGTCCCGCCAAATGTTCTGCGACCCGAACGACTTCGTCAGGTTCTCGACGCTGACCTCAACACCCACGGCATCCTCCCAGACATTCGCTGCCCCCCCTGCGGCGGTCGGTGCGACCACACACGAACTTGGCGACATTGTGGTTGGGGTCACTCTAACCGACCACCACCCACAACCACATACAGCGACGCCGTGGTTCTGGACGGTTGACCCGCTCCCCCGAGCTGCGGTCCCGCCAGAACCGGCTTACTCGCCGGTAACTTGTTCGCGCGGATGAGCGTATCCCATGCCACCGACAAAGCAAAGTGCACCCTCGATCACACCTCCCGGAGACACGACAATGGCCCGTGGGCTGTACCCACGGGCCATTGTGACGCGCAACTTCCCCGATCCCTGAGGTGCGCTAGCCGAGTCCCCCCGATCCCTGAGGTGCGAGGAGCGCTAGCGACGAGCCTCGAAGGGCTCGTAACCAGAAGCGTCTTACTTGACGGACACCGAAGCGCCGGCCTCTTCGAGCTTGGCCTTGGCAGCCTCAGCGGCTTCCTTGTCGACCTTCTCCAGGATCGGCTTCGGAGCACCCTCGACGAGGTCCTTGGCTTCCTTGAGGCCCAGGCCGGAGACGATCTCACGAACGACCTTGATGACCTGGATCTTCTTGTCGCCGGCACCCTCGAGCACGACGTCGAACTCGTCCTGCTCGGCAGCAGCCTCGGCGCCGGCAGCAGCCGGAGCACCGGCAGCGGCGACGGCGACCGGAGCGGCAGCGGTGACCTCGAAGACCTCTTCGAACTTCTTCACGAAATCGCTGAGCTCCAGCAGGGTCAGTTCCTTGAACTGATCGATGAGCTCGTCAGCGGTGAGCTTCGCCATGGTGGCGTCCTTCCTGTAGTCCCCTTGCGGGGGTAATCGTGCATCCCCGCAAGAGGGGATAGCTTGTGCGGCTTATTCGCCGGCTTCGTTCTTCTTTTCCTGCAGGGCCGCGGCGAGACGCGCCACCTGCGAGGCCGGCTGATTGAACAGACCGGCAGCCTTTGCCAAGTTGCCCTTCATGGCACCGGCGAGCTTGGCCAGCAAAACCTCACGGGTCTCCAGGTCGGCGATCTGTTCGATCTCGGACACGGACAGCGCGCGGCCGTCCATGTACCCGCCCTTGACCACGAGAGCTTTGTTGTCCTTGGCGAAGTTCTTGATCGCCTTCGCGGCCACCACCGGCTCGCCTTCGATGAAGGCAATCGCGGTAGGACCGGTGAACAGCTCGTCGAGCCCCTCCACGCCCGCCTCAACGGCGGCACGCTTCACCAGGGTGTTCTTGGCGACGGAGTAGGTTGCACCCTCACCGAGGGAACGTCGCAATTCGGAGATCTGCTTGACAGACAGGCCACGGTATTCCGTGACGACCGCTGCCGTGGAGCCCTTGAATTGCTCCGAGATCTCCGCAACTGCGGCGACCTTGTCGGACTTGGCCATACTTCGCCTCCTCTCTCATCACTGGAGTTGGTCGTATCCGACCACAACCGAGAGGAGCGAACGTCATCAGAAATGACAAACGCCCCGGCACACAGAAAGGCACGGGGCGTGAAGTGTCGCGCGGACGCGACCGATCAACCTCGTTCTCCCTGCGTGGGCCGCCTCCGCACACCGTCACCGGTATGGTGGAGGACCTTCGATCGGGATGACTCCCGACGACCGACGGTCTCTGGTCGAACCGATACGACACACGGTTGTGTGTCACACCGAGGAGTTAATGTACCGGACCGTGGGTGAGCAATCCAAATCGCGACCTGCAGCGATGATCGCGAACGACCGGGCGGCCGCCGCGGCGCGCGCAATCGTCGACCGGCATCTGCATCGGATGCTGTGGTTGCCGGGCACCCGGCTCGCGGCGGTGTCCTGGCCGTCACGACCGATCATCGGCCGGTTCGGCATGTGGCACTACTGGTGGCACGCGCATCTGGTCGACGTGCTCGTCGACGCCGGGATCAACCGTCCCGATACGGCCATCACCGACGTCGTCCGACGACTCCTCCGGGGCATCCACCTGCGCAATCTGGGCCGCTGGACGAACAGCTACTACGACGACATGGCGTGGCTCGGACTGGCCGTCGAGCGCGCCGACCGGCACCTGGGCCTCGAACACGCTCGGGCACAGCACGCGCTGACCGGTCAGATGCTCGACGCCTGGGTGCCACAGCTGGGTGGCGGCATTCCGTGGCGCAAGGCCGACCTGTTCTTCAACGCCCCGGCCAACGGTCCGGCGGCGATCCTGCTCGCCCGCACGGGACACGTCGAGCGGGCTGCGGCGATGGCCGACTGGCTCGACGCGACGCTGATCGACCCGACGTCGCACCTGGTCATCGACGGAGTCAAACCCCGGGCACCTGACGCGCCGGCCGAGCGGGTGACCGCGATCTACACCTACTGCCAGGGCGTTGTCTTGGGCACCGAACTCGAACTGCTGCGACGCACCGGAGAGGCGGTGCACGCCGAGCGCATCGACCGACTACTGACCGCGGTGGAGTCCCGGTTGTGTCCCGACGGCGTCGTCCCCGGCGCCGGCGGGGGCGATGGCGGCCTGTTCATGGGGGTGCTGGCCCGCTACCTGGCGTTGATCGCGACCGATCTGCCCGCCGGCGTCGACGGTTCCGATGACCTACGGCGTCGGGCGGCACGTCTGGTGGTCACGAGCGCACAGGCGGCGTGGGACACCCGGGCCGAGACCGCAGCGGGTCCGGTGTTCTCCGCAGACTGGCACGCGCCCGCTGCGACGCCCCGCGATTCCGGAGCAAAAGCGCAGTTCATCGGGGGTGCGGTGTCGTCCTCGGAGCTGCCCGAGCGGGATCTGTCGGTGCAGTTGTCGGGCTGGATGGTGCTGGAAGCGGCGGCTCGCATTGCGCTGGGGTTACGAGAGTATGTCCAAACCGAGCCCCCCTAGTTAGCAATCCGCAATCTGCGCTCAGCTATCGTCGTCAGGCGGGTGATGAACGCCACAAGGTGCGTTGCGTCACCCGCTCCGACACGACAGTGCCGGGTGACGAGTCGGCGTTGGTGCCCTCGCAAGTGCGGTGGTGCAGACGCCGGAGGCAGGGTGATGCACCGTGACGTACCAGTTGGACGCTACTGCAGGTGGGGCCGCACGACAGCCACGACGTGAGCGTGTTGCACGACCGATCTCCGCGCCGAAGTTCGGCGCGCTTCCCCTCGGGGATCCCACCGGCGGCGCCGACGCCATCCGCTGGCGTGAACAGGTCGACGGCAAGCAGCTGTATCCGCGCGTTTCCATCGACCGCGACGTCACCCTGACGATGAGCGACGGCGTGCGACTGCGGGCCACCGTGATCCGCCCCGCCAACCGGTTCGGTCAGACCGTCCTCACCCCCTACCCCACCGTCGTCAACATCAACCCGTACAACCGGGCGGCCATCGACTTCCTCGACCAGACCCTCCACGCCCCGGTGCTCGGCAAGGCGCTGGCGTCTGCGTCGCGATCGATCGACGGCACCGGAACCGCGCTCGAAGGTCTCACCACGCTGACCCAGACGCTGGCCGGCGGCGTATTCGACGTCTTCGGCATCAACCGCAACCTGGTGCGCAGCGGCTACACCCAGGTCATCGTCGACGTCCGCGGCACCGGCGCCAGCCAGGGCAAATGGCAGATTCTGGGCGGCCGGGAGCAGCAGGACTCGGTGGAGATCATCGAGTGGGTCGCCGAGCAGGAGTGGTGCAACGGCGCGGTCGGCCTGGCCGGCTGGTCGTACTCGGCGATCAACTCGCTACAGGCCGCCGACAAGCGCCCACCCGCACTCAAGGCGGTCTTCGCCGTCGAGGGCTGCGACGACATCGTCCGCGACATCTACATCACCGGCGGCATGCCGTCCGCGTTCATCCCGGCGTGGCTGTCGGTGGTCAACCTGCTCAAGTGGGTGCCCAATCCGGCCAACGTGGTCCGCGACGTCGCCAGCGGCGACGCCCTGCGCTGGATGGTGGACCGCGTCAAGTCGCCGGCCACCGAGATCCCGTCGCTGCTGTGGGGCTTCCTCACCGCCCGCGACGACCGCATCTTCGACGACCCCTACTTCGATGAGCGCGACCCGCTGGTCGACCAGATCGAGGTCCCGACATTCACCGTCGGCGCCTGGCACGACCTGTTCGGCCGCAGCGCCACCGGCGTCTACGAGCGGCTGCAGATGGAACCGGGCCGCAAGCAGATGGTCGTCGGCGACGGCTACCACTTCGACGTCGGCTCCGGGTACGGCGGCAAGTTCGCGCCGCCGCGACTCGACGTGCTCGAACGCGCCTGGTTCGACCGCTGGCTCAAGGGACATCGCAACGGTGTCGAGTACTACGGCCCGGTGACCATGCTGCAGCAGGGCGGTGCGTGGACGTCGGGGCCGAGTTTCCCGCGTCCCGGTGTGCACCCGCAGCGGCTCTACCTCAACGACGTGTCGTCGGGCAGCGCCGAGCACTGTGTACATGACGGCTCGCTGACCACCGAGCCGGTCGACAGGCTCTCGTCACTGGACGTCCGCGCCGACATCCGCGGTGCCATGTCGCGGGACATGACCCAGGTGACCGCCGGCGGCGCGATGGTCCTCGGCCGGGCCTTCACCAGTGATGCCCGTTTCCAGGAGCGCGGCGGCCTCTCGTTCACCACCGAGCCGGTCACCGAGTCCACCACCATCAGCGGCGCCATGAATCTGCGCCTCAACGTGGCGACCACCGCGCACGAGGCGATCTGGGCGGTCACCGTGAACGACGTCGCCCCCGACGGCACGTCGACGGTGCTCACCAACGGCGCGCTGTCGTCATCGAACCGGGCGCTGGACCCGTCGTCGTCGAAGTACGCGTCCGACGGCAGCCTGCTCTCGGCGCACCATTATCTGTCCCGCAAGCGCAAGCTGCCGGTCCCCGCCGACGAACCAGTGCGCATCGATGTCGACCTCGTCCCGACCGACGCCGTCCTCGAACCCGGTCACCGTCTACGCGTCGACGTCTATGCCGCCAGCTTCCCGCGGTACCTGACCGTGGTGCCCGACCTCATCAAGGCCCGCGGCCGTCGCCAGCGCCTGGTCCTCGACCCGCACCACCCCAGCTACCTCACCTTCTGCTCCGGCGGCGCCTGGTAATCACCCACAGCGTCGGCATTCCGCCGTACCCAGATAGCGCGCCCCAAAAGCGTTGACAGCGCCTCAAATTTCATTGACGGCGCCCGTCCATCCTCGAAAAATCGACGTCACCCCACAGCCACGGGCGCCGTCAATGAAATTTGGGGCGCTGTCAACGCAACTCCCGGCGTCAGCCGGCCTCACGCACCACCTCCCATGGTCCACCCCCAGCCGCATCCACGAGCACCTGCAGCGCATGCCCAATACCCGGCAGTGCGACAATCCACCCAACGACGGCCCACACCAGATTCAGGTGCGTGACCGCCATCCCGAACGCACGCACTCCGTCGTACCGAATCACCGATGACTCATACCGCATGCGCCGCAACGGCTTCCCATAGTCCTCGGCATCGAGCACCTCCAGCCCGATCGGACGCCGCTCGACGATCCACGCGGCCAGGTCACTGCACGGGTCGCACCCGCGGGCGAGGTACACCCGGCGAGGGACCTCCGATTCGATCGGCCGCCACCGCGGCCACCATGCACGCACCTGCTTCCGGTATGCCGCCCAGGAGTCACCGAATCGCGTTCCCAGCGAATCATTTTCGACGTACGCGGCGAGCCCCGACGAGAACGCCGCCGCCACCACCGCGGCCCCGGCCAACGCCGGCAGCCACAGCATCCACGCGAGCAACAGCAGAATCACCGTGCCGCACAACTGCATCGGGTTCGCGACGTACGCGTACGGCCCGGAGGTGACCAGCCGCGACGGCGGGTCCCACGGATACGGCGTGCCACCGTGTCGCGCGAACTCCATGACCGCCACCAATGCCACCAGCGCCACCAGACCGATCAGCTGCACGACGACGACGTCGACCGCCCCACCAACGCCAGACCACACCTGCGCGAAAGACCGCCCCGCCAACTCGATCGCCACCGCCGGAATCGCCACCAGCAACAACGCCGCAAACAGGACCACCTGCATCGCCACTCGGACCCGCAACCACCGTCGATCCGTCGTCATCCAGGCCAGCAGCATCCCCGGGATCAAACATGCACCGACGGCAAGCACCTCGCCGATCCACCACTGCGGCGCCAACCGCACTGCGGGCGCCAGCATCGGCATCACGAACAGATCGAGCACCACGAGTCCGATCACCGCATACAGGGTCGGCACCCACCGCGCCGCGAGTACCGGAACGAGCGACCACAGCACCGCCCAGCCGAGCACCACATCGACCGGCAACCCGAACAGTGTTGCCCCACTGGTCCCGAACGACCACCACCCGGCGGCGACGGCCACCGCATTCACCGTCGTCAATCCGATCAGATTCCACAGCAACGCCAGCACCGCGGCCCCGCGACGTCGCACATCGGGTACCGCCCACCACAGCAGCGCCGCGACGATCACCGGGACCATCACCACCAACGCACGGATGGCCGCGACGTCGAGCCACGATCCCAGCGTCGGCACCGCACTCACGAGTGCCCCGCATGGGACATCGAATCCCGCTGCGCACCAGACACATCCACGGTGCGAATCAGATAGTCGGCGGCCCGCGACGTGACCACACGCTCGATCGGATCGAAATACCATGCGGGCGAGAGCAACCGGGTGTATCCGAGTTCCCACCGCACCCGCGTGTGCCCGGCGTCCGCCGCTTCCCAACTGACTCGGATCTGCCGCCAGCGCAGCCACGTCGCGATGGGTGTCGTGTCGCCGACAGGTGTGAACGTGACCGACGTCGGGGTGCGGGCACTCACGGCCAGCGTCAGCGCGGACCCGACGGTGCCCCAATGATGTTGTGCCATCGGCCCATGTCGATGGTGCGCGCCGGAGAACCGGATCACCCGCTGCGCGCCGACCTCGAGGCCGCCACCGGAATCGGCGACCGGCGCCGGGAACCCGATCGCCAACACACCGCCCGGGGCAACGGAATCAAACCGCAAGGGCGCGGCCAGCGCAGCACCGACCCGGTCGGCGGGCAGGTCGACGACCCGACTCGCCGACACCGTCGCATCGCCGGGCACCGTCAGCCACGACGCGGTCCCCTCCAACGCCATCAGCACGAGCAGTGCGGGCAGGACGAACGCTGCAGGCCCGGGTTGTCGTCGCTCACGGGCTCGGGCCACCACGGTCACGCCGACATAGACGAACAGGTAGAAGATCGGCGCCGCGAGCAACACACAGCAGGCGCCTTCTCCGAGTACCGGGATGGACAGCAACAGCAGAATTGTCGTCACCTTGAGAGCCATGCCTGCCGGCTTGCGGGCGGGTGAACTCAGGGTCAGGATGACCGCCAACACGATGGGGATACCGACGTAGAGCGCCGCCGACTGCCCCAGACCGCTGTCCTTGAGGAAGTGATACAACCCAAATCCCACCCCGAACGCGACGATCGCACCGGCCACCGTCCACTGCGCCGACGTCGGCCGATACCGGCTCGGTTCGGCGTCGGCGGAATCGGCATCCGACGGCTGCTGTTCATCACTGCCCTCTGGCGGTTCGACCACGACGATTCACCCCGTCCACGCAGCACTCAGGGCTCGACGCCACTGTCGCTGAAGATGACACGATAAACCAGTTCCGCCTCCGGCCCCAGCACGAGACCGACCAGGTCGATCAGGCAGACGACGAACTCCCGCCCGTGCGCCGGCCCGCCGGGCTCGTCGAGGTGGTGTGCGAATTCGTGCAGAACCACCAGCTCACGCAACGCCCACCGACCCTCCCCCGACGACGGGATCGCGATCTCGGCCACCTCCCCGGCCCGTGACCGGTACTCCGCCGACCGATGCCCTTTCCGCTGCCGCACCACCACGGGTTCGACGGCCCGCGGAAACCGCGAATGCACCGACGCCATCGCGGTGACCCGGGAGAGGTAGTCGCGCACCGACTCCACCGACGCAAATCGCGCCTCCGGCGGCAGCGTCAGTTCCGTGCCCGCCAACTGCACCGTCCGGTTCCCCTCGGCGCGCTCGAACATGCCGAACACCAATCGTTCCGCCGCGTAGACACGGCTCCGAGCGGTGTCGCGTGGCGTCATGGCAACGTCGGCAGGTCGCGGGCATTACCATCTGACCGGCGACCGTCCCACGGGGATGTGACCGTGGGAAGGAGCTCGACCGGGTGAGCACACTGAACGACATCACGACTCGGGCTCGCGCGCGTGGCATGGCCATGGCCGACCGCGCCCTCGAACTGCCCGGCGCGCATCTGATGATGCGGGTGCTGCGTGACTTCCTCGTCAACGACGTCACCGATCGCGCGATGACCCTCGCCGCGCAGGCCTTCACCTCGATCCTGCCGATCGTCATGCTGCTGACCGCGCTGCCGCACAACACGTGGATGACCCGCGCCCTGACCGGACTGGGCATCAACCCCGCCGACAGCGACCTGATGTCGGCGCCGGCACCGGAATCGCTGACCATCTACGGCATCATCGGCGCGCTGATGACGATCGCCGGCGCGACGTCGCTGTCGCGGGCCCTGGGCCGCATGTACGTCACCATCTGGCACCTCACCAAGCTGCCGATGTCCGGCTGGTGGCGTTGGGTGGTGGTGATCTTCCTGGTGCCGGTCGCCGTCGCGGCGCAAGGCTTCGCCGCCCAGCTGCACGGGCTGAGCATCTTCGGTGTCAAGACCGGCGACTACGCCGCGCTGGGCGTGAGCCTCGAGGTCCTCGCCACCTTCGTCATCTGGACGACGCTGTGGGCGGTGCTGCCGCGGGTGCTCGTCTCGTCGCAGGTGCCGATGCGCCTGCTGTGGGTGTACGGCGGGGTCACCGGCATTCTCGTCACCGTCTACCTGGTGGGCAGCCGCATCTTCCTGCCGCACATCCTGCGCGAAACCACCCACCACTTCGGCACTCTCGGCATCGTGTTCGTCGCGATCAGCTGGCTGTTCTTCTACGCCTACGGCATCGTGGTGGTCACGATCGTCCTCTACACGTTGCTGACCCTGCAGAACCACGTCGGCGTGTGGATGCGGACGTACCTCGGCGTGACGCGGCCGCTGGCCGCCCCCGAATCGTGGGTGGTCAAGCACGATCCGGATGCACCTCCCCGCACCGCGGACACCGGTTGAGTACACGCAGTCACCCCTCCAGGGCACCGCGCGCCGCGCCGAACTCCCGATCCGCACCGATCTTGGCACGACGACCCGCCCGATCGCCGGCCCGCCGAGCCGCCTCGGAGTAGCCGGCCGACGCCGTCGTCGGCCGCCAGGTACCGCGTGCGGTGGACTCGGACTTGTAGTAGTCGGCGACCTCGATCTCCTTGTTGCGCAACACCAGCGCGGTCTCGCTGCGCCCGGCCGCCGACGCGGTGTCGTCGTCGGGCTGCGCGTTCAACACCTCTTCCCGCGCCGCCGTCCGCGCCTCGGCCAGCCGGGTCCCGATGCGTTCGGCGAACGCCGACTGGAAGTTGAGGCGCGCGGTGATCGGCGACAACGGCTTGGTCTCGACGACCTTCCTTGCCCGCCAACCGGATCCGCGGGTCACGACGCGGGAGAACTCCTCCCCCTTGTACGCCCCCGACCGCAGATAGGCATCGCTCGCGGCGACCATCTGCACCACCAACGACGAGTACAGCGCCGCACACGTGTCCATGTCCGACTCGAAGCCGTAGGCCAGCACGAACGTCGAGTTCCCCGCGACGTCGACGGTCACGTCGTTGGCCCGCGCGATCGCCGCGAACAGCTGTACGTACGTGCGCAGACCGCGTTTACCGGCCTCACCGATGGTGATCTGCCGCGAGATCGGCGTGGTGTTCTTCCGCGCCACCGGGTCGTGCGCGCGGGCCACCGCGAGGTCGATCGACGACGACGTCGCCAGCCGCTGCGCGGCCTGCATGAACGTCTCCGCCTCGTGCGGGTTGTCGGTGTTCTCCGCCTGCCGCAGCAGGGCCGAGATACGGGTGAGAAGTTTGTCGTCGCGCATGATTCTTAGACGTTACCCATCACCAACCGGTTCCCTCTCGCCCACGCATTCGGCGCAGGCGCACACGGATCACCGACGACGGATCAGTGCTTCTCGCAAGCGATGCCATCACCATCGCGATCGCGGCCGGTGTTCGAGTTGTACAAATCGCCGTCGACGGTGAAGTTGGTGACCGGTGTCCCCGACGTCGAATCGACGGCGCCGGAACGGCCGACGCCGTGCGGGTAATCGGCGTTGAGCGCCTTGCAGTTCGAGTACGAGGTCGCAGCCTGCGCCGGCGCGGCAACCACGAGCGGCAGCGCAGTCGCGGCACACACGGTCACCATCAAACCCAGAATCGTCATTCGCGAGCGTTGCACCACGGTCATCGTCTCCACTTCATCATTGCTCAAGCGCCCGCACGCACTGTTTTCGGCGGATTCGGCTCAGCTGCATCATGTTCTCACGCCGCACAGAATCATGAATCACCAGGTCATTATCAAACATCCCTTGACTTTCCAACCAGGAAAGTCAACGATGGACCTACCACTTTCCCACCCGGAAAGTAATCCCGACGAAGGGGCCCGCCATGGCCGACATCACTCCTGACCAGGCCCGCGACGCGCTGAGCCAGGTCGACCAAGCACGCCGTCAGGTCTCCGCGGAAGTGGGCCTGCCGCGCGCCTATTGGTGGGCAATGGCCGCCGGCTGGATCGCTTTGGGCGTCATCGGCGCCCTCGCGCCGGCCTGGGTCACCACCCTCGCGACGCTGGCCTTCGGAGCGGGTCACTCGACCGTGGCCGCCCGACTTCTCGACGGCCGACGCCCCAACCGGCGCCTGCAGGTCAGCCGGGCCACGGCCGATCGGCGCGTCCCGTTCATCGTGATCGGCATCCTGCTGGTGGCCGTCGCGCTCACCGTGGGACTCGCGCTCGCCCTCGACGCCGCCGGTGCGGCGCTACCGGGGATCTGGTCGTCGGTCGTCGTCGCGGCGATCCTCGGCCTCGGCGGCCCACACGTCTTCGCCGCGATCCGCCGATGGATCGGCGCATGACCGCCGCACGCTTCGACGAGCTGATCCATCCGAGCACCCGGCTGACCCTTGTCGCCACGCTCGCCGCCGCCGACTGGGTCGCGTTCGCCTATCTGAAAGACCATCTCGGACTGTCGGATTCGGCGCTGTCCAAACAGTTGGCCACATTGGAGGCGGCCGGCTATGTGAGCACCGACCGTCAACCGACCGGTCGCCGGAGAACGGTACGCGCCCGACTCACCCAGCCGGGCCGCGCCGCCTTCGACGGACACGTCGCGGCCCTGCAGGCGATCGTCAGTCAGACGAACAACACTGCACCGCAACCCAACTCATAGGCCGAACTTCGCCTGCATCCCCCGCAAGGTCTCCGCCGACGCCATCAGACCGGCCCGCTCGTCCGCGGACAGCGGGATCTCCAGCCGTCGACTGGCCCCGTTGCGGTCGACCAGCGACGGCAGCGACAGGCACACGTCCTCGAGCCCGGCGAATCCCTCCGCCACCGTGGAGACCGGCAGCACTCGGTGCTCGTCGTTGAAGACCGCCTCCACGATGCGGGTGGCGGCCAGACCGATGGCGTAGTTGGTGGCCCCCTTACCCTCGATAATCTTGTATGCGGCGTGCACCACCTCGTGGTGAATCTCGTTGCGCGCCTTCTCATCCAACGGATCATGGTCCGGCAGCGGCTGCCACTCGAGCAAGGGGATACCGCCGATGGACGCGGTGCTCCACAGCGGGATCTCGGTGTCGCCGTGTTCGCCGGCGATGTAGGCGTGCACGTTCTGCACCGCGATACCGGTGTATTGCGCGATCAGGAACCGCAGCCGCGACGAGTCCAGCACGGTGCCCGACCCGAAGAGCTGTGTGCTCGGCAGTCCGCTGTACTTCAGCGCCGCGTAGGTGACGATGTCGACCGGGTTGGTGACCATGATGTAGATGGCATTCGGCGCGACCTTCAGCACGCCCGGCATGATCTTCTGCGTCAAACCGATTGTCGCTTCGGCAAGTTCGAGCCGCGACTGCCCCGGCTTCTGCTTGGCGCCCGCGGTGAACACCACCACGTCGGCATCGCGGCACACCTCGATGTCGTCGCTGCCCAGGATGTCGGCGCGCGGAATGAACTCGAGGCCGTGCGACATGTCGAGCGCCTCGGCCTCGACCTTCGGCTTGTTGATGTCCATCATCGCGACGGTCCGCGCCACGCCACGGATCAGCGACGCGTAGGCCACCGCGGTGCCCACGGCCCCAGCCCCGATGATCGCCAGCTTGGTGTTGCGCCTGTCCATCGCCATCATCCATCACCTCGTGTCTCGGTCACACTGCGTACAGGTCGATACCAGTCTTATCGCCTTTGCCCGACCACGCGGCCGATCCGGGATAAACGACACTCAACGTTCACGTCGGACCCACCTCTGACGCGACGAAGCCCCCGACCATTGGTCGGGGGCTTCGAGATCTCGGTTCAGCCGATCAGGCCTGCGCCTCTTCGGTGAAGTTCCGGGTCACCGACGGGTCAACCGGGATACCCGGGCCGGTGGTGGTGGAAACGGTCACCTTCTTGACGTAGCGGCCCTTCGCGGCCGACGGCTTCGCGCGCATGATCTCGTCGAACGCGGCGCCGTAGTTCTCCGCCAGCTGCTTGGCGTCGAACGACGCCTTGCCGATGACGAAGTGCAGGTTGGCTGCCTTGTCGACGCGGAAGTTGATCTTGCCGCCCTTGATGTCGTTGACGGCCTTGGTGACGTCGGGGGTCACGGTGCCGGTCTTCGGGTTCGGCATCAGGCCACGCGGGCCGAGCACGCGCGCAATCCGACCGACCTTGGCCATCTGGTCCGGGGTGGCGATCGCGGCGTCGAAGTCGAGCCAGCCGCCCTGGATCTTCTCGATCAGATCCTCGGCGCCCACCTCGTCGGCGCCGGCGGCGGTGGCCTCGGCAGCCTTGTCGCCGGTGGCGAACACGATCACGCGGGCGGTCTTACCGGTGCCGTTGGGCAGGTTGACGGTGCCGCGGACCATCTGGTCGGCCTTGCGCGGGTCAACGCCCAGGCGAATGGCGACCTCGACGGTCGAATCGGTGTTCTTCGACGACGTGTCCTTCGCAAGCTGCGCAGCTTCCAGCGGGCTGTACAGCTTGTCACGATCGACCTTCTCCGCGGCTGCGCGGTAGGCCTTGCTCTTCTGAGTCATGCTCTGTTCTTTCTCCGTGATGATGATTCGGGTGTGTGGTCTGCAGGGCCGAGCCGGCCCTCCCACGGTGTCTCGCTGAGACTTACCTTCGCTGGTCGAGTAGCCCGAGGCGCTAGCCGAGGGCGTATCGAGACCACCGGGTAAGGGCGACTAGCCCTCGACGGTGATCCCCATCGACCGCGCAGTACCGGCGATGATCTTCGCGGCCTGGTCGATGTCGTTGGCGTTGAGGTCTTCCTGCTTGGTCTTGGCGATCTCACGGACCTGGTCCATGCTCACCTTGCCGACCTTCTTGACGTGCGGCTCGCCGGAGCCCTTCTGCAGACCGGCAGCCTTGAGCAGGAGCTTCGCAGCCGGCGGGGTCTTCAACTTGAAGTCGAAGGAGCGATCCTCGTAGACGAAGATCTCAACCGGGATGACGTTGCCGCGCTGCGACTCGGTCGCCGCGTTGTACGCCTTGCAGAACTCCATGATGTTCACGCCGTGCTGACCAAGCGCCGGACCCACGGGCGGAGCCGGGTTGGCCGCACCTGCCTGGATCTGGAGCTTGATGATGCCGGCGAGCTTTTTCTTCTTGGGAGGCATCTCTTGTTCCTTGTTTGTTCCTTGCAAATTCACGCCCGCTGGAGACGTGAAAGTTTTTGATGTGAGGTCGCGCTAGATCTTCTCGACCTGGTTGAAGTTCAACTCCACCGGCGTCTCGCGACCGAAGATCGACACCAGCACCTTGACCTTGCGCTGCTCGGCGTTGACCTCGCTGATCGACGCGGGCAACGTGGCGAACGGACCGTCCATGACCGTGACCGACTCGCCGACCTCGAAGTCGACCTCGATGACCGGCGCCGACGACGCAGCGGCGATCTCGGCGCCCTCGCCCGAGCCCTTCGCGGCGGCCGGCTTCTTGGCCTCCACGCGCGGCATCAGGAACTGCATCACCTCGTTGAGGGTCAGCGGCGACGGCTTCGACGTCATCCCGACGAACCCGGTGACACCCGGGGTGTTGCGCACTGCGCCCCACGACTCGTCGTTGAGGTCCATGCGGACCAGGATGTAGCCGGGCAGCACCTTGCGGTTGACCTTCTTCGGCTGGCCGTTCTTGATCTCGGTGACCTCTTCGGTCGGCACCTCGACCTGGAAGATGTAGTCGCCGACGTCCAGGTTCTGCACGCGGGTCTCGAGGTTGGCCTTCACCTTGTTCTCGTACCCGGCGTAGCTGTGGATCACGTACCACTCGCCCGGCGCGCGTCGCAGTTGCTTGCGCAGCTCTTCGGCGGGATCGAGTTCCTCGGCCTCCTCGGCCGGGAGTTCCTCGGCGGCGGCGTCGTCAGCGGCCTCGATCACCTCGGCGTCTTCAGCGGCCTCAACAGCGGCTTCGCCACCCTCGACGGCGGCTTCTTCGTCTTCGGCGGCCTCGAACTGGGCCTCGACGCCCGGATCGGTGGTCTCGTCCAGGGCGCCCTCATCGACGGCGGTGTCGGCCAGTGCGACGTCGACGTCGCCGGCCTCGATCTCGTTCTCCGGGGTGCTCACTGCAGCCCACGCTCCTCTGTCGGTTCGATCCTCACGGCTCTCGGCGTCGTGACCCGTGCGGGCCGACTCAGCCGAACGCCCAGAGAATCAGTTTGGCGAATCCCAGGTCGATGCCCGAGATGAAGGCGGTCATCACGATGACGAAGATCAGCACGACGATCGTGTAGGTGATCATCTCGCGCCTGGTCGGCCAGATGACCTTCTTCAGCTCGGCGACGACTTGCTTCAGGAAAGTCCAGATCCGCACGAACGGATTGCGACTCTCGCCGGCAGACGCCTTCTTGCGTTCCTTGACCGCGACCGAACCCTTGTCGGAATCCGCATCGCCGTCGGTGGTGGAGGCACTCGTCGACGAACGACGACCACGAGACGAGCGCTTGCCGGACGGGCGGAGTTCGGTGTCCTCCGCGTCGTCGGCGCGAACCTCGAGCTCCTCGCCGGCCTTTTCGGCCGCGGTGTCCTCCGCGGCGTCTTTGGCGGCCGAAGCCCGATCTCGCTTGCTCACTTTCGAGGTCCTCTCGTCAATGTGTGCCCTCTCCAGGGCAGGGGCGACAGGACTTGAACCTGCAACCTGCGGTTTTGGAGACCGCTGCTCTGCCAGTTGAGCTACGCCCCTTTGCGACCACCGGGGTGGTCACTGCCGTTTGACTCCCGACAAAACCAACGCGCCACCCTATGGGCAGCGCGCAAGTCAAGAATCAACCTGACACTTCAGTGTAGAACACGGGTGGTGCCGAACCCAAAACGGGTTTGCCGACGACCTCCTGCGCTCCCTCGACCATACGCGTCGCTCGCATCCGGCGGCACCCACGGCCGCCACGCTCGGCGCGGTTCGGCAACGAACACCGGGTGACTCGCCCAACCGCGCACGTAGCGCGGTCGCACGTCAATAATTGTCGTGCAACCGCGCTGTGCGCGCGCGTAGGCGGATAACCGCCGCCCTCACAGCGACCGCAGCAGAATTCCCACCGCCTCGTCGTAGCGATCCGGCCCCGCGGCCGCATAGTTCAGCCGCACGAACGGTCCCGTCGCCTCGGCGGGAAACCACTCACTACCGGGCGCGATCGACAGCCCCGCGGACAGCGCCCGGGCCGCGACGACGTCGGGATCGGTCGGATTCCCGTCGGCCGCATACGCCGGCAACGACGCCCACAGGTTGAGACCGCCCCGCGGCACCGATGTCACCTCGATCATCGGTGCACCCGCCGCCAGCGCGCCGACCAGCGCATCCCGCCTCCCCTGCAACGCCCGACCCAGCCGCGTGAGGTGGGTCCGCCAGGCCGGCCGGGACACCACGTCGAGCGCCACCGCCTGCAGCACCGGGGCGACGTAGAGGTCGGAGACGGTCAGTGCGTTCTCGATCCGCGCCCGGGCAGGACCACGCGCGATGAGCGCGGCCACCCGAACGCTCAGCGAGAGACTCTTGGTCAGCGACCGGATGTAGATGACGTGTCCATCGCGGTCGGTGCTGATCAGCGGAGCGGGCGCGGGTCCGTCCATCGCGAAGTCGTGCGCCCAGTCGTCCTCGACGACGAACGCCCGATGGTCGCGCGCCACCGCGAGCACCGCGTCGCGCTGCGTGGGACTCCACACGTCGCCGGTCGGGTTGGCGAACGTCGGTTGCGCGTAGGCGAGGCGGGCGCCGGAGGAGGCGAGGGCGTCGTCGAGGTCGGACGCACTGGGCGCACCGTCGGTGCGGGGCACCGGCACGATCACCAATCCCGCCTGCCGGGCCGCCGCGATGGCACCCCAGTAGGTCGGCGACTCCATCACGATCGCGTCGCCGGGTGTGGTGAGCGCGCGGAACGTCGCAGCCAGCGCCGCCTGTCCCCCGGAAGTGATGACCGCGTCGGTGTCGCGCCAGCCGTCGGCGCCGAGGTCGTCGACGAACCAGCGCCGCAGATCGGGCAGCCCGGCGGTCGGTGGCCGCGTGAAGGCGTCGTCGCGGCGGGCGATCCGCGCGAAACCACTTCGGACTTCCTTCAGCGGCATCAGCTCGGCCTCGGGGTAACCGCTGTGCATGGCGATGGAGTCGTGCGGGATCTGCCGCATGCTCGACCCGATCGTGGGCATGCCCGGCCGCTCCGGACCCAGCGCTGCGGTCTGCCACGACACGTCGACCGGAGCCACGGCAGCCTGCCGCTTCCGCACGAAAGTTCCAGCACCCGAACGGGTTTCCACTACCCCCTCGGCGACGAGCTGGGCCAACGCCCGCTGCACCGTCACCGGGCCGGCGCCGAACCGCTCGGCCAACGCACGCGTCGACGGCAGTTTCGTGCCCGCGTCGGCTGCGGCGGCCAGAGAACGCAGGTGACGCGCGATCCGCGTACTGCTATCGTCAGACATGAAAGAACATAGTAGCGCTATCGTTTCCTCCGCGTCACCGCTATCGACCAGCGGAGCGGCGTGGGGCCTGATCGGGGTCGCCGCCTTCTCCTTCACCATCCCGTTCACCCGCATCGCCGTCGGCGGCCTCGACCCGCTGTTCATCGGCTGCGGACGCGCAGTGATCGCCGCGCTGTTGGCAGCCGGCGCGCTGCTGATCGGCGGCGCCCGGATACCGACGCCGCGCGAGTGGCTGGGACTGATCCCGGTGGCGCTCGGTGTGGTCGCCGGGTTCCCGATCCTCACCTCGCTCGCGCTGCAGACCACCGACGCCGGGCACGCGGCCGTCGTCGTCGGACTGCTGCCCGCCGCAACCGCGGTCGCGGCGGTGACCATGGCGGGCGAACGCCCCACCCGACGATTCTGGGTGGGCGCGAGTTGCGGTGTGGCCGCCACCATCGGCTTCACCGTCGCCGCCCACGGCTCGATCGGCGGTGCCGGCGTCGCGGATCTGCTGCTGTTCGGCGCGGTCGGGCTCGGTGCCATCGGCTACGCCCAGGGCGGCCTGATGTCGCGGCGGCTCGGGTCCTGGCAGACCATCAGTTGGGCCTTGGTGCTGGCGTCGCCGGTGATGACCGCGATGACGGTGTGGCGCGTTGATGTCGCCCCGCCACACGCGACGATCGGACAGTGGTCCGCCTTCGCCTACCTGTCCGCGATCAGCATGTTCCTCGGCTTCTTCGCCTGGTACCGCGGCCTGGCCATCGGCCCGATGGCCACGGTCAGTCAGGTGCAGCTCGTGCAGCCCATCCTGTCGGTCCTCTGGTCGGTGCTGCTGCTCGGCGAACAACTCACCGCAGCCCTCGTCGTCGGCGGACTCGCGGTGATCGCCTGCGCGGCCTTCACCGTGCGCAGCCGGGTTACTGCGCCGGCTACGGGGATGGTTTCGACGGACGTCGACTCGGCTAGCGCCTCGTCGACTGCTCAACCATCGATCGGAAAGCGCCACCCAGCCGCTCGTTGAGCAGCCCGCGAGGCGCTACACCTGCAGTGCTTCCCAACCGCTCGTTGAGCAGCCCGCGAGGCTCTACACCTGCGGTGCTCCCCAACCGCTCGTTGAGCAGCCCGCGAGGCGCTAGCCGAGCGAGCGTGTCGAAACGGGCACTACCACCGCAGCTCCCGAGAGCGGCAATCTCAGTTGAACTGCACAACCGCCTGCGCACGCCCGAAGATCTTCCGATCGCCTTGCTTGGCGATGATCGCGATGGTGCCGCGTCGGGTCTCCGGGTCCAGCGACTTGACCTTGCCGGTGAAGTCGACGGCTGCGCTGTCGTCGATGGGCACGTACACCGGGCTGGTGAAGCGCACGTTGTACTCGCAGAACGCGGCCGGGTCGCCGATGAACTCGGAGATGAAGGTCGCGCCGAGACCCATCGTCTGCATGCCGTGGGCGACGACGTCGTCCATCCCGGCCGCCTTGACGACGTGGTCGGAGAAGTGGATCGGGTTCGGGTCGCCGGCGACACCGGCGTAGTTGGTCAGGTTGCCGCGGGTCAGCAGGAACCGCTTCGGGGCGAGTTCCTGGCCGACGGTCAGGGTGTCGAAGTCGACCGCGGCGTACGCGCCCGGGCTCTGGGTGGGGTCGGGCTCGTTCAGCCGATCAGGGTCGGCGAACACCGTCTTGCCGGCGACACCGGTCTTGTCGATCTTCATCATCACGTGATCGAGCGACGCCTCGAGCTCAGGATCGACCTCCATGCCGGGACGGGCGGCCAGCGACGTCCAGGTGGTCATCACCGGCTCGTGATGCTGATTCCAGATGACGTTCTTGGTGACCATCAGGTCGATCGTCTCGGGGCTGGTGATGTGGCGGAACGAGTCGAGCGACACGTCGCACACCAGCTGGTCGCCGACCTTCATCGGCTGGTGGTACACCAGGCGCTGATCGGTCTGCATGATCTGCCACAGGTCGTAGCCGGTGACGACGTCCTCGAAGAGTTTGCGCTGCGCGATGATGCCGAGCACCGAGACGTAGGTGGGTGCCGCGATGAGGGTCTCGTGCCCCATCTCGCGCGCCGCGTCCTCACTCCAGTGGGTCGGGTGCGCGTCCTGCACGGCCAGTGCGTGCTTGCGGACCTCTTCGCGACCGATCTCGTAGTAGTCGTCAACGGTGTACTTGAAGCCCACCATCTCCTGGGTGTGCGCGGCGATCTCTTCCGGAGTGAGCTTCGCCCCGGACTTGACGCCGCCGATCCGGGCCTGGATCTCTGCTTCGGTGATCTGTGTCATGCTCTTCGCTCCTTCGCCGCACCTCCGCGCGGACGCGGGTGCAGCTGTCTTAACGATTACGGGCTGTCTCGCGTTGTGCGAGACAGCCCGTGATCAAGATTATGAAATTGCGACGGAGCCGACGTGCGACTCGGTCACCGAGTCGTCAGCGCGATTCCTTATGCGCCTGGTGCTTGCCGCAGTTCGGGCAGAACTTCTTGATCTCGAGGCGATCGGGATCGTTGCGACGGTTCTTCTTGGTGATGTAGTTACGGTGCTTGCACACCTCGCACGCCAAGGTGATCTTGGGGCGGACATCTGTTGAGGAGGCCACTTCGCTGCCTTCTTTCGGTGGTACGTCGGGGGCGGTGCTCGCCCGTTCTAGCAGGTCGGCTCCAAGCTGGTCGGAACCGCTTTGTAGCGGTGGAGGGACTCGATCCCTCGACCTCACGATTATGAGTCGTGCGCTCTAACCAGCTGAGCTACACCGCCACGTTGGACTGGAGTCCAGCGAGCCCCCTAACGGAATCGAACCGTTGACCTTTTCCTTACCATGGAAACGCTCTACCGACTGAGCTAAGGGGGCGTGCCCGGGTCACCCACTCGCGTGGGCGGCTCGAGAGCCTTAACGAGACTACACACTAGAACCGGCGCCCACCAAATCGTCTTCCGACGACCGGTGGCGAGCGCCGAAACTCCAGCGATTCACCTCGTTGTGGCAGATGCAGGATTCGAACCTGCGTAGCTTTCGCGACGGATTTACAGTCCGCTCCCATTGGCCGCTCGGGCAATCTGCCGTGCCGTCCCGTTGGCCGTTTCCGACCGCAAGAACAACGCCGTGAAGAATACAACGACTACCTCGGGTCCACGCAAACCCGCAGGTCATCGTCGGTTCATCGCCAGGTCCGCGGCCCTCTCCGGACCGCACACCACCCGTCGCCCCTTCCCCGCGACCCACCCCGCGCCTGACGCCCAGCACGCGTCGACTCACCTGGAACGGCAAATCCGCCCTGCAAGTCCGCCCTCCAGAGCAGCGCCGACGACGATGCGTCGACGCCGCCTCCACCAGGGGCGGTTTCGGCGACAGGGCGGTTTTGCCGGGCGGTTCTCACGCCGCTCGTGTGGCGCGGTCTACCCTGTCTCCCATGGCTGATTCATCGTTCGACGTGGTGAGCAAGATCGACCGCCAGGAGGTCGACAACGCCCTCAACCAGGCCGCCAAGGAACTCTCCCAGCGCTACGACTTCCGCGGCACCAACACCGGCATCGACTGGTCCGGCGAGAAGACGATCGTGATCACCTCCGACGCCGAGGAACGTGCCCAGGCCGGCCTCGAGGTGTTCAAGGAGAAGCTGATCCGCCGCGACATCTCGCTCAAGGCGTTCGACGCCGGCGAGGTCCAGGCGTCGGGCAAGACCTACAAGATCTCCGGCAATCTCGTGCAGGGCATCGACTCCGACCACGCCAAGAAGATCTCCAAGAAGATCCGAGACGAGGGCCCCAAGGGCGTCAAGGCGCAGATCCAGGGCGACGAACTGCGCGTCTCCAGCAAGAAGCGCGACGACCTGCAGTCCGTCATCGCCCTGCTCAAGGGTGAGGACTTCGGGATCGCCCTGCAGTTCGTCAACTACCGGTAGCCGCGCCCCGCGACGCCGACAGCAACCGACTTCGCGCCCACAGCAACCACAGCAGCGCCCACAGCAACCAACTTCCCGCCGACAGCAACCACAATCGTGCCGACGGCAACCACAGCCGCGTCGACTGAGCACTCTCCCGTCGCAGGATGCCCCCGCTTGTCGCTGATTGTTCATGTCGCTGCGACCTGAGTGGTCCGGTCACGCACCGCTCAGTCAGATCCGGAGTCGCTCACCCCGGCGTTCCGCTGAACGTTTTCCGACGACTGCACCGCGTCAGGGAACTCGTCCGCCAACGAATCCGCCACCATCGCGTCAGTCACGACGTGCCCCGGCACCGACGGCAACAGAACGATCCCGTTGTCGTCGGCCGGATCAGATCCCGCCTGGGACATGACTAACTCCCCGAGTGCGGCCCCCGTCGTGCCATCTCCTGCAGCCGTGCGATGCGGTCCGCGGTCGGCGGATGGGTGGAGAACATCTTCGCCATGCCCCCGCCCCGGAACGGGTTGGCGATCATCAGATGCGACTGCGACTCGATCTGCGGGGTCGGGGCCAGGGGCGCCTGGTCGATGCCGCCGCTGATCTTGGCCAGCGCCGACGCCAGGGCCAGTGGATCACCCGACAATTCCGCACCCGACTCGTCGGCCTGGTACTCCCGCGACCGCGACACCGACATCTTGATCAGCGCCGCGGCAAACGGCGCGAGCAGCGAAATCAGCAGGACGCCGATCAGCCCGGGACCCTGCCCGTTGCGGTTGCCGCCCATGAAGAACGCCATGTTGGCCAGGCCGGTGATGACCGCGGCCATCGCGCCGGCGACCGACGAGATCAGGATGTCGCGGTTGTAGACGTGGGAGAGCTCATGCCCGAGCACCGCCCGCAGCTCTCGCTCGTCGAGCAGCCGCAGGATGCCGGCCGTGCAGCACACCGCGGCGTTCTTCGGGTTACGCCCGGTCGCAAAGGCATTCGGCGACTCGGTCGGGCTGATGTAGAGCGCAGGCATCGGCTGGCGGGCCGTCGTCGCGAGTTCGCGGACGATCCGGTATAGCGCCGGCGCCTGCACCTCGGTGACCGGCTGCGCGTGCATCGACCGCAGCGCCAGCTTGGCCGAGTTGAAGTAAACGTACGCGTTGGTACCGACAGCGAAGATCACCGAGAACCACAGGATCGTCGGGTTCCGGAACAACGAGCCGATGAACACGATGATCACCGACATCAGGATCATCAGACCCGCAGTCTTCAGGCCGTTGAAATGCATCAGTCCCTCGCTCCACGAAACACCGGCCCCGCCGGTCATCGGCGAGCCCTCTCACTTTCGCAAACGAACGGATGACCGGCAGAGTTTCCGGAGTTATCCCGTGCGGTCGATGGTGTAGCTCACCAACGACGACAGCGCGGTGTGCGCCGGCCCGTCGGGCAGCTCCGCGAGCACCCCACTCGCCTCGTCGGCGTAGGCCCGCAGCCGATCATGCGCCGCGGCCATCCCCGCCGACCCGTTCAGCAGTTCGATGGCCTCGGCCACCGCGGCGTCGTCGGTGACCGGCTTGGCCAGTCCGGTCTGCGGGTCGAGCAGCAGTTCGGAGAGCCGTCGCGAGGCGGGGTCATCGGAACGCAGCGCGTAGAGCACCGGCAGGGTGTGCACGCCCTCGCGCAGGTCGGTGCCCGGCGTCTTGCCCGAATCGCCGGAGGCGGAACTGATGTCGATGATGTCGTCGGACACCTGGAAGGCGGTGCCGATGATATCGCCGAGGTGTGACAGTCGTTCGATGTCGTCGGGCGTCGCACCCGAGGCCATCGCCCCGAATCGCCCGGCCGCGGCGATCAGCGACCCGGTCTTCTCCCACACCACCCGCAGGTAGTGGTCGATGGGGTCGGCGCCGCGCGAACCGATGGTTTCACGCATCTGCCCGGTGACGAGCTCTGCGAAGGTCTCCGCGATGATCCGCACCGCGTCCGGTCCCAGCGTCGACACGAGGCGTGAGGCGCGGGCGAACAGGAAGTCGCCGGACAGGATGGCGATGCTGTTGGTCCAGCGGGCATTCGCGCTGGGTGCGCCGCGACGCATCGGCGCCTCGTCCATCACGTCGTCGTGGTAGAGCGTCGCGAGGTGGATCATCTCGACGACGGTGGCCGAGGTGATGACGTCGGGGCTGTCGGCATTCGGCCCGAACCGCGACGCCAGGATCGCGAACATCGGGCGGAACCGTTTCCCGCCGGCCTTCGCCAAGTGGGTGGCGGCCTCGGTCATGATGTCGTCTCCCGACGACAACTCGGTCAGCAGCAGGTCCTCGACGCGCGCCAAGGACGCCCGCACGGTATCGGCGAACTCGTCGGTACCCAGGTCCAGCCCGGCGAATGTGGACTTCACGTGCTCTCGTGCCCCATCTCGTCTGCGGTCGCGACGGCCCCGACCGCAGTCGGGGCCTGCTGCAGACACTAGTCGCTCCACGGTCCCGACATACTGGTCGGGTGAGTAGCGACATTCCCACGCGGGCCGAGGTCCTCGTCGTCGGTGCCGGGCCGGGCGGATCGGCCGCGGCCGCGCACGCCGCCGCGGCCGGACACGACGTGGTGCTCGTCGACGCCGCGGCCTTCCCCCGCGACAAGACGTGCGGCGACGGCCTGACCCCCCGCGCGGTCGCCGAACTCGACGAACTGGGTCTCGGCGGCTACCTCGACGACCGCCCCCGCATCGACGGTCTCGCCCTGCACGGCTGGGGCGCGAGCCAACAGGTGCGGTGGCCGTCGGGCCGGTTCCCGACTTACGGCAGCGCCGTCACCCGAGTCGAACTCGACGAAGAGATCCGCGCCCTCGCCGTCTCCCGCGGAGCACGAATGCTGCAGGGCGCCAAGGCTGTTGATGTCACCATGGACGGTGACCGCATCGCGTCGGTCACCGTGGCCGTCCCCGGCGGGCCGCACGAGATCGCCGTGCGCGACGTCATCGTCGCCGACGGCGTGCGCTCCGGACTCGGCAAGCTCCTCGGCCGGGAATGGCACCGCGACACCGCCTATGGCGTCGCCGCCCGCGCCTACGTCGCGTCAGGTCGCGCCGACGACCACTGGATGGGCTCACACCTGGAACTGCGCGACCCCGACGGCGCACTGCTGCCCGGCTACGGCTGGGTCTTCCCGCTGGGCCGCGGCCAACTCAACGTCGGCGTTGGCGCCCTGGCCACCGCAAAACGACCGGCGCACATGGCCTTACGACCGATCCTCGAGCACTACGCACGGATGGTCGGCGACGACTGGCAGATCGACGGCACCCCGCAACGCCTCACCTCGGCGCTGCTGCCGATGGGCGGCGCGGTCAGCGGGGTCGCCGGCCGCAACTGGATGCTCATCGGCGACGCCGCCGCCTGCGTCAACCCGCTCAACGGGGAGGGCATCGACTACGCCCTGGAAACCGGTCGCCTCGCCGTCGAACTGCTCGACGACACCCGCCGCTCCCCCGACCACACCACCCGCTGGCGCGACCTCCTCATCGACCACTACGGCCTGGCCTTCTCCGCGGCGCGACGCCTCGCCGGCGTGCTCACCGTCCCGCAGGCCGTGCCCACGCTGGGCCGCCCCGGCATCCGGTCGGCACGGCTGATGTCACTGGTCGTGCGCGTGATGGGCAACCTGATCACCGCCGAGGACACCGACCTCGTCGCCCGTGCCTGGCGTACCGCCGGCCGCGGATCCGCACGATTGGATCACCGCCCACCTTTCCAATGAGACGAAAACGGTGATATGTTCCATCGCATGTCCGCCGTGCAGACCACTGCCACCCGCGCCAAGCATGCCGTGCAGAATCGCATCTCCGCGCGGTATGCGCTGCGCGGCGAGATGGCCACCCTCGACGCGGAGGCCGACGCACAGTTGATCGCGCAGAAGCTCGGCACGCTCGAGTTCCCCTGGGGCATCACCCAGGCGCTGAGTTTCGCGCTTTTCCGCACCTACGCGGTGCCGTCGATCGGCGAACTTCTCTATCACACAAGGCAATTCACCGAGCACACGCAGAAGCGCTACGACGACACGGTACTGCTGCTCGACGCCCCGGTCGCCCACGGCTTCGACACCCCGGCCGGCCGCGCCGGCATCCGCCGCATCAACCAGATGCACGCCATGTACGACATCGCAGGCGACGACATGCTCTACGTCCTGGCCACTTTCGTGGTCTGCCCGGTGGAGTGGGTCAATGCCTACGAATGGCGGCGGATGACCCCGCACGAGGTCACCGCGCTGACAAACTACTACCGCAAGCTCGGTAAACACATGGCCATCAAGGACATTCCGGAAACCTACGACGACTTCAAGGCGTTCTACGAGTCCTACGAGATCGCCAACTTCGACTTCCGCACGGAGTCACTCGCCGTCGCCGACGCCACCCTCGACCTGCTCGGCACCTTCCTGCCCTATCGTCTGCTGCCGCGCGCGGCGGTCCGTCGAATGTCGTTCGCGCTCATGGACGATCGGCTCTTGACTGCCTTCCACTATCCCAAGCCAACCGCCGTCGAACGCCTCCTCGTGCGTACCGGACTGAAGGCCCGCGGCCTGGCCATCCGCCTCGTCGCCTCCCCGCGCCGCGACCCCCTGTTTGCCCGCGACACCAAAGAAGTCCGCGGCTACCCCGACGGCTACCGCCTCGAGGACCTCGGCACCTTCGAACCCACACTCGCCCCCGGCTGCCCCTTCCGCGCTCCCGCCGAGGAGTCCGCCAGCTGAGCCGCTCCACCGCTGGTTGAGTAAGCCCGGCGACAAAGGAGCCGAGCGCATCGAAACCACCCATTCGATGACAACTGCGGCAATCAGCCGAGAACTACTTCACCCCCGAATGAACCGCCGCAATCCCCCCGGTGAGATTCTGCCACCGCACCTGCTCAAACCCCGCGTCCCGAATCAGATCCCCCAGCCCGAACTGATCCGGCCACGCCCGAATCGATTCCGCCAGATACACATACGCGGCCGGATTGCTCGACACCTTCGTCGCCACCGACGGCAGCGCCTTCATCAGGTACTCCATGTACACAGTGCGAAACGGCCGCAAAACCGGTGTCGAGAACTCACAAATAACCAGCCGCCCACCGGGTTTGAGCACCCGATACAACTCGGATAGCCCCTTGGGCACGTCCTGTACATTCCGCAGTCCGAAGGAAATCGTTGCCGCATCGAAGGATTCGTCCGCGAACGGCAACGCCAACGCATCGGCCGCCACCTTCGACACGTCGCGTCGGGCACCGGCCTTGAGCATGCCGAGGGAGAAGTCGGCGGCGATGCAGTGTGCGCCGGAGCGGGCGAGTTCCACCGTGGACACCGCGGTGCCGGCGGCCAGGTCGAGCACGATGTCTGACGGCTTCAGCGCCAGCGCCGCGCGGGTCTTCTTGCGCCACCCCCGGTCCTGCCCGAAGGAGAGCACCGTGTTGGTGATGTCGTAGCGCTTGGCCACGCCGTCGAACATGGCCGCGACCTCGGCGGGGTCCTTGTCGAGGGATGCCCGTTCCACATGTGCGTCGCCGGTTGTGCCTGCCATGGCGTTCACGCTACCGGTCAGCGTCGTCAAGCCCGAAGATCAGGGTGGCTTGGTTCGAGGGTCAGTTCTGGCGCGCCGACGAGGCCGACCCGAATGTTGGCTCCGACGATCAATTCCGCCTGGCCATCGGTATTCACCTCCCGTATTGTTCCGGATAGGAGACCCGGCCCGGGTGGTAATGCACCCGAACCGGACCTCACCGTTACCGTGCGCCCAGCGGAATGTGGCGATCACCCCGCCAGCGACACCACCTGCTCCCCCTCGATCACCGCCCAGTAGTGCCCCACCAACTGCTCATACACCGACGGCCACGTCCGCGACTGCACCGCCGCGAGCGCCGCCCGACCGAACTCGGCGCGCCGAACGCAGACCGGCATCCCGAAGCGCCGGGCCAAACAGGTCCGCACCAACGACTTTCACGCTACGGGTCAGTGTCGTCGAGCCCAGAGTTCAGGGTCACCCTCGGTGATCCATGGCAACCTCACGACGACGGTGCGATGTACTCGAACTGCAAAGCTGTCACTCTGGCGATGTGCTCGAAGTCACGGTCCGCCGCGAGCACCGTCGCATCGTTGACGATGGCATAACCGGCTATGAGGATTTCGATCGATCCAGCCGCGCGAACGAGCCCCGCATTCCACAGCTCTGCCTGAATGTCCAGCACGAGCGATTCGTCGGGCGCGTGCTCAAGCAGGAACCCGAGGGATATCTGTTCTCGGTAATGCACGTGCTCCTCATGTGTCCGAGCGCTGTGGCAGAACTCGAGGACCTGCGGTGGACAGGTAACGAATAGATCTGCCGGTGCTCGCTCGATGCGGCGCAGCCGTGCGGTGATGCCGGCATCTCCTGCGGCCAGTCTCGCCCAGACCGAGTTATCGACCAAGTAGTCGGTCACGCAGACTCGGAATCGCTCGGTGAGACGACAGGAGCGCCGAGCTCACTCTCGAGGTCGGTCAGCCCTGCGATCCCGTCGATCATTGCGGCCTTCTGTTTGGACGCGATAAGCCTGCGCAACGCGAGGTCGAGGACGGCCCTGTTGGATCGCTCGCCCGTGAGCAATCGGGCACGCTCAATCAGTTCCGGGTCCAGATCTACGCTGGTAATCGCCATTGCCATCCCTCGAGTCGACTATATATCCAGTTATATAGCCTCAGCAGCATGCCTGAAGCGCCGACGATCACGAGCACCGCTACCGATCGAGGAGACACCCTCTGCCCTCACCCCGCGAGCGACACCACCTGCTCCCCCTCGATCACCGCGCGGTAGTGCCCCACCAACTGCTCACACACCGATCCCCACGTCCGCGACCGCACCGCCGCGAGCGCCGCCCGACCGAACTCGGCGCGCAGGGCGTCGTCGCGCAGCACGTCCACCACCGCCGGCAGTCGATCGGCAAACTCCAAGGGCGGCAACAGATATCCGGTTCTACAGTGCGCCACCAGGTCCCGCGGGCCACCCGCATCGGGCCCGATCACCGGCACCCCACTGGCCATCGCCTCCTGGATGGTCTGGCAGAACGTCTCGTGCTCCCCGGCATGCGCAAAGACGTCGAAACTCGCGTAGGCGCGCGCCAATTCGGGCCCGCGCAACTCCCCGGTGAACACCGCACCCGGCATCAGCGACGCCAGCCGCGACCGCTCGGGTCCATCCCCCACGATCACCAGCTGCACCAACGTATCGCGTGCCAGCGACGCCAGCCGCTCGACGTGCTTCTCCGGCGCCAGCCGCCCCACGAACCCGACCACCAGCCGCCCGCCGGAAGCACCCCAAGCGGAACGCAGCGCGTCGGAACGCAACGACGGCGCGAACAGATCCACATCCACGCCGCGTCCCCACCGGTACAGTCGCGGAACACCATGTCCGGCAAGCATATTCATGGTGTCGCTGGACGGCGCGAGGGTGCGGTCGCACATGTCGTGCAGTCGTCGGGTGTAGCGCCACGCCAACCGCGAGGTGATCGCCAGGCCGTAGCTTTCGGCGAATCCCGCGACGTCGGTCTGGAACACCGCGACCGACGGGACGTCGAGGCGTCGGGCGGTCACCGCGCCGGCCGCGCCGACGACGAACGGCGACGCGAGGTGGACGACGTCGGGCTCGAAGTCGCGCACCGCCCGGTATAGCGACGGCATCGGCACCCCCACCGGCAGCGAGGTCACCTTGGGCACCTTCACCGACGGCACCAGGTGCACCGGAGTGTGTCGACCGACCAGCCGCGGCGCGGATTCCTCCCCGCGAGCGGTGTCGGGAGCGATCACCACGGCCGTGTGTCCCGTGCGTTCGAGATGGTCGACGACCCGCAGGACGGAGTTGACGACCCCGTTGATCTGCGGCAGGAAACTCTCGGCCACGATCGCGACGCGCATGCCGCCAGTGTCGGCGCGCCACCTGTCGCCCGAACCCAGAACACGTGACAAACGACCGAAACACCGGTGAACTCTGTCCCAACCCACACACTGGACGCGTGAACCTACTGTTGGCCAGCCGCTGGCTCGACGCCGTCCCCGGCTTCCTCCGGACGACGACCGCCACCGCACGCCCGCGAGTCGGCTTCATCGGCACCGCGTCGTCGCTCTACCCCGATCCCGCCTGGCTCGAGGTCGACCGCGAGGCGCTCCAAGGATTCGGCTGCGAACTGGTCGAACTCGACCCCACCAGCCCCGAGTTCGCCGCAGACCTCGATACCCTCGACGCCGTCTTCGTCAGCGGCGGCAACACCTTTCACCTGCTGCACGTGTTCCGCACCACCGGCGCCGAACAGGCACTGATCGAAAAGGTCCGCGCCGGCCTGCCCTACATCGGCGTCAGCGCGGGCGCCGCGATCACCGGCCCCGACATCGAACCCGTGTCCCTGATGGACGACGCCACCGAGACCGCACCACTGGATTCCACCGAGGCATGGGGACTCGTCGACGTCGTCGTCATCCCGCACGCCGACGGCATCGTCGGCGGCACGCAGGTCGTCGACGACACCCGCACCCGCTACGCCGACCGCTTCCCACTGCTGTTCATCACCGACGATCAGGCCGTGCTCGTCTCCGACGGCTCCCGCTCGGTGATCTCGTCCTGACCGTCGTCGGAGTTCCGCTGCAGCCGCCGCCGATTGATCTCGGCCAAAGTCAACATCACCACACCGACAAGAACCCACCCGACGACCGCCACCGATAGCCCGGGAATGATCGCGAGGGTCCAGTTGCGGCCGGTCGGGCGCGCGAGGTCGGGGTTGGTGGCGTCGTAGTCGACCTTGATCCGCTGCCCCTGGGTCAGCTCGGTCGGGTACAGGAGCCCGAGTCGCGGGCTGTGGAACTGGCCGTCGGCAGTCTGGAAGTTGACCGCGGCGTGCAGGGCGTCGGCGGAGACGACGTCGGCGGTCACGGTCGCCTTGTTGGCGTCGATCTGCGTGTCGTTGCGGTGACACCCCGCGATCATCACCAACCCCATCGTGGTAACGACCACCCCGATCACAAGCAGCACCAGCTGGGTGCGGCGAAAGACGGTCGGGTTCACAGGTGGAGCCTACCGAGGAGCGGCGCCCACCGTTCCGGTCGCACCCACCGTTCTGGGCGTGGCCGCAGCCTGCTCGCATCGCTCGACGCGAATCGTGACGAGCGCGCCGACGGCTTTGGCGTAGCGCCGAATCGTCGACATCGTCGGGTTGGTCCCACCGGTCTCGAATCTCGACACCTGGGCGGGATCGGCACCCATCCGTTCGGCGACGGTCGCGACAAATACACGACGATACTTACGTGCGGTGCGATGGAACCGAAACAATCGTACTTTCCGTAGTGAACGGGACGAGTTGAGGCTCCTGCCCCACAAAAGGGCAGGAGCCTCGCTGCTGCCGGCTCGGTCGCGGAGCTAGGACATCGGGCCAATGACGACGGCAGCGTTGTGTCCTCCCATCCCGAGAGAGGTCTTCAGCGTGAGCCCGTGTTCCATGGGCGCGCTTCCGTTGAGCACCGCCGGGAACGCGGGGTCGGCGACCTGGGGCGGTGCCGGCAGGCCGCCGTGCTGGTGACCCAAAAGCGTCGCCGCCAGTTCGACTGCCCCGGCGGCTGCTTGGCAGTGACCGGCGAGTGGTTTGACGGAGAACACTTCCGCATTCGGTGTGCGTGTGCGGGCGATGGCACCTTCGGCGGCGTCGCACTGTGCAGTGCCCGGGCCGTGGGCGTTGAGGTACCGGATGTCGGCGCCGCCGACACCGGCGGATGCGAGTGCGGCGTCAACGCACGCAGTGACCTGGGTCAGCGTCGGGTCGACGGAGGTGGCGTGAAAGGCGTCGTGCGACATCGATCCGCCCAGGACCCGCCCGTACCCGGCGGACGGCCGGTTGGTCATCGTGAATGCGACCGATGCCTCACCGAAACCGAAGCCACGGCTTCCCTGTTGGAAGGGCCGGCACGAATCGAGGAAATCGACATCGGTGATCGCGACTCCCAGTTGCACGAACATGCGCACCACCTCAGGAGTGGCCGAGAGATCGGTGGCCACCACGATGACGTCGTCGGCCATCCCGCTGTCGAGCCAGATCTTGGCGGTGATCACCGCGCCGATCCCTGAGGTGCACATCGCCGACACCGACATCGCCGGACCATGAAACCCGAACTCCTGCATGAGCAGCGACACCGGTGTCGACGGCGTGACCGACACATACTCACGGCCGGTGAACGAGGCCGCTGTGCCGGGGACGATCATCGGGAACATGTCCAGGTCGCCGAGGACGACGGCGCTGATCAGTCCGACTCGTGGACCCGGTGTCCACCCACGGGCCATTGCATCGTGGATGGCTTCCCGGGCAGACCATCGCATGGCTCGGGAGAATCGGGTTTTCCCGTCGGCGCTATCACCGTCGTCGGGGATGCGCGCCACCCATCCGGGATCGTCGAGGCTGGTACCGAAGCCGGGATGAAGTGACGCACACGACTTTCCCGATGTCAGTCCGGACCAGAGCCTGTCGCGACCCCACCCGTAGCCGGTCACCGCGCCAACACCCGAGATGGTCGTTGCACTGGTGTTCATTGCTGTACTCCTTTTGACGAGACTGCGGATGCAGTCGATTCATCTCCGACCGAAATGTCTGAGATGCTGGTAAAACGATGGCCCTCACAGAGAATCTTTGCGAGTGCGAATAACAGAATTGGCTTCCGCAACCACGCGGGGAGGGATAATTGAGGTGCCTTCCCGCGAGGGTGAGACCGGCAACAGAGGACTGCTTGCGACATGGACGAACCAGAGAGTGGGGAGGTTCCAGAAGCTGCGGTAGTACCTCAAGCAACCGCCTTGACCAGTCCGAATGACACCTCACTTGCCGAGCGGTACCGTCTTCTCGTCGAGCTGAGTCCCGATGCGATCGTCGTTCATCAGCAGGCGATCATTGTGTACGCAAACCCTGCGACGCTGAGGTTTGCGCGGGTCTCTGACCGCAGTGACGTCGTCGGTCGGGCAATCACCGATTTCGTTCATCCCGACCATGTGCCGATGATGGTGGACCGGATCATGAGTATGGGAGACCGTCCGGGCGCATCGACCGTGCCGGAAGAAACCATGATGGTCGATACCACCGGCGCGGTCCGCCTCATGGAAGTGACGTCAGTGCGAACCATGTGGGATGGCGAGCCCGCGTTCCAGGTGATTCTTCGAGACATGACGGCGGCGAAGGAGGCCGAGGCCGCCTTGCGCCGCCAAGCCGCGCTCCTCGATCATGTGAGCAACGCGGTGATCAGCATCGACCTCGACTTGCAGGTGCAGAGCTTCAACCCCGCCGCGGAACACCTCTACGGGCATGCTGCGCACAACGCGATCGGCGCGTCCGTGGCCGCTGCGATCGGCGCCGACATCGACCCGGCCGCCATCCTCGCGGTGGGCGGCACGATCGATGAGGTGCACCACCGCGCAGACGGCACGGCGTTCGTCGCGCACATCTCGGTCACCTCCACCGGTGACGGCTACCTGATCGTCGCTGAGGCCACTCGCCGTCCGCTGATCGAGCGACTCGGAAAAGTCCTGTCCTCACTGCACCAGGCGGTGCTCGTGGTCGGTGGCGCCGGCGTCATCGAACTGGCCAATCCGGCCGCCATCACTCTCCTGGGCCACGAGGCGGTACCCGGAGCAGCGGTACACACGGTGCCCATGACCTTCGCTGATCACCGCAACTCACCGATCCAGACGTGCTTGACCACCGGTAGGGAGATCCGCGACATCACCGCGACCGTGACCACACCCAGCGGCCCGCGGTGGCTGTCCTGTAGTTGCCGGCCCATCGACCTCGATGACTCCACCCCCTCAGCCCTGGTCTCCTTCACCGACGTCACCGACCGACACGAGGCCGCGACACGACTGGCCTGGGACGCCAGCCACGACTACCTGACCGGACTGCTCAACCGGGCGGGCCTGATCACAGCTCTCGACACGATGCTCGCCGCCCTGCACTCCGATGCGGTCTTCGCTGTCTTCTACATCGACCTCGACGGGTTCAGCCTGGTCAACAATTCACTGGGCCACGCCACCGGCGATCAGGTACTGCGCACCGTCGGCCAACGACTGCACCGGGCCCAACCCGCAGGATCAGTGGCCGGACGACTCGGCGGCGACGAGTTCGTTCTGGGCGTGCTTCTGCCGCCCGGCGATGTCGACACCACCGTCCACAGAATTGCCCACAGTCTGCGCGAGGCCATGGTCGGACCCGTCTGGATCAACGGCCGCACCGAGCCGCTGCGCAGCGTGGATATGAGCGTGGGCATCGCCACTGCAACCGATTCCGGATCGTCGAGCTACACCGCCGAAGAGCTGCTGCGTAACGCCGACATTGCGCTCTATCAGGCAAAAGGATCACCGACGGTCTCAGTCATGTTCGAACCGCGACACCTGTTGGAGCGGCAGCGCCGCCAGCAGATCGAGGAAGCACTACGGCGAGTGCTCGACGGGGAACATGACCCGCTGCAACTACACTACCAGCCGATCGTGGACAGCGCGACCGGACAGCTCGTCGGCCTCGAGGCGTTGGCGCGATGGTCACATCCGGATCTGGGAGTGGTGTCGCCGGGCGAGTTCATTCCGATCGCCGAGGAATCCAGCCTCATCGACGACGTCGACACCTTTGTCTTTCGTACAGCCACCACTCATATCGCCACACACCCGGAGTTGGCATCAACACTGTTGTGTATCAATGTATCTCGGCGGACTCTGCACGACGGTAAATTCCTCACCCGCATCGGAGAAGACCTCGCCATCGAGCCCGCGCGAGTTTGCTTGGAGATCACGGAGAGCGCCGTGATCCCCCGCGACGACACCTTCCAAGATGCGTTACAGAAGGTGCGGGCGGCGGGATTTCATGTCGCTCTCGATGACTTCGGCACCGGCACAGCATCCTTGAGCGAGCTCTCGCGGATGCCGGCAACCTTCGTCAAGGTTGCGGGCGCATTCATTGAAGCCCTTGATACGACGACGGCAGCCCACGACATTCTCAGCGCGATCGTGTCCATGGTCCACGCCGCCGGAATGCGAGTCATCGCCGAGGGCGTGGAAACCACCAACCAGGCAACCGCAGTCGGCGCCGCGGGCTGCGACTACGCGCAAGGCTTTCACTACGGCCGGCCCCAACCACTGCGCGACATCATCGTTTCCTTGCAGGCCACCGAAACTCAGCCCTCAGCCGACGCTTGACCCAGGGTCGATTGATTCACGGCAGACTGTCGCGGGGTGGGAGGTGGTCGTCATCTGATTCGTTGTCGTCGTTGGTGGTGACCACGCGTTCGCGTTCCTCACGCAGACGTGCTGCCCGACCCACCATGAGAGCGACGGTGATCGCAACGGTTGCCCAGACCGTCAGGAATAGCGCCACCCCGATCCACACCGTCACGGCGTTTACTGTGGCAAACAACCAATTCCGATGCAACCATGCAGGCACAACTCACCGGACACCACAAGACTCCCCCCGGGTGACAAATCCCGACATCACCTGTAGGTCACCCAGGCTGGATTACGGTGCCGTCGCAAAGTCCATTCCCCGACACGGCATCAGCTGCGCCGGTACGATTCTGAGTGCACAGTTCCCAAACTGCGGCATTTGAAGCCCCGGCCTCCCCCACCTCGTCGGCCGGGGCTTCTTGCGAGCCGACCATGTCGTCGAATAATGCAGTATTGGCCGGCCCCGGCGGTGTCGATGTCGAGGAGCCTCAGAACCGGGCTCTATACCGTCGCTCGGCAAACCGCAATGTGCGACCAGAACAGATGACCGCCCTACCCCACCCGCGCAGCAATCGCCGCATGCACCGCACGCAACCGCTCGCGATCGGTCGCCACCTCCACGACCTCAATCCCCTCAGCAGGCGCCGGCTCCGAAAGCACCGCCGACAGCTCACCCACCGTCACCCGACGATGCGGGAGATGGAAACCCGCGCACAACGACGCCAGGTCGGTGCGGTGCGGCGTCCCGAACACCCGCTCGTAGGCACCGGCGTACGGTCCGCTGTTGAATCGCGGGTCGCCCTGCTCGAGCAGCCCGAAGATGCCACCACCGTCGTCATTGGCCACCACAATGCGCAACGACGACGGCCGCGGCTCGCCCGGTCCGATGACCAGCCCGGTCGCATCGTGCAGGAACGTCAGGTCACCCATCAACGCGACCGTGCGCCCGGAGTCGACCGCCAGCGCAGCCCCGATCGCTGTCGAATTGGTGCCGTCGATCCCCGCGACCCCCCGATTCGACAGCACCCGCACCCCGTCGGTGACCCGTCCGGCCAGCGCGACGTCGCGGATCGGATTCGACGCCCCCACCACGAGTTGGTCGCCGGGTCGCATCGCCGCGCTCACCACGCGCGCGACGTGCAGGCCGGTCGGGGCGGCCGGGTCGTCGAGTTCGGCGTCGACCGCGCTCAGCACCCGCTGCTGCACGTCGGCGCATTCCTTGAGCCATTCCTCGCGCGGCTCGCCGACCGGCTCGGCGCGCGTGCCGGTGGCGTAGACGTTTCCGGACACGTCGGGCCAGCGCGGCCCGGTGGTCAGTGCGTAGACCTGCACCTCGGGGTCGGCCAGCAGCCGCGACACCCCGCGATGCAGGGTCGGGCGCCCACAGATGATCGCCTGCTGCGGTCGGATCGAGTTGAGCGCCAACGGATGCAGCGGCGTATGAGCATGTGGCGCAGTCGGTTCCGCCACCGTCGGGATGTTCGTGAGCGCCGGATGCACCCCGGCACCATGACCGGAGACGACGACAGTGTCGAGCGAGAGGTCGATGGGCAGCGGGATGTCGAGCTTGCCGACAGGCGCCTGCGTCCACGGCAGCCCGTCGGGACGGCCGGCAAAAACCCCGCTGTCGAGGTCATCGGATGCGGAGTCGGAAGCTTCGGGGACGAGGGGCTCGCGCAGCGGGATGTCGAACTGAACCGGCCCGGCATTGCCGGTGCGCGCACCACGGGCCGCGGCCAGCACACGCCCGACCGCCGAGCGCCACTGACTGTTGGTGTCGAGGTCCTGTTCGGCCAGGCCGAGGCTGATCGTCGCGCGCACCTGCGTGCCGAAGATGCCGAACTGTTCGACGGTCTGATTCGCGCCCGACCCCAGCAACTCGTACGGCCGGTTCGCGCTCACCACCACCAACGGCACCCGCGCATAGTTCGCCTCGAACACCGCCGGGCTCATGTTCGCGACCGCGGTCCCGCTGGTCATGATGATCGGCACCGGCTGCCGCGACGCCATCGCCAGCCCCAGCGCCAGATATCCCGCCGACCGCTCGTCGATCCGCACATGCAGCCGCAACCGCCCCGCCGAGTCCGCCGCATGCAGCGCAAACGCCAGCGGCGCGTTCCGGGAGCCGGGGCACAGCACCGCCTCGGACACACCGCCGCGGATCATCTCGTCGACGATGACCCGGGCCTGCAGGGTCGATGGGTTCATAGCGTCCACAGTAGAGCGGGCCCGTTTCGGCGGCTGAGCCCGTCCAAACCGCTCGCTGCCCCGCCCGTTGAGCGCGACGAGCAAGCGCAGCGAGCCCGACGCTGGTCGAAACGGGAACCCACATACACCCACTACCCTCACCCCATGGGCTTCTACGACGACCGCATTCTCCCCCGCGTCATCAACCTGACATGCGGCGCCAAAGCCCTCTTCCCCATCCGCCAGTGGGCCTGCGAAGGCCTGCACGGCGAGGTCGTCGAACTCGGCTTCGGGTCGGGCCTCAACGTCGGCGCCTACCCCGACACCGTGACCAGGGTGTCAGCCATCGAACCCTCCGACGGCGGCTGGCACCTCGCCGAAGACCGAATCAAGGAATCCACCATCCCGATCACGCGAGCCGGCCTCGACGGACAGCGACTCCCCTTCGACGACAACACCTTTGACTCCGCTCTGTCCACCTTCACCCTCTGCACCATCCCCGACCTGCAGGCCGCACTCCACGAGGTCCGACGAGTCGTCAAGGACGACGGCACCCTACATTTCCTCGAGCATGGCCTCGCTCCCGACGAAAAGGTCCGCCGCTGGCAGCACCGCCTCGATCCCCTCGAGCAACGCATCGCCGGGGGCTGCCGCCTCACCCGCGACATCCCCCGCGAGCTCACCGACGCCGGTCTCAGCATCACCGCCAACAAGCGGTTCTACGGCGCGTGGCCGAAGTCGTTCGGCGCGCTGAACGTGGGTGTGGCACAAATTCAGTGACGCGGCGCAAATCCGAGCGGCGCATCCAATGCGCAGTTCTGTTAAGCGGAATCGCAGCGGTACCGTTTCTGCATGGCAATAAACCTGCGACTCAGCCCACAGGCTCAAGGCGCCGTTCGCCGTGAGGCCGAGCGCACGGGACGGTCGCAGCAGGATGTTGTTCGCGAGGCCGTGGATCGGCATCTCGGCCTCGCGAAGCACCGATCTCCCCGAGAGCTCGAGGCCCTGATAGCCACCGGGACGGTCCGCCCGCCACGGGAACCAGCCCGCAGGGTCGCGACACGGCTGCAGCTCCCGCAGGGAATGGCCACTGCCGATCTTCTCGACCGGGCTAAGCCGAGCTGAGGGGAGCATCTACGTCGACAGCGGTCACCACTTCACGTCGGAACCCATCCACCCCGGGTTGAGCAGCTCGACGAGGAACTAGCTTGAGTCCCCCGCCGATGTTTGAGCCGCGACGACGAGCGCGGGTCGAAACCACCCACCGCAAGAGCCTCTGCGGCGCCCATTACCCTCGACCCAGTGCGTCGTTGGATCGTGTTGGCCCTCCTCACCGCGATCGCGACATATCTTCTCGAACTTCTCGATGTGGACGCTGCGGCGCTGTTCGCCGGACTGGTGGTCGCCGGGATTCTCGCCATCGTCGGCTTCGCCCCCAGCCGCAAGGTTGCCGAGACCACCGAAGCGACCGACGACGACCCGGATACCCCCGCGATCCCCCGCCCGATCATGCTCGCCGCGCAAGGGGTGCTCGGCGTCTACATCGGCACCATGGCCGACCCTGAAACGCTGTCCGGGCTGGGGTCGAGCTGGTTTCCGGTGCTGGTCATCGGCCTGGGCACCCTGGCGCTGTCGGTCGCCGGCGGCGCGTTTCTCGGACTACACAAACTCGTCGACCCGCTGACCGGATCGCTCGCGCTGGTGGCCGGCGGCGCCTCCGGCCTGGTGGTCCTGACCCGCGAACTCGGCGGCGACGAGCGAATGGTCGCGGTCATCCAGTACCTGCGGGTCGCGCTGGTCACGGTGACCATTCCCCTGGTGGCGTCGCTGGTGTTCGGGGCGTCGGCCTCTGCAGGCGACGTCGCCGCGCCGTCGACGACCCAACAGGGGTGGGGACTTCTGCTGCTGGCGGTGTGCATCGGGATCGGCATCCCCGTCGGACGACGCATCCACCTGCCCGCCGCAGGCCTGCTCGGCTCCATGGCGATCGCCACGGTCGCCGAACTGACCGGCCTGGCCGGTGACGCCGCCGTCTCGACGATCCTGCTCACCCTCGCCTACGCCATCATCGGCTGGCAGGCCGGACTCGGCTTCACCATGCAACGCCTCCGCGCGATCGGCCGGGTACTGCCCGCAGCGCTGGCCCTGATCCTGGCGATCGGCGTCGGCTGCGCGCTCCTCGGCGTCGCTCTCTCGGCGTGGACCGGCGAGTCGATGTTCGACTGCTACCTCGCCACCACCCCCGGCGGCATCTACGCGGTCCTCGCGGCGGCAACGGCCGCCGGTGGCAACGTCGCGTTCGTCGTGGCCGCACAGATCCTGCGGGTGCTGTTGATGCTGTTCGTGGCGCCATTCGCAGCCCGAGCGGCGGCGAAGCGGCTGGGGAATTAGGCCCCACCGCCGCTCGTTGACCAGCCCGCGGGGCGCCAGCCGAGCGAGCGTCCACACCCCCGCTCGCCGAGCAGCTCCGCGAGGCGCCAGCCGCCAGCGTCCTCACCCGCTCGTTGAGCAGCTCCGCGAGGCGCCAGCCGAGCGAGCGTGTCGAAACGAGGCGACCTGCCGCTAAAGTCGAACCCATGACTGGGGGAACCACACCAAGCACCGACCGCGAGTTCGACATCATCGTCTACGGCGCCACCGGCTTCGTCGGCGAGCTGACCGCCCGCTACCTCGCCGACCACGCACCGACCGGCACCAAGGTCGCGCTCGGCGGGCGGTCGGAGACCAAGCTCGCCGCCACCCGCAAACGCCTGCCGAAGACCGCCCACGACTGGCCGCTGGTCGTCGCGGACTCATCGTCGCCGGCCGCGCTCGACGCGATGGTCGCGCGCACCCGCGTCGTCTGCACCACGGTCGGACCCTACCTGCGTTATGGCGAAGCACTGGTGGTCGCCGCGGCCGCAGCGGGCACCGACTACGTCGACCTTACCGGCGAGGTCCCGTTCGTTCACTACTCCATCGCCAAGGCCCACGACACCGCCGTCGCCACCGGTGCCCGCGTCGTCCACTCGTGCGGATTCGATTCCGTCCCTTCCGATCTCGGCGTCTACACGCTCTACAAGAAGATCGCCGACGACGACGCCGGCACCCTCACCGACACGACGATGATCGTGAAGTCGTTCAAGGGCGGAGTCTCCGGCGGCACCGTGGATTCGATGCGGGTGATCGCCGAACAGTCCAAGGATGCCGAAACCCGTCGGCTGCTGATGAACCCGCAGGCGTTGTCCGGGACGCCCACCGACACCCCGCGCGCAAGCTTGTCCTCAGAACCCAGCGACATCTCGCCGGTCAGCGCCAAGAAGGTCGATCCGTCGCTGCGCGGAACGCTGGCCCCGTTCTTCATGGCGTCCTACAACACCCGAATCGTGCGGCGTAGCAACGCTTTGCTCGACGGCGCCTACGGCAAGGACTTCCACTACGGCGAGGCGATGGCGGTCGGCAGCACACCGGGCCTGTCCGCACTGATCGCCGGGGTCGTCACCGTCGGCACCGGAGTCGGTTTGGCCGCAATGAGTTTCGGCCCGACGCGCAAGCTCCTCGACCGGCTCCTGCCAAAGCCCGGCGAGGGCCCGAACGAAAAGACCCGCGAGAAGGGCTTTTTCGTCACCGAAACCTACACCACCACGAGCACCGGCCGCCGCTACCGTTCACAGATGCGGATGCAGGGCGACCCCGGCTACAAGGCGACCGCGGTCATGCTCGCCGAGAGCGCACTCTCCCTGGCGCTCGAACGGGACAAGTTGCCGGCGCGCACCGGTGTGCTCACCACGGCCGCGGCGATCGGCGACGTGCTGACCGAACGACTCCGTGCCGCGGGTACGACGCTGGAGGCCGTCGAGTTGCGCTGATCCCGTCCGCCCGTTGAGCCGACCCCGAGGCGCTAGCCGAGAGGTCGAGTCGAAGCGGGCACCCACACCTCCGAAGTCCTACGGCTGCCCCGGCTTCAACTTGATGAACAGCGCTTCCATCTCCGCGCACAACCGTTCG
The DNA here is from genome assembly GCF_048537925.1 of Gordonia sp. CPCC 205515. Lineage (NCBI taxonomy): Bacteria > Bacillati > Actinomycetota > Actinomycetes > Mycobacteriales > Gordoniaceae > Gordonia > Gordonia sp. CPCC 205515. Next base: position 263,185 of record NZ_JBCLVJ010000010.1, on the reverse strand, counting down.
CCATCACTGAGCGTGCCCCTGATCGAGACCTTGCGACCGTCGACCTTCTCCGCCCAGGTGTGAAGCTGCAACGGTGTGTTGAGCGGCGTGATCGACCGGTAGTGCACGGTGAGATAGCCGGTGCGGCAGACCGCCTGGGTGGCCACCGCCGACGCAAAGCCCCCGAGGTCGTCGAACGCCACCGCGATCTGACCGCCATGGGCGGCGTTGTTGCCGCCGAGGTGGAAGTCGCGGAAGGTGACGGTGGCGATGACACCGTCGTCGTTGACCTCGTCGACTTCGTACGGCGGGAGGGTGATGTTTCCACGTGACGGCAGATCGATGCGCGTACCCGCCGGTGAATGCCACTCGTCGATACGAACCGCGGCGAGCTTCTCGTTGATCGCCTTGAGATCAGCGATGAGTTCGTCCGTCAGGTCGCCGGTGGGACATGCGTAGCGGGCATTGTCCATGAGGGTGCGGACCTGCTCGCTGAACTCGCCGTAGTGCGGACCGCCACGGTCGGTGGTGATGGCCGAGTGCGGGCGGAAGCCGCCTTCGTGGGGATCATCATCGGTAGTGGTGGAGGTATCGCGCACGGTCCCGTCGGTCATTGTGAGAGCCTAACGACCACGCTTCGAACTGCGGACGACCCGCCCGCAAATTGCGCAGAGAAACTCGATCAGCGTTGGTCGAAGTGCACGTGCTGCGGGGCTTCCATATCATCGCGCTGACGGATGACGAGCCCGACGCAGATGGCACCCACCAGCGAAATCGTGACCCACGTGGTGAGCACAATCGCCAATAGGATCCAACCCGACATGTTCTTACTGTGGCAAAGAAACCGGCATGTTGCAATGATCTTTGATATATGAAAGTCATGTCTGTGTTTCGCAAATGAGAGCCTGATCAGTCTCAGATTTACAGGTCGCTAGGCTGACATTCATGTGTGCTGCCGGCCCCAATGCTACTGCGAATCCCTTCGACCCGGACGCCTGGCGGACGGTCCCCGGGTTCGACTTCACCGATCTCACCTACCACCGCCACACCGGCGAGGGACGTGAATACGGCATCGTCCGTATAGCCTTCAACCGTCCCGAGGTCCGCAACGCCTTCCGCCCGCATACGGTCGACGAGCTGTACCGCGCCCTCGACCACGCTCGCCGCTCCCCCGACATCGGCACCGTTCTGCTGACCGGAAATGGCCCCAGCCCCAAGGACGGCGGTTGGGCCTTCTGCAGCGGCGGCGACCAACGTATCCGCGGCCGGTCGGGCTACCAGTACGCCACTAGTCACGACTCCGATGTCGCCGCGGCCGGTGTCGAGGGTGTCGACGACGCCCGAGTAGAGGCTGAGGGCGGCCGCCTACACATCCTCGAGGTCCAGCGGCTGATCCGCACCATGCCGAAGGTCGTCATATGCGTGGTGAACGGCTGGGCCGCCGGCGGCGGTCACTCCCTGCACTCCGTGTGCGATCTGACCCTCGCCTCCCGCGAGCACGCCCGCTTCAAACAGACCGACGCCGACGTCGGGTCCTTCGACGCTGGCTACGGCAGCGCCTACCTCGCCAAGCAGGTCGGACAGAAGTTCGCGCGCGAGATCTTCTTCCTCGGAGAGGCCTACGACGCCGAGACGATGCACCAGATGGGTGCCGTGAATCGTGTTGTCGCCCATGCCGACTTGGAAAAGACCGCCATCGAGTGGGGCCGTAAGATCAACGGCAAGTCACCCACGGCACAGCGCATGCTGAAGTTCGCCTTCAACCTCACCGACGACGGTCTGATGGGTCAGCAGGTCTTCGCTGGAGAAGCGACGCGGCTGGCATACATGACCGACGAAGCAGTTGAGGGACGGGATGCGTTCCTCGAGAAACGATCTCCAGACTGGGATTCATTTCCTTACTACTACTGACGGCCCAGCCCTGCACAGCAATCCGGGCTAGAGTCACGTCATGCTGGGCGATCCGTACGTGACACAGGCGGCGAGGTAAATGCCTTCACACACTGAACGATTCGTCAACGAGACGACGCACGCAGATGTTTGCGTAATCATCGTCACATATAACAGCGGGTCTGACATCGAAGCGTTGATCAGAGACCTACGCCATGAAGCGCAAGAAACCCGCATCAGAGTGGTCGTCGCCGACAACCAATCAGCAGACGGCACCCTGGAGATCGTGCGTCAGCACGACGATGTGATCGCCATCGACACCGGTGGGAACCTGGGATACGCGGGCGGGATCAACGCCGCACATAACGCGTGCGGCGACTGCGATTCGCTGTTGATTCTCAACCCCGACCTCCGAGTCCGTCCTGGCTCAGTTGCGGAAATGTTGGCAACGATGCAATCGGACTCATCGATCGGCGCGGTCGTCCCGTCGATTCTGGATTCCGACGGCAGCGTCTATCCGTCTCTTCGTTTCGAGCCCTCGGTGACCAGGATGTTCGGTGACGCTTTGTTCGGACGAAAGCTTTGGACAGCGCGACCATCAGCGCTCTCCGAGTTCGACTATCGACCAGCAAGCTACGAACGACCGCACAACGTTGATTGGGCGACTGGCGCTGCGCTCATGATCCCCGCCGACGTCGCAGACCGAGTCGGGCCGTGGAATGAGGAGTACTTCCTATACTCCGAAGAGATCGAGTATTTCCGCCGGATTCGCGAGCAGGGCAAGCGAATCAGGTACCAACCGGCAGCGTCGGTCGCTCATGAACTCGGCGGCTCCGGTACATCACCCGCCCTCGGAGATTTGCTGGCAGTCAACCGAGTTCGGTACTTCAGACATTTCCACAGCCGCTTGCATACATCCGTCTTCCGGATACTGGTCGCGCTCACTGAGTTCCTTCGAGCCTATGATCCAACGCACCGACGCAGGCTTGGCATTGTCCTCAATTGCCGCAGCTGGGAGCAGCTGCCCAAAGCCACTCGACGCATGACCAGTCAATTCATCTCGGGCTCAAGACAACGAGGCTCCGTCATCGTGCCCGCCTACAACGAGGCCGCCGTTATTGAGCAGACCCTGACCCCCTTGAGCCAGGCGGCCGTTGATGGCTACATCGAGTTAATCGTGGTCTGCAATGGGTGCACCGACGACACTGCAGAGCGCGCTCGACAAGTCCCAGGGACGGTCGTCGTCGAGATTCCCACCGGATCGAAACCCCTCGCACTGAACATCGGAGACGAGACCGCCACGCTCTGGCCGCGCCTATACCTCGACGCGGATATCGAGATCACTAGTCGCGCAGTACTTTCCGTCCTCGACCGGCTGGATCAGGGTGATGTCCTCGCCGCTCGGCCGTCCTTTCGATACGGTCTCGATGATGCCGACGCCGTTGTCCGAAGCTACTACCGCGCCCGCGCGCGAATGCCACTGCACCGTGACGCGCTCTGGTGGGCAGGTGTCTACGGTCTGAACAAGAAGGGCCACGACCGATTTGGTCCGTTCCCAGACGTCACCGGTGATGACAAGTTTGTCGACTCGCTGTTCTCCAGCGAGGAGAAGACCGTGGTTGACACCGACCCATCGGTGTGGACGACCCCCACCACAACCGCGGGTTTACTCACGGTCCTCACCCGGCATCACCGCGGCAATGCCGAACTGGCCGAGCGTAATCCGGCTATAGCACCGAAGACCGGGGGCGCCACAGCGTCTGCAGTCGTCAAGTCCGTCCGCGGTGCCCGATCAGCAGTCGACGCGGCTGTATATCTGGCACTCGCCACGATCGCGAGATACCGTGCCGCGCGCAGCACCAGCGCATGGGAACGCGACGACAGCAGCCGAACGGCACGCTGACGAGTGTCAGTCGCGGATTCGCCCACCTTCAAAGCCTTTATGCGCCAACAACGCCACGGCAATTCGTTCGATCCCGAATGCAACGCACACGGTGTGCGCGGGCTGACCGTCCGCGGTGATCGCGAAGAGGTCGCCGAAATGCGTGCCGGGCCTGTTTACCGACGCGATCGCAGTGGGATCTTGGCCCGGATGCACCTGATTGACGAACTCGACTTTCTGTTCGAGAGTTCGCTGCATCGCGGCGAGCATCAGTCGGGTTCTACCGAAGAACGGATCGTTCGCGAGTTCGGTCGTGACGTCCAGACCCAGTTCGGTGAACATCTGCGGGAGAGCGTCAGACCACCTATCCGCGAGTTCCGCGACCTCCGACTCGGTCCCGACCGCGACGTACTCACGCATCCGGAACGCCTGCATCCGCATCGGGTCTGCGGCCGGCTCATGACGGAAGCAACGCCCGGTCACCGTAAACATCCGTCGTGGCCGCACTTCGGAATCCGCCAGCATGGAATACAACGGGTGACATGCAGCGGAGATCATTGCCAATCCGGCATGTTCGAAGACATCAGCGGCATCGGCGGAACCGAGGGCGCGAGCCGATGCAGGAACATCGGGTAGGCAACTGACGAGTCCCGCGAGCTGAGGAAAAGCATCGAGATAATTCGACCGACGAAACTCCGCCTGCGGAACGATTGCCGGAAACTCGAACTTCTCAGGCGGCGAGGGACAGGCCCGTTGGGCGGTCCGATCAAGAGCGTCGGTCACCATCGTGACGACCTCTTCGAAGCCACTGCCGAATCCGTAGACACCGGGTTCGCTAGTCGGTACGAGCAACCCGTCGGCAATCAACCGGTCACGTAACTCGATAGCTACCGCGGTGTCATTAGCGTGGATAGGCGCCTGCATGCTCTCCCCTGATTCCATCCGTTTGCGCGAAGGGTGCCTGAGCACCCCTCCATTGCACACTGGCCGGTGCGGCGTTGTTGAGTACTCGCCGAACCTTACTCTCCCGTTTAGATCACATCACCGAACGCTACTTATTGTGCGCTATTCGAACGAATTGTCATCCCTCACAGAGCATCTCTGTGCTCGAGCAGCGTTGACCATCGATCCTTTGGAAGTCTCACAAAACGACCAACCACAGCATGGGGATACTGCTCGTCCGTCAGTCTCATGGGCCTTCGATTTTCGTTGCTGCAGCTAACGTTTTCGCCTGTTCAGATTAATTCCTCGACCAGCCGCCCGCTCGCATGTCCGACGCCCCCACTGGGTGCTATGGTTGGCGCTACCTGGCTCGGTCTGGATGTATGTAACGCTTCCGGACCCCTCTGCGAAAACCGGGTAATGGAAAACTGACCACCCGGGTAGCCGGCGATGGCCCAAGCATGGAGGACGGTATGCAGGCACAGGTCCGCGACGACGTCGTCAATTTCATAGTCACCAACTACTTGTTCGGGGATTCGAACCGACTCCCCGGCGACGACGAGTCACTGATGCTGGCCGGCGTGATCGATTCGACCGGGATTCTCGAACTGATCGAGTTCCTCGAGTCGAACTTCGACATTGCCATCTCCGAAGAAGAAACCGTCCCGCAGAACCTCGACACGATCTCCAACATGATCGTGTTTGTGGAGCAGAAAAAGGGCCCAGCGGAGCTGAGCGCCTGACCACCCAGTGGATCGGTGCACCCGATCACGCGCGCTCAACGTCTTTCCCCACACACAGGCATCACAGATGACTCCAGAGAAGATCTGGTTACTCAGCACCCGGCTTCATCGCCGCAGACGCTATCGACTCGCCAAACTTCTCAAACTCGTGAACGCAGTCGTGTACAGCACCGCATTGCCCCCTGAAGCCCAGGTGGCTTCCGATGTTTTTCTGTGGCATCACGGCCTCGCAGTTGTGATCCACCCTGACACGACGATCGGTAGACGTGTTCACATCGCCCACGGTGTGACTATCGCAGCGGGCGCGCCTGAGGCTGGTTCCGGTCTCGGCGTGGTCGTCGAAGACGGAGTAACAATCGGGGCGGGCGCCTGCATCATCCCTCGCGAAGGTTCTGGACTGATACTCGGGGCAGGTTGCACCATCGGCGCGAATGCGGTCGTTACCAAGGACGTCCCCGCGGGAGCCGTCGCGGTCGGACAGCCTGCGACGATCCGCGCGCGTGCGCCACGGCTGAAGGCTACCTCCGACGCCGCTGACATCAGCGCGGATCGGATGACTTGACATGAAGCTGACCAACCACTCCGCCCTTGTGGACCTTTCGTCCCGCATCCGAGATGAGCTGCAGCGGTGGCGCTGCCCTATCTACGAGGCACGCAACAAATCTCTGCATGCCAGAGCTGCCCTGTTGAACCGACGTCGTCAGCGGGCCGAGGTGGCCCGGCTGCGCGCCGCCCCACTCGACGGCCCCGCACACGCGCGGGTGCTGGTGGTCATCCCGACATATCGGCGTCCGGACCGCCTGAATACGGCTGTCGCAAGTGCACTCGCACAGAGCGTCGAGGATCTGGCGGTGATCGTGGTGGATGACGGCGGTGGACTGCCCGACAATCTCCCCGACGATCCCCGCCTGACGGCCGTTTCTCTGAGCTCGAACTCCGCGACACTTGGGCTGGTCCGCAATGTCGGTGTCGATCTCATCGATTCAGAGTTCATTGCCTTTCTCGACGACGACAACCAATGGACCACCGACCACCTTTCCACCGCAGTCGGAGCGCTCGATTCGGCCCCTGCTCTCGACGCGGTCTACACATCGCTCCGGAGGCTTCATCCCGATGGCACCTCGCTCGATGTGCTCGGAACCCCGTTCGACCGCAAGCTACTCCGCAGGCAACCGTTCGTAGATGCAAACAGCATCGTTGTGCGACGCAGCGCAAACCCTCGTTTCAGCCTTGTTCCCCGGACGAAGGAGACCCTGCCAAAGGAGGATTGGGAATACGTTTGGCGCCTGAGCCGCCGCTCCCAGATCCGGCACCTTCCTGCTGTCACCGTGAACTACACAGTCAATCCCGACAGTTATTACACCGATTGGCAAGGCCCAGGCGATCCGTTGGACGCTGACGACACTGGCCGTGACGTACCTAGCCCGGATCGGGTAGCCAGTTCCGCCGAACGCCGCGACCATCAGCCGAATGGCAACCCTCTGTAACGCACCAATCTCTCACCATGGTTCTGACTTTCACTACCGGCCCGATCGTAAGGAGTTGATCGTATGAATACGACCGATTACCTGCTGGAGAAGGGCAGCGCCGAGGACGTTGCGATTATCGACGGCGGGCGGCAGACCACCTACGCGGAACTCCGGACTGCGACAGCCACACTGGTCGCAGCTCTCGCGGAGCAGCGTCTGGATTCAGGCGCGCGCGTGGCCCTCATCGGCCCGAACTCGTTGTTCTGGGTGGCGGGTTACCTTGCCGTGATGAAACTCGGACTGGTCGTCGTGCCGTTCTCCGACAAGGCAACGCTCGACGACGTGAAACGTAACCTCGACATCGCTGATTGTCGTGCAGCTTTGGTCGATCGCCGGTCACAGCGGCGGTTTATTGGCGCTCTGGGCGGGATCGAGATCATCACCGATGACACACTCCACGCGCCGGTCAATTCCTACGCTACCGTGCCGCCAACCGACCCCGACGCCGACGCGGCGCTCATGTTCACCTCGGGGACCACTAATCTACCCAAGGCCGTTCGGATCACCCACGGCAATATTCAAGCCAACACCGATTCAATCATTGCCTACCTCGGTCTCACGCGGACCGACCGCGTCCTCGTGATTCTGCCGTTCTTTTACTGCTTCGGCGCCTCGCTCCTTCACACGCACCTCCGCCAAGGGGCGAGCATCGTGTTGTGTAACAGTTTTGCGTATCCGGAAACGGCCATTGAGATACTTTCCGGGCAAGAATGCACCGTCCTGGCGGGAGTGCCCTCGTCGTTTCAATTGTTGTTGCGCGCAACCACCTACACCAGCAGACCGCTCCCCTCACTGCGGATAGTCCAGCAAGCCGGAGGCAGACTGCCACCGGTGTTGATCAACGAACTCGTGTCCGCCCATCCCGAGGCACAGGTATTCGTGATGTACGGGCAGACCGAAGCAACCGCACGGTTGTCGTACCTTCCGCCCGACATGCTTACCGAGCGGATTGGGTCCATCGGCAAGGGCATCCCTGGCGTCGAGTTGCGCGTACTGCGCGAAGACATGACCCCGGTCTCGCCCGGCGAGAAGGGGGAGATCTACGCGACCGGTCGCAACATCAGCCCCGGTTACCTCGGAAATCCCGCCGACTCGTCCAATAAGTTCACCAAAAATGGCTTGCGCACAGGCGATCTGGCAGTCGTTGATGAAGACGGCTACATCTTTGTCGTCGACCGGATCGATGACTTCATCAAGTCCTGGGGTTATCGGGTGTCCAGCCAGGAGGTCGAGGCCGTGGCTCTTCAGATGACCGACCTGGTGTCTGCGGCAGCTGTTGGCGTCCCCGACGACGAAGCCGGTGAGGCGATCACCCTTTTCGCCACCACTCGGCCCGGATCAAACGTCAGCAGCGCTGACATCCTCGCTCATTGCCGCGCAATTCTGCCCAAGCACATGGTTCCGCGGACCATCGAAATCATCGACGTGATCCCCGTGAATGCAAACGGCAAGATCGCAAAGACACGGCTCCGCGATCTCGCCCGCAGCGAAGTACCCTCGGACTGACGCGGCCGCATCAATACTCACCTCGTGGAGACCCCATCATGAAGCTTTCATCACAACGCCGACCTAGCGGCCGCACGCTCATCCTCGCTGCGACCGGTTCCGTCATCGTCCTCGTCGCCGCAGTCGCAATTGCCTTCGAAAACGTCTGGCGTACCGACTCCACGACAATCAGCGGTAACGCGCCTGCAACGGCGACGCCGGCGGAACTGACGTCAGCCGCCAAGACCCGGGTGTTCTTCGGTCATCAGTCGATCGGCGAGAACATCTTGAGCGGCATACCAGCTGTCTACAGTCAGCAGGGCATTGCGGCACCGGCGATCATCGAGGGTGAGCCGAGCGATAGCCTCAGGGGCGGCTTCATCGCTCACACGCATATCGGCGAAAACGAGTACCCGCTCAAGAAGTTCGCCGACTTCGACAAAGCACTCCGCAGCGGCCTCGCAAACCAAGTCGATGTTGCTGTGATGAAGCTCTGCTACCTCGACATCACAACCGACACCGACATCGACGCGCTGTTCGCTGCCTATCGCGAAACCATGTCGGCCCTCCAGCGGGACTACCCGAACCTCCGCCTCATCCACACCACTGTCCCGGTGACGATGGAGGCGCCACTCAAGAAGAGGGTCAAGATCCGACTTGGTGGCAGCGAACGGCTTGGCCAAGCCGAGAACGTGGCGCGGGAGAAGTACAGCAACTTGATTCGAAATACGTACGGCGAGGATGTTTTCGATCTCGCCGCCATCGAGTCAACGGCCCCTGACGGCCAGCGCGAGGAGATGAAGTACATGGGTGGCACCTACTTCACGCTCTACCCGGAATACGCCTCCGATCTCGGCCACCTCAATGCAAAGGGCGCCGAAGTGGCCGCGACGGCGTTCCTTCAGAAGGTTGCCCAAGTCTCGCAGAAGCAGGCGGACGATGTGGCCTGATGCCGGGACCGACATCGTCGACGTCAACCGCATCGATTCGCTGATCGAACGTAGTGGTGACCGCTTCCTCAATCGCTGGTTCACGAGCGACGAAATAGCCTACTGCCGAACGAAAGCGGTACCCAGCAGGCACTTCGCTGCGAGATTCGCAGCGAAAGAGGCCGTGGCCAAGGTCCTCCCTTCCGGCTGGGATGGCCCGCTGGCCTGGCGTTCGATCGAGATCGTCAACAACGCCGACGGCGCGCCACGTGTACACCTCACAGGACTCCCGCGCGAACTCGCCGACAAAGCCCGCATCGAGCGGATCTCGATCTCACTCTCACACTGCGATGCTTATGCGACTGCAGTCGCCATCGCGGTCCGTAACGAAGAGCACGACAGTGCGTCGTGACCAGATCGAGCGCATCCTCGACGACTTCGATGCGCTCGGCCGGTCGGAGGACAATTCCTTTTCGCACGCAATGCATTTGGCCCTCATGATTGAGGATGTATTCGATATGCGATTGACCGAGTTCGAATTACTCACATTGCCGGATACCGATCGCTCTACCCTGATTGATCTGATCGAACGCACTTCGGGTCGTCGCGCCTGATGTGCGGCATCTGCGGAATCGTCACTGAGGACACGCCGCCCGACCTCGATCTCCTGAGGTCCATGATGAGCCTTCTCGGCCACCGCGGCCCCGACGGGAGCGGATACTTCCGCGACCGCTCGGCGGCACTCGGACATACCAGGCTGGCCATCATCGACACCGCCGGCGGCGCCCAACCACTCTGCAATGAGGATGGCACTCTGTGGATTTCGTTCAACGGCGAGATCTTCAACTACCTGGAACTCGCGGAGGAACTCCGCGCGCGCGGCCATCGGTTCGCCACAGCGAGTGATACCGAAGTGATCGTGCACGCGTGGGAGGAATGGGGTCCTGACTGCTTCTCACGGTTCAATGGCCAATGGGCCGTGGCACTCTGGGATCGTACGGCCGAACGGCTCATCCTGTCGCGAGATCGACTCGGGGTGCGCCCGCTCTACTACACGCGTGTTGGCCAAAGCCTGCTGTTCGCCTCCGAGATCAAGGCGTTGTTCGCGCACCCGACGGTGGATCGGTCCTTCGATAACGACGGACTCCGCCAGACGTTCACGTACTGGTCTACCGTCGCACCGCGGACGCCCTTCCGCGCAGTCGAGCAACTCGAACCCGGACACTACGCGGTACTCGACCGAAAAGGATTCCGGAAGGCGCCCTACTGGCAGGCTTCGTTTCCTGCCAGACATCAAGAGCCATCACAAGAGCTGGCAGAGAACACCACAGAACTCCGCGAGAGGATCGTTGAGGCCACCCGCCTACGGTTCTTGCGTAGCGATGTCCCCGTAGGCGCATATCTGTCCGGCGGGCTGGACTCGGCGGTCACCGCGGCAGTGATTGCCGAATATACCGAAGCACCGTTGGCCACATTCTCGCTGCGATTCGACGATGAGGAGTTCGACGAGGGTGGATATCAAGACTTGATGTCCACCCGGCTCGGCACCAAACATCAGGAAGTCGTGGTCCGACCGTCGGACATTGTCGACGTCTTTCCCGAGGTGGTGCGTCATACCGAGGCACCGATCGTGCGCGCCGGTCCTGCTCCCCTCTTCTTACTTTCGAAGTTGGTGTCCGACAACGGATACAAGGTCGTGGTTACCGGCGAGGGTGCCGACGAGGTGCTGGCCGGTTACGACATCTTCCGCGAAGCCCGAGTCCGATCGTTTTGGGCCCGGGATGCGGACTCGACCGTGCGTCAGCGCGCGTTGGATCTGCTCTATCCGTGGATGCAGAGATCTCCCACCAAGGCGCCTGCGTTTGCCCGGAGTTTCTTCGGACGCAACCTCGACCCGACCGATCCTGCCATGTCACACCGCCCGAGGTGGGAGGCGACATCGGCGATCGAAGTCTTGATGTCGCCGGACATGCGAGCTGTCATGTCGGCGTCAACCACCGATGACGTGATCGGACGCATGCCGCCGGAGAGCCGCGACTGGGATCCGTTGACCCGTGCGCAATGGCTTGAAATGACGACACTTCTCGCCGGCTATATTCTTTCCTCCCAGGGCGATCGGATGCTCATGGCAAACTCGGTGGAGGGTCGATTCCCGTTCCTCGACCGTAACGTCGTCGACTTCGCCAATGCCCTTCCGGCGCACCACAAACTATTCGGCCTCGAGGAGAAGTACCTTCTCAAGCGCGCCTTCGCCGACGTGATCCCCGATGAGATCCTTCATCGTCCGAAACAGCCTTATCGCGCGCCCGACGCCGCAAGCTTCTTTGCCGGCCCCGCGCCCGATTGGTTCGGTGACATCACCTCCGAGCGCTCGATTGCCGACGCCGGCGTCTTCGATCACGCCCGCGTATCAGCCCTGTTTGAGAAGTGCACGCGCTCAGCAGGACAACGGATGAGCAACACAGACAACATGCGAGTATCCGCTGTGGTGTCCACCCAGCTCGCATACTTCTGTCTGGTTGCCGCCCCTGAATGGGTCAGACCGCAACCACACCAGCTCCCGCCGGCCACGGTCGCGGTTGACCTCGTAACCGACGCAGATCCCACTATCAATGAGGAGTTCCTCGCATGACCGAACTGACACAGACCTTCGGCCCGAAAAGCCTGGAGATCGACGCCGAGGCAGAGGTAGCCCGGATCGTCGGCGCGCTCTCCGACTATCTGGCGCGAGTCAAGAGGAAGGGTGCGGTCGTCGCCCTGTCCGGCGGTATCGACTCCAGCGTCGTGGCTGCGCTCTGTGTCCGCGCGCTCGGTCCCGACAGGGTCTTCGGCCTTCATATGCCGGAACGGGAGTCATCTGACGACACCATCGATTTCAGCCGGATGGTGTCGGATTCACTCGGCATCGACTCCCAACTCGAGGAGATTTCTCCGATCCTCGAGGCGGCGGGCTGCTATCGACGACGCGACGACGCCATCCGCTTGGTGTGCCCCGAATACGGTCCCGACTACCGATCCAAGATCGTGTTGCCGAGCGTCGTTGACTCGGACTCGTTCCGGCTCCACTCAGTGGTGGTCGAGGCTCCTAACGGAACGCAGTCGACTCATCGCCTGACCGCCGAGGCATACCTGGGCATCGTCGCCGCGACCAACTTCAAGCAGCGTGTGCGAAAGATGCTCGAGTACTACCACGCGGACCGGCTGAACTACATCGTGACCGGAACCCCAAACCGCCTTGAATACGACCAGGGTTTCTTTGTCAAACTTGGCGACGGCTCAGCCGACCTGAAGCCCATTGCCCACCTGTACAAGTGCCAGGTGTACGCGCTTGCAGCCTATCTCGGTGTGCCGGAACCCATCCAGAATCGTCCGTCAACGACGGACACCTATTCGATGCCGCAGTCCCAGGAGGAGTTCTATTTCTCGCTTCCCCATCAGCGAATGGATCTGTGTCTGTACGGAAAAAACAACGACATCCCGGTCGGCCAAATCGCCGCTGCCGCGGAGCTATCGGAGGAGCAAGTCAGCCGCGTCTTCCGAGACATCGATCAGAAGCGAAAGACGACCGAATACCTCCATCTGCAACCGCAGTTGGTGACTGAGATCCCTGAGATCGGGCATTCCGGCTAACCGCGCGAGATCGGCCAGAATCCATGCACGAGCAACGCGAACCGATACAGATGCTGTGGTTCGGTAAACCCCTGTCCCGCATGGAACGTCTTTCAATTACATCGTTCCTGCGCAACGGCCATCGGGTTCACCTGTATTCGTACGATGACGACGTAGGAAATGTCCCGTCGGCACCGAACTTCTCGCCGCGGATTGTATCGTCCGGCGGGACGAGTTCCGCCGACTAATGAACTCGGGTGTGCGACCCGGCATATTCTTCGATATCTTTCGATATTCGCTGATGGTCCAGCGCGGAGGCTGGTGGGTCGACTGCGATGTCGTCTGCCTCCGTCCGTTTGAGTTCAACTCCGAGATCGTCTTCGGATGGCAGGACGCCACGACAATCAACGGTGCGGTTATGCGGCTCCCGCAGGGGCACAAGGCAGCACACCTTCTGCTGTCCAACTCGTTGCATCCGACCCGCTGGCAGAAAGGTGACCCCTGGAGGCGGCGGGCGAGAAAGGCACGGGATGCGGTTACCGGCTACCGCAGTCCAGCAACTGCGAAATGGGGCATGACAGGGCCGATGGCGCTGACTGTGACCGCACGCAAACTCGACCTGCTCGACTACGCGTTGCCGACACGCGCTTTCTACCCGGTCCATTGGCGGGATGCCGAGCAACTCTTCGCGACACCCCGTCCGACGACGCTGCCATCCGACTCATTCGCCGTTCACCTGTGGAACGAAATGCTCAGTGCGCACACCGGCGAGTATGCCGCGGAGAGCATCGTCGGCGGTTATCTCAGACAGTTCGGTGTCGACTAAACCCGGAGGGTGATCAGTCCTCGAGCAACTCCTGGAACTCAGGTATGCGATGGGCGAGTTCCTCAACATCGTTGTCCCACCAGCGCTCGGCGAGCAACTCCGCGATCCTCTCGTCTGAGAATCGCTTTTTGATCAGCCGGGCGGGATTGCCCAGGACGACACCGTAGTCAGGCACATCCTTGCTCACCACAGCTCCGGCACCGATCACCGCTCCATGCCCAATTCGATTCACTTCAGGCAGCACCACCGCGTTGGCCCCGATCCAGACATCGCTACCGATCTCCAGCGGATTCAGTTCGTCGCCGATCCAGTCATCACACAGACCGAACATCGGGTTATGGAACACTGCGCTGGTCGATTTCAGGCGCAACGCATGATTACCGTTCACAGTCCGCACGCCGGGACCGAACGAGCAGTACCGCCCGATCGTCGTTTTTGGGTCGATCATCCAAGGCGTGAAACACGATCCCATCGAATACATCCCGATCTCCACATCCCAGTACTTGCGGAAGATCACGCGGAGCGTCGGCGACTTGTATTCAGAACCCTCCAAGCGTCGGAGCAACCACAGCACCAGAGGGCGGAGGCGTCGAATCCTGTACGCACTCACCAGGACCCGGCGCGCAAGCCCCTGCGGGACAAGTTCCGCCTCGGCGGTCCGCACAGGTGAGACATCCTCGGCGCCAATCGAAGCTTGATCCGTCACGGCAATACTGCTCTTTCGTCGGTGTCGGTCAATGTGGATGTGAACGCCGGACCGGACCATCGCATTCGTGCAGAGTCCTGGTTGGTGATCAGCTCACTGTGTCGCGGTCGAGGTAGGCCACCGCAGCAAGTGGAGCACACGGTAACACTCGCGACGTTGGTCAACAAGCAATAGACACGTTGGCCGGTGTCGTCCATCCGAACGAATCCTCGGATGTCGATTTGCGCTATCCCAGGCACTATCAGGCGATCCACCTCGAAATCCGGCATTTGGTGCGAACCGGGAGGCGGGATCCAACGCCACGGCCACCGCCAATCTCGGTAGACTCCACGCGTGACCCGTCGAGCTTTGCGCATTGCTCTAGTCGGGATCAACTATGCGCCCGAACCAACCGGTATCGCTCCCTACACCACTCGCCTCGCCGCCGGATTGGCCGACCGTGGACATCAGGTCCAAGTCCTCACCGGAGTGCCACACTACCCACGCTGGCAACGTATTTCGAGATCGCGCATTCGCGCGAACGAAAGCACCAATGGTGTAGCAATCAGGCGACTCAACCATCATGTGCCGAAACACTCATCCGTTCTCGGACGTATGTTGATGGAGTTGACCTTCGGGTTGCAGGTGGTGACGACCCGCTGGAACAGGCCCGACGTGGTCATTTGCGTCAGCCCGCCACTGATCGCATCTGCAGCCACCATGGCGCGTGCACGCCTGACACCAAGCCGCCCCGCCATCGGTATCCTGGTTCACGATCTGTACGGCCGCGGCGTTTCAGAGACCGGGATCATGAACCGACGATCAGCGAACCTGATGCAATGGGTCGAATCCTCGACCCTACGAATGGCCGATCAAATTGCAGTCATTCACAACGGATTCTCGGGAACGCTGGTCGACCAGTTGGGTATCGATCCCCGACAGATCCGAGAGATTCGGAACTGGTCGCACGTACACGAACCCGATCCCGCGGCGAGTCTGAAATTCCGTCGCCGTCATGGCTGGCTGCCCGAGGAAGTCGTTGTACTCCACGCCGGCAATATGGGCCACAAACAGGGCCTCGAGAATGTAGTCGCGGCAGCGCGCATTGCCGGCGAACGTGGTGAGCGGACGCGCTTCGTTCTTCTCGGTGACGGAAATCAGCGCGCCCGACTCCAAGCAGCCGGGGAAGGCCTCTCCAATCTCGAGTTCCTACCACCGGTAGACGAGGACGATTTCCCCGCCGCACTCGGCGCCGCAGATGTCTTGCTGGTGAACGAGCTGCCTGGAGTAGGACAGATGGCAGTGCCAAGCAAACTCACATCGTATTTCCGTGCCAACAGGCCTGTATTGGCTGCCACCGACGCCACAAGCTTCACCGCACGAGAGATCAACGCCTCTGGGGGCGGAGTCATCGTGCCGGCTGACGAACCCGAAGGGCTCATCCGCGAGGCTCTGCGATTGGCCGCGGATCCCGCTCTGGCGCAACGCCTAGGTGCTGCCGGCCGACGGTACTCCGAGCAGATCCTCTCGGAGACCGCCGCGCTCGATCTCTATGAACAGTGGATAGTGGATCTCGTAGACACACGGCAACAGGAGTGGGAACGATCACCAAGCGAGCACTGATTACCGGCATCACGGGTCAAGACGGTTCTTACCTCGCCGAGCTTCTCCTCGGCAAAGGATACGAGGTTCACGGCATTATCAGGCGTGCCTCCACTTTCAATACCCGCCGGATAGACCACCTATACGTCGACCCGCATGAACGCGGCGCCCGACTGTTCATGCATTACGGCGACGTGGTCGACGGCTCTCGGCTATCCACCCTGCTGGCAGAGATCGGACCTGATGAGATCTATCATCTCGCTTCGCAATCGCATGTGCGCGTGAGTTTTGACGAACCCGAGTACACGGCGGAAACCGCGGGTCTGGGAACACTCCGTATGCTCGAGGCGATCCGACGGACCGGACTGTCGTGTCGCTTCTATCAAGCGGCCACCTCCGAGATGTTCGGCGCATCGCCACCTCCACAGAATGAGAACACCGCCTTCCACCCGCGGTCACCGTATGGGGTCGCTAAGGTCTTCGCTTATTGGACTGCGCGCAACCACCGCGAGGCGTACGGAACCTACGCCGTCAACGGGATCTTGTTCAACCACGAATCACCCAGGCGCGGAGAGACTTTCGTGACGCGGAAGATCACCCGCGCGGTCGCCCGCATTCACGCAGGACTCGACGAGCACCTATGGATGGGAAACATCGACGCAGTTCGTGACTGGGGATACGCCCCCGAATATGTAGAGGGCATGTGGCGCATGCTCCAGGCCGACGAAGCCGCGGACTACGTTCTGGCTACTGGCACCGGCTATTCGGTGCGAGATTTCTTGTCGATGGCATTCGCCCATGTCGATCTCGACTGGCAACAGTACGTCAGATTCGACGACCGGTATTTGCGGCCCGCGGAGGTGGATTCGGTCATCGGTGATGCATCAAGAGCGCGCACCGAACTCGGCTGGAATGCGACGGTGCAGGTCCCTCAACTCGTGCAGATCATGGTCGACGCCGACATGCTTGCCGTGGAACGCGGCGACCTGGGCGTCATCGACAAGCCAGCACTGCCGGGTTGGACTTCGACATCCCGGGAGCTCCGCAATTGACCACGTCGGTCGCTCAACCAACGAACCACCACGACTCGCGTTAGGCTCCACACAATGTCACCCACCAGACGCGAGTTCATGAAGTGGACCACCCTGACGGTCTTGGGGGGGACAACAATAGCGCTCGCGGGGTGTGGCGATTCTGCTGCGCCCAATGATCAAGAGCCTGCCGGTAGCAAACCCGGTGAACTCTTCCAGATCGGATTGTATTCCTGGAACGAGATCGTTGACTTACCACGGCAGGTGAACGAGCTCGGCCTGACACACTATCGCATTGGCGGCGTGATGTCGGACCGCGTGATGACATTTTGCGCAGAGAACAACATCGATGTCCTGCTGAACTTCACTCCCGAGGTCGGCCGTGCGTCCGCCGCGTCGGACGCCGCGTTCATCGCCGCATATCTGAAGCAGATCGATCGAACCATGGACCGCTTCGGCCCCGGCGGTTCATTCTGGACTCAAAATCCCACCCTTCCATCCCACCCGATCCAGACCGTCGAGATCTGCAACGAACCCAATTTCGGCTATGGTTTCGTGGGCACCAAGCAACAGGTCGCCGACCTCTACGCTCAGGTGCTGTTCGCCAGTTATGACCACATAAAGTCACGGTGGCCGACGGTCACGGTGGTCGGCTTCGCGGCCGGCGGCGCATCTGCTGCCGCCCCGGGATTTCTCGAGTTGACGTTGGCGAAACTCCAGTCCGCCAATCGGCTGGACAGCTTCGACGTCGTGGCGGTGCACATCTATAGCGACAACGTGCCACCGGAACAGCTTGTGAAGGAGACCTGGGGAACCTGGGTGGCGGGCGAATCCCTGGAGGAATGTGTTGAGGTACTCCTCAAGTTCGGTGTCCACAAGCCGATCTGGGTGACTGAGGCCGGGTACCAGATCTCGCAGGCGCAAGGCGGCAAGTTCCCGCCCGATCGAGCTGCAGCACATGGGAACGGGACCGTCACTTTGGAACAGCAGGCGGCGTACACAGTTCGATTGAATATGGCGGCGATCCGCGCTGGCATGGCGCGGATGTACCACATGTTTATGGTCGACACCGATAATTACAACGGCGGATGGTTCGACTCATCGCCCCAGCACGGAGCCCGGCCGGTCGCGATTGCGATGCGACATCTCAATGAGTCGATTGGACAAGCCACTTCGATGGAGATCATTCTCGATGGCCGCTCGGATTCACCGCCGGGTCCCTTCGCATACAAGTTTCATACTCCGGACACCGTCGTCACGGTCGCCTGGAGCCAGATTCCCCAAGAACTAAAATTGCCGCTTAGTGGTGGCCAACAGACAGTGGTCACAGACATGTACGGCAAGGCGATCGCGACCGTGAACGGTGACTCGTACGAGACTCGGTTGACTCCGAATCCTCTTCTGCTGACCACCAAAACGACCTGACTGGTCATCAGTCGAGCGCGGATGCAGCTCATTCTTGCTTGTCGTCGATATTCGCCGTCTCTTCCTCGACTCCGGTGTTCGAAGCCCTGCCCGACAGCCGCTTCGACATGTCGATCAACTCACGAAGCAGCTCACCATGCACAAACCGCAAGATCAGGCCCCCGACCGCCAGCGAGACGACGAGTCCCGCTCCGAGTGTGATCAGCTCGTGGCCGGGGATCGCGATTGCAACAGCCAGGTAGGATGCCACGATCCACAAGGCGATATGCACGGCAGGCAGTAGCGGTGTCACCTGGTCGGCGAACCTCGTACCCAGCAGATGCCGCCGAATAAACCACTCGACCGGGACCAGCACTACCGTGGCCGCCGTATAGCCGATCGCGACGCCGAGCGGCCCGAATGGTAGGCCAGACACGATGCCAATTGTCGTCACGATCGTCGTGATCCAGGCGAATCGCAGGTTCATCCTGTCATGGCCGAGTCCGAGCACAAGCGGCGTCGTCGTCGACTGATAAATCGCCTGCAGCGCACCGGCGACGGCGAGCACCTGAATGATCGGTATCGCCGGGCTCCAGTCTTCTCCGAAGAGCACCAATACGAGCTGCGGCGCCGCTGCTGCGACAAGTGCCATGCCTGGTAAAGCCAAGGCCGCCACAACCCGTGTAGTGCGCGCGACCTCCGCGCTGAGCGCGTCGAGGCTATCCACAAGCCGAGAGAACACCGGGAACAGCACTGTCGAGACAGTGCTGAGTGCTAGTTGCACCGGCAGCAACAGAAGTCTGTACGCCAAGCCGTAATATGCGAGTGCTTCAGGTCCCTGGAACTTACCGACCAACAGATTGTCGATGTTGCGTGACACGGAGTTCAGTAGTACGCCCGCGGCAAAGGCGCGCAGAGAGAAGCCAGCGATTTCCCTTACGCCTCGCAGGTGAAGATTGGGCAGAATACCGGCACCGAAGGCCACATATGCAAGCACCATCACGACATCGGTGGCCACGATCTGCACAACCAATGACCAGTAGCCGCCACCGCCGATCGCAACGACGAGGCCGAGGGCACCGCCACACAGCGCTGAACACACGTCCACAAACGCGATCGCGCGAAAGTTCATGTGCCGGATGAGCATCGCCCGAGGAGTCACTCCCGCGGATCGAATAAGCAGACACGGCGCAAAGATGATCAGAACAAGAGTGAGTTCTGGTGTATTCATGAACGACGCCCACAGCGGGGCGATCGCCATCGTCAACGCCATTAGCGCACCGCCAACGGCGAGATTCACCGAAACCACCGCGCCGGGCAGCCTCGGTTCCACTGTCTTGCGCTGGATGAGTGCGCTGGAAAAACCTTGATCCAGGAGAAGACTGACCAGCCCGATGTACACAAGGGCTTGCGCGACGATGCCGAAGTCTTCGGGCCCGATGAGGCGCGCCAAGATGATGGTGAAGATGGTCCGGGTAGCTTCGCGACCAACCACCGATATCGTGCTCCACCGCATCCCGGCGGAAAGACTCGTGTCAGCCATGCCGCCCCTTGAAGGTTGGCGCATCTCCCTCAGCCGGCAGTCCGGCGCGAGTCGCTCCCCCGACGCGAGCTTCATCGGTATTGGCGAGGAACCACTCGTAGGTGTTCCTGAGCCCGGACTCGAGCGATGTCCGCGCGTGCCAGCCCAACGAATCGAGACGCCTGGTATCCAAGCGTTTCCGCGGTGTACCATCCGGTTTACTGGTGTCCCAACGGATCTCGCCCGTGTATCCCACTATGCGAGCGACGATCCGCGCCAACTCTTCGATGGAAACCTCAGCACCGGTGCCGACATTGATCGCCACGCGGTCATCGTAGTTATCCAGCAAGAAATGGCACGCATCAGCAAGGTCGTCCGCGTACAGAAACTCACGTCGGGGGCGCCCACTGCCCCAACAGGTGACCGAGCGATCTCCGGCTACCAATGCTCGGTGGAACCGTTGAATCATCGCCGGCACCACGTGCCCCGCCGCCGGGTCGAAGTTGTCTCCCGGACCGAACACATTGGTCGGCATCGCCGAAATGTAGGGAAGACTCAGCTGACGACGAATGCCGGTGATTTGCGTGATTCCGGCGATCTTGGCCACTGCGTAGGCCTGGTTCGTCGCTTCCAGCGGGCCACTGAGGAGTGCTTCTTCGACGATTGGCTGCTCAGCGTCCCTAGGGTAGACACAGCTCGACCCGAGAAACAGCAGTCGTCGCACACCGTTGCTGACCGCACTGTCGATGAGATTGAGTTGAATACGGAGATTGTCGGAAAGGAAATCGACCGGCTTGGAGTCATTGGCGACGATCCCACCGACCAGCGCCGCCGCGCACACCACAACCTCTGGGCGCGTCTCGGCAAAGAATCGCGCCGTAGCAGTCGAATCACGAAGGTCTAGTTCGTCGGAACTCCGTCCAATCAGTTCAGTGAATCCACGGCTCCGAAAGTGACGCCACAGGGCCGATCCCACCAAGCCCCGATGGCCTGCAATGTACAACCGGGTGTCCGGCGATAAAGGGTGATTCACGGGCTCCGCACTCGCTTGACTGGCCTGGATCGACGAATCCCGTCGATCCGACTTCCGCGTGAGACTACTGCACTGCTCCGCGACTGCCGTTGTAGGCCGACCCGCGGCCACGCATTCACGCATCAGCGGGAACGGTCAGCCGGGTCTGCGCGACATGACCGAGGAATGTGGGAATGCCGAGGACGTATCGGCCTGCGAGTCGGCGGGGCTCGAGGTACAGCCGAAACGCCCACTCCATCCCTGCGCTACGCATCAGCCGCGGCGCGCGATTCACCTTGTCGCCGAGAAAATCCAGAATCGCACCACCGTTAACGATCAGGACCGGGTGACTCAACTCGTCACGCAAGGCAATCGCAACGCTCTCTTGTTTCGGCATACCCATGGCGAGAACGATCAGATCAGGCTGCGTACGAGCAGCAATGTCGACATAAGTGCCGGGCTCCGCATACCCGTCCCTGCAAGCGATCACCTTGGCGCCAGTCGCTTCGATTTTCGCGCGGGCCCGATCAAGCCATGGCGATCTTGTCCCAAATAGGGCAACTTCTCGCCCTCGATATTCACCGATGATTCGGGGAATCAGGTCGGTACCGTTCATATTCAGACCCGCTTGCCTACCAAACGCGCGCATAGCAATCTCAACGCCGATGCCATCACGCAGCAGTAGATCTGAACTGGCAAGACTCGCAAACACTTCCGGAGCTTTCCAGACCAAATTGGCCGCATGGGCATTGACAAAGGAAACCACGTAGGGCTGTCTCGGCCGAGTCAGGCTCGTGAGCAGATCCTCGTATTCGCGCTCGTTCTCCACGCATCGAATACGGCTATGTAGTTCGAGGAACTCGCGTGCACATCGTTGGTCACGACGCGCACGCCAAACCGTCAGCACCAAATGACCTCCCTCCGAAGTCGTAAGTCGCCAATTTGCCGGAAATGAGACGCATCCGAATGATTCACGCGTTCTCGTCGGCAGAACCGATTGGTCCGACCAGCGGGAGCTCCGCGGGCTTCCCCTCGACGGCACGCAACAGTCTCCGCGCCACCGCTTCCCAGGTGAACATTTCAGAACGGCGAAGGGCGGCCGAACCCATCTCGGCTGCCGTCTCCGGGTCCGCCAACCTACGCATGGCGGTATAGAGTGCCTCATCGTCGGTCGGATCGACGATCAGTCCACCGTCCCCGATGAGAAAGTCCGATCCCCCCTGGCTCGTTCCGATACTGGGTAGTCCGTTAGCTGCGGCCTCGACGTAGGCGATCCCCACAGCTTCCGATATCGATGGCATGACAAAACAGGTGGATTCCGCGAAGAGCTGACTGAGGTGCTCGCGTTCTTTTGAAACGTCCAGTCGGAGCACACCGTGTGTCCGCACCCCCGGCTCATTTAACGCCGGGTGACCGCCGACGAGATCAAGTGTCGCAGTCGGTACCTCGGCCCGCAAACGCGAAAACGCGCGCAACACACCTACACCGTTCTTGCGTTCCCAATCCAGTCCGACGAATAAAAACCGCGGAGTTTTCCAGTCCCGCCCGCCCGAACAAACCGTCTGGTGGTTTCGACCGACACCGACGACGTGAACCTTTTGCGGATCGATTCCATAGTCGGTTACGACCGACTCCGCCGCCCAACGACTCATCACGCAACACGCAACGGCAGTCTCGTATGCACGGCGTTGTCGCTCAACACGAACGTTGAAGGTCTTCTGAGACAGCAAGTCCCAGCCGGAATAAGGGTGAGTCCGAGTCTGCCGAACGGTCATGTCTTCGAGCGTCACTATCGGCACTTGGGTCAGCAACTCGAAACCCGTCCCGATCTGAATCAGCCCATCCAGATGGCCCGCTTGCCGTAATCTGCGGCGCGCCGTAATCGATTGCAGCGCGGTCACCGGTCTCGATGCGCGGGCCGCTTCTCTCGATGCAAACATCGCCGAGCGGAAATCTCGACTCGGCCGCAGATAGGCTAGAGCTACAACCGCCACGGCAAGTTTGCGAACCAACGGGTGTGGCTCCACGTTGATCGCAATCGGCGTGGCACCAGCATCACTCAGCCCCTCGATGACGCCCGATGGTGTGCCAGACCAAGTCGTCGGGTGATTCGGATCGCCGGGGCATGCCACACCGACTCGCCTCATGCACGGAAGTGTACGGCTCGGCAGGTCCACGCGCGATACTCCATCTGCGTTCATTCGGCCACACCCCTGCCGTTTCCGGATACGAAACGCGAAGTGGAAGTCGCGGACCGCCGCGACATCATGCGACCTGTGAGCGCAGATCCAGCTGACACCGAAAGGGGGCCCACAATAAGCCGAAGACAACGAATAGAAGCGTCGAAGCCTGAGCGAAAGCGAACAAGTCAAACGTAAAACTCGATGCCGCAATCCCGACAACGATCCCTCCCAGCATGTAGGCCTGTTCTCTCTCTTGTTGCGACGTGGCCCGACGCAATGATGCCGAAATACCGAAGAAGGCGCCGCACATCACCAGCGACATCGCCGCGAGACCCATCAACCCGCCCTGAACGATCGCCTGCATCCATTCGTTGTCCAAGAAGCCGATTGCTTCGGGCGGGGACCCGCCAAGTCCCAGCCCGAACAGTGGGTGTTCGCGGAGCAGATCTCCCACGGCCGCGTAGTCTGCGGTGCGTCCCTTGATGCTGTTGTCCTCGGCCGACCCCGTGATCGTCTGCCACAAAGCCGTGGTGATGTGCGGGAACGAGGCAGTGTACGCGCCGATGGCAGTTGCCGCGATGAGTATCGCCGGCAGTATCACGCGTACTCGAAAGGCAAGCATGTACACCATCATTGCCGCGATCACCGCGATGATGCCGGTCCGCGAAACAGACGCGGGCAGGGCGAGCAATGCCAGAATGCACCCCCCCACCGCCAGAATCCGAGCGGATCGCCGCGTCGAATATCGGGAGAGATAGATCGTCAACGGAATGCAGGATGCCGCCAACACAGAGAACTCGATCGGATGCGAGGACGTGCCGCGCACTCGTGTGGCTCCATCTCGTTGGCTGAGCGTGAGGTCGTCGGTGTTCAGCACAAAGCCAGGCGGCTGGAAAAGATACCTTAAATCGACCGTCGACACGCCCTGGAGAAAGCCGACAAGACAGGCGAAGCTCAGACCGGCCGCCAGTGAACCCAGTACGATCATGCGAACCCGTTGAGTTCGGACTCGGGCAATTACATAAAGTCCTACACCCACATACGAAGTCAGCGTGATCATCGCTCGGGTGCGACTTGTCGCAACGGTGTAATCACCACCCGAAAGCAATCCCACGCCGTACAGCAACAACCATAGAAACCAGTACGCCAGCAGGATGAGTGCGCCGGGATTCAGCGATGGTCGGTGCGTCGGTGCTCTCCGGTAGACCAAGAAGCCCAGAACAACCAGGCCAAACATGATCATCGAGATCATGCGTGGGAGCGCGCCGTTGCTCTTCAGCGGTCCGGCAAGCACCACGTAGGACGGCACTGCCGGCAACACGAAACACAGGCACATCAAGAGCCACGGCGTCGGTTCCCGCCTGGATTCATCAGCACCCGACGTCGTGTCACCGGAAGCCGCCGCAACGGCCGGACCGGCGGCGCTCACTTCGGTTGTTCACCTTCGACGCCGCGGACCGATGACCGTGAGCCGACTACCGCGACTTCATCGGAATCTGCAGGAACCTCACCAACCGCCTCGTTCTGGGTCGCTAATGCCGATTCAGGCTCACTCGGTGCGGCATCGGACGACGTTTCGGCGACCGCGGCACGTGCGGTACGGCGTTGGCGTCGTCGCATCAAGATCACATCGGCGACGACCGCCGCAACAATCGAAATGCCCAAACCTGCAACAACGATTGTCATCGTCGACCTTGTCCGCGACGGCATCGCCGGCGCCGGCGTGCTAGGCGCCGACACCACAAAAGGTTGAACCATCGTGCTTGGTGAGACTCGCGCGTCGCGTTGCAGGTTCTCGAGTGCAACACCGTATTCGGCGGTTGCCAACTGCAATGTTCGCAACGACGTCTGTGGGTCGGGCGTGGACGTGTCGATGAGCACGAGCGGAATCTGCTGCGTCGCCTCCGGCACGGGGAACATGCGCGCGCTGAATGCCGCGTTCCCACCACCGGCGACGACCTTATTCGCGACGGTCGGCTGTCCAAGCGACAGGGCTGCCATGTTTGCGACAAACGGCGCCCCGCCGATGTCGAGCAGGCCGTTGCGTGGCACGGCTTGACCAGGGAGCGCCGCGTCGACTCGAGTTGTGGGTGGCGCGATACCTATGAGGGTCTGCGAGTAGTAGACCGGTTTGACCGATGAGTAGACGTTGTACGCATAGAAAAACGTCAGCGCCAAGATCGGCAGCATGACGTACCACCGCCGGAAGCATGCCCGGGCCACATCGAACAAGTCCACGCGGGTGTTCCCTTCGTTCTCTTAAGTGGACCTGGCGAGCCCGACGCTCGCCGCGATCCGTTCACGGCACCGACGGCGCCTTGTGCTCACGGTCCCCTTCAGGACTGTCCTCGTCTTCGGTGCTGTCGCTTCCGTGTGTTGCGTCGTTACCGGGAGGTGATTGCTTGGCGGTCGGGTCGTCCCTATCTTGGACGACCATCACTATGCCCACCAATCGGGCTCCGGTCGCCCGCAGTCGTCCCGCGGCTTCTCGGAGGGCACTTCGCCGAGTTTGCACGGTAGCCGCCACAAATACCGACTCCGCGTACTCGGCCACCGCGGTCGCAATCGACCCCGACCCGGCTGACGGCACGGTGATTATCACACGGTCGTACTGAGAACGCAGCCGGCCAATCAGGTGTGCACCCTCTTCCGCCAGCACCAGCTCCGGGCTTGTCATCCAGTCGACCGACACTTGGTCGACACCGCCCTCTCCTCCGCTCGAACCACTCGCCGAACCCGACGTGTCGACGATTACCGATCGTTCCCGTCTCAGCGCCCATGCCCCGGCCAGATGTAGGGCGATCGCATCGACATCGGCGCCGCCGACCTCGACTAGCGCAACCACATGCGGATCGCTCTCGGACTCGGCCCGTAATCCTGCGCGCAAGACTTGGTAGTCCTCGGCATGAGTGGTCGAATCTCCGCTTCCCGTCCTAACCTTGCCCAGAACTCGCAGCCCAGAAGCAGTCGCCGCACGATCGGCGGTGCGTACAAGCGGATCGGTTGTCGCTCGCAGCCAGACTGCCACGAGCCCCGCCAGCAACCCGATCGCCAGCGCGAGCGTTGCGAGACCGACGCGTTGACCGATGGCCGAATCGGGGGTGGTTGCAGGGTTTACCACCACCACGTTCACCTTCTGGCCGTCCTCGCCGGTCGGGGTCTCCAGAGTTTTGGTGTAAGCGATGAATTCCTCGGCGTAGGTCGTCGCAATCGCGGTGGCCTCGTCCGCCGACGAAGCGGTGACCTTTATGTCGATAATCGAGGTATTCGGGGGTACCCGGACGGCACTCACTTGGGTGGCGAGATCATGGGCGGTCTCATCCAAGCGCATCTTGTCTACGACACGCTGAGCGACCGCGTTCGTCGTCAACAACGCGATATAGGAATTGACGCGTCCGGTCACGACATCGTCATTCTGGTAGGCGGCGGCAGTCGTTGTTCCCGAGATCGACACCATCACTTGGACCGTCGACGTGTATCGCGCCGGCATGAGGATCACTGCCACGAGGCCGGCAGCGAACACAATGCCGACAGTGACGGCAAAGACTTTCCAGGATCGCCGCAGCGCGGAGGCGAATGCGCGTGCTGTCAACTCACACCCTCGTTCGTGTCGGGCCCGCTGTGCCATCTGTCACGTTTGCGGTCATCGACGCACCCACCATGCGCTCGTGGGCTCCACGATGCCGATCATTCTCGTCGGATATCTCACCGGTGGAGAGTGCACGGACGACAACTGCGATGCATGCGCACAACAGTCCCACGATCGCGCTGCCGAGTACCAGATAGACCACCGGGACACCCCAGACCAGACGGCGGGCCTCGTGGGGTGGGCTGACGACCACTATGTCGGCACGCGGCACAAGACTTCCCGGTACCTTCTCCAGATCTCGCACCGTATCGCCGAATTCGTCAAGAAACACCGTCGCGATTCGTTGAGCATCGGATGCCGACGAAGCGGTCACCGTGACATCGAAAAGAGCAGTACCGGGACGCGCAGCACCGGAGATGTGGTTCGCGAGTTCGACAGCAGATCCGCCCAGCCCCAGGTCGTCAACGACTTTCTGAGCGACCCCTGTGCTGCTCGCCAACTCCGCATAGTTGTGTGCTCGACGTTGCGCGTACGAATCGCCACCATCGACAACCTTGCTCACGTCACCTGGCGTACGGACGAAAACTGTTGCCGTCGTGGAGAACTCCGGAGGCTTGAGCAACAGGAAACAAGTAATTGCGGCAAGTGCGATAACGATTCCCCACACCAGCCAACGCCACCGGTTGCCGAGGAGACGCACGTAGTCGGTCACCACATCGTTCATGTCGCCTGCGCCAGCCCGCGTGAGGTGAACTCGGCGACAAGCGCATCGGCCAGAACCTTCTCCCCTTGACTATTCGGATGTTCGCCATCTGGGCCCAAGAGCTCATCGACGTCACCAGTGATCCGCGCGATCGGGTCGATCAGCGTCACGTCTGCATCGGCTACAGCGATCGCGTTCGCGATGAACAGATCACCTAGTCCGAGATCACTGGTGGGGTCATAGAGATATCGTGGACGGACGAACACGAGCTTGGCTTCCGGCCAGGTTCGCCTCGCCGACACGATCGTCGCAACCATGACGTTGAAGACATCGAGTTTGTTCTTCGGAAAGCTGTCGTTTCGCCCGCCGTCGAGGATCACCACGTCCGGCCGGTATTGCAAGCCAAGCCCCGGAATTCGTTCGATAAATGAGGTCGACTCACCGATGTAGGGGTCGACGGTGAATCGATTGGCCGGACCACCGCTGATGTACCCCGTCCCCGGAACAGCAGACAACGAGCACTGCCAATGCATCTGCACGGCGGCCACGCAGCTGGGTGACAGTTCACTCAGGCCGTTGCCCGCGGTGTACGAATCACCGATGAACAATGCGTCCGCGATCGCATCCTGCGATGGACGGGGCGACGACATTTCGGTGTGCGGTGCGCCGATTGTGGGTGCGGCCGGGCGCATCGCCACCACCAGACCGATGGTCACGGCGACCAGCATCAGGACGATCGTGACGTCCGCGATTCGCCCCCTGCTCATCTGATCCCCTCGGTACGTAGCCATGCGGCAACCTTGTCTGCGATGACCGCCTGTCCGCGGTCATTTGGTCCACTGTAGTCCGATTTCATATCCGCAAAGTTCAACCACGGTGGATCGAGGGCATTCAAGAAGGGCACACCGGCAGATTCAGCCACTTGACGGACAGCATCGGCGACCCGGCGCACTGTTTCCGGTATCTGGGGCTCGTACCACGTCGGTCCCACGACGAGCGCGCGCTGCCCGTTCATGGCAATTTTGTTCAGGACGTCCCTGACTCCGACTGCGATGGCGTTGGAGTCAGAGTCGACGAACTCGTTGTCGGCCTGCTCGGTGGCGACCAAGACGACGGGGAAGCGTGTGGCAGCAGCCCGATCTGCCTGATACGTGTATGCGTGGCCACCCGCACCGTCGGCCGCAAAGCCGGCTCCGGGCTGTGCGAGGTTGGCCACCGGCAGTCCGGTGTGCCGAGCCAGCAGAGTGGGCCACACGACGCGATTGTCGGCACCAGCCGTGACCGAGCCGCCGATGACTGCCACGCCTGCCGGATCTGGCCGGTCATTTCCAGTGGATGCAAGCACTCCAAAGGTAATCGCGACCGCCGCGAGAATTACCAGCGCAATCAGCACGCCGCGGTCCAGCCGTCGGACTCTGGCGACGACCTGCGTCATCATCGGTCCACCAGCCGTGCGTAGATGTCATCAAGACGATCTGCGATCGCGGCCATCCCACACTCGGTGTGGACCGCCGCACGGCCACGCTGACCCATGTGGACACCCTTCGCGGGTTCAGCCAAGATCCCTCCAACTGCGGTCGCCAGCGAGTCCGCAGAGTGGTCGACGACGACACCGCACCCCACGCGTTCGACCAGCGGAGCCAGCCCGCAATCGTCGGTGACCACCACCGGGATCCCGACCGACATCGCTTCCAGCACGGCCATCGGGTACGGCTCGGCGACCGATGGCAGGACGAACACCCGCGCCTGCGACATGCGCTGTGGTATCTCGGTGTGGTCAAGCGGCCCCTCCCAGGTGATCCGGGTCTCATCGGCAATCGCCTCACCAACGGTGTCCGCCTCGCCGTTGTCGGGCCCGACCAGGGTGAACCGCGCATCCACTCCGGTGGCCAGCAAGCGGTGCGCCATGTCCACAAACACCAGAGGCCGCTTGCGCGCGTGCAGCCGGGAAGCGAACAAGACCTCCGGAGTGCCGCCGGGCGGGACCACCGGGCCGGTGTAATCGGGCACGCCGTTGGGCAAGGTCTGCAGGTTGACGCCTCGGCCGCCAACTTCCCGCACCTGGGCGCGTTCCAGATCGTCGAGACAGCACACCGCACCCGCACCGCGCAGCACCGGCCGGGTCATCACCGCGTCGACCGGTCGCGCGAGTGGATGCCTTGACGGGATGACCATCCCGTGGGTCTGCAATACGTACGGCACTCCCCTGAACCGAGCCGCCCATGCGACCGGCGCGACCACCAGGTCACGGCCGAAATGCACATGGACGACGTCGAATTCGCGACCGAACCGACGAAACCATCGCCACAGACCCGGCGCACCCACCCCTGCGAAACTCTTGACGGGAATCAAGCGATGCGCGTCGAACAGTTGCACGCGCACGCCGTCGACTTCTGTCGGGACCGGGTTGTAGCCCCAGGTTCCCGCGGCCAACAGCACGTCGTGCCCGCGACGGTCCAGTTCGGCGCATAGATTGAGCGCCACGCTGGCCGGACCGCCGTAGGCACCGTCGGGGCTCAACAAACCGACTACGTGAAGAACCCTCATCACGTGATGACGGTCGGTTTCGGCGGTCGCACCACCGCGCCCGGGGGCACATCCTTGGAGATCACCGACGTTGCGCCGATCACCGCGTTGGCACCGATGGTGACACCGCGCAGCACGGTGCTGCGGGCGCACACCCACGCACCGTTTTCTAGCCGGATCGGCCCGTTGTCGAACTCGAAGGTGGGCGAATGCCGGTCATGACTGCCGGTGCAGAGGTATACGTACTGGCTGACGCACACGTCGGACCCGATCACGATGTCGTCGAGGTTGTAGAGATCGGCGTCGGTCCCGATCCAGGAGTTGTCGCCGATGGTGAGATTCCACGGCCACTGCACACGCACCCGATGCCGGATGAGCACACCCTTACCAATCTCCGCACCGAACGCACGCAGGATGGCGCAGCGGACTCGGTTGGGACACCACACTCGAGTGAAGACCGTTGACGACACAGCGACCCAGAGCGCTTGCGCGAGAAATCCGCGACGCTTGTCATAGGGGCGACCGAGTCTTGACCCCAGCGACCGCACGGGCTCCTGCTGAGCCCCTGACCCTTGCTCTGGCAACGGCAACCCCCCACTTCCATCGAAGCCCGCTGTCCGCCGATAAGACTAACCACCATTCCGCCGCCTGCACACACAAAGCGCGGGCCGTTATGGTTTCTATGCGTAGCGACCCGAGGCGGTGATGTCATGACGAGTGCCGGACTCGCGGTGGCCGGCACTCGACGGCCCCTCGACTCCACGTTGCTTGTGCATGGAGTAGTTCTCCTGCTCGGAGCGTCATCGGCGGTGCAGATCGCAAATTTCACCGTCACCGCGCTCTCAATTGTCTGTCTGGCACTGGCACCGGCATTTCTCCTCATGACCCACCGCGGAGTCGAATTGCTACCGATCCTGCTCGGGGTCCTCGGGTGGATTTCATTCCTGGCGTCATGCCTGGTGAATCACGTCGGCGTGTTGTGGCCCAATGCTGTTGCCCCCGCAGCTTTCTCGTTGTATCTCATCGGCCTGTCGGTCATCACCCGCCGCGAGGTCGACATGATCGCCACGGCACTGGCGGGAATCGGTATCGGTACCACTCTTTTCTTCCTGACCCAGGGCATCGAGCTCAGCAACGAGGGTGGATTTCTCTTCTTGTGGAAGTACGGCATTGCGCACGGCGTCACCTTGGTGCTGCTGTACGTACTGATCAAAGCCCGCCCGGGCGGCATCGCGCCGGCCCTGCTGCTCGGTGGCCTCGGAGTGATCAGTCTCGGCCTGAACTTTCGTTCGCATGCGCTCGTCTGTCTGATCGCCGCCGTCCTGCTACTCACCGGCCACTTCCTCGGCGGCCGGATCAGTCGGGGCTGGCAGTTCATCGGAGTGGCGATTTTCGGTTTGGCGTTCTCGGTGCTGATGCCGATCGCAGCCCGTGCGGGACTGTTCGGTTCGGTGTTGCAGCGCAAGACCATCGAGCAGGAGGCGACGAATCTCCCGATGCTGCTCGCTGGGCGGACCGAACCGCCGATGACCTACACGGTGATCACTGAACGTCCCCTGCTCGGCTGGGGCAGCGCCTTCAACATCACCCCCGACGTATACGCGCAGGCTGAACACAATGCGGTCAGCATCGGCTTCAGCCCCACCTTCCCCTTTGAGCTCTACTGGAGACTCCCCGTCTTCGACTACTCCGCTATGCATTCCATCCTGTTCGGATCGTGGGCGGAGGGCGGGATCGTCGCATTCTTGTTGCCGGCCTGGCTACTCGTCGCCTGCGGAGCAATTGTGTGGAATCACGGCCGGTTCGGAATCTGGGCGCCCCTGGCGCTGGTCGTGAGCCTGCAAGGTATCTGGGATCTTCTCTACGCACCCTGGACGTACAACATGGTGCCCGAATACGCGTGCATCGCATTGCTTTTCGGTGCCGTGCACTTTCGCGGGAAAATGAGCCCAGAGTGAGACCCACGGTCACCGCCGTCATTCCGACTATTGGCCGGCCAACTTTGGAGGGCGCTGTCGATTCCGTTCTCGCACAGACTTTTCCGGTGTCGGAGGTGATCGTTGTCGCAGACCGGGAAGGAACCCTACCGCTGCCCCACGACGATCGGATTGTCGTGCTCCGTTCGAGAGGTGGCCAAGGTCCGGCACGGTGCCGCCAGCAAGGTATCGACGCTGCCCGAGGGTCGGTGATCGCGTTGCTCGACGACGACGACACCTGGTATCCGGAGAAGCTCGCACGGCAGTTAAGCGCGGTCCCACAGAATGTCGACGAATGGGTGGGATCGTCGCGAGTAAGCGTGCTGGGTCCGGGCGATAAGCAACGCGTCTGGCCGCGACAGCTCATCGGCCCGCGCGATTCGGTGGCCGAGTACCTGTTCCGCCTTCGTGATCCGCACGTCGGCGGGGCGCTGCTGCAAAGCTCCACGCTGTGCTTTCCCACCGAACTCGCGCGGCAGGTTCGATGGGACAGCGACCCCGACTCGGTACACGACGAAGCGGGATGGCTGCTCGCCGTTGCCCGTTCTGTGCCGGACGTGGTGTGGTGCCAGGTGCCCGACGTCCTGAGCACTTATGACGTGCAGGGCGTATCGCTGTCTCGGAGTAGGCAGGATCGCACCGCCGAGTACGTGGGCTGGGGCCTCGGTCACCTGACCGGGGAGTCACCACGCGTGCGCGGTGACTACCTGTGTACGAGCCCGGTCAGTGCCGCGGTGTCGGCCCAGTCACCGGCCGGGGTGCTCCGCGCACTAACTGCTGGCGTCCGCCACGGGAGGCCGGGCATCGCCGCATTGCTGTATGCCGTGATGAATTTGGGACGGGCCGCAGCCCGTCGGGCAACTGCGGCCGTGGGTCGATGACGCGACAGCCCGGCCGGCTTGCCCCGCAAGAGCGACGGGCGCTCCTGGCCGGACCCGTGTACCGGGTCATCGGCACCCCGGTGGTCGCCGCACTCGGCCTGGTCAACACGGCGATCATCGTGCGCGAGACCGGACCCGAGGTCTTCGGGCTGGTCGCTCTGATCGCCACCATCACCCTGCTCCTGCCGTTCGCCGACCTCGGGATCGGCGCGACCGTGCTCAGCGCAGGCGCACAACTGAGCCAGCCCGAGCTTCGGCAAAAATCCGTCGACGTGATCCGTCGCTCGTACCAAGTGCTGTTCGGAGTTGCCGCGGCCATCGCGGTCGCGTCTGTCGTCCTGATGGCCGTGGACGGTTGGCAGGTCCTTGTCGGTTTCAGCTCCGGGGGTCAGGATCGATGGGCCATCACCGTCGCAGCTCTGATCTGGGCGTTGACCATCCCCGCGGGACTCGGGTTGCGGATTCTGATCGGCATCGACAGGAACCCTCTCGCCACGCTGGTCATGATGAGCTGTCCAGCCTTCGGGCTCTTGCTGACACTGCTGCTGTGGTCGGTCGACGTCAGTGGCATCTGGTATTGCATCTCGGCGCTGGGTGGTCTGCTGGTCGGGCAACTCGTCGGCACCGTGCTGGCTTTGCGCTTGTCCGGACTCGGGCGAAGCGCATTTGGACGAGTGTCGCGGGAGGGTGCGAAGGAACGTCTTCTGGCCGGCAGCCTGTGGCTGTTCGTCGTGGGACTCGGGCTGCCGATCGGTCTGCAGTCCGGTCGTGTTCTGCTGGCTCATCTGTCGAATCCGGAGCAGTTGTCCAGCTATTCGCTGATGGCACAGATCTACGGGATCGGCTGGTCGGTGATATCCACAGCGGGACTTGCGTATTGGCCGGTCTTCGTCAAGCGCCGCGCGGCTCGCGACGAGACCGTCCGCATGTGGTGGAGGATCACCGCGGTCTTCGCTGGAATCGCGGTGTTGGCCGCGGTGGGAATGTGGGCGCTGGGACCGTGGGCCGCGCGAATCCTATCCGGCGGGACCATCACGGTTTCGGCGTGGCTGGCGCTCGGGTTTGGTCTCTTGCTGGTGTGTCAGGCAGTACATCTACCCGCGTCGGTGCTGCTGACGCTGCCGACCGAAGCCCGGTGGCTGGCTTCCTGGACACTGCTGATGGCAGTGGTGAGTATCGGGCTGGGATGTTGGTGGGCGCCGATGTGGGGCGCGACGGGAGTCGTCACCGCCGCCGCGCTGGCGATTCTCTGCGCCCAGATCATCCCCGATCTGAGCTGGACCCCGCGACTGGTTCGCCGTCGGCCATCGGCGAACGCCTGAGCAGGGTCGCCTCCGGCGCCACCACCGTCTCGCCCGGCCCTACGTCGTGCAGCACCGTCGCATTCGCGCCGACGGTGGACCCGTCGTGCAGCGTTATCGGTCCGAGCACGACGGCCCCGGCACCGACGCGGACATGGTCGCCAAGAGTGGGTCGGCCGACAGCGTTGTGGCCAATCGTCACCTGCTGGTTGATCCAACAGTGATGTCCGATGGACTCCGCGGTGACGATTGTGCCGAGTCCGTGCTGGATGAACAGGGCGGGACCGATGTCGTCGGCATCGAGGACCAACGTCGAACTGGGACTATAAAGGGCTCGCAGCGGGAGCCGAAAAGGCATTGGGAGACAACGCAACCGGAGATGAAGAAGGGATCGGAACTCACTCAGCGCTCCCACGAGAAACGCGAATTGACGATAGCGGCTCAGTCGACGTAGGTCGTCAGACCCGATGCACTCCATCCACCAGTCGACATCCGCGACGACGACGTCACGGGCCGCCGAACGCGACGCAGCGACCCACAGTGGAAACACTCCGACACACGCCAGACCCATCTTGAACCCGCTCCGACGACGCGTCATGAGGCTGATGTTACGCAGCCATCGGGGCTGTCGCGGCCAGTCAACATCCGGGGCTGAGCGCGGCGCGAAGATATCCAGCGGCCTGATATGCGTATTGTTCGATCCATTCCCAGACGCTTATCCGGGTCCGACTCGGAACCATGATCAGTTCGCCGTCGTAGCACTTCTGCAGGATGTAGCGGGCGCGCGAGACATGCGGGCGGTAGGTCACGACGATGACGGCCTGCCAGTCGAACTGCTCGGCGAGTCGCTGCAACTCCTCGGCTTCGCCGCGGGTGGCCGCCGGGTCCGGAACGAAACACCGCAGGTCGAGGTCGGCGTGCGGCTCATGGCAGTAGGACCACAGCCACGGATCACGAGGCCCGTTGGGATTCGACACCACCAGGGTGGGCGCCCAGCCTTGCTCCTCGAGTTCGAATCCGACCTTGTATCGGTCGTAACCGCTACCACCCAGCACGAAAATCGCGTCCGCCGGACGCAACTCGTCGGTTTGTGGATGCACGACGACGGGCATCCCCGCCGCTGCGATCAGGATGAGGACCAACGCGATGAGAAGGCCACCTCGTGCCGCCATGCGACCGCGGGCCCGGCCAGTCCTTCGCCCCATCCTATAACCGTAGGGTCCGCAGCGGCGATGCGTCGGGTTGCTTACCCCCCGAACACACCCCGCAGTTCCTCCATGTCGGCAACCCGCTCCTTGTGCGTCTCCGCCACCGGCGCAGCCAGGATGCACGTGACGCCGGCTTCCTGGAACGCCGCGGCCCGCTCGGCCACTTCCGAGCGCGACCCGATCAACGACATCGACCGCACCAGATCCTCCGGCACCGCCTCGGCTGCTTCTTGCTTCTTGCCGTCGAGATAGAGGTCCTGAATCAGCTTGGCCTCTTCGACATAACCGTAACGCTGCGCGAGGGTGTTGTAGAAGTTCTTGCCGCGAGCCCCCATACCGCCGATATAGAGGGCGGCGTGATGACGCACGAGGGTCAGCGCCTTCTCGACCTCCTCCTTGTCGTCGGAGATCCGCGCGGTCGCCTGCACGACAATCTTCAGCTCCCCCAGCGACGGATCGCGCTTGGCCTTACCGGCGGCGAGCGCTTCACCGAACGCGGACTGGATCTGCTCGGGGTTGAACAGGATCGGCTGGAACTCCTCGAACAGCTCGGCGGCGAGCTCGGTGTTCTTCGGGCCGATCGCGGCCAGCAGCATCGGGATGCGGTCGCGGACGGGGTGGTTGATGATCTTGAGCGGCTTGCCCAGCCCGCTGCCGCCGTCGTCCTTGGTCAGCGGGAGGGTGTAGTACTTGCCGCGGTACTCGACCTTGTCGCGGCGCCACACCATGCGGCAGATCTCGGCATGCTCGCGGGCGCGGCCGACCGGGAAGTCGTACTTGACGCCGTGGAAGCCCTCGATCACCTGCGGGCCCGACGCACCGATACCCAGCACCGCGCGGCCGCCACTGATGTAGTCGAGGCCTGCGGCAGTCATCGCCAAGTTGGTGGGGGTGCGGGAGAACATCGGCAGGATGGCCGTCTGCAGTTCCATCTTCTCGGTCTTGGCGGCGATGTAGCCGAGTTGGCTGACCGCGTCGAAGCTGTAGGCCTCCGGGACCGCGATCCGACCGACGCCGGCCTTCTCGAAGTCCGACAGATTATTGATCGTTTCGCGGAAGTCGCCCGCGTAGTTGATGGGCATTCCCAGCGTCATCGCAGCAGTCATGATCGGATTCTTCCACAGCCGTTCACCCCCGATTTCGCAACCCGAATCCCCGCGTACCCTCGGTTCGATGGACGGTTGGAATCGACTTGATGAACAACGGATGAACACCTGGCGCAAACAGGGAAACACGCAGGTCAAGTAGGGACTTTCGGCAGACCGAAAATTACACGAAAACCCGCCCCGCGCCGCATGATTACTCCCATGAGCGCAGAGATGCTGATCCTGGTGCTGTTGGTGGTCACAGCACTGGGATTCGACTTCACCAACGGCTTCCACGACACCGGAAATGCCATGGCCACTTCCATCGCCACCAAGGCCCTCAAGCCGAAGACGGCGGTCACCCTCGCAGCCATCCTGAACCTCGTCGGCGCGTTCCTCTCGGTGGAGGTCGCAGCGACCATCACCAAGGACATCCTCAAGGTTCAGACCAGCTCCGGTGAGCTGATTCCGAGCATCACCCCGACGACCGGGTTGGTCATCATCTTCGCCGGCCTCGTCGGCGGCATCCTGTGGAACCTGCTGACGTGGCTGTTCGGCCTGCCGTCGAGCTCCTCGCACGCGCTGTTCGGTGGCCTGATCGGCTCGGGCATCGCTGCACTGGGCGCCTCCGGCGTCAACTGGAGCGGCATCCTCAACAAGATCGTCATCCCAGGCCTGCTGGCCCCGGTGATCGCCTGCCTGGTCGCCACCTGCGGCACCTTCCTGATCTACGCGATCACCAAGGGCATCATGGAAGCCCGCAAGGAGCAGGGCTTCCGGTACGGGCAGATCGCGTCCGCCTCCCTGGTCGCCCTCGCCCACGGCACCGGCGACGCCCAGAAGACGATGGGTGTCATCGCGCTGGCCATGATCACCACCGGCCACCTGTCGGCCTCCTCGGTCTCCGAAGGTCTGCCGCTGTGGATCGTGTTCAGCTGCGCCATCGCCATCGCGCTGGGTACCTACGTCGGCGGCTGGCGCGTCATCCGCACCCTCGGCAAGGGCCTGGTCGAGATCCAGTCGCCGCAGGGCATGGCCGCCGAGGCATCGTCGGCCGCGATCATCCTCACCTCGAGCGCCGCCGGTATGGCTCTCTCGACCACCCAGGTCGCCACCGGTTCGATCCTCGGTTCGGGCCTGGGCAAGAAGGGCGCCAAGGTGCGCTGGTCGGTGGCCGGACGCATGGCCGTCGCCTGGGTCATCACCCTGCCGTCGGCCGGTGTGGTGGGCGCGGTCAGCTTCTGGATCGCCAACGGCATCGGCGGTGCCGCCGGCGCCATCGTGATCTTCGCGATCCTCGTTGCTCTGTCCTTCGCCATGTACTGGAAGGCGCAGCAGCAGAAGGTCGATTCGCACAACGTCAACGCCGAATGGGACGAGGCCACCAACAGCGTGGTGCCTGCCAACGTGCGTGACGACGCCCCCGCCCCGACGCAGAGCGTCTGACCTTCCAAGACAAAGGAATCACCCTCATGAGTGAATTCGAGGCCATCGCCAAGGTCCTGGTCATCGGCTTGATCTTCGGGGCCGGTCTGCCCGCGCTGTTCGCCGTCGGGATGCGCGCCTACGCCGCCGGCGAAGGCGGCACCGACGCCAACGGCGCTGTGCACGCACCGAATCCGGCCCTGAAGTACGTCGGCTGGTTCTTGTTCATCCTCATCTCGGCCATCATCGTGATCGCCGTGCTGTGGATCGCCCGCAACAGCATCAACTACCACCTGGGAATCAACCTGTTCCCGTGGGCACCGAAGAAGTAGGGGGACCGTGTGACCGAGGCCAATAAGTTCGACGCTGTCCTCACCTGGCTGCGCGCCGGGTACCCCGAGGGTGTCCCGCCCAAGGACTACTTCCCGCTGCTGGCACTGCTCGCCCGCACGCTGGACGACGACCAGATCACCAAGGCCATCTTGACCCTGGTCGCCGAACATGGGCACGAGCCGGTCACGGAGGACCGCATCCAGGACGCGATCGCCCAGGTCACCAACGAGGCACCGAACTCCGAGGAGATCAACCAGGTCGCGAGCCGACTGGCCGCGGTCGGCTGGCCGCTGGACTCGACGGTCAGCGTCTGATCTGACCATCCCGAAGTTCCTCAACTGTGGCGCCGGCAACGGCGCCACAGTCGTGTGCACCACTAGACTGACGAACGCGCACGCGTTTGTCCGTTCGCATCGATCTGCGGGGAGGTCGATCGCCTGAACGAGAGGGAGGGAATCGTCCATGGATCGTCTGCAGTTCCTGCAACGTATCGTCGACTGGCTGCGTGCGGGCTACCCCGACGGGGTGCCCCAGGCCGATTACATTCCCCTCGTCGCCATCCTCCGTCGTCAGCTCTCCGACGACGAGGTCGAAAAAGTCTCGGCCCACCTCATCGCGGCCTCCCCTCCCCCACCCGAGCCGATCTCCAAGATCGACGCCGGGGTGCTGATCTCCAAGGTCACCCACGAGATGCCACACGACGACGACATCGACCGCGTCCGACGTCATCTCGAGGCGGCCGGCTGGCCGTTCGACGACGCGCCCCTCGGTGAACCGACCCAACCGGATGATCCCGAGGATCTGTCCTGAGAACCCTTGACGCCCTGATCCTTCCGGCCCATCCCGGGGTGCTCGAGAGAATCGACGTACTACAGGCCGCACTCGCGGGCGAGGTGGCGTTCCTGCCCGTTCCCGACGAGTCCACGGAGGCCGCGCGGCTGAGCGAAGCTCTCGCAGTCGGCGCACCGATCGGCGACGACATCTCGCTCGTCGTATCCACCTCAGGCACCACCGGAACCCCGAAAGGTGCTCAGCACACCCCGAATTCGCTGGCGGCATCCGCCCAAGCCACCCACTCATATCTCGGCGGCGACGGCATCTGGTTGCTCGCGCTCCCGCCGCATCACATCGCCGGACTGCAGGTGTTGTTGCGTTCCCTGCGAGCCGGTTTCACGCCGTCGGTCCTCGACCTGCGTGATGGTTTCGACCCGTCGGTGTTTGCCCGAGCCGTCCATGACCTTGACGGGCCACACCGGTATTCGTCGCTGGTGCCGGGGCAACTCCTGAAGGCGCTCGACGCCCCGGATGCCGTGCGCGCGCTACGCGAACTCGACGGACTGCTGATTGGCGGCGCCGCCACTCCCCTCCCCCTGCAACGCCGGGCCGCCGACGAAGGCGTACCCATCGTCCGGACCTACGGCATGAGCGAGACCGCCGGCGGCTGCGTCTACGACGGAGTACCGCTCGACGGGGTCACCATCCGGATCGACGACCCCAACCCCGACGGCGTGGGTCGCGTGGTCCTGGGCGGTTCGGTGGTGGCGCACGGCTACCGGAACCAGCCGCAGCATCCCGCCTTTGCCGAACCGGGCTGGTTCCGCACCGACGATCTCGGTCGGGTCGACGAGCACGGTGTGCTGTCGATCGTGGGCCGCGCCGACGAGGCGATCTCCAGCGGCGGGCTGACGATCGTGCCGCAGGTGGTGGAGGCGGTGATCGTCGAGGACCCGGCAGTCGCCGAGTGCGCCGTCGTGGGCATGCCGGATGAGCGGCTTGGTGAGCGAGTGGTCGCGTTCGTGGTGGCCGCGGACGGGCAGCACGTGAACGCGGACCGGATCCGCGGTGCGGTCGCCGAACGGCTCGAGAAGTATGCCGCGCCGCGGGAGGTCGTGGTTATCGACTCGCTCCCGCTGCGCGGCCCGGGGAAAGTAGATCGTCGGGCGTTGCGCGAACAACGCGCTTGATGGTCAGTAAGCGCCGTCTTTGCCGACCACCGCGCGGAACGTACGCCACATGATGACGAGGTCCTGCATGATCGACCAGTTCTCCACGTAGGAAAGATCAAGGCGCACGGCCTCTTCCCATGGCAGATCCGAGCGGCCGGACACCTGCCACAGTCCGGTCATGCCCGGCTTGACCAACATGCGGCGGGCGACGCGGCCGTCGTACTTCTCGACCTCTTCCGGTAGCGGCGGACGTGGGCCGACCAGACTCATGCTGCCGTTGATGACATTGAACAGCTGGGGCAGTTCGTCGAGGCTGTAGCGGCGGATGACCGTTCCCACTCGGGTGACCCGCGGATCATCGCGCATCTTGAAGAGGAGGCCTGCGCCTTCGTTGGAGGCGGCGAGGTCTGCCTTGCGTTTGTCGGCGTCGACCACCATCGAGCGGAATTTCCACATCTTGAAGTGCTGGTTGTTGACGCCAACGCGCGTCGCCCGGTAGAAGACCGGTCCGCGCGAATCGATCTTGATGGCGACGGCCACCCCGAGAAGCACCGGCGCAAGCAGCATGAGAACAAACGTCGAACCGACGCGGTCGACGAAAGCCTTCCGGAATCGGTTGGCTCCCTCGTAGCGCGGACGATCGATGTGGAGCAGTGGCAACCCCGCAACCGGTCGGACCATCATGCGGGGGCCTGCGACGTCGGTAACTCCCGGCGACACCATCATGTCGACGTCCATACCCTGCAGATCCCAGGACAGTTCCTGCATCGCCTCGTGTCCCAGTGCATCTGCCGATGTCACCGCAACTGTGGTCGCGCCCGAAGCGGACACCGCCACCATCACGTCGTCGAAGTCGCCATACACCGGAATCGAGTCACCCGACTTGGCGTGAACTGATGCCGATCCGATCGGAAGGCACGCTCCGATGACTCGGTATCCCAGCGACGGTGTTTGCTGTAACCGATCGACGAGGTGGTTGACGGATTTCGATTCGCCCACCACCAGCACTCTTTCGAGATACTTGCCGCGGGCACGTTGAGCCGTCAGCCTCTTGCGCCAAGCCCACCGCGAAGCCAGCAAGGCGAGGGTGCCCAAGGGCAAGGCAAGAGCAAAGTATCCGCGTGAAACGTCGA
The DNA here is from genome assembly GCF_048537925.1 of Gordonia sp. CPCC 205515. NCBI lineage: Bacteria > Bacillati > Actinomycetota > Actinomycetes > Mycobacteriales > Gordoniaceae > Gordonia > Gordonia sp. CPCC 205515. The sequence continues at coordinate 221,826 of NZ_JBCLVJ010000010.1, read as the reverse complement.
TTCGGAACGCCAGCACGATGATCGCCATAAGACCGAAGATCGAGAAGCAAGCGGTAGCGACTCGGCTGTACTCCTGCGTACCGGAACCGATGATGCGGCGATCGAGAGTCTGATAGATACGCAAAGCCGCCAACCATCCGATGATCAGCAGGATCGATACGTACGTCACTGGCAAGCCTGCGCCGAAGCGCTTATCAGCAGGGTCGGCGCCGAAGCGGATCCACTGGGCAAGGAAGACCGCAGCCGTCACCACTACCGCATCGGTCCACGCAACCGTCGTCAAATAGCGTTGTATCCACGGGTGCGCGATGTACTGCGCTGCCACACGAAGGGAGCGGCGCCGGATACTACCCCCGACACCAACCGGTTGAGCCGTCGCATCCTGCTCGGACGAACCCTGTACCACCACGGGCGTACTCCCCAAGTGTCGAGATTGAACAAAGGAATCGCTGATCGGAACTCCTACGTCAGCCAATCAGCGGGCCAGCTGACGCGGGCACGTCGATCAACTATCGCAAGACTGGAATTTACTTCATCGTAGCGGCAGCGGCAACCGAAATCGCCGCCGCTGATCATCTATGTGAATGGGGGCTAGTTCTGTAGCGCATGGTGGTGATGGTGCCATAACGGGATGTCGGATTCCGCGAATTAGATGTTACTAATCTGTTCAAATGCCTCCTCAGCCGACACTGGGAGCAATCTGCAGCGGTTTGCTAGGGAAGCGAATTAATGTTGCCCGCGCCTTGGTCATTCACCCATCCGACGACCGTCCCGACCTGTGGCGCGATCTCCCGATACACACGCTCGAAATCGCCCTCGGCCGCCCCATCGGATCGGCGATGTCGAGCCGACCGGCGTTGGTGTCGATGCGCCCGCGCGCTCCCATGATCTCCGCCAGCGATCCTATCGTCGTCAACTCGTGAACTCGATCAAGGTGAATGCCCGCTTCCATCGCGCCGGCAGCGCTTGTTGGACCGCGGCGCGGTGCTCGCGCGTCAGGCAGAGGACGACATCACTGTCGGAGATCATCGGCGGCCGGAGATAGCGGGACTCGAAGCCGTGCGGATCAAGCCGGCGACGAGAGGTTGCATGCCGTGCCTGCAACGCCCCGAAGCCACTAGACGCCCTCCCGCCGAGCATGATTGAGTCGCCACTATGGTGATCGATCACATTTGTTTCGCTGTTCCCGATATTCAGGCCGCGATCACGTACTGGAACGACGTCTTCGGCTATCGTCAGTCCACCGGAATCGTTACCAACACCCTACAGGGGGTGCGTGTCTCCTTCCTCGTCAAGGAGGAGAGCCTACCGATCAAACTCATTGAGCCAGTGCCCGATAACGCCGCCCTTCAGAAGGCGGTCAGTCGCGGTGGCGGATTCCACCACATCTGCTTCAAATGCGACGACGTCGAAATCGAAATCGACAACCTGAGCGCCAAAGGACTTCGCACGCTGGTGCAACCCCAGCCCGGGGAAGCGTTCAACAACCACGCCATCGCCTTCATGCGCGCCCGCTACGGGCTCAACTTCGAGCTGATCGACACCGATGAGCGAGCTGGTTTGCTCTGACTCGAACGCAGCACAGTCTCGTCGAACACTTCACGCCGTTCTCGTCCAACTCCGCTGTCCAGTCCCAAGGCTCCTTTCCGGGTCACCGCGCTCTAGAGCGTGAAGCCCAGTCCGCCACTACCCGCACCTGCGGTTCGATCTCTCCGTAGACCCGCTAGAAGTCCTCCCGAGGCTGACCCATCGGGTCGGCGATGTCCAGCCATGAGGCGGGCCGGGTTTTCGATCTGGAGTCGTGAAGGCCACTCTCGAATCGCTCCGCAGCAGTACCGAAGACCGTTGGACACGCTACGTTTTCTGGTCAGTGAACCAACGAAGTCAAGGAGACTGCAGGGATGGCCGCGACACCGACCAGTTCGACAGACAACGGACGCAACATCATCATCTGCCTCGACGGCACTAAGAACGAGCCCGAGCAAGGCAGCACCAATGTCGCACGCCTCTTCGACATCTGCGTCAAAAACGACGGGCAGTTGGCCTACTATGACCCGGGCGTGGGGACGATGGGTGCGCGCGGCGCGGTCACCCGGCTGGGGAAGTCGGTGACGCGCGGGTGGGGCCTCGTCGCGGGGTACGGCGTGAAAGAGAACCTCGAAGAAGCGTATACGTATCTCGCGAACAACTACCGAAAGAATGATCGAGTCTTCGTGTTCGGATTCTCCCGCGGGGCCTACACCGCGCGAGCGTTGACCGGGATGCTGTCGACAATCGGATTACTGCGACCGGGTGCAGAGAATCTCACGCCGTATGCAGTCAAGCTGTATGCGCAGAACAGCGGGAAGGCCGGTACCCGAGAATACTTCGAACCACGCGATAAGTTCCGAAACAGATTTGGCAACCCGGACTTTCCGCGTACATTCAACACGTCAACCAAGCAGGTGCATTTTCTCGGTGTCTGGGACACCGTCAAGTCTGTCGGTGCCCTCAACTGGCGGGCGGGGTTCGAAGAGTCGCGCTGGCCGTACACAGCGAAGATCACGAATATCAACATTGCCCGCCACGCGATGGCCCTCGACGAACGCCGACGACCGTACCCGTGTTACCGGTTCGACTCCTCGACCGTGCAGCAATTCGAGGGCAGGCACCGTGAAGTCTGGTTCCCAGGTGTACACAGTGACGTGGGAGGTCAGTTTAGTGATGACCATCGTGCTTCTGACGTCGCGTTCGACTGGATGCTACGCGAAGCACACGACGCCGGACTGAAGGTCAGCCCGCAGAAGTACTCGTCACTGATGTCCACTCCGTTCTCCACCGGACTGGCCGCCGGTCACGCCATCGATGGCTGTCTGCATCGCAACGGGCTTGCGTGGATCTTGGCCGGCGGTTGGAAATCTCGTCGGCCCTTGGCGGGCGACCTTGTTCACCCCACCGTTCGGACGTGGATGGAGAACGGCAACGCCGGCACGTCGTACACGCCGAACCTCGGACCCGAGCCCAGATGGCTTGACGTCAGCGAATAAGCTCCTGCCCATCGCCGTCGGCTGACGCGACTCGCTTTGTCTGTCCGCCGAACAGGTTGGTTATCCGAGTTGCTCAGAGCATGGCAGTGGTGGCAGGACCCCGATAGTCGGTCCGGTCTGTTCTAGAGCCAGTCCTTCTTGTGGTTGATCAGTCGATCTCGCAGCCCACGGGATGGTGCCTGTGGGTGCATCCGGCAGCGTACTCGGCAGGCGTCTTGTAGCCCAGCGCTGAGTGCCGGTGTCGATGGTTGTGGTCGTCTTTGAAGTCGCCGATGACCACCCGGGCCTCGAGCAGCGTGGCCCAGTGTGTCATTTGCCACCGTGAAGGGACCACCCTGGGCTGATTGTTTGCCATGAGGATGGGACCACCTGGATTGCCAGTTATGGGACCACCGGCGCGTCGCGTCGGTGGTTCTTCATTTTGTCCGTTGACTCGGTCGTGACTGTCTGTCACGGAAGGGGTCGACGGCGTGGGCTACCGGGAGGTTGCAGTGGAAGAGATCAGGGAAGTGTTGCGGTTGTGGCTGGGGCTGGCGGTGGGGTTGCCGGCGCCGGGACTGCGCACGATCGCCGCGCATGCCGGGGTGGACAGGAAAACGGTGAGGCGATACGTCGAGGCGGCGCAGGCGGCGGGGTTGACTCGTGATGCCGGGGCGGCGGCGATCACCGAGGAGTTGATCGGTGCGGTCGTGGCCGGGGTGCGTCCAGTGCGGCCGAATGGTCATGGTCAGGCGTGGGAAGCGTTGGTGCCGTTCACCGATCAGATCACGGCATGGGTGAAAGGTGGCACTAAGGATCAGCCAGAACCGTTGACAGTGACCAAGATTCAGATCTTGCTGACTCGTCGGGGGTGTGTGGTGCCGTATCGCACACTGGTGCGGTTCGCCACCGAATGCTGCGGGTATCGGCGCACCACGACCACCGTGCGGATCGTCGACGGGGATCCCGGGATGGAATGCCAGATCGATTTCGGCTACCTCGGAATGCTCGACGATGAGGCAACAGGGAAGCGCCGCAAAGTATTTGCCCTGGTGTTTACCGCGGTGTACTCGCGGCACACCTACGTGTGGCTCTCGCACACCCAAACCCTGTCGGCGATCCTGGACGGCTGTGCGGCGGCGTGGGAGTTCTTCGGCGGCGTGTTCACCGTGCTGATCCCTGACAACATGAAACCCATTGTCACCCAGCCCGATAAAGTCAACCCAGTCCTGACCCGCGGCTGGCTGGACTACACCGCGCACGCCGGGTTCGTCACCGACACCGCCAGAGTTCGTGCACCACAAGACAAACCGAGGGTAGAACGCACAATTCACTACGTGCAGAACAACTTCTGGGCCGGCGAGAACTTCCCCGATCTCGAGACCGCACAGAGTGCCGCGGTGCGGTGGTGTGAGCAGACCGCCGGTCTGCGGATGCACGGCACCACCGCCGCCGCGCCGGCGGTGGTGTTCGCCTCCGACGAACGCCCACAGTTGTTACCGATACCAGCCGCCTACGATGTGCCGGTCTTCAAACAGGTGAAGGTACACAGAGACTTTCACGCCTCAGTCGGCCGAGCACTGTATTCGTTACCCGAGACGTGGATCGGGTCGACCCTCGATGTGCGCCTCGACAGTCAGACGGTCAAGTTCTATCACCGCGGCAGCTTGGTCAAACAACATCCCCGCCAGCCCGCCGGTGGGCAGAGCACCGATCCCCATGATTATCCCGCCGACAAAGCCGCCTACGCACTGCGCAACATCAGCAAGCTGGTGGCCACCTGCGAGCACTACGGGCTCCATATCGGCATCTACGCGGCCCGTATCGTCGATAATCCACGCCCCTGGACCCGAGTACGCGCGGTGTATGTGTTGATCGGCCTGGTGGGCACCTACGGGCCCGGACCGGTCGACGCTGCCTGTGCCACCGCCCTGGACTTCGACGTGATCGCGGTGCCCAAGATCTCCTCGATGCTCCAACAGGCCATGGAGAAGACCACCCCGATCATGCCGTCGACCGCCGGCTCAGGACCGTCGCGCTTTGCCCGCGATCCTGCCGAATACGCCACCACCACAACACCGTTGGCACTTGTTCCCCACCGCGACACCACCATTCAGGAGTGAATCCATGACCCGCACGCACACCACCAATCTGCCCGAACCCGTCGGCGCCGACATGATCGGACTGCTCAAAGCCCTCAAACTCGGCGCCTTGGCCGACACCCTGCCCCAACGCGCGGCCCTGGCGCGCCAACACAAGACCTCACACCTGACGTTCCTGCAACAGTTGCTCGCCGATGAGGTCTCGCGCCGTGAGTCGAGTTCGGCGGCGCGGCGCTCGGCCAAAGCCGGTCTCGACCCCGTCATGCGGATCGATACCTGGTGCGCGGCAGACGATTTACGCTATGACCGCACCCTGCTCGAAGACCTCACCACCCTGCGGTTCATCGACGCCGGCCACTCCGCCATCCTGCTCGGGCCGGTCGGAGTCGGCAAAACTCATCTAGCAAATGCGTTGGGCCACATGGCCATCGGCCGCCGCAAAACGGTGCTGTTCGCCCGGGCGGACAAACTGTTCCACCGCCTCAAAGCTGCCCGCCTCGACAACAGCGTCGACGCCGAACTGCGCCGGATCACCGCCGTGGATGTCCTCGTCGTCGACGACTTCGCGCTCCGGCCGCTCGACGCGACCGAAACCAACGACTTCTACGAACTCGTCGTCGAACGCCACCAGGCCAAGACCACAATCATCACGTCCAACCGGGAACCCGCTGAATGGCTCACCATGACCGCCGACGCCCTGCTCGCCCAATCAGCCATCGACCGCCTCACCTCACGCGCCCACACCCTGGTCATCAAAGGCCCGTCCTACCGCCAACGACACCGCCCCGGACTTGACCTGCCAGACCCGGCAGAGCATCCTCAATAACGCGCCAAGGTGGTCCCATGCTCGTGGCAATCCAGGTGGTCCCATAGCGGTGGCAAATGACACCCAGTGGTTGCGGTTAAGACACTCGTCGCGCATCCGGTTGTTGAACGACTCGATGAAGCCGTTGTTCCACGGCGTGCCGGGCGGAATGTAGGAGATCCCCACCGACCCTGCGCAATAGCTCGTCAGCGCCTCAGAAATGAACTGGAGGCCCGTTATCCATGCGCAGCACCAGCGGCGGGCCACCCCAGATCGCGAAGACCTTCTCCAACTCCTCGATCAACCGCTGCGCGGTGATCGACCGATCGACGATGTTCAGCAACGACATGCGGGTGTGTTCATCGACCATGGACGCGATCTTGACTGCTTCCCGTCTGTGGTGGAGTCGAACTGAAAGTCCAATGTCCACACCACTTTTGGGGCATCAGCATCGATGATTGGCACCGACGACTGGCCCGCCCGTTTGCGGCGGGGAGCGCGGCGGACCTGCAATCCTTCCTCCTTCCACAGCCGGTGGATCTTCTTCTTGTTGATCTGCGCGCCCTCGTCGAACCGCAGCCATGCCCACGCCCGCCGGAACCCGTGACGAGGATTCTTGCGGGCGTAAGTGCGTAACTGTTCACGAAGTCCTGAGTCCGGGTCGGTGGGTGTCTGCGCCTGCGGCAGGCGTCGGTAGGTGGAGCGGGAAAGCCCAACAGCCTTGCACGCCAACCGTTCTGACATCCCCATGGTGGTCTTGAGCATGTCGATGGCGGCGCGTTTGGCGGTCGGGCTCAGAATTTTCCCTTCGCCACCTCCCGCAAAGCGTCTTTCTCCAACTCCGCCTCGGCGAGCAGCCGCTTGAGCCGGCTGTTCTGCTCGCGTAGTTCCTTCAGTGGAAATGGCACGACCAGGAACGGTTGAACGTCAACGGTTCCGGCATCTCGCTTCCTTGGCGGCATCGGCGTCCATGCCGCCGTACTGGCGGCGCCAGTTGTAGAGGGTCGCCGCCGACACCTCGAGTTCGCCGGCGATCTGTTCGCCGGTCCTGCCCTCCGCAGCCAACTCATCCGCGCGCCGCAGCTTGCGCACGATGTCCTCGGCCGAGTGACGCTTACGTCCTGCCATGTTCCTCATCGTCCCTTCTCCGCCCTCACCAGGGCAATCAGGACTCCAAAACAAGCCGGACCGATCTACGGGGGACACGCCAAACCCCCGCGTCGTCAAACGCAAGTACGTGAAATGGCACGTCAAACGTGCCCACCACGCCTACTGGCCGCAACCAACACAGGCACCGATCTACACATCCGCACCCCTTAACTGAACGGTATTGAGGCTAGCCAAGCACCAATACCGAACTCGCGCGCTCGGTCTTGGAGTCACCGACGCAAGTGCGCGGCTGCGCGTCCCGGCAACGGTTCGTCAAGCAAGGATTCGAGATCGTGCCGATGGTCGGCAAAGGCGGTTTGCGCAATTGCGCTGACGACCAACTGGATGGTGACGTCGGGGAGACCGGGCAGCGCGTGCACAAGATCTCGAATCTGCGCCGGGTTGGCTTGTGCGACAAGCATGTCGATTGCACGTCGATTGCACGCTGTCCGTTGGCTAACTATAAGATTCGCTGATCGGACTCGTTGGGAGACCCCGTCCTGCTGGCCGCAGGTTCAGAGTCTGGCCGCAGTTCCCGACCCCAAAGCCGAAAATCGGAAGTGCGGCCCGAATATTGGGGCGCCCGGCACTCGACGAGGATGCACGTGGATGCGGCGGGTCGGATGGGGGCGGGCGAGCGGCGTAGGTCACGTATTCCTATCCGAGCAACTTGATGCTCGTCGGCTGCAGAAACGCCGCAGGATGTGCGGCAATGAGAGTCGATAAGCGGCGGCCATGATTCATGATCAGCCCAGGCAATCCCATCTCGACTGCTTCGGTCCACAGCGCAGCCGAATCGGGCTCGGCGCCCTCGTCAAGGGCAGCGAGTTGCGAACTCGCCGGTGTTCGCTCGCTGACGGCACCGGCTTTCTCTGATTCAGCTGCCAGTCGGATCGAACGCGAGATACCCGTGAGCACGTCAAGTTCCTCGGCGTCGATCAGGTCAGTCAGGTGGGCTCGAACGAGGCCGGCTCCAAAGAACGATTCAAAGGCCGCCAAGACCGCCAGTCCCTCGGTAGAGCGGTGGCCCCCGGATTGCTCGACGAGACCATCAAGGTTTTCAGCGCCGAAACGTTTGCACGTTTCCACAAGCAGTCGGATGTCATCCACCGAAGGTGATGCAAGTTCTTCGGACTCCGACCCAGGGACGGTCGGGATACCCCCCGTGAGATCCGTTCTTCGCTTGATTATCCCGATATGGTCCAGAGCTGCAGCGCGGACCATGCCACACGCGAGTTCCAGGTACAGCTGTTGTTGGCTGCGCTCAAGATCTTCGACTGTCCGCCTCACCTCTGCAGCGGCCGCACGATCGGCCATGACGTCGACTAGATCCTGAATAGTCTTCGAGGGCACGAGATTATCTGGGCGGTGGAGTCTCCTGTCGACCAACCAAGCTGGAATGCGTTGATAGTCAATGATCACAAGAAACTCGAACACTTCGTCGGTGAGGCGCGACTCGTGGGCGATGCTCCTAATATCGTCGAGGCTCGCCATCATCAACGCCTCAGACGCGCGGGGATTCGATGTCGCAGAAGCGATTCCCTGCGCGAATAGTCGGTCAACAGGGGTGCCAATACTTGACGCTTCGACGAGGACATCGACGGCCTCGGCATAACTCGCCCCGATCTCGCTGGCGCACGGCATAAGTGCCATCAAGAGTCGACTCGCCGACCGCAGGTCGCGATCGGGTGAGCAGCATGAGCGAATAAGGGAGACAAGCCGATCCGACACGGGTGCGGTCACCGAAGACTTCGCAAGGGCTTCCACAACAACCGCCGCCACGCTCGGCTTGTCGACAGTTGCCAACTCGTCAATCAATGCGATGGCGGTGTCCGGAGAAAGCTCCTCCGCGAGCCGAAGTGCCAGTTGACGAATACTGCGGGGCAATTCGGAGAGATTATTGGACGCTTCGAGTGTGTAGTCGGCGTGAACGCCCAACGGGTCCATGACTGCGGCCTGAACGGCGGTCAACCGCTCGATGAAGTCGTTGCCAGTGTCGTTGTCCAGCAGCCGGAGACAGTCGGCAGCGTCTTCCTCATCCATCTCATCGTCGATGGTGGCCACTCGCCATGCCGACAGCAAGAACTTCGCGGCGGACGAGACGGAATGGCTTGCGCGGACAAAGGCGTCGTAGCCCCTCGAGGCGCCACCGGTGGAGCCCATCAGGGCCAACAGGTCGATCTCCTGACTGCCCAAGCCGGCGGCGGTCAACTCGACCATGGCACGCAACTGATCCTTGCCAGTTGCCCCGGCGAGGGGGACGCATGCGGTCCGTCGACTGACTGGCGCAGGGTACCGCGCCGCCTCCACGATGAGCCGGTTGAGAACGAACTCCGGATCCGGCAACCACGGTAGTAGATACAGGCTGTTCGTTGACGTGCGGAGCACGTAATCGACAGCGAACGGATCACCGACCTCGATTTCGTCGAGATCCTCGAGTTCCTTCACCGCCACCCATGTCGCCAGCTCAGGATCTAACGCACCAAGCAGCCGCCCGGTCGGACGCACGCGTCCCAGCGGATCCTCCAACCGGTCGTTTATCCTCCTCAATCGCCAGTACTGTGCGCCGTCCAACGGCGAGGGTCCGCGATCGCGATAGTCCTCCAGGTCGCCGAACTCGCGATCGAGGAAGTTCTCGATGCGGTGAATCAGGACATCCAGCTGCCCTGGGATAGGAATCTGCGGCACCTCCTGCACGCCGTCTTGTTCGCGGTCCAACCAGTAATAGAAGTCCGGTTCGGGAGAAGCCTCCAAGATTCTGCCCGAGAAGACCTCTCCAAGCGCAGCCTCAAATGAAGCGATCGTAGACTCATCGTGTCTGGCCCATCTGGCGGCGCGGACTTGATCGAGTATCGCTCGGGCGGTGGACTTTTCGCGTGCTCGCTCCGCAAGCTCACCTGCAGACCATGCGAGGTAGGACAGCTGGACGTCGTACTCGTCGCCGTCGACAAGCTGACCGAATGCCTCTCGGCACCACTCGGCGCTGGATACATGAAAAGGCAATTGACACAGAAGATTTAGTGCCGCTGACTCGTAAACTTCGGATGGCAGTAGGCGCAACAGCGGGAGGAGCTTGTGGAGTCCCGAGAAGTCAGAGGTCCAATTGAGGAGGGTCCAGTCGTTGGTCGCGTGAGCGATGAGCCCCGCAGCACCTTCCACCGAGAGCGCACCCTGCGCCACTCCGCGGTTCACCGTGGCAAACAACTGCGCTTGACACTCGTCGGATCCATAAGCCAGCACGAGACCGAGGAAATCGCGGCCACTGTCGAGAGAATCATCCTCGACCAATCTGTCGACCTCCGCCACTGCGGCCAGCCGACCGTCCGGGGTGTCGGGGTTGGAAAACAGGTGCAGCGCACGCGCATGGGCTCCGCGAGTCACTTCGGCAAGTACACTCAGGGTATGTCGCTGGACAAGCCCATGCCGCAATGCCGGTGCCAGTAGGAAGATCGACGATCCTTGAGCGATGTCATGGATGGCCGCCCGGATGCGCAGCAGCCGAACGCGATTGAACGACAATGCACCGGGGGCTACCGCTGGTTCAGCGCTCCAGATTCGTTCCAGATCCTGCACGTAGCTGTTGCCACTGTCGATCATTGCGTGCGCGGCCGGCCAGGATGGAGCATCGGCGAGCACGACGTCTGTCGCGGTGTCCAGCGCGCCGGCCGCGAGATAGTGTGCGACGGTGTGGCGTAAGCCATACCCTCTCCACTGCTGATCGTCCGTCATTTCGGCGACTGCCGCCGTACGGCCGCGGTCGGCAAGCGCCATGTGTACCTGGCGGATCTGGTCCCCAAAGCCTTGATGAAAGGGCCGACCCCCAGTGGTACGCAGGATCTCGCGGTGAATGAGCGCCAACCACACTACTTTTCCGTTGAGTACCTGAAAATGTCGCGCCCACTCGACGCGGACGAGATCGTCCACAGCGCCAACAGGCACAGCAGAGACCTCGGACACCATTGCCGGGCTCAAGGGTTCAAGCGCACCCACAAGCACCGTGAGCACGGGCAGAGCGGTCTGAACCCAGTACTGTGGCCCAACATTTGTGCGCCACGTGTTCCACCACGCCGTGAAGTAGGGAGGAAGGGCGGTCGGGAGACTCCCGATGGAATCCGGCGCGAGGTCACTTTCCGAAAGATCATCCAGCAGGAGTTTGGTGTGGAGCCAGTTGCCGTCCGTAACCTTCAAGAGCGCGGTACAGACCTGGTCGACGTCGACCTCGACAGCGAAAAAGCCGCCGACGCGGATACGTTGACGACAGTAGTCGGCGATGTCTGCTTGCAGCGACGGCCGGTCGAGGATGTTCACGGTTCGCACCGTGTTGGGGTCGAAATGGACGGCATGATCGGAATGGATCGACGACAACACTATCGTGAGTCCGGGCGGCAACTCTCGAGGGAGTGACAGCGGTCCTTGCCCTGCACCCCCCTCAGCCGCGCCGTCGATGTCGTCGACCACGAACACGATCTGATCGTCTGGCGGCGCCGCGCCTGCCAGTGCACTCAGCAAGGCGGGGATGGCGATGCCCACGGGCCCTTCTCGTACGCCCACGGGGACGTCCCGCCATCCGCCGCGGGTGGCCAGCTGAGCCAACAGGAAGTCCCGGAATTCGTGGGCGGTCGGCGTAATGCGGCAGAAGAATATCGGCCAGTTCTTGCGCATCGACAGTTCACACAGGAACGCCGACTTTCCGGCCGCCGCGGCTCCGTGCACGACGAGGTAGCTTCCGTCGCGTGGAGACTCGGCCTCCACCCACGCGTCAAGAGTGGTGAACGTTTCGTCGCATCCGACGAATAGGTCCGCGCACAGACGTTCGCGGACCTCATGTGCCAGAGGAGGCAGGTAGGGCATGAGTCGGTCGAAACGTGTCGGCGACGATTCCTGTGCCTCTTCGAGATAGTCGACGAAGGTCCGGAGTGGTAGGGCACGGGCCACCGGCTCGATATCGCGACACGCTTTGGAGATGTCTGCGGCGAGGTCATCGTCGGTGTCGCTTGGCAGATGGAATTGGTGACGCAGTTTCTCGAGCACCCAGCCGTCGATCTGGTGCGCAGGATCGAACCCCGCGTGTGCTACTTCTTCAGCGACCGCGGCGATGCGATGCCCGAGGGACCCCATTGTCGCCAGTTCGTCGAGCGGCGAACCGAGACGTAGGGCGACAAGCGCCCCGGCAAGCGAATGCGTAGATACCTGTGGGCGACCGGGAGCCGGAGTCACCGCCTCAAGGTCACGACGTAGAGAGGCAGCGGTATACGAAGAGGTCGCGCGCGGGCCTGCGGCCTTGCCACGGTCGACCAGGTTGATCAGTGCCGACGCGATATCAATCCCCTCGATTGCGGGGGCTTGCTGTTGGATCCAATCGTTGAGCCGGTCGCCGGTTGGCAGAGGTTCGACGTCGATCGTGCCGAGGAAGGCGCGCAGTTCCTCCGCACCTTCCTCGAGGCCAAGCCGACGTCCGATCTCCATGGTGGCGTGTTCGGTAGCAACGGAAGCGTTGGATGAGAGCATCTCCGCTACGGATCTCGACCGTCGGGCGTTGTCGATGACGTCGGTCAGTTCCGGCGCCGGCGCCGGCGTGGCCAGCCGAAGTGTGGTGTGGTCTCGGAGGTCGGGCGGCAGCATCGCGCGTTGGCGCCAGAAGTGAGTGATAACACCTTCGCGGAAGAGACCATCGATGGTCCAGCGGGCGCCGGGTGCGGATGCCTTCACCTCGACGAGCACCAGATCGCCATTGCCGTACCGCAATACGACGTCATTGACGAGCAGGTCGACCGGCTCAGCCGACCCAACTCGATCGAGCGCCTTGCGTTCCCAGGACACCTCGACGAGCTGGGCTACCCCATCCGCCACCTGCAGCAGTTGCGCGAGGTGTAAAGCGATGTATTGGCTTTGGAGGAAGTATCCGGCTCCGCCGGCGAGCCCACCTGCGCGTCCACGCGGATGTGTCATAGGCGCGGAGGCCTCGACTCGCGGACGGACCACGTAGATCGCAAGTCGAGTTCGCGCGGGGTCACGTTGCTCATCTCTGGATCATTGCGGATTGGGGCACTATTTTCAGCGCTAACCGGGCAATGGTCGCCTGTGCTGGCAACGCCGAAAACGGCTCCCTATGACAGCGATGAACGTGGCGCTCGTGCGCGGCCATCGCGTGTCCCATCCCGAACAGAGTGACCGTAGCTGAGTCGCATCGACAAGCACGCCGCTCGCACCAACCGAATCCCTCGACGCCGAGGGGAATACGCCGCAGCAGGTCAAGTTCGGCGACGACGCCGCCGATCCATACGGCCATACTGACCCTCCGCGCATGGCGAGCGCAACACTAAAAGATTTCCAACTGCTTGCCGTGTGACCGCGCGAGGCGGAAGAGCAGCGACAATTGGAGATTTGTGCAAGAAAGCGCTCAGAATTGTTCGAAATCGCGCGTTCCGCTGTGCCGTCGCAACCAGATCCGGAATAGCGAGTCGGATGTTCGGAGTATGTGGCGCGACACGGTGGCAAAGTCCGCCCCAGCGGAGAAGCGTCGCCGGATGCAGGAGTGGCTCCCCATGAAAAGATCAGCATGTGGCTACCCCCAAGGAGTGGATCGAAGGCGGACGTCCCCGCACCCTGCCCAACGCGATCGCGCCGGTCGTCGCCGGCACCGGCGCTGCTTTACGGCTGGGATCGATCGAGTGGTGGAAGTTCGTCCTCGCGCTCGTCGTCGCGCTGGCGCTGATCATCGGCGTCAACTACGCCAACGACTACTCCGACGGCATCCGCGGCACCGATGACGACCGCGTCGGGCCGATGCGGCTCGTCGGCTCCGGCGCAGCGTCGCCGTCCGCGGTCAAACAGGCCGCGTTCATCTGTTTCGGGATCGCCGCGGTGTGCGGGCTGGTTCTCGCGCTTACCACCGCATGGTGGCTGATTCTCGTGGGCGCAGTTTGCATCGCTGGGGCGTGGTTCTACACCGGCGGCTCCCGGCCCTACGGCTATGCCGGGCTCGGCGAGATCGCAGTCTTCACGTTCTTCGGGTTGGTGGCCGTACTCGGTACCGAATTCGTTCTCGCTGACCGGGTTGACTGGGTCGGGCTCGGCGCGGCCGTGGCCGTCGGATCGATCTCCACCGCAGTACTGGTGGTCAACAATCTCCGCGACATCCCCAGCGACACCGAATCCGGCAAGATCACCCTCGCGGTTCGGCTCGGCGACAAACGAACCCGACTCCTCTTCGGCGCCCTGCTATGCGTACCGCTCGCCGTCAGCATCCTGCTGGGCGTGTTCGCCACGCCCTGGGCGCTAGTTGGTCTGATCGCCGCTCCCCTCGTCTTCGTGGCGTACCGGCCGGTGCGGGCGGGTGCGGTCGGTCCGCAGCTGGTCCCGTCATTGGGCGCGACGGGGCAGGCCATGTTGGCGTGGGCAGCGTTGACAGCTGTCGGCCTCGTAGTGTGACGGCGACGTGGCGTGTCCGCCAGGCGCCGGTCGGGTCTGCGACCCACGCACATCCATCACTCTGTTGTCGAGCGCGCCCGATTCTCCGGCAATGCTTTGACGGCCACACCGTCGTGCGCAGTGTGCCGCGCGACTATTCGGGCTGCGTTGCGCGGCGGGCGTACCTTGCGCCTCCAGTACCGGACTGATGAAAGCCCAGATCAACGGCTGTGAACACTAGTCACACGGTATAACCGAACCGTGGTCCGCATGAAGTATGGCAAATAGTGGACTAATGCTGGTACAGTTCGAGACCGAAGCGTCTCACTTCTCGTCATCGAAAGCTCCGACGCCGATTCCCTGCAGTCCCATCATCAGTAGGACGTGACGTGACCAAACCTGACGCTTCGGCCCGACAGAGTTATGACCTGGATACGCTTCGCGATACGCCTACGCGGCGTCGGGTAGGCGTCGTCGGCATGGGCTATGTCGGGTTGCCTACAGCCTTATCGCTTGCCGAGTCCGGCGCCGAGGTTACTGGTCTTGATGTCGACGAGACTCGACTGACCGCCATCAAGAAGCTGGCCGTCGACCTCCTACCCCGCGATCTCGAGCGGCTCGAGACCACGCTCCACAACAATTCGCTACACCTGACCACCGAGCCGAGCCATCTCAGCGTTGCTGACGGCATCGTAATTTGTGTCCCCACCCCGGTCGACAGCCACCTCACACCAGATCTGGCGGCGTTGACTGCGGCCTGCGCGACCGTTGTGCAGAATGCCCGCCGAGGACAGACCATCGTTCTGACGTCGACAACCTATCCAGGCTGCACTGCAGACATTCTGGTGAAGCCGCTGCAGGCCAAAGGCTTTGAGATAGGTCGTGACATCTACGTGGCTTTCAGCCCAGAACGCATCGATCCGGGTGTGGCCGCACACAGTCCCGAGCTGACGCCGCGTGTTCTCGGTGGCGTGACACCGGAATGCTGCAGGCGGGCTGCCGCACTGGTCGAGCACACTGCGGCGTCGCTGCATCTTGTGTCCTCACCCGAGGCCGCGGAGATGACCAAGCTCGTGGAGAACACGTTCCGCGCAGTCAATATCGCGCTGGCCAACGAGTTCGCTGATGCGGCTCGTGAGATGAGGGTTGATGTCATGGAGGTCATCTCCGCGGCAGCGACGAAGCCCTACGGCTTCATGCCCTTCTATCCGAGCGCCGGGGTCGGTGGTCACTGCATCCCCTGCGACCCGCATTACTTGTTGTGGCAGTTGCGGTCCCAGCGAACGACGTCCCCGGTGGTAGAAGCGGCGATGACGGCCATCGCCGCACGTCCTCGCGATGTGATCACGCGGGCACGCACCATGCTCGGCGACGGCGGCCGTTCGCTGCGCGGTGCGCGAGTGCTGATCGTCGGTGTCGCCTACAAGGCCGGAGTTGCCGACGTCCGAGAATCGCCGGCACTGGCGATCATTGACATGCTCACTCACGAAGGTGCTGCCGTGTCATACTCAGACCCCCTGGTCGAAACCATCCGTACCGAGCAGGGCTCCCTGTACCACGTGGCACGCCCGCAGGACAGTGCGTGGGACCTCGTTGTCTTACATACGCTGCACCCAGACCAGGACCTGACGTGGCTGACTGAACAGCCAGTGCTGGACACCACGTTTCGTGCCAGCACACTCGCCGACCGCGTGACCTTGTGACGGCGGTCGACGACCAGGCGGCACTCGGGACCGAGTCCGTCAAGTTGCCCGAACATGCGGTGGACACCCCCAGCTCCAACCGAAGTTCGCTGCGCATCAGGTTCGCTCGGTGGATCGATTCGCTGCCCGCACATCTGCGGATCGGCATTCGGCGCATCATTGTCATCGTCGCGCTGATGCCGCTCATCATCCTGATCGCGGTGCAGATTCCGTTGTTACCCGGCGCGGTGATTCTGATCGGCTACGGCGTACTGGTGCTCTCGGCGACAACGCTGATGATGTACCTGGGATTCGCACGATACGAGGATCCCAGCGTGCATTCGATTCCGCGACGACAACTGCGTATGCGGTGGGTCCGTGGAGGCTCCGACGAATCATGGCGGTTTCCTCCACTTCCGGACAATCCGAGAGTCAGCCTCCTCGTTGCCGTGCACAACGAAGAAGACGGCATCGAGGACTGCGTGCGGACCATGGTCGGCTCCGACTACCCGTATCTCGAGGTGATCGTCATCGACGACGCCTCGACCGACGGAACACCGGGCATCCTTCGTCGACTGGAATCCGAACTGGGCTTCACCGCGATCTGCAACGACGTCAACCGGGGGAAGAAGCATGCCCTGACCGATGGGGTGGCGATCGCCAGCGGAGATGTGTTGGCATTCACGGACTCCGACTGTGTCCTGGCACCCGATGCGTTGTCTCGGTGCATCGACGCCTTGATTCTCAATCCGGACTTCGGTGCGGTGAGCGGCCATGCCCGCGCATTGAATTGGGACAAGAGCGTCCTGACTCGCGGGCAAGACACCTGGTACGACGGACAGTTCCGGGTAGCGAAAGCGGCCGAGGCCACGCTCGGAAGTGTTACGTGCGTTTCCGGCCCGCTCGCGGTGTTCCGGCGCGATGCCATCGCCAACTACTTTCCGGCGTGGGCGAACGACACTTTCCTTGGCCGGGAGTTCCGGTTCGCCACTGATCGCCAACTCACTGGCTATGTCCTCGGCCAGGTCTGGAAGGGACGGCAACTCAAGGACCAGTACGCTGACTCCGAGTTCGTGACCGCCCAAGACTACCCAGAACGCCACTGGCGAGTCGGGTACGTACGAACTGCCCGGGTGTGGACAATCGTCCCCGAGCGAGTCAAACCCTTTATCAAGCAACAGGTTCGATGGAAGAAGAGCTTCGTTCGAAACCTCTTCTTCACCGGCACCTTCATGTGGCGCCGCGGACTCGGTTCCGCTGCACTCTATTACGGACATGCACTGTTCGTCACGGTCGCGCCCCTCATGGCCATCCGTCATATGGTCTGGGCGCCCATGCACGGCCTATGGCTGCTGACAATTCTCTATCTGTGCGGTGTTCTGACCAAGGGATTCGCCTGGGCATTCGCTTTCAAAGTGTCCAACCCGCGGACCTCACTATGGCGGTATCGCCCACTCATGAGTCTGGCCGGCTCGCTAGTTCTGTCGTGGCTTCTGCCCTACTCGATTCTGACCATTCGCAAGGGCACCTGGGCCAGAGGAGCACAATGATGACTCGAGTTCTCAGTGGCGTATTCAGCGTGCTGCTGGTCATCGTCGCGGTGTTCCTGTACATCGCTGTCCTCACGAATGGCCGATTCTGGTGAACGCACTATCGGCTGACGAAGCAACCATTGGTGCACGCCTGGGCCGCGGTACGATACGCGCATTGTTGGCGATCGCAGCGATCGTGCTGCTGGCCGCGCCGTTCGCGATCGCTTGGCATCTATACGTTCGCGGGCAGCAGGTGACCGAGCAGTTCGCGACTGCTGCAACGACACTCGCGCCGGCAGCGGCGATGTCCGCCGCCCGGGCGGGAGCGGGGCTGCCCACCCGCACACCCCCAGTCGTGCTCGCCTACCACGACATTCGGCCGCTGACTCCGTCAGAGCAATACCCGGACCCGACAACGAATCCGAAGTACCACCTGGTGGTGACGCCCGAGCAGTTCGATGCACAGCTGACGGCGTTGAAGGCGGCGGGGTACACGTCGATCAGCACCGATCAGTACGTGGACTATCTGAACGGCGGCCCCGTTCCGGAACGCTCTGTCCTGATCACTTTCGACGACGGCACCCATGGCCTCTGGACGCATGCGGACAAGATCCTCCAACGCCATGGCATGCGTGGCGTCGCCTTCTTGATCACCGCGAATGTGGGCGCCAATCGCCCCTACTATCTCTCGTGGCAAGAGATCGACCGAATGGCCCAAACGGGGCGGTGGGATTTCGAATCTCACACAAGGAAGATGCATGCACGCCTGCCGGTCAACGAACAGGGCTTGCTCGCATCAGAATTGGTTCATCGACGGTGGCTATCCGAGTCCCACAGATCAGAGACGCTCGAAGAGTTCGAGTCGAAGATCCGCAAGGATCTCGTGGGCTCCGTTGACGACATCATCGACCACGGGTTGCCCCGCCCCCGATTGTTCGCCTATCCGTTCTCCGAAGGCTTCCGCGCGTCCGAGACGTCCGATCCGGAGGCGGCCGCGGTCACCACTCGGGTGGTCCGCGAGTTGTTCGCCGCATCGTTCAACAACGCCCCGCCCCGACCGCTTCCTTCCGGAGCACGTGCAGCCGACGCCAATATGGTGGGTCGTGTCGAGATCGCGATCGACACATCACTGGACGACATGCTGGCGAAGGTGCGAGCACACACTCCAGTGACGCCGCGGCAGGCTCCGGTGAGTGATCGTACGGACTTGTGGACAACCAACAGCGGACGATTCACTACTGCCGGCAACTCACTGACTCTCCAGAGCACGCGCTCGTGGCAACAGGTCACATACGGTCCGTACGCCACCGCGGACTGGGCGTCGTATCGCGGATTCGTCACGGTCTCTGGATTGACCGCACCAGACACGTCAAGCGCCTCGGTTGTCCTCAGGGTGGGCAGCGATCTCGAAACCAGTGCCGTGATAACTGCGGGCAGAGTCAAGTTGGTGAAAGGTGTGAACGGTCGGCAAGTCGTCCTCGATGAGCAGACACTTGCACCGGGTGAGACACACACGGTTGATTTCTCCGTCGATCCCCGGTTGACCGTTATCACTGTCGATCATTCCGTAAACCTGACCGCTCACGCGACCGGTGGACCCACCTCGTACGGCGGAATCGGACTCGCTGGATATCGCGATTCGGCCAGCGCTCCGTGGCCGTCGTTCAGCACCATCACCGTCCGCCCACAGTCGAACTCGGTCCATGTGCGAGACGGGGTCGGCCTACCCGATTCACAGTGGGCAACTCGACAGAGTTCGCGGGACGCGACCCTGTCTCGCGACTCCCAGACGAGCGGGTAAGAACGGTTATCCGTCGACCTCGACGACCGAGATGCCGTCGAGGTTGAACTCGGTATTGTCGCCGCGCACGCCGACACCGCCAGCTCCGTTCAGCGCTGGACATCCGACTCCAAAGTCACGGGCCCGCAGATGTTTTCCGTCGCGTTCGGCGTCGATCAGCACGGACCCGTCCGTCTGATCGCGGACAGTGACACTCAATTGCTGCCATTCGCCGAGTGGGATCGGATCGTCTCCCGAGAGTGGCGTGAGGTCGAAGTAGGTTCCGCCGTTGTCCGTACCCCCCGGACACTTCTTCTTGATAACGTTCTTGCCGTCCCGGCGGTCCAGCGAAATTGCGTACAGTTCCTTGTCCGATCGGTATCGGACCCATAGATGTACACCATCAAAGTCGCGGCTCGGCGTACGCGGGGTGGTTGTCAGGTCGGCGACCTTCAGGCGCGTGGAGAATCGGACGTCGTGAAAGGTCTGATCCTTGGACACCATTCGAAACACTGCGGAACCCGTTGCGCCACTGGAGTATCCGTCGTCTGTCCGGCCGGACCAGCCGGTGCCACTCTGGCGATACAGGGAACCACTGGTCATCTGCCACGGGGAGGAATCATCCGCTGGGTGATGTTCGGCGGCAATGAGGCCGTCGGAACCGTTGAACGAATCCTCCAGCAGGACAGTCGGGGTCGGAGTGGAGGAGCTGCAGGCAGCCACACCAAGGAGCAGCGCCCCGATACATATCCTCCATCGCACGAGGACATCTTCACACAGTGCGGGGTCATACGACGAATGCCACCCGGCCCGAGTCGTCAACGATCGAGGGAGTTCACGGACGGTGCGCTCGATAAACACTCACCTTGTCAACTGTGGCCTGCGGCGCTACCAGGTTCACCGTAAACCCTTGGCGTCTGAGCGCATTCAGTTCTGCGGGCACCCACTCCATCGATACCTGTTCCGAACGGACGGCCGGGACGTACCAAACCACTTTGATCGCTTGATCGATCTCTGGAATCGACCGCACCCCGGTGTCACCGAAGACTGCATAGTCGTCTCCGCGGCCTGCGTTGAGCAGAGGCATATGCAGGCTCTCATAGGTGACAGCTGCTCGACTCATATGAAAGTAAGTGATCCACGCGTCGCCCGGGCCACGCAACGGCCGGATCGCATGCTCAGCGTAGAGCCACCCAGATTTTGAATTCTCGTCTCGACGTTGCGCGAGCTGACTGAACGCCAGCAGTCCCGCGAGCATCAGGACGGCAGCAACATTCCACATCCGGCGCGAGAACCGTGTTGCGCCCATACCCAGGAGCATTGCGACTGCAGGCGTCGTGAACGCCAAGTACCGCGGCATATAGAAGGACATCGAGCCAGCCAGAGCGGCAAGGATGAACGCTGCGTTGGGAAGTGCGATCACGGCCAGGACCGCCAGTGTCGCACGTCGATGTCCTGTCCGCAACATCATCACGACGCCGAAGATGGCGATCGCCCAGATCATCGCGGCCGCAACCGTGGACATCATGAAGTACTGCGATTCGAACATCGAACGCGCCGTAGCCCCAGGGCTGATTTCCGAGATCCACGACACCTGTGATTTCTGGCCGGCCCCTCGGAAGACGATGGGAACTACCGGAATAGTGCCGGCGGCAAGCGCTGCGGCCATCCGGATAACGTCGCGCCGTGTCCTCGCGAATATCAGCAATGCAGGGGTCGATAGCGATGCGAAAAAGAATACGCAACCGCACAAGGCCGTCGTCAACCCCAGCGCTATCCAACCAACTATGTGTAGCATTCCTCGGCAGACCATGATAGCAAGAAGTATCTGCAGCGCCACCAACAGCGCGGACAGTGCGGGCGATCGAGCCTCTCCCGCCATCCAGACACTCACGGGGATCGCCGGATAGAGGACTGCAGCGCCGTAGCCAACTCGTCGGTCAAACGCGATCACACCGATCTTGATCAACGCGAGACTGGTGGTTGCCACCGCCACAGCGGAGGGCAGGCGCATTGACAGAGTGGACGTCCCGAAAACTTCGACCCAGGGCCGAATGATCACGTAGTAGGCAGCATGCACGATGTCGACGTTGGACAAGGTCGACACGAACTTGCTCCACGGACGCGTCGTCATAGAGATCGTTGCAGCCTCGTCGTTCCAGTAACCCGGAACCCAAATCAGCGCCGTCGACAAGACCAACGCCCACACAGCGATCAGCACCACCGGCATCCACGTGGGGAATTGCCGCAACTGACTCCTCGCCAGACTCGTCGTCATGGCCGGTCTCCGTTCCCGGTCGCGGCGACTCTCGACCAGATTCAGATCGTTACCACGTGCAGATTACCGGCTGAGACAGGAGACGACAACGGGAAAGGAGTAACACAGCGCAGTCCGCCTACACACCACTCTCGTTGTCGCACAGTAGTTTCGCATACAAACCATTTGTTCGTTTTCACACAGCGCGGGTAATACGACGGATGCGACCCGCACCGAGTCGTCAACGACCGACGGAGTTCACGGACCCACTTTTAGGCAAGCTGGGTGCAGATGTCGCAAAGCAGGCCCGGCTCGTGATGCACATCCCTGGGGGAGAGCGGTCAGGGGGCCACCGCCCGCTCCGCCGCAACCTCGGTCACGAAATCCTCAGGATTGGCCGATCTCGTCATAAGCCAGTAATCCACAATCCGCCACGGCAACACCGCGACCACCCGGCCATCATCGTTGCGATACCAATTGCTCATCGCCGGATGCGTCCACACCATCCGGGCGTGAGCCTCATCGACCGCTCGGTTGTAGTCGGCGGTGACGTCATCGCGGACTTCGATCGCGCCGAGATTCTCCCGCGCCATCATCGAAATGGCGTCGGCCACATACCGAACCTGGCATTCGAGGATCGTGATGAAGCTGCCGCCGTGCCCGAGTGCGGTGTTGGGTCCGGTGAGGATGAACAGGTTGGGGAAGTCCGGCGCGGTGATGCCCAGGTACGCGTAGGCGTCATGATCGCCCCAGGCCTCGACCGTTGAGCGGCCGCTGCGGCCGCGCACCTGCATGGGGTAGAGGAATCGGTCGCTGTGAAATCCCGTGGCGAAGATGACAACGTCGACGTCGCGTTCGGTGCCGTCGTCGGCGACCAGCCCGGTTGGCGTCACCCCGCGCACAGCCCGCGGCACGAGTTCGACGTTGTCGCGGCGCAGCATCGCGTACCAGCCGTTGTCGAGGAGCATGCGTTTACCGAAGGGCGGGTAGTTCGGCGTCGAGAGTTCGATCAGATCGTCGCGGTCGCCGAGTTGGTCACGGAGATAACGGACATAGAAACCGCGGTGACCGTGGTTGGCGGCGTTGATCGATGCCGTCTCTTCGGGCCAATCCGGGTCGACCTGCAGGGTCGGATGCACCTTGTCGTTGAAGATCCACGACAGTCGCGCCCGATACCATTCCCGGTATCCCGGAACATGATTCATCAGCCAGTGCACGTCGTCGCCCACGGCTGCGAAGTAGTCGTCGTTGGGGGCGATCCACTGCGGTGAGCGTTGAAAGATCTTGAGGGACTTGACCTTGTCGGCGATCGCCGGCCCGATCTGCATGGCGCTGGCGCCCGACCCGATGATCGCGACGCGTTTTCCGTCGAGGGCGCCGGGTTCGTCGAGGTCGGCCGGCCACTGGGCCGAGTGGAAGATCGGTCCGGTGAAGGTGTCGTGGCCGGGCAGGTCAGGGACCTTGGGGCGGTTCAGCAATCCGACGGCGCTGATGAGTAGCCGGGCACGTAGTGTCTGCCTGGTGCCCTTGCGGTCGCGGACGTCGACGGTCCACTGCTGGGTCGCCTCGTCGTAGTCTGCGGTGTCGACTTCGATGCCGAACCGGATACGGTCCCGGATCTGGTGCTCGTCGGCATACGCCTGCATGTAGGCCAATACTTCGTCGCGCTTGCCGAAGTGGGTGGACCAGTCGTGTTCGAATCCGGAGATCGAATACAGGTAGCTGGGTGTGTCCACTCCGGCACCGGGATAGCGGTTCTCCCACCACGATCCGCCGACGTTGTCGTTCTTTTCCAGCACGATGTGGTCGATTCCCATCTGCGCCAGTCGAACTGACATGAGCATGCCTGCGACGCCGGCGCCGATCACGATGGCCGACAAGTGCGAGGTATCAGTCGACGGTCCGTCCTCCGCGCCCTCGTCGATGGCGCCCGCGACGATGTCGGCCATCATCGGTGCGAACTCGTGCGGCACGGGCTCGCCTGCGGTGAAGTCCAGGATCGCGGCGATCGTGTCTTCGTCGAGCTGACGACGCGGTGGACGCCCGGAGGCATGCCAGGCCAGCATCGCCTCCACTGCGGCGTCGCAGATCTCATCCCGGATCTCCGGTGACAGACCCCCTGTGCGGTTGTCGTCCATGCCGCGCGGCCGGGTGGGGTGATATCGGTCGGCGAGCCAGCGGTCGTCGCCGGTCATCTCGATCAGCACGGCGAGCAAGGTCGGAATGTTGCCCGCCGCCACCGCTTCTCGCAGGCGCGCAACGTCCACATCGGTCTGGACGTGATGGGCGGTCGAGGGTGGAGCCATGACCAATGCTAACCATGGTTAGTTCCTCTGCGTCAACGCCAAGAATGGGCTGGCCACTCGATCCTTGACACCAGAGCAGGGGTCGTGCAGTGTGATCCACATCATGCTAACCATGGTTAGTTCCAACGGAGAGGGAGTGGTGATGGAACTCAGCGAGGCCATGCGGTCGACGGGCACCTGCCGGTACTTCAGCGACAAGCACGTCAGCGATGACGTGCTTCGACAGGCCTTCGACGATGCCCGCTTCGGACCGCAGGGCGGCAACCGGCAGCCGGTGCGATGGGTTGTCGTGCGTGACGACGCCACCAAGAAGCGTCTGGCCGAGTTGTACTTGCCGTACTGGGAGGCGTACTACGCGGCGGTCCAGGAAGGGAGCAAAGCGGTTGGCGCGGTACCGAAAACCGTGGAGAGCGCCAACGAATTCGCCCGTCACCTCGGTGAAGTGCCGGTCATGATCGTCGTGTGCGCCGAACTCGACGGCCTGCATCCCACCGACCACGAGTTGGGACGGCTCAGCGTCGTCGGTGGCGCGTCGATTTATCCGACGGTGCAGAACCTCACCCTGGCGCTGCGTGAGCAGGGGGTGGCGTCGGCCTTGACCACGCTGCTGTGCGCAGAGGAACCCGCCGTCAAGGAGTTGCTGCATATCCCCGACGGCTACCTCACCGCCGCCCACATCGCAGTCGGCTATCCACGAGATGGCTTCCCCCGCAAGCTGACTCGCACACCGGTGGAGGACATCGTCTTCCGAGACTCCTTCGACACCCCGATGTTCGCATGATCGCACCGGCCGGCCAACTCACCCATCGCTCCCTTACCGACGCACAGACCTCGATGTTGGGGCGCGCGACCATCGGCGACCAGCTTCGCCGACTGGCGCAGTCGCAGTCGAGCAAACCGGCGATCATTTCCTATGACGCTGACGGCAATCGGCGTGCGACGACCTACGGTGAGCTGAATACGCTGGCCAACCGATTCGCGAACGTCCTGCTGGAGTTGGGTGTCGGCCTCGGCGACGGTGTCGCGGTGATGAGCCGCAACCGAGTGGAAAGTGTTGTCGCTTACTACGGAGCGTTGAAGATCGGTGCGTTCTACTCCGGTATCAGCCCGCTGTTCGGGGAGCGAGAGATCGCCCAGCAGATCGAGCACCTGCAACCCGTGGTCTTGGTGGTCGCGGCCGAGAATGCCGCGCTGGCAGCGCCAATCGCCGAGCGTGCCGGTGCACGAGTGGTGGTCATGGGTGAGCAGCCGGACGCCGCCTGGCCTTCGTTCGACGCCTTGGTAGCCCAAGCGTCCGAGGTGGAGCCGGCCGCCGACGTCGACGAGCACGATCTGGCGATGATCGTGTACACCAGCGGCACCGAGTCGGCACCCAAGGGTGTGCGGATCGCGCACCGCAACTTCCTCATCTCGACGGCGCCGGCGATGATGTGGGGACTACGGTGCCTGCCCGACGATGTGTGGTTGTATGTCATGCCCTTTCACACAATCGCCGGAATCGGATCGCTCACGTCGTTGACCCTGCTGGGTGCGACGCTGGTATTACCGGCGTCAGTTGACCCTGGTGAGTCGCTGAGAATGATTCGCGACGAACAGATTTCGGTCCTCGCGCAGACCCCGACCTTCTATATCGCCTTGGCCAATCACCCCGACTTCGGGCCGGACACCGTCGGCACGGTGCAGCGGTGCCTCACCTATGGCGGCCAGGTCTCCCCCTTCGCGGTGGATGCCTGGGCCGATGCGACACCGTCGTCGGTGTGGGGAACCTACTGGGGGCAGTCGGAGTTGACCCAATTGGGGTCGGTGGGCTGGTTCAAGCGTCTCGAGGACGTTCCGGATCACGATCCCACCTGGATCGGCAAACCGGTGGGGCATTTGGAGATCCGCGTGGTCGATGCAAATGGCGACGACGCCACCGAGGGCGAACTCCTCTGCCGCACACCATCGGTCATGCTCGGCTACCACAAAGACCCGGAACGCACCGCCGCCGTCATGGCCGACGGGTGGGTGCATACCGGCGACATCGTGCGGGTCGACGATGACGGCAACTTGTTCTTCCGTGATCGCCGCAAGGACATGATCAAGACCGGCGGATACAACGTGTCGTCGCAAGAGGTCGAGCGAACACTGCAGAGCCATCCCGACGTGATGCGCGCGGCCGTCGTCGGGCTGCCCGACGAGTACTGGTCAGAGGCGGTCACCGCGTTCGTGGTGCTGCAGGACGGTGCCTCGAGTTCCGCGGAGGATCTGCGGGAGTTCTGCCGCTCGGATCTCGCCTCCTTCAAGGTCCCCAAGACCGTGCACCTCCTCACCGAACTGCCGACTGACCCGCAGGGCAAACTGTTGAAGCGGGAGTTGCGGAGACAGTACGGGGAGAGTTGATGGATGCGGATGGCGCGGTGCCGATCTCGGTTCCGTCGGGGGATCGCCCGGCGCGGACGCCGGTGCGGCGCGAGGAGATCGTGACCGCAGCGGCGGTGTACTTTGCCGAGCACGGTTACGCGAGCGTCGGGATGCGCGACATCGCCCAGGCCGTCGGCATCAAAGGCGCGAGTCTATACAACCACTTTCACTCCAAAGAGGAGATCCTGTACGCAATCGCGCTGCGCATGACCAAGGACCCCTTGGTCCACCTGCACGTGCTCGACGAGGAAGGGTCGCCGGCCGACCGGTTGATGCAGCTGGTGGAAATCCATGTCCGACATCTCGCCGAGCATCGGGTGGAGCATCTGGTGGCACTGCGCGAGCTGACGTATCTCCTGCCGGAGCACCGGGCGGTGGTCAAGGACCATCGCAAGTATTACCAACGGCGGGTACGGGATGTGATCGCCGCGGGGGCTCGGAGTGGTGAGTTCGTGGTGCGCGACGCGGGGCAATCGGCGATTGCCGTCCTCGATCTCATGAATGGGATCAGCTGGTGGCTGCGGGATGGGGTGGATGTGGAGTTGTTGGTTGCGGATTACCTTGGGTTTGCGCGGAGGATCTTGGGGTACGGCAGTACGACGACGGGTGTGAGCAAGTAAGCGGCGACGCCTGACTGGAGCACCCCTGTTGGCGAACGAGGTTTGTGAGGAACGGACTCGTTCGCCCACATCGTCAACTCGGTGCCGGCAAATCGTCGAGAACGCTGTTGTCGACACCGGCCGCGGTGAGTCGCGCCCGAGTCCGCATCAGCCAGTCATCGGCCCACCGCTGTTCGACGGCGGCGAGCAACCGGTACTGCTCATGCCAAGTGGCCCGCTGGAATCCGTCGGTACCGGGCGGATGCAGCCGATAGGAAGCCTGCTCGGCGATCGACACCGCCACCCAACTCAGGTACTCGTCGGCGTCGGTGGAATGCCGATCGAACATCACCTCACCGCGCTCGCGGATCGTCAGATGCCACGCTCCGTCGACGTCGCGCCAACACGAGGGCGCAGCGTCGTCGCGAATGTGTCCGAGACTCGGCAGATCCTCCGGTGCTGCCGACATCGCCTGGGCCACCACTACAATCCGTGCCCGCATGTCGGCGTCGAGGCGATCATCTGGTCCGGTCATCTACGGGTAGACACTGTCGAGGATGCCGGCGCACAACAGCCACTGGGTGTTCACGTAGCCACCGGTCTCGCCGAAGCATCCGCGATGGTCCTCGATGACGGCGGGGTCGATGAGTTGTTGATCAACCTGGTACTGGATTCCGCCTCCCGGTTGTCCGAATGCCTCGGCGATCGGCCCGGTGTACACCTTGAACGACTTCTTGACGGAATAGACGTGATAGTTGCACTTTGCGGGATTCGCGGTGTCCACAAGGTTTTCCGGCGGCAGAGCCCGCTTGGCGTAGGCCGTTCCCTCCGGCGCCAGGAACCGTCCGAAGGCCGGCCCGTAGCGGTCGATTCGTTTGCTACCCGGGGCCAGCGTGACCACCGATTTGTCGGGCTGCCCGTCAGGCTTGAGCACGTAGCCGTCCTTGGGCGGCCAGTCCCAACTTCCACCCGGCGCGTACTTGGACAGAAACTTGACCGGGGGCAGACCGGCAAATCTGTTGTAGCCGACGAGTTGCGGTCCCACCGGTGGCGCAGTGGCGAGCGTCTGCGGTCCCAGCATCTTGTTGTTGTCGACCAGTTCCGTTGAGCAGCCGCCGGTCAGTGGGCCGCCAAGGGAACCGAAGTCGATCGATCCGAACGAACCCGGCGCTGCCGTGGCGACACCACCGCCCGAGATTGCCAGCGTGAGCGAAAAGATCAACGCAAAGAGAGTATGGCGACGTTTCACCGACACACCTTTCACAAAGAATGACCACCAACGCTTGAGCAGAATGATCGAAATCTAGCCGACCAGGCGCGAATCCGGTGCGCGAAACGTCAACTTGGCATCGCTAATGGAGAATCAGTACGCTGCAATTTTGACATTCCTAAGACTCTATTTGAAAACTCAAGTACGACATACATCTTCGCCGCGACGACGAGGACTCCGGTGTCGTTCACCACTGTTTCGCTACTCGTCTCGCTGTGGTCATCGCAAGGTGGTTGGATGACCCCAGCAGTACCGCTGCGGCAAACACGTTGATGCGCAGCGGTTCCAACGCAGGAGGGAATCGTCGGGGTGACCGCTTTGCAGCGCGTAGCAGGATCAAAGTCTTTGGAGATCGGGGTATCTCGTCAAATCGGCCGATACGTGGCCGTGCTGATGCTGGCGGTTGCGGTGATAGCCGGCCTTACGCAGGCCACCGGCGCCGCGCCCCGCGCAGATGCGGAGGTTCCGCGATCAATCGTGGCTGCACCCGGCTCGAGTTCCTTGCTGGGTTCG
Source organism: Gordonia sp. CPCC 205515 (assembly GCF_048537925.1). NCBI lineage: Bacteria > Bacillati > Actinomycetota > Actinomycetes > Mycobacteriales > Gordoniaceae > Gordonia > Gordonia sp. CPCC 205515. The sequence goes on along the minus strand of NZ_JBCLVJ010000010.1, from coordinate 193,013 downwards.
TCGGGATCGAGTGATCTGGGCTCGAGTCTGACCGATCCGAGCGCGGTGGCCAACGCCGGCAAGGTGACCGCCACTGCCATCAAGCGCCGCGGTGCCGCGGTCTCGGTTGATGCGGGCAAGTTCGTGCTGGATCAGGCCGCCGGCACCGTCGAACTCGTCGACAACGCCGGGCAGGCCGTGGCGCAGTTCGTGCCCAAGGTGGTCGTCGACGGTGTGGTCACGCCTCTGACCGTGTCGATCACCAATGGCGGCAAGCGCCTGTCCCTGCTCACGCAGAACGCGATTCGCATCGGCGCGAACGTCGCCGCGTTCACCGCGACTCAGGCCGGCAATGCTGCTCAGCGGTGCGTGAACTCCGCGTTGATGCCGGCACTGACCGCGACGATCATCGGCGCGGTCGCGGCCGGGGTGACCGGGTTCTTCTCAGGCGGGTTCGGGGCTATCCCGGGTGCGGTGGGGGGTGCAGTGCTGTCGGGGTTCTCGGGGTTCAGCACGGCGTGCCTGACCGCGGCGGCGAAGGGGGTTGTCGAGGACACGCTCAGCGGGGACATTCCGAAGCAGATTGTGCAGATTCCGTTTGGGTGATCTGTCGAATCTCAACCAGCGTGAGGATGTGGGGCCGGCCGCTCGTTGAGCGCGACGAGCGAGCGCAGCGCTGGTCGAAACGCGCTGCCAAGCGGTGGTGCCGGTTTCGACGGACGTCAGCTCGGCTAGCGCCTCGCTGACTGCTCAACCGGCGATTGGGGCGACAAGTTCAACCGGCGGTTGGGGCGACTGCTCAACCGGCGGTTGGGACGACAAGCTCAACCGGCGGTCGGGAGGCGTCGCGGCTCAGCCGGCGACGGGGACAGAGGTTCAGAGGTTCATCGCTTTGGGGGAGGCGGCCGGGGTCTGCAGATCGCTAATCTGAGTTGTCAGATCATTAGCGAGCGGGGACGACCATGGATACGTGCGAGACGTGCGCGCAGCCATTGGTCCAGTGCCCCGATTGCACCGGGCAGGCCGGGGGCTACAGCATCGCCGGTCGGCTGAGGTGTTCGCACTGCAACAACATTGGACAGGTGTGCGCGAGGCACGGCGCGCAGCACGCTACGCCGCAGCCAGACGATCCCGATCCACCCAACCGTCAGCAATCAGCTGAATGAGCAACTGCGACTTGTTGCTCACCGGACGTCCCGCCTCGGCATAGCGGATCATGACCCGCCGGAAGTGCGAGCGAACGGTCGTTTCGGCGATATAGTGCAGCCGCGCAGTCTCTTTCACCGTCGCTCCGAGGGTGTAGGTGACGACGACTTCCTGCTCACGGGGACTCAGATGTACCCGACCGTTGACCCCGGGTGACACCAGCGTCCGCAGTACCTGCCGCAAACGTACGGCGCCGTGGGGTGCGTCGACGACCTCGATGCCACCGGCATGATCGACCGGCACCCCGATGCCCACTACCACCGCAGCACCTCCGCCACCCAGCTCGACAAGCGCCCGTTGACTGCGGACGATCACGACCTTGGCCGTCGCGGGCACGACTTCCCCCACCGTAAGGTCAACGAGGACAGCGCGATACCCAAAGCCTTCCACCAACGAGAGCAGTGCGACGTCGACGAGTGCTCGCTCCGACACGATCGCGACCTCGAAGGCCGGCAGGCGATGGACAGGGATGCCCAGGTCGTCGTTGATGTCCGCAGTCACGGGTGCTCCTCAGGTGCGCTCGAAGATGTCGAGATCCTTGTCCCTTCAGATTCGTCGACAGGTAGGACGAGATCAGCCACCCAGACGACATTGTTGCCACCAGTCTGAGTCATTGAAGTCTCAAACTTCGATTGCGGATACCTAATTACGCATGGCTTCGAAAAATACGGCATGATTACGCATATGCCGTCCGGACTTCGCATCCTCCTTGCATCTCCCCTGGGACATGTCGTCGCCGCTCCCCTGCAGTCGGCGTTCGAGGACTCGACGATCGTCGTCGCCGGCGACAAGGACGAAGTCCAGCGAGCGGTCTCCGGCCGGCCTCGCTTCGACGTCGTCAGCGCCGACCTGGTGTTCAATCGCGCCGACCTCGAGTGGACCTTCGACGGCCTCGACGTCATTGAATGTCTCCGCAATGCCGATCGGTTGGCGCCGGTCCTGCTCGCGACCCAGGGACATTCAATGGAGGAGGACCACCTCGCCGAGGCCCGCCTGCGGGAAGACGTCTCGGGAGTCGTCGCCAAATCGGCCGGGCTGAAGACACTGATCGAGTCGCTGAACACCGCCGCGCTTGGCCAAAGCGTGCCGGACCGCGTGCCCGCCAACCCGCGGGCATCACTGTTCGAGCTGTTCGACGGCCGTCGAGGTATTACCGCCGGTCGGATGGCCGGGGCGATCGCGTCCGGCAACGCCTCGGACAACGCGACGCTCGCCGAGGTTGCGAAGGTCTCCCCCAACACCGCCAATAAGGTCGCCACGAACTACCTGGGTCCGCTCATGCGACGCCGGAACGAACACGACGATCATCTGCCGTTGACGCAGGCGGCGGTCTATCGATGGTGCGGACTACACGCGCGATACATCGTCAGCTGGTGCCGACGTCATGGGCAAGGTGACGTGCTGCAATAGCAGCGATCGACCCACTCACTCAGCTTCGTCGTAATCGGTCTTGGGGTTGTCGACTCGTTCCCGCGTCGTCTCGCAAACGGGCAGCGCGACCCACAATAAGAGCCACCGTGATGGCGATAGTCGCCCACACGGTGAGGAAAAGGGCTCCCCCGATCAGCCATGACACGTACTTACTTTTGCAAAGAACGGAATCAGACGCAAACGTCACTCATAACTCACAGCAAGCCACAAGCATTCGGACGGGTGACACCGCCCAGCGAGTTCAGGCCGACATTTCCAGGGACACCTGCCACACGGACAGGCGATAGCCGGGCTGGTCGACGAGGTCGACACTCACGAACTCGGCCTCTTGCTGCGTCAGCTCCGGGATTGTCTGGGCCTGGTTCATCGGCACGACGTCGCCGTCAACGTAGACGCCGATGACCGTCGGTAAACAGCCGTTCGCCGCGCTCCGCACCACCAAGAGTCCGTTGAGTCGGCGTGCGCGCGTTTCGTCAAAGAGGTGAACGACGTTTCCCGACACGGCATCTCCTTCGAGACGAATGGCCATGCTGAATGGTGTCATGCGGCACTAGAGCCTGAATATCCTCCAGAAGGAGTACACGCCTGAGGTGAGAGACCCAACATCTCGACCACCAGCGACCCGTCGGTCAATACACGGACTCATCTCCGCTGAAGTGAACAAATCCACAGAATGCCGCACTTTGCAATCATTCGATCGGGTTAAATATCTTTAGATTCGCTTTGTGTCAGCACGCGACGCAGTCCCGCTGCTGGACATCGTTTACGCACGTCACGGGGGTGATTTGCCTCGCGAGCGCCGGGGACAGCACTACGGAACCGACGCCGCCCGGCGTCGTCACAGCAGGTTGGAGCACCCGCCCAGTCACACAAGAACTGGTGCCCACCCACTGCCGCATCGGACACTTAAATGACGCGGGGCGACTGGGCACCGCCGGCTAGCTGGGGATTAGCCCCAGTCGGCTCTATCAGATTGGGCAAAACCATGTCACTTGTTGTCGATCAGAGTGCTCGCTTCGAAACCCGGGGAGCGGCGCTCTCGTTGCGGGATGACCGAAGCAAGACCACCTTGGTTGTCGGAACCCCGGAATCCACGCCCCTCGTGTGGAATGACTACATATGCGGTGCGCAGCGCTCGTACTCGGCGCGCGGCGTCGCCGACGCCCTGGAGTTCGATGCGGTGCGCCATGGCCAGAAAACCCACATCTTCTGCGCCGTCGTCGATGACGACGGCAATGTCGTCGGCGGACTACGCGTTCAGGGTCCTTATCAACGGGTCATCGAATCCCACGCCGTCTACGAGTGGGCCGGACAACCCGGCCAATCCCATCTGATGAGCGCCATTGCGTCGCGCATCCCGGGCGGACTCGCCGAGGTGAAGGCAGCGTACGTCGACGCCCCAAAGGAGACCGCGCCGCACGTCGCCGGCCTCCTCGCACGGTTGGGTCTGGTGGTCATGACGGTCACCGGATGCCAATACCTGATGGCCACCGCAGCGGACTACGTTCTCGACCGCTGGCAATCGGGCGGTGGCCGCATCGACACCTCGATCCCCGCCACTCCCTACCCCGACGAGCGGTATCGCACCCGCGCGATGTTCTGGAACAGCCAGACCATCGCCGAGGACGCAAATCCCCGTGTGTGGCGTCAGATGTGGTCGGAGTACAACGAACTCTTCGACAATCGACCGATTGTGGGTGCGGAGCACAGCGAAGTCGCGTAGTCGACGGGTGTTGGCCGCGGGCGGGATGACGATCCCGGTACCGCCCGCCGGTCACCCACCCGTCAGAGCCGACACCAGACCCGCGATCTCCTCTGCGCCAAATTCGTTCCAGCCCTGGGCTTCTCGCGCTGCCGATCCCAGCAGCAGACCCTCGACATCCACGACGAAACGCCCCGAGGCGACCGGCCGACCACAGACGATGTTGCGCGTCGCGACGGCTACCACCGCGCCGGCCATCGTCGCGGTGGACCCCAGCTGTGGCCAGGACGCGATACTCCGGCCCAATTGCCCTGCAGAGTAAGCCATTCGGGGTGTCAGCGTGTCGCCCACGATAGTGGCCGCCATCCGCAGTTTCTGCCGGGGATCCTCGGCATCACCGGCGGTGAAGTGTTCCCCGCGACCGTGGAAGATGGGGTAATCCGCATCGAGGTCAAAGCGTTCGATGTCGAGGACGACGTTGTCGCCCATGTCGGTGGCACTGACCACCGGTATCCGCGCTGCCCGGGCCCGACGTCGTAGGTCGATCTTCAGCGCGACGTCGTCGATCTCTTCGACGACGACCGTCAGCGGTTCCCCGTCGAGTCCCAAGAACGCATCTGCGTCCGCAGGAGCGTAGCCGTTGGGGAACTCGGCAATGGTGCTGTAGGGATCAGATTCGAGAATGCGCCGATGAGCCAACTCCAGCTTGCCCCGGCCGATGTCGCACACTGAGTTCGGCAGGCGGTTGAGGTTGGTGGGGGCGAGTTCGTCGGGGTCGGCGATGTGAAAGTGCCGGGCACCGGTCAGCGAGCATGCGGTCAGTACCGACGAGCCGATACTGAGACCGGCGACTCCGATACGCGCCCGACTCCACTGTTCCTGCTCGCGACTGGTCAGCAGATGACGATTGCGCGCGGTCTTCAGCCGGTAGTACACATGCTCATCGGGCATCCGAACCAGCGTGGAACGCCACGGGAAGTAGATGTAGCGGGTGCGCGCGTCGACCTCGCTGGGATCGTCGAGGTCGAAGCTCTCCACACGTTCGGCATCGGGATCGACGTGCTCGAGTTTGTCCAGCGTCCGCAGCTCCGGGATGGCACTGGACCAGACATCGACCTCGGCTACGCCCAACTCCCGTAGATCATCAAGTCGTCGACCGTCGCCTGGGCGCAGGATCTCGATCATCGCATCTCCTCGTCTGACTGCTGGCCCGACGCATCGCCGGCCATGATCTCGGTTCTGGTGAGTGCCACACAGTTGCGGCCCCGCCGCTTCGCGGTATAGAGCTGCTGGTCAACCACCGCCAGGAGTTCGTCGAGCATCGTCTGGGTGGAGGCGCTCGGGTGACCCGGGTGCACACGGACCGGCGCCACGACTGCGCCGATGCTGATGGTCGCGTCGGTGCGCGCCGCGACGCACGCCCGAAGTCGTTCGCACAGATCGGTCAACGCCATCTCGTCGGCCACTGCGTCGACCACCACGAACTCCTCGCCGCCGGTCCGCGCCACCAGTGCGGTCTCCGGCGCTGCATCGCGGAGCACTTTCGCGATGTCCACGAGCATGCTGTCGCCGACCGAATGGCCTTCGCGGTCGTTCACTTCTTTGAAGAAGTCGACGTCGGCTTCGATGAATCCGACGGGTCGCTGGGTGGTTGTCGCGTTGTGCAGCACCGCGGTCCAGCGGTCGGCCAGGCCACGTCTGTTGAGGATTTGGGTCAGCGGGTCGGTCTCACTCAGCAGTTCCTGTTGGGCGAGCGCTTTGGACAGTGAGCGACGCAGAGTGGTCACGAGATAGGTCGGCACGACGATTGCCATCACCACCGCACCGCCGCCGATGACCAGCGCTGCGATTGACGTCGAGAGAGCACTCACGACGCAAAGAGCCATGCCGGCTGCGACAACGACAAATGCGATGACGGTTCGGGGAGGCGACTCCATCGCAGCGATCGCCGGGATCACGGCGAGCAACGCCAGCACTGCGTGCGCCGAACCGCTGTCGTCGACCACGCAGGCCGACGCCACAACACCGAGCATGCCGCCGAAACTCAGTACGGCGAACTGTGTGTCGTTGAGCGGCCGAACCGCCACGGTGATGATGACCGACACGATCGTGTACGCAACGATCAACACAACAAGCCAGCGAACGCCGGGGCGCAGAAACTCGGGGGACACGTAGCCCGTCAGCAGCAGCGGGATGGCGCCGGTCTCCGCTGCGAGCACGGCCAGCGTCCGCTGGTCGAAGCGCCGCTCCACCGCCCCTCCCTGTGCGTCGTTGGACCGACTCGAGGCGTCGAAGGAAAACGCACTCCCGTCAGGCTTTGCCCCAACGATAAAGGATTAGCGGTGTACCCGGTGCGGTGGGCGCGCACCACAAGACTGCAGCGATCACGGACGCTGCAAGGACCGGCAGGTCAGCCGCTCAATCCTGACTGACAGCAGCGCGCATCGTCTGCCACATCACCAGGAGGTCTCGCTTGACCGACCGCTCCTCGGAGTGACCGGCGGCCGCGTGGCCACCGAACATTCCGGGCTTGTCGGTTGCGCGCAGTGCCTTGCCCCACGACACCGAGCCGTCGAGCCCCAGCGCCCGGTGCGGCCGGGGGCCGACGAGTGACATCGTCCCGTTGACGACGTTGAACAGTTGCGGCAACTCGTCGAGGGCGAACTGGTGGATCACGCGTCCGGCGCGCGTGAACTCGGCATCCTCGGGCGTCCCGCTCGTCCAACTGCGGTCCGAGGCCACCTGTTCCGTTCGGTAATTGAAAGTACGAAACTTCCACAAACGAAATGGTGCGTCGAGCGCACCCACGCGGAACTCCCGACTGAATACCGGCCCTCGGGTGTCAAATTTGATCGCCACTGCGACACCGAGGAGTACGGGCGCGGTGAGCACCAGAAGTAGCGCAGCAACCACACTGTCGGCGGCCGCGTGAAGTACAGCGCGTCGCGTTGCACTCCTAGCGCGGATATCCGCATCGACGGCAACACCCGAGCACAGGGAATGTGGCTCCGCGGTCAAGCGTCCCCCTCAGTCGTTGGCTACGACCTCACCGCGATCTACGGTCTGGTCCTTTGGCGCGGCCACCATCGCTCACGGCGGCAATCGCAACAGTTACTAATGTAAAGCCGCGAATTACAACCTACAATCACTACAAAGTAGTCAATCGACAGGATTTTCTTGATGAAGATGTCGTTCGAGGGCCGCGACGACCTTGACCTCCGGCGCTTGCGCATGTTTGTGACCGTCGCCGAGTCGCCAAGCCTCCGAGTGGCGGCCGACGAGATGTACATCACACAGCAGGCCGTGTCGTCGGGGATCAAAGAACTCGAGCGCGCGCTGGGGGTTGAGCTGTTCTCCCGCTCCCGACGTAGTCTCTCGTTGACGCCCGCGGGTGAGGCGCTCTATCGGGGCGCTGTGCCGCTACTGGCGGGTGGGCGCCAGCTGACCGAGAAGGTTCGGATCACCGGCGAAGAGCGTCCTGATCCGTTCGTCATCGGCCACACGCCCGATCTCGCCCCCTCCGAAGTGTTCACCATCATCGAACCGGTCGTGCTGGCCGATCCGTCGGCACCGATAACGGTTCGTCCGGTCTTTGCCGACAGCATCAGCGCGGAACTCCGCGACGGACGGATCGACTTCGCGTTGCGACGCGGCATCCAAGCACCCCCAGATCTCGCCGGCACAGTTGCCGCACAACACAAGCTTCGTCTCGCGATTCGCGCCGACCATCCCCTGGCCCAGCACGATTGCGTCGCGCTGAGCGATCTCGCCGACCACGAGATCGTGGTGTCGGAGGCGGATGAGGACTCCGAGTACACCCAGATCCTGATTTCGATCTGCCAGGGTGCCGGGTTCGAACCCAAGATCATCGGCTCCACGTTGCGCGGCACACCGCCGCACACCGCGGTGATTGCCCATCCGTCGGCATGTGCATTCGTCACGAACGAGCCCGGCTGGATCAACGTGAGCCGCATTCGGATCATCGAGTTCGTCGATCCACCCAGTGCTCCCGTGCAGGCATTGTGGTTGCCGCACACGGTGTCCGCGATGCGAAGTCGGATCCTGACTGCTGTGCGTCGGTAAGCCCTTGGTGGGCTCGGTTTAGGCTGTTCAACCGATTTCTCCCGCAACCCTTTCCCACTATCATCGACAGGTGCATGCCAGATCACAGTGATCGCGATGTCCTTGTGAGCGGGGGTAATTCGGATGGCCGACCCCGAACGAAATCTGTTGACCCAGAACACCGTCCCCATGACGATCTTCGCGCAGGATCCGTCGGTGTCCGATGGCGGGCCACTCCTCGCGCCGGTGGAGGTGCCGGCCGGACGACTCCAGCGTGGTCCCCGCAGTCACCGCTTCCATGTCGTCGACATCGGCGTCGGTACCAACAAGGTCGGAGACCCGGTTCGACTCCACGCCGACAGCCCCTGGGACTATCGCGATCACTGGGCGGTCCCCAACCTCACCACCTCTGATCTGGTCGACGACCCAAAGTTTCGCGCGCAGAACGTGTTTGCTGTCGCGTCGTACACCCTCGCGCTGTTCGAGCAGCACCTGGGTCGGCCGATTCCGTGGTATTCGCAGTACCCGCACCTCTACCTGATACCGCAGGCGCGGGTGGAGGCCAACGCCTTCTACTCCCGCGAACACAATGCGGTGCTCTTCGGGTGGCTGCCGTCGATCGGGGGCCGCCCGCCGGTGTACACGACCCTCTCCTACGACGTGATCAGCCATGAGGTGAGCCACGCGATCCTCGACGGACTCCGACCCCGCTACACCGAACCCGGCTTGCCGGATCAACTCGCCTTCCATGAGGCGCTGGCCGATCTGGTGGCGCTGCTGTCGGTCTTCACGCTCGACGGCGTCGCCGCACGACTCCTCGCGCCCAGCAAGTCCAAGGTGCGCTTCCCCTCGGACCGGGATGCGATGGCCATCGAGGACGAGGCGCAGCGTCGAGAACAGTTGTGGCGCGGGCGCGCCGAGACACTCAAACAGACCCCACTGCTGTCCCTCGCCGAGGAGATCGGCGCCCGCCGCCGACCCACCCACTCGCCGGAGGGCACCATCACGGGACGCTATCCGGCACTTCGTCGTTCGGTCGAACTGCCGCCGAACACGGACTGGATCAGCGACCCCCGGTTCCAGGAAGCCCACCGCCGCGCGGAAGTGCTTGTCGCGATGTTCCTGCAGACCCTGGTGCGCATGTGGGCGCAGCGGCTGGAACCGTTGCGCAGCGACAGTTCCGGGATGGATGTCGACCGTGTCGCCGAGGAAGGCGTGACGTCGGCGCGGCACCTGCTCGGCATGATCTTGCGTGCCCTCGACTACCTGCCGCCGGTCGAACTCGAGTTCGCCGACGTCCTGGACTCGGTCCACACCGCCGACCGGCGGTTGGCGCCCGACGATCAACACAACTACCGAGATTCCCTGCTGGAATCGTTTGCGGCATTTGGTATCACACTGCCTGAGCACCGCATCGTCGACGAGGACGGTGTGTCCGCTCCCGAACCGGTACCCACCGAGGTAGCACCCGACGACGAGTACGCGATCGACCCGGATGCCTCGGATCTCAAGTCCATCCGCTACGAGCACCTCAACCTCGTCGCCTTGCGGTCCTCGCCCGAGGAGGTGTACCAGTTCATCTGGAACAACTCGGCGGCACTGGGGATCGACGTCCGACTGTCCACCCGCGTCACCCGCGTGTTGAGCAGTTCCCGGATCGGCGCCGACGGCACGCTGGTCACCGAGGTGCTCGCCGACTACCTGCAGACAGTGCGGACAACCGCCGCGAACCTCCCGCCGGGAGTCACGGCACCCGACGACATGCCCGACGACGCGGTCGTCGAACTCCTCGGTGGCGGCGTACTGGTTTTCGATCAGTTCGGCCGGTTCCGGTTGCACCAGCGCAAACCCATCCTCGACGGGCAACGACAAACCCGAAGGCTGGCATACCTGTTCACACACGGCATCCGAGATGCCCAGGGCCGGTACGGAACCAGCGACGGCGCCGGCGACACCCGACGATTCTCGCTGCTGCACAGCGACACGTCCGAGGACAGCTGGTGACGCCCCGACCGAGCCGGGTTCGGCTGCGCGCGTACAAGGTTGGCTTCGGCGACTGTCTACTGCTGACCGTCACCTACGCAAAACCGCTGCCCGACGGCCGATCCGAACGCCACGTCCTCATCGACTGCGGGACGGTGAAGAAGGCCGACGCCGGTCCCGCGCTCGCCGACATCGTCGCCAAGATGGCCGAACACTGTGCCGGACAACTCGACGTGGTGGTGGCCACGCACCGGCACAAGGACCACATCAGCGGGTTCGCCGACCGGCGCGCCCGCAAGACGCTCGATACCTTCACGCCGGCGGCGGTGATCCGGCCGTGGACGGATGCCCCCGAATCGGCAAGGGGTGAGCGCGGACTCGGACTCGACGAGGCGCATCTGGAGTTTCTGCGGGGTATCGACAAGTTGCCGCAGCAGGCGCAAGCACTCGCCGAGTTGGCGTTCGATGACGGCGCGGTGGCCAAGCGCGCACGGGAACTGGTCGAGATGGGTCTCGCGAACGCCGAAGCGGTAGCGCTCCTGGAGGATTGGGGCGGCCCCGATCGGGCCCGGTACGTCAAGGCCGGTGACGTCGTCGACCTCACGGATGTCCTTCCGGGAGTGAAGATCCGTGCGTTGGGGCCACCCACGCTGGATCAGGTGCCGTCGCTGACCCGGTATGCCAAGGAATCCGAGGAGTATTGGCTGGGGCTGGCGGCCGACGAGCAGCTCGCCGACCACATCGAACAGGCCGACGATCCGGCTGCGGTGCAACGGGCGGCCCGGGTGCTGGGGTCGCCGGGTGGGGTCGGCGCCGCCGAGTGGTTGGTACGTCAACTCGCGAGCCGACGCGTCACTCAGGGCTTGGAGATCGTGGAGGCCCTCGACGACGTCCTCAACAACACCAGCGTGATCCTGCTGATCACCGTCGGGGATCGTCGAATCCTGTTGCCCGGCGACGCGCAGATCGAGAACTGGTCGTTCACTCTCGACCAGTCACTCGCCGACCGCCGAACCCGCGAAGGCACCCGACTCGCAAGGGAACTCGCCCAGGTCGATCTGTACAAGGTCGGTCACCACGGCAGCCGCAACGCGACACCCAAGCGACTCCTCACACACTGGACCGACGCCGACGGCGCACGACGCCGGGTCGTGTCGGTCCTCACCACCAAGAGCGGCGTCTTCGGCAAGAGCACCGAGGGCGCCGTACCGAAAGCGCAACTCATCGACGGGCTGAAACAGTTTGGCCCGGTGCACAGTACCGACGATCTGTCGGCCGACGTCTGGTGGATGGATCTCGAGGCGCCGGCGTTCGGCGATCATGGCTTCGATTTCAGCCCTGGCGAGCCCGTCTGACCGTCCGCAGTCAACTCGCCGATACGACGGCGAGCAGCACCGCGACCACGCCGACCACAGCCAGCATCAGCGACGTCGCCACCGTCCCCGGATCATGATGCGGGCGTCGCCGCCGCTCGTACCACGCCACCGCGGTCAGCGGCGCGACGACGAACACGCTGTGCCCCGCCAGCATCATCACCATCATCATTGGTGCGCAGGAGATTCCACACTCATTGCCCAAGCCGAGACCGTACCGTAGGCAGGCCGTGCGCGCCTGCGTCTGCGGCAAGGGCGGTGCCAGCGTGCGATGACAGCGCGCCGGACTGAGCCGCTTACGGGATGTCCACTGCCAGGCGATCGCCACCGCCGTGGCCGCGACCAACAGTTGCGCCTCGCCGAATTCCGTTGTCTCCACCAATTTGCCGAGCGCAAGGCTGATGAACGCGGTGACGATGAGCAGCGGGAGCCAGCCCACCGCCCAGCCGCCCAACACCCAACCGGGCACGCGACGTCGGTAGCCCGAGGGTGCACGCAGCGCCGCGTACCTGGCGTCGGCCGCCACCATCGGCGTCATCACCGCGAGCATGGCGAGCAGACTCACGATGTGGGTGGTGACACCGTGGGTATGCGGTCCGGATTCGGTCATGCCGGCCATACCGCCGGTCATGTCGTGCCCAACGTGCATGTCGGCCATCACCTCGGGCGAGCCCGTCGTCCGGAGCCGGATGATCTCCACGCCGACCAGCACCACCCAGCCAACGGCTGCAACAGCATACGCGATCCATTGGGGATGCCGACCGGCGCGCAGATCCGACATCCAGGACCGTCCACGCGTCGCCGCGAGGGACACCTCCGCTGCGGCGGTGCCGATCACGCGAACTCGAGCGAGAGCCGCTCCACCGTCAGCCCCATATCGGCGAGATTCCGATCCGGGTTCATCGGCACCAGACGCACACGGGTATCCATCGGGCGCAACGTGTCTGCCTGGGCGAGTACCTGATCGGTCACATCCAGCAGGCGCTGTTGCCCGGTCCCCGACGACGACCCGTCGTCGCGGCTGGCCTCGAAGACGCCGAAGAGTGACAGTGGCCCAACGTAATGCGCGGTATCCGTCGGGTCGGGATCGGCGTCGGCCGGGAGTCCGAGGAACACGTGATACGACGTGACGGCCGGCCGGGTCGTGCGCAGGCCGTCGAACCGCAGCACCCATCGTGCGCTGTCGGGGAATGCGGCCACCGACACGTCGGCGTCGTCGGCACCTCCGGCCACGACGGCAACCTCGGTCGCCTCGGCGAGGACGAAACCGCCCGCTGCGGCAATGGGTTCGGGGGTGGTCACGTCCAGGCCGAAGGGGTCGACCTCGGCACCCGGCGGAGGCGGCGGCGCGGGCGGTAGCGACGGCGGCGTTGTCGCGTCGTAGCCGTAGCCCAGTGCTCCGACGTCGATGACCTGCGGCGCGGTCCAGGTGGCCACCACCCCGCCGGGCCGCAGGAACCGGAACTCCCGGTTGATCCACGACTGCTGTGCGACAGTCCCGGCGCCGACGCCGTCGACGAACGGGTAGCCGTGGCCGAGATCGTGGGCATAGGTTTCCCAGAGCCGGTCGATGTTGCAGTGATGCATCCAGAACACGGGATCCAGGCCGACGGTGGCGAACACCGCCATCCCGCCGCCCACGTGCATGTGGACCGACCCGTGCGGCGCCGCGTCGAGCAGCCCCATCTCCCGGGTGTCGCTGTGAAAGAGGGCGCTGTCATTGGGATTCTCGATGACCCCGCCGCCGAAGGACACCAGACCGGTGTCCTCTTGGTTGGCGAAATGTGGTCGTAGCAGGGCGGTCCGGGCGTCGGCCCACGAGGTGTCGCCGGGTTCCGGGTCGCCCTGGTTGTCGCGGATGGGGTTGAAGAGTGGGTTGGGGAAGGTTCCGTCGTCGCGCGCGGGAACGTCCGGGACCGTCACCCCGGCAGGCAGGGTGTCGTCCCGCAAGGGCAACGGCAGACCCAGGTTGCGTTGGTCGCCGAATCTGTCGTCGGAGTAGTTCCAGTACGGGAGACCCCACTCGCCTGCGGGTCCACCGAGATCGGAGATATGTTGACGGGCAACAGCTTCGAATTCGAGCAGGTACGCCCGATGCCAGGGCAGGAAGAACCAATGATTGTGCGCGCACTCCTGCCACAGGGCGCGCTGCCCATTCACCATGGGCCAATTGGATTTCGCGACGAAGGACGCGTGCACCTGCGACTGATAGCCCAGGCCGAGTGGGTCGTCCCAGCCACGCGCGATCTGCGCCATCGCATTTCGGAACTGCGGGCCGCCGTTGGTCGCGAGGTACCCGGGGATCTGGTCGAGGTAATCGTCGATGCTCGGCGTCCGCAGGCGCATCTGATGTATCGCCGCCGCGTACCAGACCAGGTCGTCGTGCCAGCCGTTGGCAGCGCCGTCTCGCCATGCGGCCAATCTTGTCGCGGTCATGGTCGTGCCACCTCGTCGACGAAGGGTCCGAGAACGTGTGAAACCGCTTGCAGTTTAACCTGAATGCGCGTTTGTCGAGAAGGCCTTTCGTTCCTCCGAATTACGCGACACCACGCACGAAACCCCCGCCCCGTTGCGGGGCGAGGGTTCGCGTTCAGGTCGTCAGACCTCCGAGGGCACTTCCGGAAGGCTTGCCACCACAGCGGCTTTCAGCGTTTCCGGGTCGGTCACCGAGTTGATGACGGCACGCGAGGCGTCGTCGGCGGTGTCGATGATGCCGATCAGCAGATATTCGGGGCGCAGCTGGCGATCGCCGCGTTCACGGGCGAACTCGACGGCCTTACCCAGCGCCTGCTTGGTCTCGTCGGCGAAACGGGGACGCGATCCGCGACCACGCGGTCCGCGCCGGCCGCGGCCGGGCTCCCAGGGTCCGTCCTCACCGAACGCACCGGGGCCGAAGCCGCCGGGACCGCCGGGGCCGAAGCCACCGCGCCCACCGGGACCGAACGGGCCGGGGCCGAAGCCTTCACGCCCCTCCCAGCCGCCGAATCCTCCGGGACCGCCGGGTCCGCCGGGACCAAAGGCACCGGGGCCGAAGCCTTCCGGACCCTGCGGCCCGAAGCCCTCCGGCCCGAAGCCACCGCGGCGCGGTCCGCGACCACGGTGTCCGTGGCCATGGCCCCGTCCCCGTCCGCGGCCCCGACCTTCGGGTCCACCGCGTCCGCCGCGGCCGAAGCCTCGGCCACCGCGGTCTGCCCAGCCCTCCGACAGGTCGTCGCCGAAACGTTCACGTACGGCTTCGCGGACCTTGTCGAGGTCAATGCCGATGGCGCGCAACGCTTCCTTGTCGTCGTCGTACCGCTGCGCGGCGGTCTGCTCGGCGGCTGCCGCCGAATCCTCGGCGGCCTCCGGGTTCTCGTCGTGGAAGGTGCGCACGGTTTCGCGGGCACCTGCCAGGGTCAGTCCCTGTTCACCGAGCAGGCTGAACAGCGGGCTGCGGGCATTGCAGAGCATGCCCAGGATGATGTGGTCGTTGCCGAGTCGGGTGTGTCCGAGATCGGCGGCCTCCTGCATGGAGAAGGCAAGCAGCATTCTGTCGTCGCGGTTGAATCGCTCAAACATGGTGGTATCTCCTTCTGGCCCGGTTCAGCGGGCCTCTCGTTGTGAATGCTTTTGGTGCACGGCCTGGCGGCTGATCTGCAGTACGTCTGCGATCGCCTGCCAGCTCCACCCGTTCGCTCGGGCGTTGGCCACCTGGACTTCTTCGAGGCGGTCGGCCAGCGTGCGCAGGGCACGCACCGCGGCCAGGCCGCGGGCCGGATCACCGCTGGCAGCAGCTCCGGCAAGGTCGTCACCGTTCATGTCCTCGATCACCTCAGGTTCGTCGTGCATGATGTCAGGTTATGTTGACATCTGTGAGTTGTCAAGAATTATTGACGGCGGATTATTCCGGACTGTGCGTGGGGCTCGCATCAGCCACATCTGTGCAGTGGGTTGGTGTGCACTGTGCACGCCCACCCCCTGCACAGCTGTGGCTGGTGTCAATATCTCGCGGCAGCACTCGTGTCAATGCGTCCATCCACACCTGTGAATGGGTCCACGCGGAGTCGGCGAATTCGGGGCAACACTCACCTACATGAAGTACATCGGGGTGTTCACGTACTCACAGGTTCTGGAAAAACTGTTGACCCGCAAGGAGATTCTGCGCCAGGTGGCGTCCGGCGAGTTGCGCAAGCTCGGCCACGACCGCTATGCCGACAAGTTCGCCGACTCGGCAGTATGCGACGTGGTCAGCAAAGGCCACGCCGTGAGCTGTCTGACCGCGCTTCGTGCACACGGAGTCTGGGTGCCGGCGACCACAGCCGAAGTCCATGCGCGCGGAAATGCCGACGCCTACCGCAAGGCCAACAATCTATGCCGAATGTACCGGCCTCCGCTCCCCACGCCCGATCCCGTCGATTCAGTACCCATTGCCTTCCAACACGCCGTGCGGTGCTTGGACCGCGAAGACCTGGTGGCCGTCTGCGATTCGATCGGCAACAAGAAGCTGATGGCGCTCGAGGAGATGCGGACAGCGATGTCCGGGGCACCGCAACGCAAGATCGCCCTGCTCGACCTGTGCAACTTCCACTCCCAGTCCGGGACCGAATCGATGGTCCGCTACCGACTGGAGAAGCGCCGGATCTCCCTGAACGCGCAGGTGCAGGTCAGCACCGTAGGGCGAGTGGATCTGCTCGTCGGCGATTGCCTGATCCTGGAGATCGACAGTGAGGAGTACCACCGAACTGCCGAGCAGTACGAGACGGACCGCCGGCGCGACCGGAAGGCAACTCGCCTCGGGTACCTCACCGTGCGCCTCACCTACAAGATGGTGACCGCGGACTGGGCCGATGCCGAAGAAGACATCCTGGCGATCGTCCGCGAGCGTCGCCATAATTGGCCACGCCCCCGAGACCAAAGCAAGACGGCCATACGGCGGCGAACCGCTCGGGCCCCCGTCAGGGAGTGATGCCCGCACTGCCGCCGACACCTACTCGTTGAGAATCGACTCCGAAATATTCATCCGCGACGCCCGCAGCGCCGGCACCAGCGCCCCCACCACGCACAAACCACAGGCGACGGCCACGAAAACGAGCGTCGAGGGTCGCGGCGAGTAGTGGATGTCGATCGAGGTGGTGGCGGTGAGGATCTTGTTCGACAGGAAATGCAATGCGCCGCCCAGGATGATGCCGGTGATCGACCCGACGATCGCGACGGCAGCCGCTTCAGCGACCACCATCCGGGAGATGAACTTTCGGGACGCCCCCATCGCACGGAGCACCCCCAACTCGCGGCGTCGTTCGATCACCGAGAGCAGCAGGGTGTTGAGCAGCGCGATGGCCGCGGCGACCGCGACAATCCATTGGATGGCCACGGTCAGCGCGCCCGCTTGCTGCGCCTGGGCTTGGGTGGCTTCGAGCGCTTCGGCACCCGAATGTACATAGACCTTCCGTCCGCCGGTCGACGGGTTGGCGGCGGCGATCGCCTCGAGTTGGGATCGGATCTGTGCCTGGTCGGCGGCGGGATCGGTGGTCACCTGCAGGTAGGTGTCGCCGGGCCGGTCAAACCATTGCGACAACAACGCATTCGACATCGCCGCGGTTCCGGAGCCGATTGACACGTAGTTCACGGTGTCCCGGACGATGGTCTCCTTGAAGCCGGACGGGGTGGCCACCGTCAGGGTGTCCCCCACCCCGACACCGAGACTGCGGGCCAACACCTTGGACAGCAGGATGCCGTCACCGGCGAGCACCTGCTGCAGCGCCGCGGGGTTGGCCTTTTTCATAAAGGGCGCCAACGATTCCGGCTCGAGTCCCTGCACCAGGACGGCGTCCTCACCGACGTTGACGTTGGCCCACTGCAGACCCACCACCTGCGTGACGCCGGGGACCTTCGCCACTTCCCCCTCGATGGCGGTCGGCAGCGCCGGTCCGGTGGGCAGACCACCGGAATCGGCCGAGGAGACGTAGAAGTCGGGGTCGGCGAGGCCGTCGAGGGACCCGGAGATCGAGCTGACCAGATTGTCCAGTGCGCCTGAGGTTCCCATGCCGACGGCCACCGCGACGGCCACCGTCATCAGGGTGGCCCAGGCGCGTCGCGGGGCGCGTTCGGTGTTGACCGCGGCCAGCTGTCCCGGGCCGCGCAGGCGTCGGGCCAGCGCGACAACCGCGGCGACCAGCGGGCGGGTGAAGGCGTAGCAGACCAGGAGCGCACCGACCGCGTAGATCGCGCCGGCGATGATCGCCGGGCGGCCGGGGACCGTCGTCGCGACGAACCAGGACCCGATCAGCAGTGCCGCTCCGACGATCAGCGCGATCATCCCGGAACGTCGAGCACGGGCAGCGGTGTCGGGAGCCTCGCCCGCCGACATGGCCTCCACCGGCGACACCGCGAACACCGATCGCGCCGCCAGCGACGTCGCCGCCACGCAGGCCAGCACGCAGGCACCGATGGCGATCACCGGTGCGTACCAATCCAAGTGGTAGCTCACCGAAGTGGTCAGGGCGTCGGTGGCGACCTCGGGAATGCTGCTGACCGCCCATCGACCGGCGAGGATGCCGACGGGCACACCGATGGCGCCGCCGATGAGGCCGAAGATCGCGGATTCGCCGAGCAGGTCGCCGACGAGGTGGCCGCGGCGGGCGCCGAGGGCGCGCATCATCGCGAGTGATCGTCGTCGAGAGGCGACGGCCATGTTCATCGTGTTGAACACCAGGAAGCCGGCGATCACCAGCGAGATCAGCGACACCAGCAGGGTGGCGTCGCGCGTGACCGAACTGGCGACCTCGGCCTGCTTGGCGCGGAATCCCGGGTCGACGACAACCGCCCGCCCGTCAACGACTTTCGACACCTGGGATTTCACCGCGGCGACGTCGGCGCCGGGTTCGGTGACGATCAGGATCGAGTCGAGCTTGCCGGGCTGCGACGAAAGTCGTTGCGCCAGATCGAGGTAGGCGAAGATGAAGTTGCCGTTGTTGAGGATGGCATTCTGATCACCGTCGATCACCGACAGCACGCGTACCGGCACATTGTTGATGGTGAGCTGCTGATCCTTGTGCAGGCCGGTCGCGGCGCCGACGATGATGCCGTCGGCGAGGTCGTCCTGACTGACACCGGATGATCCCTGTTGCGCAGCAGCCTGTTTCATCTCGCCGGAGAGGGCGGTGACGCGGGCGTCAGAGCCGAGCAGGGCGATGCTGTGGTCGTTGACGACGACGGAGTCGCGGATGAGCGGCACCACTGCTTTGGTGTCGGGAACTTCGCCGCGGATCTCCCCCGCCAGTCCCTGGTCGATGCCGGAGTCGGAGATGGAGGCGACCTCGATCTGCGCGGTTCCGGCGATGGCCGCGTTGACCTGTCGTACCGAATCGGTGAGGGAGCCGTAGATCCCGAGTACCGCGATCAGCAGAGCGGAGGCGACCATCACGACGAACAGGGACGTGATGGCGCGCAGGCGGTGGGTGCGGATCTCCCGGAGGTTGAGCACCCGGATGCGGGACAGCCCGGAGGCCATCGAGCGCAGCGCAGCGCTCACGCGATCTTCCCGTCGCGGACGGTGATCGTGGTGTCGGCGACGGCGGCGGCGTTGGGGTCGTGGGTGACCATGACCACCAAGCGGTTCGGTGCGTCGTGGGCCACTTCGGAGAGGAGGTCGAGGACCGATTCGCCGGTCTTGGAGTCGAGGTTGCCGGTGGGTTCGTCGGCGAGCAGGATGGTCGGCTCCATGATCAGCGACCGGGCGATCGCGACGCGTTGCATCTGTCCGCCGGACAGCTCCGACGGCCGGTGGTCGATGCGGGCGCCGAGTCCGACGCGCTCGAGGAGTTCGACGGCGCGCGGTTTGGCCTTGCGCAGCGACTGGCTGTCGAGCAGGCGTGGCAGGGCGACGTTCTCCCACGCCGACATCGTCGGCACCAGGTTGAAGAACTGGAACACGAAGCCGACGCGGTGCCGGCGGAAGGTGGAGGCGGCCTCGTCGTCGAGGGAGCCGAGGTCGACGCCGTCGACGGTGATGGTGCCCGAGGTCGGGGTGTCCAGGGCGCCGAGGATGTGCAGCAGGGTGCTCTTGCCGGCGCCCGACGGACCGACGACCGAGGCGAATTGACCGCCGTCGAGTGTGAGATTCAGCCCGTCGAGAGCCCGGACCTGCTCGTCACCCATCCGGTACTCCCGCACCAGATCCACGGCTCTGACCAGCGGTTCGTCGCGCACAGCTCCCATGGTGCGCATGGTATCCCACCCACCTGAGGCGAAGTTAGGTGGCACTTACTTCCCGCGCGGGGTCGACGGGGCATCGGTGATACTGGCGTGATGCGGTCGATCGATGCGTTCCACGCACTGGTGATCCTCAACCTGCTTTTCGCGACGGCAGGGTGGGTCTTGGCGCGCCCGAGTCGGCCGGCGGCAGCGGTGTTGGTCGCCGTCGGCATCGCGTGGATCGTCTGGAACGGACCGCTCGAGGGGGCAACTCTCATCTCGTTCGACCCCGACCACGGCATCACCGAATTCGACCTGCTCTCCGTGGTCGCCTTTGGGATCGCGGGCTGGGCGTGGTGGCGGACGCGGCCTCCCGCTCATTGAGCGCGGCACCTTCCAACCGCTCGTTGAGCGCGACGAGCGAGCGCAGCGAGCCCGACGCTGGTCGAAACGGGCTGCCAAGCAGTGGTGCCGGTTTCGACGGACGCCACCTCGGCTAACGCCTCGGAGGCTGCTCAACCAGCGGTCAAGCGAGCCGACCCACCTACCGCTCGTTGAGCGCGACGAGCGAGCGCAGCGAGCCCGACGCTGGTCGAAACGGGCCCCTCGTCGACCGAGTTATCCACAGCCTGTGGACAGATTTCACCGCACTCCGCAACCATCCCGCAGAATCACCCTATGCCCGCACACGTCTACATGCTCCTGTGCGCCGACGGCAGTTACTACGTCGGCAGCACCCGCAACATCACCGCGCGCGTCGCCCAGCACGAAGCCGGTCTGGGCGGAACACACACGTCGGGACGACTGCCCGTGACGCTCGTCTTCAGCCAGGAATGCGAGTCCGTCGCCCACGCGTGGGGGCTCGAACGGAAGCTGCACGGCTGGTCGCACGCGAAACGTAAAGCGCTGGCGGAAGGGCGGTTCGACGATCTGCCCGGACTGTCGCGGAACCGACGTAATCGTGAGTGACTGCGACGGTGCTGGTTTCGACGGACGCCACCTCGGCCAGCGCCTCGGAGGCTGCTCAACCAGCGATACAGCAAGCCACCCACCCACCGCTCGTTGAGCGCGACGAGCGAGCGCAGCGAGCCCCTTTTCAGTTTGCGACACGCGCCGCATCGTCCGGCGTCGGCGCGACTTCGTCGTTGCGCACCAGAGAGTTCGCCTGTCGTGGTGGTACGGACGCACCAGAAATCCGTCCGTGCACATAACCGAGGGTGGTCACCAGCACACCGCTGACGATCATTGCCGTTTGTGCGGCGAGCAACGACCGCGGTGCGCTCCCCACGGCCAGACCACGGAGACGGGTCGCGATGCCGCGCGGCAACACCGTTGCGGTGTAGACACGCTCGCTGGACAAGCCGTCGGCGCTGCCGACGAGTCCGGACACTGCGGCCTTGGAGATGCCCTCGGCATAGCACCGTCGCCAGAAGTACCGCAGGGCGATCCGCTCGTCCGACACCCGATGTGCCACCACCATCGCCGGATCGAACAGGAGCGTCGCGTCGTCCCGCTGCCGGCCGATGGCGATGCATAGTTCGGTCTCCTCGCACCCGAGCGGTATTGTGCCGACTCTTCCCAGCCCGGTGTGGAAGCCTCCGATATCACGAATATCGCTGCGCCGCAGCGACATGTTGGCGCCGATGAAGTTGCGCACCGGAGCGACGCACTCGGGTTGTCCGGGATAACTGCAGCCGACGACCCAGTCGAACTCGACGGGGAACCAGCCCGGACGTCGACCGTCGGGCCACCGGGGCCGAGCGTAGCCGCCGACGCCGCGGACCGATGGATTGTCATATCCTGCGACCATCCGCGTCACCCATGACGGGTCGGCCGTTGCGTCGTCGTCGAGGAAGGCAACGATCTCGGTGCGGGCCGCGGCGACGCCGGTGTTGCGCGCCCCGGACAGTCCGCGTGGACCGCGGTTCGCGAGCACTCGCACCGGGACGACCGGTTCGATCCGCCGGACGAACGCGCGGATGCCATGCGCGAGCGGGTCGTTGTGATCAGTCACGATGATGATCTCCGCGACCGATAACTCTTGCTGCACAATCGATTTGATTGCCGCACAGATGTCGTTCCAGCGCTCGTACGTATACGCGCAGATGACGACGGTGACGTCGTCAGAATGCATGGCCCCCGATTCCATGCGTCGAGTATGCACCGCACGGCGCGCCGATCCCATGGTTCCGCACCCGCCGAGTGGCGGCAATCACATCGCCGTCGTTTTGAGACCGAAAGATCTCAAACTCCAGTTTGTAGGGTAAACCCGCTGTCCGACACTGGTTTTGATGGCACGAGCCATTCGGTGGACGTCTTCCGTTCAGCCTGCGTTTACGTCAGCGCGAATCGATCTGTTGCAGCTCCGTCACGGAGGGTCCACGATGGTGTCACGGACCAGAGACGTTCCGTACTTCTGACCAGCATTCATTTTCGGGGGAAATGAGAATGCGGATACAACATCCTGATGTCACCGTCGTGATTCCCACGCGGAACGAAGCCATGAATCTTCCGCACGTCGCACGTCGCATGCCCGACGGGATTGCCGAAATCATTGTCGTGGACGGCAATTCCACGGACGGAACCATCGCTGTCGCGCAGCGCCTTTGGCCTGACGCGCGCGTCATCACACAGACCCGCAAGGGTAAGGGAAACGCCCTGGCGTGTGGTTTCGCCGCGGCCCGTGGGCAGATCATCGTGATGATCGACGCCGACGGATCCACCGATGCCGGCGAGATACCCATGTTTGTCCAATCACTCTGCGATGGCGCAGATTTCGCCAAAGGGTCCCGATTCACCTACCGGGGCGGCAGTTCGGACATCACGCGGTTGCGGCGGCTGGGGAATCTCGGGCTGAACACGATCGTCAACCGGCTCTACGCATCGTCGTTCACCGATCTGTGCTACGGCTACAACGCGTTCTGGCGCCATTGCCTCCCGACCATCGGGCTGCCCGATCCCACGCTGAACGAACCACAGTGGGGCGACGGATTCGAGGTGGAAACCCTGATGAACATCCGGGTAGCTCGCGCCGGATTGCGGATCGTCGAAGTGGCCAGCTACGAGCGTGACCGCATTCACGGCGAGAGCAATCTCAACGCGGTGAGCGACGGAATTCGGGTTCTCCGAACGATTTTCGATGAGCGGTCGACGACCGGAACCCACCTGGCCGATGCACCGCGTGAACGCATCGCACTCGCACCTGTGACAGACCTGACCGCTCAGGCAGGCTAGACCTCTTCAGCCCGAAAGGCACTTCGTGGAGCACTCGTCCACGACGCCGCCGGCATCTCATCACACCCCGCTGCGGGTTCTGGTCCTCGATCAGGGTCCCGGTCTGTGGGGCGCGCAGCAGTACCTTCTACGGTTGCGCCCGTTGATGGCCGAGCACGACGTCGATCTCACCCTCGCCTGCCCACCCGAGCTCGAGCAGTATGAGCACTGGCGCACAGCGGGTTTCCCGGTGATACCGCTCGCCCTTCCGGTGTCGCGGTCCATCCGATACGACGACCGGATCAGTCCACTCCGCGTGGGCAACGAACTGCGCCGCTCACTCACGGTGCCGCGCCTCATCGCCGACACCGCGCACCACGGTCGCTTCGACGTGATCCTCGCGAACTCGCACTGGACTCACCTCGATGCCGCGGTTGCCGGTCGAATCGGCTCGGTACCCGCGGTGCTGACGTTGCATGAGACGACGATCCCCGGGGTGGGACGACGCCTGCGCGACGGCGCGATCCGCCTCGCCGGTCACAGCATCGCGGTCAGTAAGTCCGTCGCGGAGACGGTAGGTTCCCGCGCACGCCGGCGGGTCACGGTGATTCCCAACGGTGTCGACACGATCCGCTTCGCGCCGGCCGACCGGGCACGACGACAGTCGATCCGCACCGAGTTGGGACTATCCGACGCCCATCGCGTCGTCCTCGCCGCCACTCGCCTCGATCCGACCAAGCATA
This sequence comes from Gordonia sp. CPCC 205515, assembly GCF_048537925.1. NCBI lineage: Bacteria > Bacillati > Actinomycetota > Actinomycetes > Mycobacteriales > Gordoniaceae > Gordonia > Gordonia sp. CPCC 205515. Next base: position 169,149 of record NZ_JBCLVJ010000010.1, on the reverse strand, counting down.
TCGAGGATCTCATCGCGCTGGCGGCAGGACTCGACGACGGTGCGACGGTGTTGGTCGCCGGCGCCACCAGCGTCTACAGCGAGTATGAGCGGGCGATGCGCGCCGACGCCGAACGGCTCACCGCCGGCCGACTCCGATTCCTCGGGGCCCGCAGCGACGTCGATCGACTCCTGGCCGCCGCCGACGTGTACGCACACACGGGATTGGTCGAGGGCATGCCGCTGGGGGTGATCGAAGCGCAGGCCGCCGGGGTTCCGGTGGTTGCCTACGAAGCGGCCGGGGTCCGGGAGGCGGTGCGTCACAATCGCTCCGGATACGTCGTCGCGCCTCGTGATGTCGCCGGACTGCTCGCGGCAACCTGGCGTCTGATCGATTCGACCTCCCTGCGCGCCGAGTTCGGGGACGCGGCGCGCGAGCACGCTCTCGCGCATCACCAACTGACCGATCAGGCGGCGGCGAATGCGCGACTGTTGCGGTCGGTGGTCGGTTCGGTGGGCCGCACTCGCGCAGTGACCGCGGGAGCGCGGTGACGATGGCCCACCGTCTCGCCGATCCAGCAGAGGATGCTCCGGGCGTACCCCAAGGTCTTCGAGTTCGCCTGCGCGGCTGGATGTCCGGTTCGATGGCTGTCGACTCGATATCCCTGATCGCCACCTCGGCCCTGACCGCGGTGACCGGCATCGTGTTCTGGGCGTTGGTGGCGCGGCTGATTCCGCCACACGAGCTCGGCGTGCAGACGGCATTGTTGTCGCTGATGACCATGGCCGGGACGGTGGCCGCGTCCGGTCCGGGCAACGCGCTCACCGCGATGATCCCGGCAACGCGAATCACCGGACGCCGCCGACTGATTCGGCAGGCGGTGGGCACCGTGGTCCTCGTCGCGCTGGTCGGCGGTGTGATCGCGGGCGCGCTCGGTGCCGTCACCATCTCCGGTCCGCAACCGGGGCTCGCGGTGACTCTGGTTGTCGTCGGCTCCATCGTCATGGCGTTCTTCGCGATGAAGGACACGGTGCTGACCTCGTTGTCGGCCGCACGGTATCTGCCCGCGCTCAACATGGTGGCGGCCGTCGTCAAGATCGTTCTGGTACCGCTACTACTGACGATGGTCCTGGGGCAGACCGCGGTGCTGGCCACTCTCGGATCATCGGTGCTCGCCATCGGATTCGCGTTCTTGCTGATTCGCCGGTCGATGGACCGCGAGGTACCCGCCGATCGCTTTGTGCGGGAGCACGACGGCCGCGCGCTGCTGGGCTTCGCCTTTCGTGACGGGTCGGCAAGCCTGATCTCGATGGGCCCACTGCTCGGCGCACCATTCTTGACGACGTGGCTGGCCGGCCCGACGCAAGGTGCGATGCTCGCGCTGATGCTGCCGATCTCGCAAGGCCTGGACTTCGTGTCGATCGGGACCGCGACGGCGTTGACGAAACACCTTCCGACGGCGGCTGATCCGGGCCGAATCGCGACGCGGATCTGGTACGTCACCCAGGCTGCGGTGTGCGCGGTGGGCGTCGTTCTGTTGTTCGTGCTGTCTCCGTTGCTGTTTCGATTCTTCGGCGACAACTATGACCATCGGGCGCTCTGGGTGACGTTGGCGTTGCTCTGCGTGGGATCGATCTGCCGCGTCGCCTTCGTGACGTGGGCGGCGGTGCTACGCGCGACTCTGGCGACTCGGACCCTGCTCATCACCAATCTGACCATGAGCGCGATCTCGGCACCGCTGTTGATCGGGCTCACGTCGCAGTGGGGTGCGGCCGGGGCGGCGGCCGGACTCGCCGTCGGATCGGCACTGCTCGGGGCGGTGGGCGCATGGGGCCTCATCGTCGGCCGCCGCCGACCCCTGGGCACGCCGGAGGTAACCCGGTGAGCAGCAACACCTTCGCCCCGCACATTGTGCTGGTCAACGCGTGGCACGACGACAACAAAGGCGACTCCGCGATCACCTCGGGTGTGCTCCGCCTGGTCGAGCACGTCTATCCGGATAGCTCGGTGAGCGTCGTCGGGCTGACCGAGGGTTCCTCGTCGACTGCTGCGGCGACACGACATGTGCGTCGAGCTCACCCGAACGTACGGGTCGTCACCATCCCAGTCGCGACCGAGTTGCGTGGCAGGGCCCGATCGACGCCCGCCGTCGACGTGCCGATCTGGTTGAGTCGCTTGTTCCTTCCCGCTCTCACCGCGGTCCGCGGGCGGCCTTGTCGCGGCTATGCCCGGCTCCTCGCCGACGCCGATCTGGTGATCGCGGTCGGCGGGTCCAATCTCTATACCGACACGTCAGTGCATCCGGTCGTCAGCTTGGCTCGGCTGTTCACCCTCGCGGTGCCGATCCACACCGCCACGCGGATGGGGATTCCCACCGTTCTGCTCGGTCACACGCTGGGGCCCTTCCCTGCTGCGCGGCCGGTCACCACCGCGGTGGCGCGACGGTTGGTGGCGGGCGCCGACCTCACCGTGGTGCGAGACGATGCGTCCCTGCCCACCGCGCGCACGCTCGGTCTCGGTTACGCCGAGCTTGCCCCCGATCTGGCCTACGCGTTGCAACCGCAACTCACCCAACGGGTATCGCAGATCTGTGCCGCACTGCCCGCGCCGATCGAGCGCAGTGCGGTGATCGCCATGCGGTCGCATCCGTCCCTCGGCGCAGCTGCCGACCGCCGTGTCTGTACCGAACTCGTCGCCACTGCAACCGAGCTGATCGAATCCGGACATATCGATCACGTCCTCGTGGTGGCCCACACGTTGGGGCCCACCGACATCGAGGATGATCGGCCGGTGTCGGGACAACTCACCACCATGCTGCATGCGGGGCGGATTCCTGCGACCTACGTCGACACCGATCTGCGCCCGGACGAACTCGCCGCCCTCTACGGCCAGGCCGCTGCGATGATCGCTGTTCGCCTGCACGCCGCGGTACTGGCGTTGCTCTCCGGCACACCGACATTCGCGATCGCCTACTTCTCCACCAAGTCCGCCGGCATCATGCGAGCAGCCGGATCACCCGACTGTGTCGGCGAATTCGTCGACGTGACGGCACCGACGATCGTCGCTGCGCTGACCCCGCAACTCAGTGATCCCGAGTGCCGAAAACGCCTGGCCCGCACCAGCCGCGGACACCGCGAGCATCTGATCTCCCGCTCGACCGACTGGCTCCGCGGAGCTCGGCGTCGCGCGGACCTTCCGCACACCACCACAGCAGACAGGGGCACACCATGACATCACCGGCCAGCGCAAGGGGGATCCCGTCGTGACGATCGAGGTGCTCCACCCCGTACTGCCGTCGGCCGCGCCCTGCGACACCGCCGATTCCCGCTGGGTCGGGGAGATCCAGCTGCACGACTCGTTCGCCGACCTGGTTGAGCTCACTAACGGTGACGGCTACCACCGCGCACGCCTACTCGTCCGCGACGGCACCGATGTCCGCGGTTTCATAGACGTCGGGGTCGACACGGCAACGGTGCTGGGTCGCGAGATCGCCCGTGAGGCCGCACGGCTACCCGCGCAGACCCCCCACGCCGGGACATCCGTCGATGCCCCGCCCGTATCGGTCGTGCTGTGCACCCGCGATCGGACCGAGGAGACCAAACGGGTCATCACTTCCCTGCTGGCGGTGGACTATCCCGACTTCGAGATCGTCGTCGTCGACAATGCGGCGTCGTCGCTGGACACCTGGCGCCACGTCGACAGCCTGGACAATCCTCGGGTGCGCGCGGTGCACGCGTCGGTGCCCGGGTTGGCCGCCGCACGCAACCGGGGGCTGGAGGCCGCCCGCCACGAGATCGTGGCGTTCACCGACGACGACGTGTTGGCCGACCGGTATTGGCTGACCTGCCTCACCCGTCCCTTCACCGATCCGGCGGTCGGGTGCGTCACCGGCCTGGTTCCGGCGGCCGAGCTACGGACCGCTCCGCAGATGGTGTTCGAGCGTCGCGTCGGCTGGTCCACCTCGGTGCAACGACGAGTCTTCCGGCTGTCCGACAGCAGTAGTCACGATGGGCTGTTCCCCTTCCGGGTCGCCGACTACGGCACCGGAGCCAACTTCGCGGTCCGACGATCCGCCGCGTTCGCCCTGGGTGGCTTCGACGAAGCACTCGGCGCCGGATCACCCACGCGCGGCGGCGAGGACATCGACTGGTTCGTACGCACCCTGGCCGCCGGTCACACGCTGGTGTTCGAGCCCGACGCCATCACCTGGCATCAGCACCGCGACGACGATGACGCCCTGCTCACCCAGGCGCACGGTTACGGTCTCGGACTGGGCGCGTGGATGACCAAAGTCGTCACCGACCGGCACCTGGCGCCCTTGGCGTTGGCGCGCTTCCCCGTTGCGGTCCGACATCTCGCGACATCGATGCGAGCACGCGGAACCGATCCGACGACATCGACGACCGCAGCCGGCGCGACGCGGGCAGAAGTCACCGGCCTGCTGGCCGGTCCGCGCGCACTGTTGACAGCCCGGGCCCAGGGACGTAGATCCGCGCCGTTCAACCGGTTTCCGGTACTGGCCCCGGCTGCGCTGGTGTACACCGCGCACCGTACCGAGGAGGAACCGCCATCGCCACACTGACCGAGTCCCCACCCACAGCCTCCACGGAGGTCCTCGGCGTCGCATCCGCGGCTCGACAACTGGGTCCATTGCTGGCGGCCGTCAGCGGCGTGCTGGCGATCGTCGGTATGCTGCCGTCCCTGCCCGCTGGGCTGCGGGTCGTATTTATCGCGCCGATGGTGTTGGTCGGTCTGGGAATTGCGACGACGTGGCCGTTGGACGTCTCGCGGGATATGCGCTGGGCACTGTATCCGTCGATCGGGTTGGCCGCACCGATCGGCGTGGCCACCTGTTTGCTCTGGCTCGACCGTTATTCGTGGCCGGTGGTCACGGCATCGTTGGCGGCGGTTTGTATCGGGTCCGGCGGTATCGCGCTGTGGCGTCACCGCGACCTTGCACCGTTGCCGGATACGCTGCGCCGGAGCACCTCCCGCTGGATCGGTGGCCTGGGTCGGGCACTGTCCGGCCCCGGGCGCGGGCTCGCGCTCCCGGTCCTCGTGTGGGTGGGCGCGCTCGCCCTGCTCCGTGATGCAGACGTCGGACTGTTCGGTCTGCTCGGCACATCCGGCGGGGTGCTGCTGGTCGTGTCGCTGGTCCTCACCGTGATCATCTTCGTGTCGTGCATCGTCGCCGGGGACACCGGGGGCGCGGCGATCGCGATCATCGTGACCGCGGCGATGATTCGGCTACCGGTGTCCTTGCTGACGGAAGTGCCGATCTACGCGTGGACTTACAAGCACATCGGTCTGGTCGATTTCGTCACAAAGACCGGTGCGCTGCCGCCGTCGTATGTTGACATCTACAGCCGCTGGCCCGGATTCTTCGCCGGCGCAGCATGGTTCAGCGCGACGACCGGGGTCGACCCGGTCGATGTGGCGCACTGGTTCGCGCCGGTGATGCATTTCGTGCTCGCCGCGGCGATCTGGAGCCTCTCACGGGCGCTCGGGCTGTCGATGCGTGCGGCGTTGATCGCGGTGTTCTGCGCAGAGCTGGTGAACTGGGTGGGGCAGGACTACTACTCGCCCCAGGCGGTGGCACTGGTCTTGGGTGTCACGGTCATCGCGCTGTTCGCCGGCTCCCGACGTGACACGGCCGCAGCATATTTCACGATTCCGCTGGTTGGCGTGCTCGCCTGTACCCATCAGTTGACACCGGTGTGGGTGCTGGCGTGTTGCGGGTTGCTCACGGTCATCAATCGGGTCCGCCCGCTCTGGTTGATCCTGGTGTGCGTTGCGGTGTGGGTCGGGTACTTTCTGCCGCGGATGTCGTCGGTGATGAAGTACGGGTTGTTCACCGGATCCAATCCGCTCAACAACGCGAAGACCAATATCGGCAGTGCTACCGGTGATTCGATGGCACGCACGGTCACCGAGACCGTGGACCGCGGAGTCGCGTTCGCCGTGTGGCTTTCGGCGATTGTGGCATTTGCCTACCTGTGGCGGCACCGCAAGCACGACTGGGCGCTACCCATCGTCGCGTTCTCACCGATTCTGTTGCTCGGCGGGCAGAGTTACGGCGGCGAAGCGATCTTCCGAGTGTTCCTCTACTCGCTGATCGGGTGTTCCATGCTCGTTGGTGCGGCCCTGGGCGAACTCCTGCCCGACACCTCGAACCCGTCGTCCGCGTGTCGATTCCCGCGCATGCGGCAGATCTTCGGAACCTTCGCCCTCGCTGTCGTCGGGGTCGGGGCATTGCACGGTTATTACAGCGGTTGGGCCTACAACGTGGTCACCAAATCGCAGGTGTCGCTGAGCCGGCAGTTGCTCGCCGACGCCGCGCCGTCGACGGTGATCGTGCGGATGGCGCCGGCGGGGTGGCCGGAACGTCCCAGCGCCGACTACGTCCCGCTCGCCGAGGCCAATCCCGGCTACGACCGGCCGCTGGTGTTCCTGAAGAACTCACTCTCCCGCGGCTTCCCCACCGAGGAGGACATCGGGTTCCTCAACAACCTGGGCCGATTCGCCGATGGCGGTTTCTATCTCGTCCTGCCCCGTCAGATGGCTGTCTACTCGGACTACTTCGGCTACTTCCGTCCGGGCGCCATCGACTCCCTCATCCGACGCCTGGACCGGGAACCGAACTGGCACCGCACCCAGGGTGATTCGAACACGGTCATCTTCCGTTATCAACACCAGCCCACAGAGCGAGAACCATGGTGAACCCTCATTTCCTCCGTCGACGGCGCACCCGCGTGTCGCCGACCCTGCTCGACCGCGCCGCGGGTGATGCCCGCGTCGTAGTCTCACTGGGGCCGCTCAGCGTTCTCGACCGCGACGACCTCGCCGCCGAATTGGTTCGACTGGCAGCGATCTCACCAGGTAGCCGCCTGGCGATCCGACGAAACCCGTGGACCGCGCACGGCCCGTGGGACTGGGATCCGGCGCGCCTGGCCGGCGACGTGCGTGCGTGGGCGGAGTGCTTTCCCGGTACCGAGCACCTTCCGATCCACGAGAAGGTGACGCTGGTTCGGCGCACGACACCGACTCCCGACGGGCTGCGTGTCTATGTCGCCGGCGACCATGTCATCACCGATCTGTCGCACGGCGTCTTCGGTGGTGTCATGGTGGTCAAGCTCTGGCTCTATCTGAGCGTGTGCCTGTCCCGTCCGACTCCCGACTGGTCGGTGACACCGCAGCACCGCCCCCGAACAGGATGGTTGTTGTTGCGGCACTTGGTCTCCCATCCTGGCGCCGTCGGCGAGCTGGCTGCGGCCGGCCGCCATCGTGTGCCGACGGTGAGTGCCGTCCGCACGGTGGCCGGACCGGCGAGGCCGACGACCGTGTCGGGATATCTGAATCCGGCCGGCGTTGCGGCCCTGCAGGAATGGCGGGCCGAGCACGCCCCCGATTGTTCGGTGGCGGTGCTGCTGATGACCGCGCTGACGCGGGCGTTCGATCACGTCGGTATCGCGCTGTCGCCGGTGGTGCACGTGGTGGTCGACGCCAGTCGCTACGATCCGCGGCTGCCCCGCTATCTCGGAAATCTGGCTGTGGGACTGAATCTTCCGTTCGCCGCGCCGTACGATCCGGGTGCCCTGCAGAGTGAGTTGGGTCGTGCGATGTCTTCTGGGCGGCCACTCGCGGCGATGCTGGCGATCTCGATCGGCGAACTATTCGCGCTTCGACGCCCCGGACGGGTGGCGCCACCAGCCGAACCGGCGACCGCCACCTTGTCGTTCAGCCATCTCCTCGGACTGGACGACATGCCCGACGGCAATTGGATCGGCGGCTTCGACGCACACCAGTTCGTCGCGGTCAGCGATCCGGTCGGTGCGCGCGGAATTGCCCTGTTGACGCCGAAAATGCGTGACAGATACGATATCTCGGCGTCGTTTGACGAGCGGTTCCACGACGTCACGACCATCCAGCACGCGCTCGATCTCGCGACCACGGACCCGGTGTCGCTACTCACGCCCCGCACGACGCTCGATGTCGGAGGGCAGTCATGATCGGCCGCATGGGCCGCGCCGGCCGCCACTACCTCAGCGAACTGTTCCAATCACCGAACGGCGGCCAACGGCCGTCGTGGTGGCTGTTGGTCGGAACCATCGCCGTGACAATGATTCTCGTTGGTGTCGGAGTCAACGCCGCAGCCACCGGTCACTCACAGACAAATGACTTCATCCGCCTGCAGACCGATATGGGACTCGTTGCCTCCGACGACTTCACCGGCCACGTCGGCACCCTGCCGAGTCGTCGCATGTGGAACATCCGCACCGGCGCTGGCGGCTGGGGCAACAACGAGCAACAGACGTATACTGCTTCGTCACAGAATGTTTCGCTCGACGGTGCGGGCAATCTGCGGATCACTGCGCGCGAGGACGGAGGCCGGATCACCTCGGCGCGCGTCGACACGCTCGGCAAACTCGACACATCGACCGGGTTGCTCGCGGTACGCGCCAAATTGCCGGAAGGCCAGGGCATTCACCCGGCGGTCTGGATGCTCGGCTCGAGTCTGGACGTCGTGGGCTACCCGGAGTCGGGTGAGATCGACCTGTTCGAGCAGGCCAACTCCCGCAGCAACAATTCGGTGGGAGCGATCGGACCGAAGACCGACCTCGCGACCAAGGTCCCATGGAAGGTGCAGCAGCAGTTGACTTCCGCGGAAACCGGCAGGTCGGATGACTATCACGTCTACTGGGTGTATCGGAAACCCGGCCTGATACAACTCGGTGTCGATGGTCGCACGGTCATGCGAATCACGCCGAAAGACTTGCCGCCCCAGTCGGTGTGGGTGATGGATGATCCGTTCTTTCTGATCCTCAACGTCGCCGTCGGGGGGCAGTGGCCGGGTCCGGTCGGCGCGGGTGCGTTGCCGGCGGAGATGAGTGTCGACTGGGTGAGGATGTACGGATGAGGCGAGCTGTCGGTCTGGTGCTCATTGTGTGCGCATGGCTGTCTGTTGCTGCGTGTGGCCCGACCCCGACCGTCGATGACGCCGGCACCGGCATCGTCACCGACGACCTCGGCGACGGCATGCGCGCCTATCGTCAAGCCACCGGCAGCCCGACTGGCGTGGTGATCTGGTTTCACGGAATGGATTCCGATGGAACCGAATTCGGTCACGACCCGAGGCATCGTCACTTCGCCGAACCATTTCTGCGCGACGGCTGGGTGATCGCGTCGGCGTCGGCGGGCGGCAACTCATTCGGCAACGACGGCGCCATGGCCGACTACCGTCGGCTCATCGCCGCGGCCACCCACCGGTACCGGATCCCCCGGATGCTGTTCGCGAGCGAGTCGATGGGCACCGTCGCGGCGCTACGCCTCTATCGGGAAAAGGAATTCGCACACATCGACGGATTGGTGGGCATCTCCCCGCTGACCGGTCTCCCGGCGACGTTACGGGGCGTCGACTTCATCGCCGACGCCTGGGGCGGCACGGTACCCCAGCGCGCCGATCCGCTCTCTGCCACACAGTCCGGCTACGCCGACCGACGCTTCCTGTTCTTCTACTCCATGGGCGACACCGTCGTCCCCGCCGCCGCCGGTGCCCGCGCCTTCGCCATCCGCTTCAGCAAACGCGCCGATGTCTCCTTGGTCGTCTGCCAGGGCGGGCACGTCGACGGCAGTTGTTACGGCGGTGACGCCGCACTTGCCTTCGCCAACCAAGCCTCCACCCCCGCTCGTTGAGCGCGACGAGCGAGCGCAGCGAGCCCGACGCTGGTCGAAACGAGTTACCAAGCAGTGGTGCCGGTTTCGACGGACGTTCACTCGGCTAGCGCCTCGCTCACTGCTCAACCAGCGGTCAAGCGAGCTGACCCACCAACCGCTCGTTGAGCGCGACGAGCGAGCGCAGCGAGCGCAGCGAGCCCGACGCTGGTCGAAACGAATTGCCAAGCAGTGGTGCTGGTTTCGACGGACGTTCACTCGGCTAGCGCCTCGCTCACTGCTCAACCAGCGACTGAAGAACCGCGCCTCGGCGAGTGCTCAATCAACGGTCCAAATCCCACTCTCGAAGAACTCGTCGAGCACGACGGTGGCGCCGGCGAGGTCGAATCCCTGAGCGGCGAGCCAGGTGTCGTCGAAGTACGTGTTGCCGTAGCGATCTCCGGAATCGCACAGCAGTGAGACGACGCTGCCGGCGTGCCGGTCGGCGACCATCTCGGCGACGATGCCCAGCGCACCCCAGAGGTTGGTACCGGTGGAGCCGCCGACGCGGCGGCCGAGGCGGTTGCTGATGCAGCGGGCGGTGGCGATGGATGCCTCGTCGGGCACGCCGATCATCCGGTCGATCACCTGTGACACGAACGACGGCTCCACGCGCGGTCGGCCGATGCCCTCGATGCGCGAGCCGATGTCGGAAGTGATTGTGCCGTCCGCGGTTTCGTAAGCCGGAAGGAACACCGAGTTCTCCGGGTCGACGACGGCGAGCCAGGTGGGGTGGCGGCGGTACCGCAGGTACCGGCCGAGGGTCGCGGACGTACCGCCGGTGCCGGCACCGACGACGATCCAGGTGGGGATCGGGTGATCCTCGTCGGCCAGTTGCGCGAAGATCGATTCGGCGATGTTGTTGTTGCCACGCCAGTCGGTGGCGCGTTCGGCCATGGTGAACTGGTCGATGAAGTGCCCGCCGAGCTCGGCCTCGAGGCGCAGCGCCTCGGCGTAGACCTCACCGGGTTTGTCGACGAAATGGCAACGGCCGCCCTCACGTTCGATCAGTGCGGTCTTCGACGGCGACGTGCTCGAGGTCATCACCGCGATGAACGGCACCCCGATCAGCTTCGCGAAGTACGCCTCGCTGACCGCCGTCGACCCCGACGATGCCTCGATGACGGTCGTGTCCTGGGTGACCCAGCCGTTGCAGATGGCGTAAAGGAACAGCGACCGCGCCAGCCTATGCTTCAGCGAACCGGTGGGGTGGGTGCTCTCGTCCTTGAGGTAGAGATCGACGCCGGTGGGCGTCCCGTCGTCGTCGACCCACCGCGACCATTCCGGCAACTCGATCCGCAACAGGTGGGTGTCGGCGCTGCGTCGGGCGTCGGCCTCGATGAGGCGGACGGCGTTGTCGGCCCACGCGCGACTGCTGCGATGGTCGACGACCCGGGTGGGCTGCATCGGTGCTACTTGGATTGGCCGCGGAGGCGCGACTGGAGGTCGTCGTGCCGCTTACGACGATCCTCGTCGACGGCGGCGATCTGTCGGTTGACCCGCAGCCGCAGCGGCTTGAACACCACCATGCCCAGCGGCAGCGCGATCAGCACGCCGAACACCGCGGCCACCAGCAGCGGCACGCTCACGCCGAACAGTCCGGCCACACCCATGATCACCGCGGCGATCACGACCACCAGCAGCAGTCGCGCCACTGTGTACAGCGCCACGGACACCGCGACGTTCGCACCGGTCACCTTGTTCTCTTCACTCACGGATACCCAGGGTACTGCCCCGGCGTCGTCGCTCAGCCGCCGCACGGATGTCCGATTTACCGGTTTTGCACTCTCTTTACCAATTTTTGACGGTTCGAGTACCCAGGTGGTCGGCGTGTATCAGTTAGAACACCAGCTTGATCAATCGCCGCCAGGCGGAGACAAAGAGGTAGACCGTGACCGTCATCGATACGCACACCGCCGGACTCATCACCCCCGGACTCGCCAGCCAGCACACGCTGACCCCCGGCCAGGTGGCTTCCATGTTCAACGTGAACCCGAAGACCGTCGCCCGCTGGGCCAGCTCCGGCCTGCTCGGCTCGATCCGCACCCCCGGCGGCCATCGCCGGTTCCGCGAAGCCGACGTCGTCGAGCTGCTCAACCGCCGCACTCACTGACGGTTTCCCGCTCTCCGCGCCCCGCCGATCGGGTCGTGTCGTGCAAGCGACCGACTCTGGTCTGGCGGGGCGTACCCACTGGTCGGCAACCTCACGTACGCTGGTTACCGGGAGGTTGCCATGACAGTTTTATTCGCCGTGATCGGCATCGCCGCGATCGGTTTCCTGTTGTGGCGCGCGTTTGGGCCGCAGAGTTCCGACTCTGCTGCCCACGACACCACGACCCGTAGCTCGGGTCCCGTCGGCCCCGACGACGACGCTGCCTTCCTCCGCGACCTCGACCGTCGCACACGCGGGCCCAACGGCTCCGACAGCGACGAGATCTGACTCAGCAATCGGCAACTGCGTTGTTGCCGCCCACCCCACCCCAGGTCATGCCTGGGGTTTTTTCGTCCAATGCCATGGTGGATCCGCCGTGCCCAAAACGCGTCAGTACAGTAATCTTTGTCGTTATTAAAGCTCCACTTGTTTGTGGTGATCGAGAGATGAGACAAAGAACCGATGTGCGCGTCATTCGGGGACGGTCGCGGATGAGTTACCCGCCGCAACCGCCGGTCACAGCCGATGGTGGTGCGACGTTCGCCGCCAAGTTGGGTGACTTGTTCACCACTTCACGCGACGAGAACGGCGTCCCCTATACCGGCAAGAAGATCGCCGAGCGGGCCAATCAGCTCGGCTACACGTTGTCGGACGCCTACATCTCGCAGCTCCGCACGGGTAAGGCACGTACTCCGTCGTTCCGCACCGTTGAGGCCATCGCACGGGCGTTCGGAGTGTCGGTGACGTACTTCCTGTCGAATCCCGACGAGGATCTCGACCGGGTCCGCCAGCAGCGCGACTACGCGCATCTCGTTGCCGAGACCGGCACACATCTGGCCGGCATCGACCTGAAGGCACTCTGCCCGGACACGATCGACGTCATCATCGACCTGCTGAAGATGGTCAAAGCACAGGCGTTGGCCAGCGGGACCGCCGAAGCGGGAGAGCTACACGAGCCGCCGGTCGCCGGCTGATCGTCGTCGTTTCGACACGGTCGGCTCCTTCGTCGCCGGCCTGCTCAACGAGCGGAACCGCTATAGCCCCGCGTAGGAGTGCAGTCCCGAGACAACCAGGTTGATGATGAACAGGTTGAACAGGAGTGCGACGAACCCGGCCACGTTGATCCACGCGGCGGCGGTGTTGCGCCAGCCTGCGGTGGCGCGGGCGTGCAGGTACGCGGCGTAGATCACCCACGCGATGAACGACACCGTCTCCTTGGGGTCCCAGCCCCAGAAGCGGCCCCAGGCGGCCTCGGCCCAGATGGCACCGCAGATGACGCCGAGACCGAACAGCGGGAAGCCGAATACGACGCATTTGTAGGCGAGGCGGTCGAGGGTGTCCGCGCCCGGGATGCGGTCGACGACGCGACGCACGCCGGCGACGAAGCCGGACCCGGCGGCCACCGCGTCGTCGGATTCCGGACGGCCCCACCGCATCTTGATCAGGTAGAGGATGCTGGCCACGCCGGACACCAGCAGCACACCCGACGAGATCGAGATGATCGACACGTGGATGGCCAGCCAGTACGACTTGAGCGCCGGCACCACGGGCGCGGCCTGGGTGTAGAGGAAGCGGCCGCCGATGAACATCAGCAGCGTCACCGGCAGGAGCACGAAGGTCAGCAGCGGACGGTGTTCGGGCTTGCGCAGCACCACGAGGCCCGCGACGACACAGGCGGCGCACGTCAACGAGATGAACTCGTACATGTTGCCCCAGGGGGCGCGGTCGGTGGCCATGCCGCGCAGCACGATGGACGCGATGTGCGCGATCAGGCCGACGATGACGACCGGGTAGGCCATGTTGCCGAGGCGTTCACCGAGGCTGCGTCGCGGAGCTTCGGCGACGCGTCCCGGTGCGCGGTCGCTGGTCGTCACCGACCCCGCGGCCACCAGCTCGGCATTCGCCAGCCGACGACTCCGCGCCCCGGCGAGCGCCGCCAGGAACAGCACCATCGCCAGCACGTAGACGGTGATGGCGGTGCCGAACAGCAGGTCGGAGTATCGCGCCAACGTCTCGTCGACCTCAGCCGAACCGGTGTTCATCGCAGTCCTCCAACTTCTCGCAACGTCGCGACCCGGATTACAGTCGCCGCAGCCGTCGGCGCGAGCGATGCTCGGCGGACGGGTCGTCGGGGTCGATCAGCAGGTCGTGCGCCTGCTCCTCGAATCCTTCACCCCAGCCCGCCTGATCGGTGCGTGCCAGGCCGGCAATTTCTACTACAGTACGTCGTTCGCCGTTCTCCCCGGTAACCGAGCGCAGTCGCGCCCAGATGCGGCGTCGTCGGACCAGCAGGGAGACCAGCAGTCCGGCCAGCATCGCGATCGCCGACACCAGCACCCACAGCTGCGCCGGGTCGTGCGACACCTGCACCGACACCCACCGCTGGTACCCGTCGAACTGCACCGTCGTGCCGTCGGCCAGCGTGTGACTCTGGCCCTGTCCGAGGTTGACCTGCGCCCGCTGCTCCAGCCGCCCCTGCTGCACCAGCGACTGGTCCAGCGAGTACGCGTTCTGCGGTTTGCCGGTGTCCAGGCCGGTGTCGCCCTCATAGATCCGGATCGCGACGAAGGGGTTCTTCGCATCCGGCGACGACGACGAGAGCAGCGTCCCCTGGAACGCGGCGGTCGGCGCGAACAGGCCCTCGATCGCGATCTGGTGGTCGCGTCGCTGGTCTTCGTCGGGGTAGAGACCGGCCGGGGTATCGAAGCGGGCCGCGCCCGACGACAGCATCGTCTGCATCTCGTCGGGGATGAACAGCACCGTCTGGGTGCGCTTCTCCCCGTTCGGGAAGGTGACGGTGAACGTCGGGGCGTAGCCGTTGCCGAGGACGTAGACGCGGTCGCCGGAGACGCGCAGCGGGTCGTTGACGCGGATGCTGGTGTTGTTCCAGGTCGCGCCGTCACCGGTCTTGGTGCCCTCGACGTAGCGCACCTTGGCGGTGTACATCGACGGCTGACCGTTCGGCAGGTACTCCGCGCTGAAGCTGTCGACGCGGAAGCAGAACGGTGCCAGGTCGGTGCCGTCGACGAGGTTGCCCGCGCGGAACGAGTCGTAGACGGCGGTCGAGGTGTTGCACAGGCCCTGCTCGCCGTCGGCGACGAGGCTGCGGGTGCCTTCGTAGCCGTAGAGCTTGCCGACCGCGATCGAGACCAGCAGTGCCAGCAGCGCGAAGTGGAAGACGAGGTTACCGAACTCGCGCAGGTAGCCCTTCTCGGCCGAGACCTCGACGGTGGTGTCATCTTTCGTGACGACCCCCCGCCGCCACCCCCGCAGATTCCCCGAAATCCGCGCGGCGACCTCCTCCGGATCCCCGTCGACCTCATGCTCGACGTGGCGCGGCAGGCGACTCAGATTGCGGGGTGCGGCAACCGGTTTGGCCCGCAGACTGTGGAAGTGCTCGATCATCCGCGGGGTGAGGCAGCCCACCAGCGACACGAACAGCAGCACGTAGATGGCGGTGAACCAGGTGCTGGAGAACACGTCGAAAAGCTGGATGCGGTCCATGAATTGGCCGATCCACCCGTGATCGTCGATGTAGGCCAACGTCTTCTGCTCGTTGAGCGACCGTTGCGGTAGCAGCGCACCGGGAATCGCGGCGAGCGCCAGCAGGAACAGCAGCACCAGTGCGGTGCGCATGGAGGTCAGCGAACGCCAGAGGTTGCGGGCCGGCCACAGCACGCGACGGCGGAACCAGTGCGGGCGTGGCGGTTCGGGTGGGGTGACGGCGGGCTGCGCGGTCACGTCGATATCGGTCATACCGGAAGCTCCGTGTCGGTGATGAAAGCGTCGCGCACCCACACGATGAACTGATCCCACAGTCCGGTGACCAGGGCGACGCCGACGGCGATGAGCATGATGCCGCCGAATACCTGGATCGCGCGGGCGTGGTTGCGCAGCCAACCGAGGCTGCGCAGCGCCCACGCCGACGAGAATGCCAGCACCACAAAGGGAATCCCCAGGCCCAGGCAGTAGGCGATGATCAGCAGCACGCCCTTGGCGGCAGTCGCCCCCTGGGTGCCGCTGGCGGTGGCGATGACCGCGGCGAGCGTCGGGCCGAGGCATGGTGTCCAGCCGAGAGCGAACACCGCACCGAGCAGTGGTGCGCCGACGATGTTGGACATCCGCCGTGGGGCGAAACGGAATTCGTGCTGCATCGCGGGCACGAGGCCGATGAAGACCAAGCCCATCACGATCGTGACGACCCCGCCAATACGTTGCAGCAGTTGATGATTGAGTACGACGGTGCTGGTGATGCCGAGGACGGTGGCGGTCGCGGCGACGAAGACGACGGTGAATCCGAGGACGAACAGGCCGGCGGCCAGCGCCACCCGCGACCGCCCGCGTTTGGCGGGCTCCCCCACCGTGACCGCGGGGGCTTCGGCACCGACGAGGCCCGCGAGATACGACAGGTAGCCGGGCACCAGCGGCACCACGCACGGTGAGGCGAACGAGACAAACCCGGCAATCACGCACGCCGCCAAGGCCAGAAGCAGCGGACCACTCGACACCGTGGTGGCGAAGGTCTCACCGATGGCGGCCTGCGGGGCGAGTTCGATCATGACCGCGGGCTCACCCCTGCGCCGGGGTCGTCGGGGCGGCCGGCGCGCTTTCGGCGGCGACGCGGCGGACGGTCGCGTCGAGTTCGTCGGCGGTCAGGGCCTTGAGGAACACCACAGCCGGGCGGTGTTGCCGGTCGAGGACGACGGTGGTCGGCACGACTGCGGTCGGGGTGGTCAGAGTGGCCAGGGTCGCGCCGTCGAAATCGTAGATCGACGGGAAGCCCACGTTGCGGTCGGCGACGAAGTCCTGGGCCGACTGCTTGTCGTCGCGCAGGTTGATGCCGAGAAACTCCACGCCGAGGTTCTTGGTGCGGTCGTAGACCTCTTCGAGGTCGTCGGCCTCACCCCGACACGGACCGCACCACGAGCCCCACACGTTGACGACGACGACCTTGTCGTCGAAGCGTGGGTCACTCAGCGAGATGGTGTCGCCGGAGGTGAGTTCGGGGCCCGACAGGTCGGCGACCTTCTTGCGGCTCTCGACGGGGTAGGTGATGACCGTCTGGCCACCCGGGGAGACGAACTGGAACGTGTCGCCCTGCGCGACGGCGTCGTCGCCGGTGCCGCAGGCGCTGGTCAACGCGACCAGCAGCACCAGCGCCGCCATCATCGGCAGCAGAAAAACCTTGCGCACGTTCGTCCTCTGTTACTTCTCTTGCTTGGTGGCTGTCCGGCGGTCAGGCGCCGGTGGCCAGCGGGTCCGACGCTCCGGCGGGTTCGGAGTAGATGATGTCGACCAGCGCGTCGCCCTCGTAGATGAGGCTGGTCAGCGAGGCCAGCGAGCATTGCCGACGACGCGGATCGTGCCAGAGCCGCTGCCCCTCCAGGAAGCGGCGCAGCGTGTAGACGGGCAGCTGGTGGCTGACGCAGATGGCCTCGTGGCCGCGGGCCGCGTCGCGCGCCTTGTTGGCGGCGGCCAGCATGCGGTGCGCCAGCTGGATGTAGGGCTCGCCCCACGACGGGGTGAACGGGTCACGCATCTTGGGCCAGTGCCGTGGCTTGCTCAGGGCTCCGTCGCCGACGGCGACCTTGAGGCCCTCGAAGCGGTTGTCGGCCTCGATGAGTTCGTCGTTGGTGCGGATCTCCAGACCGAGGGCGCCGGCGATCGGGGTCGCCGTCTCCTGCGCGCGCTGCAGCGGCGACGCGAATACGGCGGTGATGTCGTGATCCTTCAGCGCGGCGGCGACGGTCTGCGCCTGCATGCGTCCGCGGTCGGAGAGGCGGAAGCCGGGCAGGCGGCCGTACAGAATCCCATCGGGATTGTGTACTTCCCCGTGCCGCATCATGTGGACGATCGTGTTGGTCATGGTTCTCCCCCGGTCAGCTTGGTGTGGCAGTGCCGCGGCTGTGTCATTTGGCCCCGCTCGCTGCGCTCCCGGCGGCCTGGGCGGCGGCGGGCAGCGCGTCGGCGATTCGTGAGAAAGCATCCTCGTCCAGCGCCGCGGAGACAAACCAGGCTTCGAACGCGCTCGGCGGCGGGTAGACGCCGCGCTCGAGCAGCGCGTGGAAGAACGGGGCGAAACGCCAGGTCTGGGTGGCTTTGACGCCGGTGTAGTCGACGATCTGGGTGTCGGGCTCATCGGTGAAGAACACACTGAGCATGCTGCCGGCGCGCTGGACTCGATGGCCCACGCTCGCCTCGGTCAGTGCGCTGTGCAGCAGGTCGGCGAGGCGGTCGGCGTTCGCGTCGAGGGTGCGGTAGACCTCGGCGTCGGCGTGCCGCAGGGTCGCCAGACCGGCGGCGACGGCGACCGGGTTGCCCGACAGGGTGCCCGCTTGGTAGACGGGTCCGGTCGGCGCGAGGCGTTCCATGACGTCGGCGCGGCCACCGAATGCCGCGGCGGGCAGTCCACCGCTCATGACCTTGCCGAAAGTGTAGAGGTCGGCACCGACACCTTCGAGGCCGTACCAACCCGAAGGGCTGACCCGGAAACCGGTCATGACCTCGTCGATGATGAGCAGCGCGCCGTTGCGGCGGGTGAGTTCGGCGAGTCCGGCGTTGAAGCCGTCATGCGGGGCGACCGCACCCATGTTGCCGGCGGCGGCCTCGGTGATCACCGCAGCGATTTCGTCGCCGTAGGTCTCGAAGGCCTTCGCGACGGCATTGAGGTCGTTGTAGGGCAGGACCAGGGTGTCGTGGGCGGACGCGCCGGTGACACCCGGCGAGGTGGGCAGGCCGAGAGTGGCAATGCCGGAACCGGCGTCAGCGAGCAGCGCATCGACGTGCCCGTGATAGCAACCGGAGAACTTGATGATCTTGGAACGACCGGTGAACCCGCGGGCCAGGCGGATCGCCGACATCGTCGCCTCGGTACCCGAGTTGACCAGTCGGACCTGCTGGACCGGGTCGACGCGGTCGACGATCTCTTCCGCGATCTCGACCTCGGCCTCGGTGGGAGCGCCGAAACTCAGGCCGCCGACCGCGGCCTTCTGCACGGCCTCGACGACTGCCGGATGTGCGTGGCCGAGGATCATCGGTCCCCACGAAGAGACCAGGTCGACGTAGTCGTTGCCGTCGACGTCGGTCAGGTGACAGCCCTGCGCCGAGGCGATGAACCGGGGATCGCCGCCGACCGCGGAAAACGCGCGGACCGGGGAGTTGACGCCACCCGGGGTTGCCTTCTGCGCGCGAGCGAACAGTTCAGCGGAGCGGGCGGTGGAGTCAACGGATGGGGTCACGGCCTCCAGTGTTCCAAAAGAGCGCGTCTGCGCCCAATCTGGTTGGGTGCTGTGATGGGGGTTACGGTGCTGACCGCGCGCTCGTTGAGCGCAACCAAGCTGTCGGACCCCACGCCTAGGCTTCCCCAGAACGCAATCGTCAAACACGCGCAGTCGGGGGGACCGCAGTGTATTCGTCGGCACCTGTATCACGGGACCCAGCGATATCGAGTTGGAAGACAGCAGCACAAGGTTCGGGGCTGCGTTGCGCCGGTATGAAGAATACGGATAGGCAGGTTCTCAGAGGAAGACGAGCCGATCCACGACTTCATGTTCGACCGCACGCTCCGTCAGATACTCGGCGAACTTGGGATCTGAGACCCGGACTACACGAAGCGATCGTGCGTGACGGACCACGAGTACCTCGTGGACCAGTTCATCAGCGAACGACACGGCGGCAGCCAAGAGCCCACCACAGTCGATGACAACCTCAACACCACTCAGATCACTCGCTAGCCCAGCCAACATCTGCTGGGCCCGATCTCGGGAGCCTGCCAGTGCGGGGGCGTCAAGGATCGTCACATCAAGTCCTTTTCCCGGTTGAGTGATGGCCGACAGGTCGACCCATCGTCATTCTCTGAAGATACCCTCGCACTCCGACAATCGTGGCGCTGTGCCGTTACACCAACTTCCCGATCTGCCCGGCGATCGCCCGCTGCCCGAGCACGTTGGGGTGGACGGCCGCGGCACCGACCGGATCGACCTGCGGCTCGATCCATCGGGTGCCCTGGGGTTGGCAGGCGTCGTGTCCGTCGGATGCCGCGGACATGTCGACGAAGGTCACGCCGGTCTCTTCGGCGGCACGGCGCAGCACCTTGTTGAGGGTCGCCTGCAGGTCGCGCAGATATGGCACATCGCCTGCCGCAACACGCATCGTCGGATAGCAGCCGGTCGTGGGCGGCAGAATCCAGGGATAGCCGGCAACCATGACCTTGGCGTCGGGCGCCTTGTCGCGAACGGCGGTAAACGTCTTCACCAACGACGGATAGGTGGTGTTCTCAATGGTGTCGACGAACCGGCTGCCGTACTCGATACGACACGGCGCGCCTTGCGGATTCGACGACGCCACCGCCGAGCACGCACTGATCGCGCCGGAGTAGACGTCGGAGTCGTTACCGCCGATCATCATCGTGACCACCGATGCGTCGGCACTGACGGCGTCGAGTTGCGGTGGCACGCCGAAGTATTGGGCGTTGAAGAAGTCACTGGTGTCGGCGCCGCTACAGCTGACGTCGTCGAGGCGAAAACCCTTGTCGGCGGCCATCATGTGGGCATAGTTCCGCGACGATCGCACGCACTGTGCCGGCGAGTCCTCCACGAGCGGAAAGATTCCGGCACCCGCGGAGTAGCTGTCACCGAGGTTGACCAATAGCTTTGGTTCGGCCGGCGTATCGGTCCCGCAGGCTTCGAGCAAGCCGATGAGCATGACCAGCACGAGTCGTCTCATGCGTTGGCCCCCAACAACATCAGCAGGAGTTCGGCGCGGGTGCGGGCGTCGGCCAGATCCACGCCGAGCATGTCCTCGACACGTTCGATCCGGTGCCGCAACGTATGTCGGTGAACACCTTGCGCCGATGCCGCAGCACCCCAGTTGCCGTTGGCCTCCAGAAAGGCGAGCAGGGTGGCGCGGAGGTCGGTGCCGTGTTCGTCGTCGTAGACGAGGACCGGCGCGAGACGTTCGCCGAACGCGTCGTGCAGGGCCTGGCGGACCGGATCCATCGCGAGCAGCGACCGACTCCCCGCCAGGTCCACGACCTGCCCGCCGGTTGCCGATCGTCCCGCGAGTCGGGCCTGCCGGACCGATTCGGTGAGGTCGTCGAGGTCAGTGACGGGTCCGATGCCGCCGCAGGTGCCGCCAGAACCGTTGGCGTTCATCATGTTCAGCAGGCTGGTGGCGAACTCGACGTGGTCGTCGCCGCGCAGCAGCAGGATCACCTCCGGGCCGTCGCGATGCACGAAGACCGCACGCCAACGGTGTTCGAGTTCGTCGACGAGTCGTCGGCAGCCGACGAGGGCCGCGTCGTCGTCGACGAAGGTGTAGACCACCGCCCGGACCCGGCCGCCGGGGTCGGCGCCGCGCGCGAGGATGCGACGTAATCCGGGACCGCGCACCTCGTCGAGCGCGAGGGTGAGAGTGTCGTCGTGCAGGTCGACCACGTCGCGGGCGACCTGCCGGGGTTTGGCGTGTTCGAGGGCGAGCAGCGAGACGGCGTGTCCGATGAGCATTCGGTCGACGTCGTCGAGGGCAACCGCGCCGACCACCCCGAGATGCCCGAAGGTGCGCCCGCCGGAGCCGACCCGCGCGACGGTCATGGTGGCGTCGCCGGTCATCCAGACCGCGCCCGCCGACGCCGGATCGCGGACCACCAGGTCGCGGATGCGGTTGAGATCGACCGGCACGACGGGATGGGGCGCGTCGGCGACGACGGTGAGCGCGGTGTCCAGGAGCACGACGTCCTGGTCGATGGTCTCGGCGAGTTCCCGCACCAGCGCGGTCGATCCGCCCGACGCGGCGGCGCGGGTCATCCGCGGTTGGGCCTTGGTGGCAGCCACCAGTCGCGCCGATCGTTGGGCGGCGATCTGATCGAGCACCGCGCGGGTGATCGCCGAGAACGGGATGGGCAGCGGCACTTCGAACAGCGGCACGCCGAGTCGGTCGGCGACGTCGGCCATCTCCGAGGGCACCTGGTCATAGCCGAATCCGACGCCCACGCCGACCGCCGCAACTCCGGCGGCGTCGAGGTCGGTGAGGTAGTCCCGCCACGCGTCGGCGGTGTGCGGCAGCCGCAATCCCGTGGTCAGGACCACTTCCCCGCCGGATAGCCACTCGGCGGCGTTGACCAGCTCCGACGACACGGCGCACTCCAGTGTGCGGTCGAGTCCGGTCGCCCCGCCGCGCAGCGTCAGTTCGAGGCGTCGCTGCGCCAAGAGCCATCGCACCGTGGTCACAGATGCCAGCCTACGCATCCATTCGACAAGGTGGAGCGCCATCGCTCAATACCTGGACAAGTTGTCAGGTCACCTCGGAGTCGTCGACGGCGAACACTGGGGTCAGCGTCGAGTGAGGAGAACCGCGATGACCACTACTCTCAGCTACCGCCTGCCGCAGAAGCGCAACCTGGTCACCGAACTGCCGGGTCCGCAATCAACCGCCCTCGCCAAACGTCGGCAGGCTGCGGTCCCGGCGGCCATCGGGTCGAGCGCACCCGTCTACGCCGCCGACTGCGACGGCGGCATCATCGTCGACGTCGACGGCAACTCGCTCATCGACCTCGGCTCCGGCATCGCGGTGACCACCGTCGGCGCATGCAACCCGGCGGTTGCCGAAGCCGTTGCCGCCCAGGCGCATCACTTCACCCACACCTGCTTCATGGTGACCCCGTACGAGGGGTACGTCGCGGTCGCCGAGAAACTGAACGCACTCACGCCCGGCGACTTCGAGAAACGCACCGGCCTCTTCAATTCCGGCGCCGAGGCCGTGGAGAACGCGGTGAAGATCGCGCGCCTGGCGACCGGGCGCAACGGGATCGTGGCATTCGATCACGCCTACCACGGCCGCACCAACCTGACGATGGCGCTGACCGCGAAAACCATGCCCTACAAGCACAATTTCGGGCCCTTCGCACCCGAGGTGTATCGGATGCCGATGAGCTACCCGTTCCGCGACTCGTTCGGGGTCGACGGCGTGTCCGCAGCGCAGCAGGCGATCTCGATGATCGACAAGCAGATTGCCGCCGACAGCGTGGCCGCGGTGATCATCGAACCCATCCAGGGTGAGGGCGGATTCATCGTTCCTGCACCGGGTTTCCTGCCCACGCTGGCCGACTGGTGCCACGACAACGGCGTGGTGTTCATCGCCGACGAAGTGCAGGCCGGATTCTGCCGCACCGGATCATGGTTCGCGTGCGAGCATGAGAACGTGGTCCCCGACCTGATCACCATGGCCAAGGGCATCGCCGGCGGCATGCCGTTGGCCGCGGTCACCGGACGCGCCGACCTGATGGACGCAGTCCACGTCGGCGGACTGGGCGGCACCTACGGCGGCAATCCCGTGGCGTGCGCCGCGGCACTCGCCGCACTCGACCAGATGACCGAGCTCGATCTGGCCGGACGCGCCAAGCACATCGGCGACATCATCACCGAAAAACTCACCGCCACCGCCGAATCGCTGGGTGCACAGAATCCGATCGGTGAGATCCGGGGCCGCGGCGGCATGATCGCCGTCGAACTGGTCACCCCGGGCACCATCGAACCGGATGCCAACCGCGCGAAATCTGCTGCCGCCTACGCATTCTCGAAAGGCGTTATCGCCCTGACGTGCGGCACCTACGGCAACATCCTGCGGCTGCTCCCACCGCTGGTGATCGACGACGACCTGCTCAATGAAGCACTCGACATCCTCGGCGACGCGATCGCCGCGGGCTGACCCTTCCGGAAGGAGATTGTTCGATGCCTGACACCTTCTATCCGCTCGATCCCCTGACCTCCGACGAATTCCGTTCGGTCACTGCGCTCCTCAAGGCCGACCAAGGAGTTGGCGAGGGCTGGCGGATCGCCTCGATCGAGCTCGTCGAGCCGAGCAAGGCGCAACTCGCCACGTTCGACGCCGACGGCACCGTGCCACCGCGGCGGGCGGTTGTCATCTGCCTCAACTCGGGGGAAAACAAGACCTACAAGTCGTTCGTCTCGCTGACCGACAGCACCGTCGAGTCGTTCGAGCACATCCCCGACGTGCAGGCGAACTTCACCGTCGACGAGTTCGAAGAGTGCGACCGCGTCTTGCGAGCGCACCCCGAAGTGCAAGCGGCACTGGCCCGTCGCGGCATCACCGATCTTGACAAGGTGTTCATGGACACCTGGACCTACGGCGGTGCGGTGATTCCTGACGAGTTCCGCGGACGACGACTCGGCTGGTCGGACACCTGGGTCAAGGATGCCGACGGATCGAATCCGTACGCGAATCCCGTTGCGGGACTGCACTGTGTGATCGATGTCAACACGATGGAACTGTTGCGCATCGAGGACTCGGGCGGCTTCGAGCAGCCCGAGGTGATGGGCGAGTATGTGCCGCGCCATATTCCGGAGCGCATCCGGGAGACGTTCCGGCGTCCGCCACTCAAGCCGCTGGATATCACCCAGCCCGAAGGGCCGTCGTTCACCCTCGAGGGCAACAAGCTCGAGTGGCAGAACTGGTCGCTGCGGGTGGGGTTCAACTATCGCGAGGGCATGACGCTGCACGCGATCAGTTACACCGATGGTGGCGTCAAACGGTCGGTGGCGCATCGCCTCTCGTTTGCCGAAATGGTGGTCCCCTACCGTGATCACTCCGAGGATCACTACCGCCGTACCGCCTTCGACATTGGCGAGTGGGGTCTCGGATTCATGACCGTCTCACTGGAGTTGGGCTGCGACTGCCTCGGCGAGATCCGCTACCTGGATGCGGTGCTGCACAACAGCGCCGGCGAACCGTACACCATCACCAACGCGGTCTGTATCCACGAGGAAGACAACGCCGTCCTGTGGAAACACGTCGATCACGACGCCGGCGCCGAGGTCCGCCGCATGCGCCGGCTGACGGTGAGTTCACATGTGACCGTGGCGAATTACGAGTACCTCGTGTATTGGCGCTTCTATCAGGACGGCAACATCGAGTGCGAGGTGCGGGCCACGGGCATCATGGTGACGACCCCGATGCCGCCCGGACACACGTCGAATCCACACGGTACGACGGTGGACAACCGCACGTATGCACCGTTCCACCAACACTTCCTGGTCGCCCGGCTCGATCTCGACGTCGACGGCACCGACAACACGGTGTTCGCGTCGGAGACGGTCGCCGAGCCGATGGGTCCTGGCAATCCACTCGGATTGTCGCTGGTGCAGGAGAACACTGCGCTGCGCACCGAAGCAGAAGGCATGCAGGACATGAACTTCGCCACCCAGCGGGCATGGAAGGTGGTCAACACCAACAAGACCACCCCGCTGGGCCTACACCCCGCGTACAAACTGGTGCCGACCGGCGCGTTCCCGGCGATGTTCGACCCCGCCTCCCCGATCTTCCAGCGCGCCACCGTGATCGGCCACACCGTGTGGGTGACACCGAACAGCCCGGAAGAGCGTTGGCCGGCAGGAGAATTCGTCAACCAGTCGGACCACGACACCGGTCTGGGCGAATGGACCAAGGCCAACCGCCCGATCGAGAACACCGACGTCGTCGTCTGGTACACCTTCGGCATCCACCACATCACCCGACCCGAGGACTGGCCGGTGATGCCTGCCGACACCGTCTCGTTCTGGCTCAAGCCCTTTGGGTTCTTCGACCGCAACCCAGCACTCGACGTCGAGCCCTCCCCCGGTTCGCACGAATGCCACCACGACTGACACCCACCCCGACACAAGGAACTTCACGCATGAGCACCAAGACCAAAGACGTCCTCGACCCTCAAGCCGTCCTCGACGGCATCCCGACCGGCCTCTGGATCAACGGCGAATCGACACCGTCGTCGTCCGGTAAGACATTTCCCGTCTACGACCCGGCCACCGAGGAACCCCTTGTCTCCGTGGCGGATGCGACCGAAGAGGACGCCCGCACCGCTCTTGACAAGGCGTGCGCCGTCGCGGACGACTGGGCCGCTACCGCACCCCGCGAACGCGGCGAGATCCTGCGTCGTACCTTCGAGTTGCTGACTGCCCGCGCCGACGAACTCGCCATGCTGATGACCCTCGAACTCGGCCGCGCCTTGCCGGACAGCGCCGCAGAAACCAAGTACGGCACCGAGTTCCTACGTTGGTTCGCCGAGGAGGCGGTGCGGATCAGCGGACGATTCACCACCTCGCCGGCGGGCACTGGCCGAATCCTGGTGTCACATGCGCCCGTTGGACCGTCGTTGGCCATCACGCCGTGGAACTTCCCGTTAGCGATGGGCACGCGCAAGATCGGGCCCGCGTTGGCGGCGGGCAACGTGATGCTGGTCAAGCCGGCCCACGAGACACCGCTGACCATGCTGGCTCTGGCCGAGGCGTTCGCGGAGGCCGGTCTGCCACCGGGGGTGCTGTCAGTGCTGCCGACCAGCACATCGAGCAAGGTCAGCACCGCGATCATCACCGACGACCGCATCCGCAAGATCAGCTTCACCGGCTCCACTCCGGTCGGCCAAACCCTGATGGGGCAGGCCGCCGAGCGCGTGCAGCGGACCTCGATGGAGCTCGGCGGCAACGCACCGTTCCTGGTGTTCGACGACGCCGACATCGATGCCGCGGTCGACGGTGCGTTCGCCGCGAAGATGCGCAACGGCGGCGAGGCCTGCACCGCAGCCAACCGGTTCCTCGTCCAGTCGAGTGTGGCCGAGGAGTTCACCACCACGCTCACCGAGAAGATGGCCGCGATGCGGTTGGGTCCCGGTTACGAGCAGGGCGTCACGCTGGGGCCGCTGGTCAGCGCGAAACAGCGCGACAAGGTGGCCGAACTGGTCGACGGCGCGATCTCCGACGGCGCGCGAGTCAAGTTGGGCGGCAAGGTTCCCGAGGGCAAGGGATTCTTCTATCCGGCGACGGTGCTCGATCAGGTCGACGCCTACGCCTCGATCACCCGCGAGGAGATCTTCGGCCCGGTGGCCGTCGTCAGCTCGTTCGAGTCCGAGGCCGACGCCATCAAGGCCGCCAACTCCACCGAGTACGGGCTCGCGGCGTACTTCTACAGCCGCGACCTCGAACGCTGCATGCGCGTCGCCGGCGGCTTGGACTCCGGCATGGTCGGCGTCAACCGCGGAGTGATCTCCGACGTCGCCGCCCCGTTCGGCGGCGTCAAGCAGTCCGGCATCGGTCGTGAAGGTGGCAGCGAGGGTATCGAGGAGTACCTGTCCGTCAAATACATCGCACTCACCTGACACGCGCCCAGACCTACTCTCCTCGACCGGGAGTTCGGTAAGCATCGCGAAGAACCTGCAACTTGAGTAGACTCTCGCACCATGCGCATCAGGATTCTCGTGGTACTTGCGGCGCTGGTCACCGCGTTGGGACTGGTTGCCGCCCCCGCACGGGCCGACAACGGCAGCCTCGACCTGGGCAGCGCCGGCAGTTCCGACCTGCTGTCGCCCAACAGTCTGTTCCTCTGGCAAAGCCCGGGCCAGCGCTACATCGTCGTGCTCGGCGCCAAGATGGGGACCTTCGGCCAGACGCCGGCGATCCTCGAGCAGCGGATGAACGTCGCCGCGAGTCTGGCGCTGAGCCACCCGTTCAACCGAATGGTCGTATCGGGCGGTAACACCTGGTGGCTCCCGGTGTCCGAGGCTCAGTTCATGAATCTCGGTCTCCTACGCCGCGGTGTTCCGATGTGGCAGATGGTCAACGAGGGTCGGTCGCTCAGCACCGTCCAGAACGCGAGCTACACGGTGGGCATGCTCAAGGCAATGGGCGCCTCTGGCGCGCTCATCGTCACCAACGGCTTCCACATGCCCCGCGCGCTGAAGGATTTCCGCGACGCCGCCCGCAAGCAGGGTGCACGTCTGGAGTTCCGCCCCGCCTACGCCTGACCCACTCAGAAACAACGCCTGTCGTCAGAAACACGTGACATGCCACGTGTTTCTGACAACAGGCGTTGTTTGTGATCGCCGGGGACGGGGCCATGCAACCAATAGACCTCGTCGTGCGTCCAACCCTCATGGACAGGTTCACGACTCTGACCGGTGCGATGAACCGCGCCGAGTTGCTCGCCGGCGGATATGCCGACCATGAGATCCGGGCTGCGGTGCGCGCGGGGGTGCTGTCGGTGTTGGCGCCGGGTGTACTCATCCGGCCGGAACTCCTCGACGGCACACCGGAGCAACGCCATGGCGAACTCGCCGTGGCCTGGGCCCGTCGCTCGGCCAAACCCGGGCGTCCGCTTGCCCTGGTCTCGGCAGCGGCGGTGCACGGGCTGCCGGTGTGGGGTCTGAACACGTCCCGGGTGGTGCTCACCGACGCCGATCTCGGCCCCGGGTCGAGATCGACCGGAGTGGTGCGTCTGTTGAGCGATTCCCGTCCGCCGGCGGTCACGGTGGTGCGCGGTGTCTTGGTGCAGTCGCCCGCACGCGTCGTCGTCGAGTTCAACGGCCTGGCCGAGTCGGTGCTCGAATCGCGAAGCCGCATCATGATCCTCGACGCCGAACTACCCGCCCCAGAACTGCAGGTCGAGTTCTTCGACCGGTGGGGGCGACTGATCGCGCGAGTCGACTTCTACTGGCGTCGGCACCGCGTGGTCGGTGAGTGCAACGGATTGAAGAAGTACAAGGGAGACGATGGTGTCGGACGAGTGCTCTACGAGAAGGATCGGTCAGACAAGCTGATCGAGCACGGCGAGTGGCCCATCAACTGGGGATGGAAGGATCTTGACCAGCCCAAGAAACTCGTCGCGCGACTCAAGACCAGGTTGGCTATCTCCGGAACAGACACAACGCCTGTCGCTGAACACAAGTGACGGGACACTTGCGTCTGGCGACAGGCGTTGTTCCTGGCGGTCAGGACCGAGTCAGCGCAGCAGTGCGCGACTCATGACCACGCGCTGAATCTGGTTGGTGCCCTCGTAGATCTGGGTGATCTTGGCGTCGCGCATCATCCGCTCGACGGGGAAGTCGCGAGTGTAGCCGGCGCCGCCGAAGAGCTGCACGGCGTCGGTGGTGACCTCCATGGCGACGTCGGAGGCGAAACACTTCGACGCCGAGGAGATGAAGCCGAGGTTCTTCTCGCCGCGCTCGGCACGGGCGGCCGAGGTGTAGACCATCAGTCGGGCGGCCTCGACCTTCATCGCCATGTCGGCGATCATGAACTCGACACCCTGGAACGACGCGATCGGCTTGCCGAATTGCTTGCGGTCCTTGACATATTCGATCGCCTTGTCGAGCGCACCCTGTGCGATGCCGACAGCCTGGGCGCCGATGGTCGGGCGGGTGTGGTCAAGGGTCTGCAGCGCAGTCTTGAAGCCGGTGCCCTCGTCGCCGATGATGCGGTCCTCAGGAATGGTGCACTCTTCGAAATACAGTTCGGCCGTGGGGGATCCCTTGATGCCGAGCTTCTTCTCCAGCGGCCCGACGGTGAAGCCGGGATCGTCCTTGTGCACCATGAACGCCGAAATTCCGCTGGCGCCCTTCTCCGGATCGGTCACGGCCATCACGGTGTACCAGGTTGACTTGCCGCCGTTGGTGATCCAGCACTTGGAGCCGTTGAGCACCCAGTTGCTGCCGTCCTTGCGGGCGCGGGTCTTCATGCCCGCGGCGTCGGAGCCGGCCTCGCGCTCGGACAGCGCGTAGGACGCCATCGCCTCACCGGAGGCAATCGACGGCAGCACCTGCTGCTTGAGTTCGTCGGAGCCGTTGAGGATCAGGCCCATGGTGCCGAGCTTGTTGACCGCCGGGATCAACGACGACGACGCACACACCCGCGCCACCTCTTCGATCACGATGCACGCAGCAACCGAGTCGGCACCCTGGCCGTCGTACTGGTCGGGCACGTGGATGGCGTTGAAGCCGGAGGCGACGAGCGCGTCGAGGGCTTCCTGCGGGAACCGCGACTTCTCATCGACGTCGGCGGCGTGCGGCTCGATCTCCTTCTCGGAGAGAGCGCGGATCGCCTCGCGGAGCGCCACATGCTCCTCCGGCAGCTCGAACACGTTGAAATCAGGATTACCGAAGCCCATCATCACTCCTCACGGCACTGCGTGCCAGTTTCATTGATATCTCCAGTTCAGCACGGCACTCAGTGCCATGTCAACCACTGAGTGTCACCGATCACCTCTTCAGTGTCCCTGTTTCCGCTGCTCGGCGCGCAGTTGTTCGCCGACTAGTCGCCCGACTTCCTCGGCCGGCGTGCCCGGCGGGTACGTCACCACGGCCACGGCCGGCAGTTCACCAACAGCGGCCACGGCACTCAGTGCCGTCCGGATGCGGGAGAGTTCGGCGCGCAGTCGTTCCAGGGTCGCCTGCTTGTCGCCCCGGATCATCGAACGCAGCAGATAATTGTGCGCGCCGGTGATGGCCGCTGCATAGGCGACGATGCGCACCCGCGATTCGTCCGGCCGCACCCTGCGCAGATAGTCCTCGAACAACCGCTGATAGCGGTAGGTCGTGACGAGCTCCCGCTCCCGCAGTGCGGGCACCTGCTGCACCACCCGCAGCCGTCGGATCGCGAGGTCGCGGATGGCCAGAAAATGGACAAAGACCAGTTCAGCAGACTCACACACGGCAACCCATGGGTCGCCGGAGTCGGCGTCGAGCTGCGCTTCCACCTGATGCAAGAGGGTTTCGTGGTCGGCGAAGATGACGTCTTCCTTGGAGCCGAACTGCCGGAAGAACGTGCGCCGGGAGATACCCGCGGCCGACGCGATCTGTTCGACGGTCGTCGATTCGTAGCCACTGTCGGCGAAGAGTCGGATCGACTCGGTGACCACGCGCATCCGAAAGTCGTCGCCGGCGCTGTCACTGGGTGCCATGCGCTCAGTATGGCCGACGGGCCTCCCGCATGCTGCCGGTCGGCAGGAACATCGGCGCCCTGGCCCGCATCCAACCATCAAGACCACGACGAGATGAGCGAAAGAACCGAGGATGCGCAGCGCGAATCGCCCCGACGAGCAGGCCAACACCGAGTGGGTACCGTGCGCCACCGGCCTGCTGCCCGCCGATATCGTCCGGCGCCGCCGGCTGTCCGACGATGCGCTCGTCGGGCGAATGTCCCGCGCCTCCTACTACGGCCTCACCACCACGTGGTGGATGATGGGCGTCATCGTGTTGTCGATCATCACCCCGGTGCTGGTCACCTCCGGTGTGCCGCGCAACCGGGGCGACTGGACCGCACTCGGACAACTCCTCGTCATCGGCTTCTTCTGCATCGCGTTCGTCGTGTGGGGAGCGACACGGGTGCGCGGTCGGCGGCCTCTCGACATCGAACTTCCAGAAGGCACAACGATTTTCGCTGATTCAGGCGCCAGCTGGATCGGCGTCGGCTACCGCGGCTGCTATACGGGGGTGAGCCGAGGACACGGCCGCACACGCCACATCGCCGACGTCGCCGTGATCTCCGCCGACGGTAGCCGACTACTGGTACCCAACGAATTGACCGACACCACAACGCCTTCCGAACCGATCCGGGCACCACAACCGAATGCGGTCAACACTCACCTTATCGCCGACGACAAACTCACCGCCCGACTGACATCCGCGTTCCGCCGCCACCCCGGGCTCAGTCTCGCTACCACCGTCCTGATCGCCTACGTACCAGTCACTCTGGGCGCTGTGCGCGCACAGTCCGGATCATTCGACGTGACCGACATCGCTGCGGTCACCACGATCGCCGGCATCGGCCTCGCGATGATCGCCTATCAGGTGATCATCGGCATGCCACGGCGCAACCGGCGCCTGGTGCCGCCCGGGACACCCATCGCCGCCGAGTTCGGGCCGGAGCAGATCGGCGTTCGACTGGGTGAACGCACCGAAATCATCAGTACCGCAACCATCCGGCGCGCCCACGTCCGGTGCGGCACCCTGCAGATCTCCTCGGCCCGCCGGCTGTTCACGATGACGATCCCGCTCGAGCTGGTGCCCGATGAGACCATCGCCCACCTGCGGGAACGCTACGGAAAGAACGCCCGATGAATCTCCCTACCAACGTCATTCGTACCCGCTGTGTCGCCACCAAGCAGACCAACATCGCTATGTCGCAGGCGATGGCCTCGCGCTACACGTGGCTGTGGCGGAGCCGCGTGTGGCTTATCCTCGCCGCGCCGACCTTCAGCTACCTGTATGCAATGATCACCATGGGCGATGCGCTGCTCACCGCGGGCAAGTTGTTCTACCTCGGCCCGCCGGTGATGATCGCGATTCTCGGTCTTGCACTGCACTTTATGAAACCGTGGCGGTGGCGCTACCTGATCCCGTTGGGCACCGAGCTGTCCGCCGAGTTCGGCCCGGACTGGGTCGGCATCGGCTGGGCCGATAACCACACCACCATCTCGTTCCCGCAGATCCGGCGGGTCGAGAAGTCCGACAGGGCATTACGCGTCGTCGGCGACAGCGTGGTGATGGTGTTTCCGGACCAACTCGTTCCGCCACAGGTCGCGGCGAGCCTGCTGGCCTGGTTCGGCCCAGGCGACCAACACGAACGACCCATCCCCATGCCGCAGAGCGTGTCCCGACGTCCCCAACGCCCCGACGGCGTCATCCGCACCTACGCCATCGTCGATGCCGGTCTGCCCGATCGTCTCACGGAGGCGGTACGAAAGAACCAGATGATGCCGCGGATGGTGTTGTTGGCGCTGGTCCCCGCGCTGGCGATGATCCCGCTCGGCATTTCCGGTGCCCGCAGCCTCGAATCGTTACTGGTGGCCGTCGGCTTGGGTGTGACGATTTCCGTGATGGCAGTGTATTTCGTGTGCATCCGTAGCCCGAAGCGGTTCGGCGAGCTCGTCCGCCCGGGCGAGCAGATCTCTGCGGATTTCGGCCCCGATGTCATCACCGTACGACTCGGTGGCCACAGCCAGTCGATGCCGGTTGCGGCCATCACTGCGGTCGCGCGCACCGGGCACGCCTTATCACTGCGCGGCGACGGTGGCGGCCGGCGGATGGCGGCGCACATGATCATTCCCGACGAGCTCGTACCACCGCAGGTGGGCGAACAGTTGTTGCGGCGCTTCGGTTCCCCGCGCTGAGTGCTAATCCATTTCGGCCTGCTTGCGCAGCTCGAACTTGAGTACCTTCCCGGTGGAGGTCCGGGGCAGATCGTCGGCGAAGACGATGTCGCGGGGGATCTTGTATCCCGCCAACAGCTTCCGGGCATGCTCGATGAGGTCGTCGGCGGTCAGTTCGGCACCCGGCTTGCGCAGCACGTAGGCGCGTGGACGCTCTCCCCACTTCTCGTCCGGCACGCCGACGACGGCCACGTCGAGCACCGAATCATGGCTCACCAGAGCCTGTTCCACCTCGATGGTGGAGATGTTCTCGCCGCCGGAGATGATGATGTCCTTGGCGCGGTCGCGGAGCTGGATGTAGCCGTCGGGGTGCATCACCCCCAGATCGCCGGTGTGAAACCAGCCGCCGGCGAACGCTTCTCGGGTGGCGTCGGGGTCCTTGAAATAGCCTGCCATGACGTTGTTCCCGCGTAACACGATCTCGCCCATGGTCTCGGCGTCGGCGGGTACGTCGACGAGCGGCAGTGTGCCCTGTTCGACGACGCGCGCATCCTCGGCCTGCACCATACCGACACCCTGCCGCGACAGTTTGGTTGCGCGGTCGGCGGGCGTGAGATCATCCCAGGCGTCCTGGTATTCACAGATTGTGTAGGGGCCGTACACCTCGGTGAGTCCGTACACGTGAACGACGGTGACGCCGAGTGCTTCGAGTTGCCCGATCACCGTCGGCGACGGGGGTGCACCGGCAGTGGTGATGTGCAGCGGCCGGTCGAGTCGGTGTGCGCGTGGCGATCCCGCGATGGTGGTGCAGACGGTCGGCGCGCCACACAGGTGGGTGACGCCGAGGTTGTCGATGGCGTCCCACACCGCATCGCCGCGGACCGCGCGCAGACAGATGTGGGTGGCCGACGCCTGGGTCACCGCCCACGGGGTGCACCAGCCGTTGCAGTGGAACATCGGTAGCGTCCACAGGTACTGAGAGTCGCCGGTGAACTGGTTGTGGAACGTCTCGCCGAACGAGTTGAGGTAGGCACCTCGGTGGGTGTACATGACGCCCTTGGGTTTTCCGGTGGTGCCCGACGTGTAGTTGATGGTGATCACCCGGTCCTCGTCGTCGACGGTCCACGGGAGCGGTGTCCGATCGAGGTCGTCGGCGAGAGCGAGAAAGTCCGGATAGGTCTGGAGGCCGGAAATCCCCGCGGCGTCGACTGATTCGGGGACGGTGCCGAACTCGGCGTCGGTGATCTCGACATAGGTTGTCAGATCGGGCAGTTCGTCGGCGATGAGCGACACGGTGTGGCGGAACTCGGCGTCGAAGAACAACGTGGTGACGCCGGCGTGCTGCAAGATGTAGACGAGTTCGGGGCCGGCCAGTCGCGAGTTCAACGCCACCAGCACGCCGCCGGCCAACGGCACCGCGTAGTGCGCGACGAGCATCTCGGGGATGTTGGGTGCGAGGTAGGCGACCCGCTCACCCGGCCTGATGCGGCTGCGCAGGACGCGGGCCAGCCGTTGGGTTTCGTCGGCGAATTGGGTATAGGTGGCGCGTCGGTCCCCGTAGATGATGGCGGTACGGTCACCAAAGACCTCGGCGGAGCGCTCGAGGAAGCGCAGCGGGGTGAGTTCGGAGCGATTGGCCAGGCCGAAATCGGCGCGGCCGAACTCCGCAAACGGGTCGCCGGTGGTGGTGTCGGTGAGAGTCATCGTCTGCTCCGAGGGTTGTGCCGCGGCCGGGTGACCGCGCTTGAGGTTGTCGGTCCTCCACGCTATGGATCACACTAGAGGCCGGCCACCCCCGAGAAGGGGTGGTTGGCGACGATCACCGAGGAGAACATCGATGCGCACGATGCGTCCGGACGACGCCGACGCTGTGCGCGCCGAACTGCGCGAGACCGGCCGCGTCACCGGCTTACCGGTGCTGTTCGGTGGGGTCATCGAGAACAATGACCTGGTGCTGTCCGGCTTCGTCGGCACCCGCAGCTCGGTGCTGCGTAACCTGCTGATCAGCGCAGAATGCGGGCTGGGTGGGCGTGCGATCGCCGAACGACGGCCCGGCGCGGTCACCAACTACGCGCACTCCACCGAGATCACCCACGAGTACGACCGTCAGGTCGCCGGCGAGGGCATCGAGTCGCTGCTCGCGGTGCCGGCAGTGGTCGGCGGCCGCACCCGCGCGGTGCTCTACGGCGGTCTGCGCAGCGTCGTCGAGTTCGGCGACACCACGTTCACCCAGATGGTTGCCGCCGCCCGCCGACTCGCGCGCGAGATCGACGTGCGCGACGAGGTCGACCGACGAGTGCGGGTCCTCGACACCGCACAGGTCGGATCGGGCACCGTGTCACCGGCGGTGTCCGAAGGCATCATCGAGAGCTACCTCGCCCTGCGGGCAATAGCCGATCAGACCACCGATCCTGCTCTTGCCGAACAACTTCGGAACATCGAGCAGCGGTTGCGTGGTTTGGGTTCGACGCTGGCAGCAGCGCCGACGGTGTCGTTGTCGGCTCGGGAAACCGATGTGCTCGCCCACCTCGCCCTCGGGTGCCCGAACGCCGAGATCGCCGAGCGCCTGGGTCTGCGCACCGAGACAGTCCGCGGCTACGTCGGCAATCTGATGGGCAAACTCGAAGTACGCAACCGTCGCGAAGCGGTCGTCGAAGCGCGACGGCAAGGCCTGCTGCCCTGAACCCGAACCAGGAAACCGTCGGGAAGCGGGCGCCGAGTCCGTAACGTGGAGCCATGGCCACGCCCACCACCCAGAGTTCCGCAGGTTCCGACGCCGTCACCGACGACCCCGAGGCAGTCGTTCCGCCGACAGATGATCTCTCCGACGACGAGCGTGCACTGCTCGTCGACAACCTCCGCTTCGTCCTCGACGGCCGTTGGCGCGCGATCCGCGACAACGTACGCGAACAATCCAACCGCGCGGACCTGCTGCCCGATCCGAGCCTGACACTCGACGAGGCGCGCGCCCGGATTCTGGAGGTGATGCGGGAACTGTCGTCGAACGGCTTCGCGAGCGCCGGATTCGCCACCGACCACGGCGGCACCGGCGACGTCGGCGCCTCCATCACCGCCATCGAGATGCTCGGCTATGCCGACCTGTCGCTGATGGTGAAAGCCGGTGTGCAGTGGGGACTTTTCGGCGGCGCGGTGGAGAATCTCGGTACCGAACGTCACCACAAGCGCTACGTCTCCGACATCATCGACCTCGACCTGCTCGGCTGCTTCGCGATGACCGAGACCGGGCACGGATCCAACGTGCAGGCACTGGAGACCACCGCCACCTACGACGCGGAAACCCAAGAGTTCGTGGTCAATTCGCCGACGCCGTCGGCACGCAAGGACTACATCGGCGGCGCCGCGCAGCACGCACGGGTGGCGGCGGTGTTCGCGCAGCTGGTGACCACCGGACCCGGCGAGGACGCCCAAAGTTACGGCGTGCATTGCTTTGTGGTGCCGATCCGCGACGACGATGGCAACGACCTGCCCGGCGTGACCACCAGCGACTGCGGTTACAAGGGCGGCCTGGCCGGTGTCGACAACGGCCGCATCATGTTCGACAACGTGCGCATCCCGGCAGAGAATTTGCTGAACCGGTACGCCGATGTCGCCGAGGACGGCACCTATTCGTCGCCGATCGAGAACTCCAACCGCCGCTTCTTCACCATGCTGGGCACGCTAATTCGCGGTCGGGTCAGTGTGGCGGCGACCGCTGGCGCCGCGGGCCGCAAGGCGTTGACCCTGGCCACGCGCTACGGACTGATCCGCAAACAGTTCGAGGCACCCGACGCCGACGACGAGATCCTCGTCATGGATTACCTGGGTCATCAGCGGAAGTTGTTGCCGCTCATCGCGAAATCGTATGCGATCGCGTGTGCACAGAACGAGATCACTGCGGAGTTGCACGAGGTGCAGTCGCCCTCCGGTGATGCCGACGCCGCGCGGCAGCGGCAATTGGAAAGCGACGCAGCCGGATTGAAGGCGTACTCCACCTGGCATGCCTCGCACGCGATCAACATCAGCCGCGAAGCGTGCGGCGGCGCCGGCTATCTCGATGAGAACCAGGTGTCGATCATGCGCGGCGACATCGACGTGTTCACTACCTTCGAGGGCGACAACACCGTCCTCACCCAGCTCGTCGCCAAAGAACTTCTCTCCGCGTATGCCGATGATGTGCAAGGCCTTTCGACCACGGGATGGGTGCGGTTCATCGCCGGGATGGCGCGCGATGTCGTCGTGGAGAAGACCGCGGTCCGGCAGGTGGTGCAGACGCTGCTCGAGGGCTCCGACGAGGACACCGAGAAGTCGAATCTGACCAACCGCGGCACGCAGATCCGGTTGTTCCGCAACCGCGAGGACCACCTCGTCCGGACCTGCGCCCAACGGCTGCGCAAGGCCCTCGACGACGAGAACGATGCCTTCGAGGTGTTCAACAACGCGCAGGATCATCTGCTCAAGGTGGGGCAGGCACGCACCGAACGGATGGTCCTCGAGTCGTTCATCCAGGTGATCAACGACTGCGATTCGCGGGCTGCTGCACAGGTTCTCGGGAAGGTGTGCGACCTGTTCGTCTACTCCGCGCTCGAGGCCGACCTGTCGTGGTTCCTGATGCACCGGCACGTGTCGGTGGAGCGGGCCAAGGCGATTCGACGCGGCGTCAACGAATTGTGCCTCGAACTGCGGCCGCACGCGCGGACGCTGGTCGACGCGTTCGGAATTCCGGAGGAGCTACTGACGGCGCCGATGCTGGAGCACGGCTAGTCTTTGCGGCCCCGGGGTGGCAGGCCCATCTGCACCGCCTGATGCGCTTCGGTCAGTTCGGTGCGGAAGCGCTCGACGTCGCGGGCCCAGGCCTGCGCGATGGTGCCGTCGGCGAGTTTCACGCCCA
This sequence comes from Gordonia sp. CPCC 205515, assembly GCF_048537925.1. Lineage (NCBI taxonomy): Bacteria > Bacillati > Actinomycetota > Actinomycetes > Mycobacteriales > Gordoniaceae > Gordonia > Gordonia sp. CPCC 205515. Next base: position 131,491 of record NZ_JBCLVJ010000010.1, on the reverse strand, counting down.
CGCCCTTGCGTCGTCGGGGCACCGCGGGGAGCTCCCCGAGGGCGCGGGCGCTCTCCCAGTCCTGATGTTCCGGTGAGTTGTTCGCCGGGTAGATCTTTGCGATGTCGGCGAGCGGGAGGCGTCGGGTGCCCTGCTGCAGTGTGGTCTCGGTGAGGCGGACGCTGACGTGGGTGCGGGCCGCTTTCACCTGGACGAACGAGAAGCCCGTGAGGATGAGCCCGAAGATGGCGAGCACGAGCCAGTGCACCTGGCCAGGGCCGGAGATCTCCATCGCCAGCACCGCCCCGATCAGAATCGGTCCGATGAGGACCACCCACCAACTGCCGCCGGGTTCGGCGAACAGCACCTCCCCCTCGTCGACGGGTTCAGCGGGTGGTTGCTCCTGCGCGGCGGGGCGGTCCAGTTCGTCGTCGGGCTCGGAGGTGGGGTCGGTCGCGTCGCTCATTTCTTCTGCGGCGTCTCGGTGTACCAGGCCTCCGAGTCGGGCCGGAACGCGAGCAACGACCCGACGAGACCGACCAACGCCACGAGCAGCGCGATCGCGAAGATCGGGTAGACGAATCCGATGATCACCAGCATGATCACCACGACCAACGTCAGCGCGGCCAGCGACGACCGCCAGCGCGCATCCCCGGTGAACGCCTTGCTGCCCATCAGCACGTAGGCGCCGCCGACCGCGGCGATGATCACGCCGATGCCGACCGGCCCCAGGGTGGGTCCGGAAGTGAAGATCCCGAGCACGATCGCCAGCACGCCGAGTGCGATCAGCAACGCTCCCGAAATGACCCAGCACCGGTAGGCCCAGACGACGAGTTTGGGTCGCGTCGCGTGGTCAGGAGTCTCCACGTGTCTGATTTCCTTCGTTCGGCTGCGATCGGTCGGTGCTGTGCGGGTCGTACGGCCCGTTCTGCTGCCCGCCACCATACGGCCACTGACCCGGCCCCGGCGGGTACCCGGGTCCCTGCGGCGGATACCCCGGCCCCGGCGGATACCCGGGTCCGGATCCGTACGGCGGTGGTCCGACAGGGTAGCGCGGAGCGGCGCGGTAGGTGGCCATGTCGCGGCAATACTGTTCGGATTCGCGACGTAGCAACGCCACCGACGCGCCGATCCCGGCGACACCGCTGAGCACCATCGGGATCATCACCCAGGCCGGCTCGGTGTGACCGAACAGCGCGAACACCAGGTTGACCGCCATGAACACGCCCATCGCGGCGGTGATCACACGCGCCCAGTTGTAGCCGATGCGGGTGAACCAGACGACGGCGACGGAGATCGCGGTCAGTGCGACGCCCAGGGTGACGAGCACGATGATCAGCGTCGTCGACGAGTTGAGGGTGTCGAGCTGTTCTTTGGGGGTGTCGGCGGGCAGCTCCCGAATCTGACGCAACCACGAGTCACGCAGTGTCGGGTATTGACCGACGAATGCCACGAGTTGGCCGAGGATCACCACTATCCACAGTTCGGTGGCGATGGAGACGGAATCGGGGCGTTCGGGCTTGGTGCCCGGCTGCGGCGCCGTGGGGCTCGGTGCGCTCATGGGGTCCAGGGTAGTGAATGGATCGATAGCGCCTACTAGGACGATCAGGCGCTCACACCAGTGAGGCGGGATATCCTGCATCAACGGCGTAGACATCCGGGCGTCGGTCGGCAAATGCGTCGGCGGAGGTCGCCAGCTTCTTAGATCGCGCCACGGACAGATCGCAGTCGGCGACGACACATCCGGCGAGATCGCGGCCGATCACCCACCCGTCAGTACCGATGATTGTCGTTCCAGCGGTCCATTGTTGACCCCGCTCGACGCCGGTGCGATCCGTGCAGGCAACGAAGACGCCATTCATGCGGGCCGTGGCCATCGCCATGATTTGCTCGGCCGGACGCTCCCCTGCCGGTGTCGACATCAGCGGCCAGTTGACCGGAGCGGCGAACAGATCGGCGCCGGCCAGGGCAGCGGCACGCGTGAACTCGGGGAACTCGAGGTCGTAACAGATCATGATTGCCAGGCGACCATGCGTGGTCTCGACCAAGAGCGGAGGCCGGTCGCCGGGAGTGAAGATCAGTTTCTCGCGATCCCACAGGTGACATTTCCGGTACACCCCGCGAACGCCGGTCCGGTCAACGACGGCCGCGGAATTGAACACGCGTCCGTCGGGCGACAACTCGCAGAAGCCGACGACCACCGTTGCTGACCCGGCGACCGCAGACCATCGAGACAGCGCCTGGTGGTCCGAGGGGACTGCCAGCCGTAGGGCCTCTACGTGCGAATCGAAGACATAGCCCGAGGTCGCGAGTTCGGGTAACACGATGATGTCTGCGCCCGCCGCCACCGCTTCGGTTATAGCGGATTCGATGCGGGAACAGTTCGCCTCGAACTCGCCGATCTGCGGTGCCAGCGGGACGCAGACAATACGGGTCACGGGATCAGTGAGGTCTCGTCGTCGCGCAGCAGCTGCGCCAACACGTCGAACTCGTTGAAGAGGTTCCACTCCTCGACGATCTGCCGATCCTTCACGTACAGCTGGGAGATACCCCATATGTGTGCACGCCGGCCAGTCGGCTTGCCGTACAACGCGTACCCCCGGTGAGTGCCGGCACCCACCCAGCGCACCATCACCCGATAGCCGTCGGCGTCGTTGCCCATCCAGTACACCTCGTCAACGGCGACACCGAGATCGGGGAACGTCGACAGCAGGCTGCGAGCAAACGCACGCACGTCACCACGTCCACGGCCCACACGGTTGGTGGTGCCGTTCCACAGCACCGCCGGGCCGTACGCGCGATCGATCGCGCTCAGGTCTCGACGGTTGAAGACGTTGTGCCACAGGGAGCGCACCATGTGCTCGATGTCGAAATCGACACCTTCCGGCGCAGCCGGATAGGGCATGGGCTTGCGTCCGCCGACGAGTCGGTCAACCTCGGTGAGGTCTCGTTCACTCAGCGGAGCGAGTCCGCCTTCGTTGCCGAACGTCCGCGCCGCTTCCACCACGTCGAGTCCCAGTCCCGCAAGCTTGGCTGCCGTGTTGTACAGCACCCACTCCTCGACGATCTCGTTCTCCTGCACGAGGCAGTTGGCGATGACCCAGGTGTCGAGCTTGCGCCCGGTCGGCGGACCCCAGCGCCATGGGCCGGTGTGGTGGCCGGTGTTGATCGCGCGGTGGCTGGTGACGAAGCCCTGCTCGTCGTTGCCGGCCCAGATCACGTCATCGGCGTAGTGCCGCATATCGGGAAATGCGTTGATGGAGTGCAGGGTTCCCTCGACCAACGCTTCAACTCCGTACTGGAGTCCGCTGTCGGTGTGCAGGCGGCAACCGGGCGAGTAGGTGTCATAGATGTAGCCGACATCCTGGTCTTCCCAGATGCGATGCGTGATGCGCACAATGTAATCGACGATGTCGACGTAAGTGTCCTCGAATCCACGCATCAACTGTCGACGGTCGCCCGTCGGATAATCGACCGTGTCGGCACCGTTTCCTTGCCGCAGCGCGATCGCGAAATCCGTAGGCATGACGCGCCCAGACGATTCCGACATCTTCGACTCCTTCGCAGCCGGTGTTGTGCTGGATGCGCGAACATCGGCATCCGACATCGACGTCCCTATCGTGGCACTCTCGGTATCGACGGCGGGAGCGGTTCCGTTCTTTCCCATGTCAGACATCCTCACGTCCGTGGTAGGCCTCCAGGCGGATCGTCGCCGTGGCCTCGTGCGCGGCCATTCCCTCGTACTGCGAAATGGTTTCCACCGCTTCAGCTGCGGCCGGTGTCGCATCGCGCGAGACTCGCTGGTATGTCAGTGGTTTCAGGTATCTCGACACAGACAGACCCGCGCTGTGGCGCGCGCCGCCCGCCGTGGGCAAGACGTGGTTGGTGCCGGCCATGCCCTTGTCGGAGTAGGCGACCGTGCTCCACGGCCCCAGGAAGATCGAGCCGTAGTTGCGGAGATTCTCGTGGTAGTAGTCATCGTCGGCGGTCTGGATCTCCAGGTGTTCCGGAGCCAAGTCGTCCATGAGCGCGATCGCTGTCTCGCGATCCTGCGCCCAGGTCACCGACCCATAGTCACGCCACGCAGGACCTGCGATGTCACTGGTCTTGAGTTCCTGAAGCTGCGTCTCCGCGGCCGCCACCACTTCACGCGCCAGGGCTTCGGACGTGGTCACCAGAGCAGCCGGCGACTCGATCCCGTGCTCGGCCTGCCCAAGCAGATCGGCGGCGACGGTGGCGGGATCTGCCGTTTCATCGGCGATGACCGCAACCTCGGACGGTCCCGCGAGCAGATCGATGGCAACGGTGCCGAACAACTGGCGCTTCGCTTCAGCGACGTACGCGTTGCCGGCACCCACCAGCATGTCGACCGGATGGTCGCCCAGCAGGCCGAATGCCATGGCCGCCAGTGCCTGGACGCCGCCGAGCACGAATACTCGGTCTGCGCCGGAGAGGTGTGCGGCGTAGAGCACTGCGGGATCGGCGCTACCGTCGCGGCGCGGCGGCGTGCACGCGATAACGGTATCGACGCCGGCCACCTTTGCCACACCGACCGTCATGAAGGCACCGGCCAGAAGCGGGAATCGACCCGCCGGCACGTATGCGCCGACACGTTCAATCGGCACATAACGCTGGCCGGTGACCAGTCCCGGAGCAAGTTCCATCTCGAAATCGACCAGATGGGAACGTGTTTCGCGTGCGAAGGACTTCGTCCGCTCCGACCCGAGTTCCAAAGCCGCGCGGAGTTCTTCCGACAGCAGATCTCCCGACTTCGCCAGGTCTGAAGCAGTCAGCTCGAAATCCGCTGACTCGAAGCCGTCGAGATCGCGGGCGTATCGGCGCACCGCATCGATTCCGTCGGCCTCAATCGTGGAAAGCATCTGCGACACCGTTTCGATGACCTTGGGGTCACGTTGCGCCTCAGGACGATCCAGTGCGGGTGTCTTGATGTGGCGGTACTTGCCGTCGAGTTCAGCGAGACGGGCTGGGGTGAACTTCATTTCCTTCTTCCTATTTCGGGATAAATGTGTCGTGCTACCGGCGACGCGGTCAGCAATGGGTTTTGTAGAGGTGTGCCTTGACTTCCGGCGTATCCATGTTCTGCGGTGTTGCGATCGCGAAAGTAGGCTTCTGATCCCTCGGCACCGTTTCACCTCGTATCGCTGCTGCCGCCGAATCGATGCCCAACCGACCCGCTTCGATCGGATCCTGCAGAACGGTCGCTTCGATCTGTCCGGCGTGAAGCGCTTCGATGATGGGGTCGGAGACGTCGAAACCGACCAGCTTCACCTTGCCGGTTTTGCCGACTTCACGGAGTCCGGTGATCGCACCAGCCGTGTTGTTCGTCGACTGAGCGTAGACCCCTTTGAGATTCGGGTTCGATGTGGCCATTGTCGCCGCGATCTGCGCTGCCTTCGATTGGGAATTCTCTGTGTACTGCACGCCGATGAAGTTGATTCCGGGGTGCTTCTTGATGGCATCTTCGAAGCCGGCTCGCCTGGCCTCGGCGACGACCGACCCCGAGGCACTGTCGAGATCGACGACGTCACCGTGACCGCCGATCAACTCGGCCATCTTTTCTCCGGCGAGTTGACCACCACGGTAGTTGTCGGACTCGATGTTGGTCATCGCAATCGACTTGTCGGTGAGGTCACCATCAATGGTGATCACCTTGATGCCATCACGTTTGGCCTGCAGCAACGGTGCGATCATGGCCTTGGGGCTGGTGACGGCAACCATGATCGCTGCGGGATGACTGGCCGTGACGGCTTCGACGACCTGTGTCTGCAAGGGCACGGAGAACTCGGCGGCCCCCTGCGTCGCGTATTCAATACCCTGTTTCTTTGCCTCGGCCGCGGCTCCACAGGAAACGCTGGTGTAGAACGGATTACCGGTCAATCCCGGAATATAGACCACACGCTTGCCATGCGGATCGTTCTCGGGAGTGGCCGAGGACTCTCCTCCGCACCCGGTGATGCCGATGGCCATCGCGCCCGCTAGAGCGAGGACGATCGCCCCCTTACCACGGCGGAAAGTATTGCGCTGGTTCATTATCAGGTCACCTCCCGGCGCGATCGCGGCTGCGTCGCTTGAGCTGATCGATGTACACCGCGAGGATCAGGATGAAGCCGATCGCGACCTGCTGCCAGAAGGGCTGCACGTTGATGATGGTGAAACCATTGATCAGCATGGTCGAGATGAAGATACCGATGACGGCGCCACCGACGGTGCCTACGCCACCGAACAGACTGATTCCGCCCAACACAACACCAGTGATCACGGCGATGAAGTCGGTGGTATGCCCGGAAAGCGTTGTGGTGTCGAATCGTATCAGCGACAGCATGCCCGCCAGGCCCGCCAGCATTCCGCTCATTGCGTAGAGCTTGATCAGGTGACGGTCCACATTGATGCCTGCACGACGCGCAGCCTCTTCGTTGGAACCTACGACATAGGTATGACGTCCGAATCGGGTGACCGCCAGCACCACACCACCGATGATCACGACGATGATCGCCACCCAGATGAGGGGGCTGACACCCAGAATATGACTGGTCGTCAGCGAGATGAGCGACGAGGGCAGATCGCTGATGTCATTGCCATCCACCAACAAGTTGGCAAGTCCCAGTACCGCACCGAGCGTTCCGAGTGTGGTGATGAGGGCGGGCACCCGCAGCTTTGTGATGCAGAGACCATTGAAGATGCCCCAGCCGAGTCCGCATGCCAGGGCAACCGCGACACCGACGACGATGGTCATCGCGTTGTCGGTGCCCATGGCCGTCATGGTCTTGGCCGCGGCGACGTTGGCGAACACCAGGACCGAGCCGATCGAGAGGTCGATGCCCCCGGCCACCATCACGTATGTCACTCCGACCGCGAGCACGAGCAGTGTCGAGCCGTCCATGAAGATGTTCCGAACGTTCGCGAGCGTCGGAAAGGCATTGGGCGCCAACACCGAGAAGGCGATGAACAGCAGGACCATGACTCCGAACATGTACACCGGAGTGGAGGACTTGAGCTGACGCAGCAGGTGGGTCCTCCGGGAGATCGACGAGGTCCCCGAACTCGGGAAGTCAGCTGTTGCCATTGCCTTGGATGGACTTTCGACTTGAGCTTTCGTCGTGGTCGATTCATTGATAATACTCATCACGCAGCTCCGTCCAGTGCGCCGGTCATTGCGCCGACGAGATCGTCGACATCACAGTCTTTGGCAACCAGGTCGGCCACCCGACGCCCCATGCGGAGCACTTGCACTCGATCAGCGACTTCGAGAACCTCCGGCATGTTGTGGCTGATCAACACGACCGCGATACCGGTGTCGGCAACACGTCGGATCAGGTCGAGTACCTTGCGGGTCTGCACCACGCCGAGCGCAGCGGTCGGCTCATCCATGAAGACCAGGTGTTTTGCCCACATCGCAGATCGGCAGATGGCCACGGACTGGCGCTGCCCGCCGGACAGGGTCGCGATCGGAGCGTCGAGATCTTTCAGATCGGTGCCCAGCGAATGAAACGCCTCGGCAGCCTGGCTCCGCATCGAGCGCTTGTCCAGCACTCCCAGTCGGCCGAGGATGCCAGGCTTGAGCAGCTCGCGACCGATGTAGGCGTTGTCGGCGGCACTCAACTCCGGTGCGAGTGCCAGGTCCTGATAGACGGTCTCGATGCCCAGTTCTCTCGCGTGGAGCGGGGAACTGATGGTCGTCGGCTTGCCATTGATCAACAGCTCACCGCCGTCGGGCTGCACAACGCCCGAGAGAGTCTTGACGAGAGTGCTCTTGCCGGCGCCGTTGTCACCGATCAGAGCCGTGACCTCGCCCGGCTGGACGGTGAAATCCACGCCTCGCAGCACGTCGACGTGGCCATAGCTCTTACAGAGGCCGCGAGCCTCGAGTAACGGGGTTGTCGTGGTCAACTGACCCACCTTTCGATTACACACCCTGGCGGGTGTGACCTGCCGCCGGCCTGAGGCCTGGCGCATCAGCAGAGTTTTCGCGGGACGCCATCACAGTGTCATGAATCTTGTGACTGCCGTCTCACCGCTGAGTGTATACGTATGAATTAAAACAAGCAAGATCGATGCAGAAGAATATGCAAGTCATGAAAAGTGCTGTTACACAGTACTTTTGGGATACCAATCAGCTATTGGCTAGCAAGATCTGGATGAACATACGGATATTCGTGATGGGCAGAACCGGGTCAGGAACACGGGACGGCAGTGGTCCCACGGACGATCAGAGACGGCACCATGACCTCACGTTGCGGCTGATCGTCGGCCTGCGCGCCGAGGCGTCGCACGAGCAGTCGCGCCGCCGAGACCGCCATGTCGGACAGGTCGTAGGCGACAGTCGTCAGGCGAAAAGCCTCCCACGAGGCCATCGGGATGTCGTCGAACCCGACGATGCTCACGTCGCCGGGAACACGGGCGCCCGCCCCGACCGCAGCGTTGAGTGCCCCTATGGCGACCACGTCGTTGCCACAGAACACGGCTGTCGGCGGATTCGCCATGTCGAGAAAGCGCTGCATCTCGGCATGTCCGGTGTCGAAATCAAACGGCCCGTGAGCCGTCAAAGCCACCGGGATCGCGATTCCTGCTTCCGCGAGGGCGAAGCGAAATCCCAGCTCACGATCGCGCCCAGTGCTTGTGTCCTCGGGTCCGAAGATTCCGGCAATTCGCCGGTGACCGAGCTCGACCAAGTGGTCGGCGGCCATCTTGCCGCCGAGTTCGTTGTCGACAACTGCCGCGTCATCCAGGCCCGATCCCGACTCACGATTGAGGCATACAAATGGCACCCCACGTCGCGTCAGTTCTGACGGAAGCCGAGACCCTAGCGTCGTTGTCAGCAATACGACACCGTCAACTGATCCATCAACCAGGTGCTCGACGGCGGTGAGACTGTCGGTGCGCTCGGCGAACACCATGATCCGGTAGCCGTGTTTCTCCAACTCGTCGTGCAACGGACCGACCAGCTGCGGATAGAACGGATTCGTCAGATCGGTAACCACGATGCCAATTCGCCTGGTCATCCGGGTCACGAGACTGCGGCCCGCCTCACTCGGCACATATCCCAGAGCATCCGCAGCCTCAGCAACACGAAGTCGTGTCGCTTCCGCGACCCGAGTATCTCCGCGCAGCGCGCGAGACACCGTCGGTTGGGAAACGCCCGCCAGTCGGGCTACATCGCGACTCGTGACGCTCATTCATCCTCCATTGCCGAGGCCTGCACGCGAATAAATACGGGCGGCACCACCAGGGTACCGGGCGCAGCGCCCGCCGCCGACAGGCCAGCCAATTCCTGGATAGTAGTGCGGCCAAAATTCCTGCACTGGCGGGTTTTCAGGGGCTACCGTGGCTGCGCACGCGGATTCGGGGGTTGACACCTGAGGTGCACCGGATGCAGAATGCATACGTATAAATCATGGCCTCCGCAAGCCGATCCTCTCGTCTCCGATGAATCACGGCTCTGCACATTGGTCTCGGTATCCGACAGGAGTCGCACATGACCACCGATGTCGCCGTCACCCCAGATGAGCTACGCCGCCGAACAATTCTCCGCAGTGAGTTCGTGTCCTGCAATCAGGCGTTCATCGACTGCCGCACCCCAGGTTCAGACCGTAAGCAGAATTATTCGATGATCGGTCGCGGAGTGAGCCAAAGCTCTGGACAGTTCGTCAATCTCGCTGAGCCGCACGGCTTTCAGATCGGCGCGGCCGCCATGCCACACGGCGTGACAAACAATCTCCACCTCCACTTCACAGCAGAGGTGTTCCTCTGTTTCAAGGGCGAATACCTGCTGCGGTGGGGAGTCGACGGCAAAGAGGGTGAGCTCGTCCTCAAGGAAGGGGAGATCGCGTCGATCCCCACCTGGATCTTCCGCGGTTTCACCAACATCGGTCCCGATGAGGGCATCCTGTTCACCGTCCTCGGCATGGATCGCACCGGCGGAATTATCTGGAGCCCGGCGGTCCTCGACGACGCCAAGGGGCACGGTCTGTATCTCCGCGCCGACGGGCAACTGATCGATACCGTCGCCGGAGACGAGATCACCTCCGAGACGGAGCTGATCGAACCGTTGACCACCGAGCAGATCGCCGGCCTCCGTCACTACACGGTCGACGAGATGGCGGCTCGGATCGCGACGCCGGAGAACATCACGTGGTCAGACCGTGCACTCTTGGATTCCGCGTTGCCCGGTGGCGGCGTCGAACTCGGTCCGGTCATCGGATTCGGCGTCACCGAGGACCGCGACCAACTCCCCCGCGTGGTGCATCCGCACGGTCACGCCGTCGCGTGGCTCCGGGCGAGGGCGGGTCAGGGCGTGTCCGCGCACCGCCATGCCGAGAACACCGTCCTGATGGTCAAGGACGGCGAATGGGAGGTGACCGTCAACCGTGGGCCCGACGCCGAGACCGTTCGACTCGGTGAGTGGGACATGGTCTCGGTCCCGCCCCACGCCTGGCGGTCGATCCGCAATGTCGGTGACGAGCCGGGGTTGATGCTCGTCGTCACGAGTGGCGACGCGAGGGTCCGACTCGAGTGGGACGAGGAGGTCGTTAAGGCCGCAGCTGACGCCGGCGATGCGATCGACCACAACGGCTACCTCGCCCCGTACGCACTGGTGCCGCGGCGATCATGACCGAGTCCGCGCCACTCGTACTGGTGCCGGGCATGCTGTGCGACGACGATCTGTGGTCCGACATTGGCGAAGTTGCCAGTGCACCTGTGATTTTCGCGTCGATCAGCCGGCGCAGCATCACCGAGATGGCGGCCGAGGTTCTGGACTCCGCGCCGCCGCGTTTTCTTCTCGGCGGTCTGAGCCTCGGCGCCATCGTCGGATTCGAAATAATCCGTCAGGCTCCCGAGCGTGTTCTCGGATTCTGTGCGATGTCCACCAACGCCGGAGCCCCGACCGACGCACAACGCGAGTCGTGGCTCACCATGGCCGCCCGCACGGATCACGGCGAGTTCGCAGCGGTGGTCCAAGACATCATCGCGCCCACCATGTTCAGGGATCCGACTCCGCCAGCCGAGTTGCGCGAACGTTTCCGACGGATGGCACACCGAATCGGCCCAGATGTTTTTCGCGCTCAGTTGGCCGCTCAGGCGACCCGCATCGACTCGATCCCGCACCTCCACAAGATCGTCTGTCCCACAATCGTTCTTGCGGCCGAGGACGACACATTGTGTCCGCCGGCGTTCCATCGGGCCATTGCCGACGCGGTTCCGCACGCCCGCCTCGAGATCATCCCCGACGTAGGCCACCTGTGCACCTGGGAGAGCCCCACATCCGTCAGCGCGATTCTTCGTGACTGGATCATCACCAACAACCTCGATCACCCTCAACCCTTGGAGACAACATGCCAACCGTCCTGAAGTCCGCTACGCCCACCGAGACCGTGCGCATCGAACGCACCGAAGTGAGCCAGCGGGTCTCGAGCATCCTCGACGATATCCGTGATCGCGGAGACGCCGCGGTGCGCGAATGGTCGACAAACCTCGACAACTGGAACCCGGACAGCTTCCGCCTCTCGCCCGAACGTATCGCCGAGATCATCGCGTCGGTGCCGCAGCAGGTCATCGACGACATCGAGTTCGTTCAGGCTCAGGTACGAGCATTCGCGCAGCGTCAGCTCGAGTCGATGTCGGAGTTCGAGATGGAAACCCTCCCGGGTGTCCGACTCGGACAGAAGCACATTCCGATCGGTCGCGTCGGCGCCTACGTCCCCGGGGGCCGTTATCCGCTCACCGCCTCGGCGCACATGACCATCGTCACCGCGAAAGTCGCCGGCGTGCCCAGCGTTGCGGCGTGCACCCCGCCGATCCGTGGTGAGGTCCCGGCGGCAACAATCGCCGCGATGCACATGGCCGGAGCCGACGAGATCTACCTCTTGGGCGGCGTCCAGGCCATCGGCACCCTTGCCCTCGGCACCGAGACCGTGGCACCTGCCGATCTGCTGGCCGGACCCGGCAATGCGTATGTCGCAGAAGCAAAGCGACAGCTGTTCGGCGAAGTCGGAATCGATCTGTTCGCCGGACCGACGGAGATCCTGGTCATCGCCGACGACGCCGCAGACCCGTTCGTCGTCGCCGTCGATCTGCTGTCGCAGGCCGAGCACGGTCCCGATTCGCCGGCCGTATTGATCACCACATCGGCCGAGCTGGGCGCTCGGGTGATCGAGCACATCGATACGATTCTGGTCGACATGCCCACCAAGGACATGGCCGAACCGGCATGGCGCAATCACGGCGAGGTCATCGTCGTCGATAGCCGCGAAGAGGCCTACGCGCTGGCCGACACCTACGCCAGCGAACATGTCGAGGTCTTGACCGAGAATCCGCGCGAAGCGCTTGCCGCCATGCGTAATTACGGTGGACTCTTCCTCGGCGAGGGCACCTGCGTCTCCTACGGCGACAAGGTGATCGGCACCAACCATGTGCTGCCGACGCGCGGTTCGGCGCGCTACACGGGCGGCCTGTGGGTCGGTAAGTACCTGAAGACGGTCACCTACTCAGAGGTCACAAACGAGGCCTCGAGCGCGCTCCTCGGTGAGGTGTGCGGTCGCGCGGCGCGGGTCGAGCTGTTCGAAGGACATGCGCGCTCCGGTGACGTCCGCGCGGCGAAGTTCGGCGGCAAGTCACTCGAGTGGTCCGACGCGCTCGCGTCGGCAGCTGCGCAATGAGCGGTGTCGCCGGCCGGACGGCGTTGGTGACCGGTGGCGGCAGTGGTTTGGGCGCGGCCATCGCGCGCGTCCTGACGGACAACGGTGTCCGAGTGGTCGTCGTCGGCCGCGACCAGGAGAAAGTCAACCTGGTCGCGACGGCGCGGCCCGAGCTGACTCGGGCCGCGGTCTGTGACGTCGCCGATGCCGACTCGGTCGTCCGGCTACGCGACGAGCTTGCCGACGAGGAGATCTCGATCCTCGTCAACAACGCTGGGATCGCCGGGCCCGTCGCCGACCTCGTCGACATCGACGTCAAAGAATGGGACGAGGTGTTCGCGGTCAACGTACGCGGCACGTATCTGATGTGTCGCGAGTTCCTGCCCGCCATGGTCGAACGCGGACGCGGAGACGTCATCAACCTGGCTTCGGTGTCCGGGAAGCGCCCGTTGACCGGTCGCACGCCGTACTGCGCGTCGAAGATGGCCGTCATCGGGCTCACCACCACGCTGGCCACTGAGGTCGGTCCGCGCGGAGTCAACGTGAACACGCTGTCGCCGGGCCCGGTCGACAGCGAGCGGATGCACCGGAACTTCACCCTCGAGGCGGAGCGCAGAGGGATCTCCTACGCGCAGGCGGAGGAGGCCTTCGTGTCTCGTGCTGCATTGCGGCGGATGGTCACCGAGGACGAGGTCGCCGCTGCAGCGCTCGCGATGTTGTCGATGCCGGGTCTCTGCGGTGCCGACATCGACCTGTCAGCCGGGATGATTGCCCGATGACCGGGTCACGTTCGGTCGGGCGGGTGACGCTCAAGGCCCGTGCCGCTGCCGGTGAACAACTCGTCGGAGCCCTCCTGCGAATGCCGTCGGAGGAACTCGTCGAGATGGCCGCGGTCGCCGGGTTGGACTACGTGCTGATCGACTGCGAGCACGGTTCCGCCGATGAGACGTCGCTGCGCCACCACATCACCGTCGCGCAATTGCACGGGATGGACACTCTGGTGCGGGTCGGGCAGCACGAGCCCGCGCTGATCCAACGGGCGCTCGACCTGGGTGCGACCGGAATCGTTGTGCCCCACGTGGATAGTGCGGAGCAGGCGGCGGCCGCGGTCTTCGCTACGCGCTACCCACCCTTGGGCGACCGCGGATTCGCCACGTACGGGCGCACCGGACGATTCGGCTCGGTGACGGCGCGTGAGCATTTGGATGCGGATGTCGACGGAACACTCACGATCGCGATGATCGAGTCCCGGGCCGGCTGCGAGAATGCCGCCGAGATCCTTGCGGTGCCGGGTCTGGACGGCGCCTTGTGCGGTCCGTCGGATCTTGCGGTGTCGATGGGCCTGGACAGCACCTCCGACCCGTCGTTGGTGGCCACAATCGCCGAGGTCCATGAGCACGTCGCCCAGGGCGGGGCCATCCGGATGGACATCGTCGGCAATCTCGACCGGGTCCGTGATTCGTTCGCCGCGGGCGCCGGCATGGTCGTCGTGAACCTGACCAGCATGCTGATGGCGATGTTCGGCGACCTGGCAGCGGTTTCTCGCCGCCGCTGATTCCTGATACAAAGCGGGTGGAGATCGATCGGACCGATCGATCTCCACCCGCTTTGTTCGTGTCCTATCCCAACCAGCCAGCCACCTCGGTGGCCCAATACGTCAGAATCATCGACGCCCCCGCACGCTTGATCGACGTCAAAGACTCCAGGATGGCGGCGTCACGATCGATCCATCCGCGTTCGGCAGCGGCGGTGATCATCGAGTACTCGCCACTGATCTGATACGCGGCCACCGGTACGTCGGCGATCTCGGCGACGTCGCGCAGAATGTCGAGGTAGCTCATCGCGGGCTTGACCATCACGATGTCGGCGCCCTCGCCGAGGTCGAGGCGCACCTCTCGCAAGGCTTCCACCCGATTCGCTGAATCCTGTTGGTAGGTCCGACGATCGCCCTCCAACGACGATCCCACAGCCTCACGGAATGGGCCGTAGAACGCGGACGCGTACTTGGCGGCGTACGCCAAGATGCCGGTGTCGCTGAAGCCTTCGGCATCGAGGCCCGCGCGGATCGCGGCGACCTGGCCGTCCATCATGCCGCTCGGCCCCAGCAGGTGCGCCCCGGCTCGCGCCTGCGCAAGCGCCATTGACACGTACCGATCCAGCGTAGCGTCGTTGTCGATGCGACCGGTGTCGTCGAGGACACCGCAGTGTCCGTGGTCGGTGAACTCGTCGAGGCAGGTGTCGGCCATCAGCACCGTACTGCCGCCGAGATCCTCACGCAGCGACCGTAATCCGCGGTTCAGCACGCCGTCGGGAGAGTCCGCGCCCGAACCCACCGCATCCTTGTCGGCGGCAGCAGGCACACCGAACAGCATCAGTCCGCCGACGCCGGCACGGACGGCCTCGGCGGCCGCCTTGCGCAGCGAATCGGTGGTGTGCTGTACGACGCCGGGCATCGATGAGATCTCACGCGGCTCGTCGATACCGTCGGCGACGAACATCGGCAGGATCAGATCCTGTGGGGCCACAACGGTTTCGGCCACCAGGCGGCGCATCGCCGGGGTTGTCCGCAAACGGCGAGGACGGATCACGGGTGCCATGTCAACCTCTCTTGGAGCTCTTCATATCGCACGGTCGACGGAATTCGACGCCCAATCAACCCGATTCCGCCCAGTCGACCGGAAACGGCGCCCGGTCGACCGGGAACGGTGCCCAGTCGACCGGAAACGGCGCCCACTCGACCGGAAACGGTGCCCGGTCGACGGGGAACGGTGCCCGGTCGACGGGAACCGACGGATCAGGACCGCGACCGCCGCGACTTCTTCCGCGGGGGCGGCAAGGCACCCTCTGCGCGCAGGCGAGCGGCGTGCTCGGCCAGGGCGTCGACCAGTGCGGACACCGAGGCAACCTCCGGCTGCACATCGACGCGCAGACCGAATTCCGTTGCGGTTTCCGCGGTCTTGGGTCCGATGCACGCAACGATGGTGCGCGCGTGCGGCTTACCGGCGATACCGACGAGGTTGCGCACCGTCGAGCTCGAGGTGAAGCAGACCGCGTCGAAGCCGCCGGTCTTGATCATCTCGCGGGTCTCGGCGGGCGGCGGCGCGGC
The DNA here is from genome assembly GCF_048537925.1 of Gordonia sp. CPCC 205515. NCBI lineage: Bacteria > Bacillati > Actinomycetota > Actinomycetes > Mycobacteriales > Gordoniaceae > Gordonia > Gordonia sp. CPCC 205515. The sequence continues at coordinate 115,753 of NZ_JBCLVJ010000010.1, read as the reverse complement.
GCGCACGGTGCGGTAGGCGGTGACGTCGTCGATCTCCCAGCCGCGCTCACGCAGTCCCTCGGACAGCGTTTCGGTGGCGATGTCGGCGCGCGGCAACAGGATTCGGTTGACCGGGTCGAACACGTCGTCGTAGGGCGGGAAGACCTCGAGCAGTCCGAGCGAACTCTGCTCACCGTCGGGGATGAGCTCGGGCTCGATGCCGAAGGTCCGCACCTTGGCGGCCGTGGCCTCACCGACGCAGGCGATCTTGACGCCGGAGAAGGCCCGGGCGTCGAGACCGAACTCGGCGAACTTCTCCCACACGGCGCGCACCGCGTTGGTGGAGGTGAACACCACCCACTGGTAGCGGCCGTCGACCAAACCCTTGACGGCCCTTTCCATCTGGGCGGGGCTGCGCGGCGGCTCGACGGCGATCGTCGGGACTTCCTTGGGGATGGAGCCGTGCGAGGCGAGCCGTTCGCTCATGTCGCCGGCCTGGTCCTTGGTGCGCGGCACCAACACGGTCCAGCCGTAGAGCGCCCGCGACTCCCACCAGGAGAGCTTGCCGCGCTGCGCGACGACCTTGCCGATGGTCAGGATCAAGGGACCCATGAGCGCATTGCCCTGCTCGTTCAGCGAGGCGAGAGTGGCCTCGATGGTGCGCTGTGCACAGGTGGTGCCGTTGACGGTGATGGCGACCGGCGTCTGCGGGGCCATGCCCTGCTCGGTCAGCGCGCTCGCGGTCTCGGCGAGGTGCGCGGAGGTGGCGTGCAGCACCAGCGGTCCGGGCGACGCGGCGAGCGCGGCCCAGTCGACACCCTCGGCTCGGACGTCGGCCTCGGTGTGGGTCGAGCCGAGCGGCATGCCGGCGTAGCTGGGGACCACCGACGCCGACGGCAGGCCGGGCAGCACCTCGAACGCGATCGACGACCGCGACACGGCGTTGACCTCGGTGAGGACGGAATCGGTGGTCAGCGGATCGCCGGACACCACACGGACGACGTCGTCGCCCTCCTTGGCGGCCGCGACGAGCGTCTTGGCGACCTCGGCGGGATCACCGAGCGCCGGATGCACCACGAACGCGGGTTCCGGAGCCTCCTCGGCGGGAGCGTCTGCTGCTGCCTCGGCGGCCTCGGCTTCCTTGGCGGCTGCTTCCTTGGCCTTGGTGGACCGGGACGACGGCTTCTCGGGCTGGACGTAGGCCGCGCCGATGAGGGCGACGACTCCAGCGGGCACGTCGGGATCGATGTAGGCGACTGTGGCTTTTTCGATGACGTTTCGTGCGCGCACGGTCAACAGATCGGGATCACCGGGCCCCGATCCGACGAACAGGATCCGCCCCGGATTGACCTTCTTCGTACGGCTCATGAGTTCGCACTCTCCTGCCCCCGGAGGGGCTGCAGTTCCTTCACCTGCTGTGAGTTGCGACGTGATGGGCCCGAGGTCGAGGCCCGCTCACCGTGGGCGCGTAGTGCGCCGCTAGGCTTGCGAACCGCGGCCGACGAGCTCGCCCGCTCCCAGCTCCAGCAGTTCGGCGGCAAGATCCTTACCGAGTTGCGCTGCACGATCGACCGCGCCCACCACCGAAGCGCGGATCACATCGGATCCGTCTTCGGCCGCCACTGCCGCACGCAGCGACAGTTCGGCGAAGATGCGCCCGTCGTCGTCGATCGACTCGACCACCTCACCGATCGCACCGACCGGGGCGGTACATCCGGCCTCGAGGGCCGCAAGTACTGCTCGCTCGGCGTCGATCGCCGCACGGGTGGACGGGTCGTCCAACTCGGCGAGTATTCTCACCAGTTCGGCATCGTCGGAGCGGCACTCCACGGCCAAGGCACCCTGTGCTGGTGCCGGTAACAGCACCACCGGGTCGAATGCCTCGGTGACGACATCGGCTCTGCCGATACGTACCAGACCCGCTCGGGCGACCACGACTGCATCGAGTTCACCGCTGGCGACTTTGCCCAACCGAGAGTCAAGGTTGCCTCTTAGGGGGCGGATTTCCAAACCGAGACCTAATGCTCTAAGCTGTGCCGCCCGGCGGGGGGCGGAAGTCCCTACCGTGGACCCCGGCGGCAGTTCACCGAGCACCATGCCACCCTTGCTGACCAGCGCATCTCGGGGATCCTCGCGAGGCGGGGTGGCCGCGATGACGAGGTCGGATTCGGGTGCGGTGGGTAGGTCTTTGTACGAGTGCACCGCGACGTCGACCTCGTGATTCCGCAGGGCAACGCGGATCGCGGTGGTGAACACGCCGACGCCGATCTCGGCGACCGGTTTGGCCGACTTGTCACCGTCGGTGCGGATGATGACCAGCTCGGCCGGATGCCCGGCGGCGGTCAGTGCGTCGGCGATGGTCTGGGCCTGGGTGGTGGCCAGCAGTGATCCGCGCGTCCCGATGCGGATCACGTTTGTGGCGTCCGAGCTCACTTCTCGGACCGACCGAAGTCGGTGGTCTCGGAGGCCGAGACGGATTCCGCCGCGCCCGGCCTGAGCTCGAACAGTTCGCGCAGCGCCTCGGCGTAGTGGTCACCGTTCGGGGTCGACGCGAGTTGCTTGACCCGCACGGTGGGGGCGTGCAGCAGCTTGTCGACGACGCGGCGCACGGTCTTGGCGATCTCGTCGCGCTGCAGGTCCTCCAGGTCGGGCAGACGTGTCTCCAGACGCAGGATCTCGGCCTCGACAACGTCGGCGGCGCGCTGGCGCAGCGCGGCGACGGTCGGGGTCACCTCGGCCTGGCGCTGGTTGGTCAGGTAGTCGGCGAGTTCGGTGGCGACGATCGACCGGGCGGCGGTGGCGTCGTTCTCGGCCGCCTGGGTGGCCGAGTCACCACGCAGGCCCTCGATGTCGACGACGTGGACGCCAGGCAGGCGCGCGGCGGCCGGGTCGACGTTGCGGGGCAGGCCGAGGTCGCAGATGACCAGTGGGCGCTTGCTGGTGCGGGCGGCCAGCGCGGAGTGCACTTCACCGACCCCGACAACCGAGCCGACCGAGCCGGTACACGCGACCACGACGTCGGCGGCGGCCATCACCGCCGGCAGGTCGTCGAGCCCGGCACCACGCACGTTGATGCCATGATTGGCGGCGACGTTGCCGGCGAGATGCTCGGCGTTGGCCAGCGTGCGGTTGACGACGACAAGCTCGTCGACGCCCTCCCGGGCGAGGTGCGCGGTGGCCAGGCCACCCATCGCCCCGGCGCCGACGACGACCGCCGACTTCAACTCCGCGGACCCGTCGGTCGCGAGCAGGGTCTGGGCGCGGTGCAGCGCGACGGACACGACCGACGCGCCGGCGCGGTCGATCCCGGTCTCGGTGTGTACCCGCTTGCCGACCCGCAGCGCCTGCTGGGCCAGCTCGTGCAAAACCCGTCCGGCGGACTTGTTGGCGTCGGCGTTGAGGTAGGCGTTGCGGATCTGGCCGAGGATTTGCTGCTCCCCCACGACCAAGGAGTCGAGTCCCGCGGCGACGGTGAACAGATGCTCGACGGCGGCCTCGGAGTAGCGCACGTAGGCGTGCCGGGTCATCTCGTTGACGGTCATCCCGGAGTGCTCACCGAGGACTGCACCGACGGTTTCGAGTGCGGGGTGGAAGGCGTCGACGACGGCGTAGATCTCCACCCGATTGCAGGTGGATACGAGCATCGCCTCGGAGATCGCCCGCGAGGTCAACAGCTCGTCGACGAGCTTGGGTCGGTCATGGTCGGAAACCGCCAACCGCTCGAGCACCTCCACGGGTGCACTCCGGTGCGAGACCCCGAACAATAAAACACTCACGCCGTCTCCTCGCCCACGGACGCGCCGACACGGCTCGTCGCGGGTTCTGTTCTCGTCGTCCCCACTCCCGTGCCGCGAGAGGCTGAATCCGTCGCGGCACGCGAACGCGAGGCGTTGAACGCCAACACCTGTAGCTCCAAGGCTAGATCAACCTGTCTGACGAAAACATCTGAGTCCGTCAACAACGTGGTCGGCGTTACGTTCAACAGCCGACGCACACCCGCCGCGAGGAACGCATCACAGGCGTGTTGGGCGTCGGATTCGGCGGTGGCGATCACCCCGATCTCGATCAGTGCGGCGTCGGGACCGGTGCAGACCTCGGTGATCTCCGACAGCGGCGCGATCAGCGGCCCACCCGGTTCGACGCTCGATCCGACGAGGTCGGGGTCGGCGTCGAACATCGCGGCCACCCGGAATCCCCGCCCGAATCCGGCGTGGGCGATCAGCGCGCGACCGAGGGCACCGGCGCCGGCGAGCGCGACGAAGTGGGTGCTGTCGGTGTGCAGCGCCATCGCGATGCGGGCGATGAGCCGGCCGACGTCGTAGCCGACCCCTCGGACGCCGTTGGCGCCGATGTGCGAGAGGTCCTTGCGCAGGATCGAGGGGTTGACGCCGGCGGCGGTGGCGAGCTGTCCGCTGGAGGCCACCAGGATGCCGCGTTCGCGGAAGGACCGCAGGATGTGCAGGTAGGTCGCGAGCCGGGTGACCGCGGGTTCGGGGATGTCCGCGTTTCCGTGACCGTTGGAGACTCTCGCGCCAGGGCCGCTCACACTCCGCTCACCTTCCTCCGACCACGCCTCCACCGGCCACGCCACTGTGGACCCGCTCTGAGACGTGCCTCACACCCTATACCCGGCGGTGCCTCACCCTCGATCGGCGTGCCGTGCTGCCAGGTCCTTGCGCAGCCGTGGCTCGTCGACCTCCCAATAGCTGTGTTCCTCGCCGTCGAGCAGGATGACCGGCAGCCGGTCGCCGAACTCGGCACGCAGCATCGGGTCGCCGTCGGTGGCCACGCTGTCGACGTCGACCTCGTCGAAGGTGAGACCGAGGTCGGTACAGATCCGGGTCAGGTCGGTGCGGGCGGTGGCGCACGCCGAGCAGCCGGCGCGGGTGAGCAGGGTGAGCGACATGTCCTCGACTTCCTCCGACTGTGATGCCGATCTAGTGTCGCACCCTGCGCGCGGGTCTCCGACTACGCTGGAACGGGCCCCGGGGTTGTGGACGTCTCGGGCGGAGCACATGCGTGGAGGTGATCGGGTGGGCGAGGCCCACGGACCCGGCGAGACCGACCCGACCGAGGGCACCGACGTACCGGTGCAGTCGCGGGTCGATGACTCGACGCAGTCCACCGCGGAGGCCGACGGCAGCGACTGGGAACGGCACGCCGACGACGTCGACCCGACCGGCGGCGGACCCGATCTCGATGACCTCGATGCCGACGGCGAGGACGTCGTCGAGGATGATGAAGACGCTTCGCGGGTGGCGGCGTGGATCGCCGAACGCGCCCGCGCAACCGGCGGCCGGTTCCGGCAGACCGCACACGAACTCCGTCAGTCACTCGCCGGCGAGGCGAGCGCCCGGGTTGCGGTCGATACGCTGCGCGCCCGCCCGCCTGCCGATGTCGTCCCCGATCAGCCGCCGCTGGATCTGACCGCGGCCGCATTCTTCGACGTCGACAACACCCTCGTGCAGGGTGCGTCGATCATCCACTTCGCGCGTGGGTTGGCGGCGAAGAAGTACTTCTCCTACGGCGACATCCTCGACTTCGCGTGGACGCAGGCGAAGTTCCAGATCACCGGCAAGGAGAACGCCGCCGACGTCGCCGAAGGACGCGACAAGGCGCTCTCGTTCATCGCCGGCCGGTCGACAGCCGAGCTCATCGAGCTCGGCGAGCAGATCTACGACGAATACATCGCGGACAAGATCTGGCCGGGCACAAGGGCTTTGGCACAACGGCACCTCGACGCCGGGCAGCAGGTATGGCTGGTGACGGCCACACCGGTGGAGCTCGCGCAGACCATCGCCGACAGCCTCGGCCTGACCGGCGCGCTGGGCACCGTCGCCGAGAGCGTCGACGGCGTGTTCACCGGACGTCTCGTCGGCGACATCCTGCACGGCCCCGGCAAGGCGCATGCGGTCCGCGCGCTCGCGATCCGCGAGGGCCTGAATCTCAAGCGCTGCACCGCTTATTCGGATTCGCACAACGACGTCCCGATGCTGTCGCTGGTCGGCAACGCCGTCGCGATCAACCCGGATTCGGATCTGCGAGACGTGGCCAAGGTCCGCGGCTGGGAGGTCTACGACTTCCGCACCGCACGCAAGGCCGCAAAGTACGGTGCCGCAACGGCTCTCGGGGTCGGTGCGGCCGGCGCGAGTGCTGCGGCGGTGGCGAGGCTGGTCCGGCAGCGGAACGGCTGAGCACTCAACGTCGTAGCGCGTGAGACCTTGTCGCCGAGGGCAATTCGCCAAACCTTGCGCGGTAGGCGCCCGCGAAACGCGATACGTGGGTGAAGCCCCACCGGTAGGCGACCTCGGTCACCGAATCCTGCTGGTCCGCAGTCATTTCCGATAGTTCGCGGTGTGCCTCGTCGAGGCGCAGGGCGCGCAGATACTCAGTCGGCGACATATCGAGTTCGGTACGGAATGCGCGCTGCAACGATCGGACGGTGGTTCCTGCATGTCGCGCCACGTCCTCCGTGGCCACCACGTCGGCAACGTGCGCGCGACAGAAGTCCATCGCATCCCGAACCGCGCGCGAATGTGCTGTGCCGGTGCGAATCTCGTCGAGGGCAGTGCGGTACGAGTGCGACGACCCGGTGAGTAGCCCGGTCAGCAGGAAGTCCTGCCAGTTCGCCGCGGCAAGCGGGTGGGCGATCGATCCGCCGTGTGCGTCGAGATCGGTGAGCGCCACCCGCAGCGCGGCGTTCCAGGTCGCCAGTTGCGGTTCGGAAAGATCCAGGGAGACATCGAAACTCGCAGGTGCGGTAACCGGCCGGCGGAGGAGTGCCTCCAGACGACGATCGAGGGTGGCGCGTTCGATACGGACGTGCAGTTGGGCGTAATCGGAGTTCATGTGCATCGTCGCGAACATGCCGGGGCTCAGCATCGCGCCGTGCGTCGGGTCGATGATGCCACGACGGTCGCCGATGGCTGCGATCCGCCCCTCTCCCCGCCACGCGAACATCACGTCGTAGTAGTCGATCGGTTCGAGGATGTCGACGTCGATGTCGACGCCCTGCTCGAGGTAGATCACCTGCATATCGCCGATCCGCGCGGCGCGTACCTCGCCTCGGAACGCGGCGGTCGCCGCGCCGTCGCTGATGTCGATGCGATGCGGTGTGAGGAGTTCGGCGGCACGGGACCGGAAGTCCTCGACGTCCGTGTGCGACGCCAGTGAGTGTCCGGCAAGCGGTGCCTCGCGGTCGGCCGTATTCGGCATCGTCAACCTCCGTTCGCTGCTGCTCACGACGGGTCACTGTCGCAATCCGGATACACGGGTCGCCCACCGGATAGTGACCTACGTCGCATCTTCATACATTCTGCCGTATCGCTCGTCGCGATACCGACTCGAAGGAGTGCATATGAATACCGACGTCGACGTCGCAGTAGTGGGTTACGGACCCACCGGCCAGGTTCTGGCTTCACTGCTGGGACGACAGGGCCATCGCGTGGCGGTCTTCGAACGCTGGCCGAGCCTGTACGGAATGCCGCGGCTCACCCACATCGACGGGGAGACCGCACGCATCATCCAGTCGGCCGGCGACGTCGACGTCGCGCTGCGCGACGCGTCGCCGGCCGCCACCTACGAGTGGCGCAACGGGAACGGCGATCTGCTTCTCGCGCTGGACTGGTCGGGCGTCTCGAGCGGCTTCGCTGCGCACTGGACGATGTATCAGCCCGACATCGAGGACAGCATTCATCTGCGGGCGTCGTCGTATCCGACGGTCGGCATCGAGCAGGGGGTGGATGTGGTCGGTCTGGTGCAGCACGACGACCACGTGGCGCTGACGGTGCGGCCGCGGTCCTGCGATAGGGACCAGCAGTGGGAGGCCCCGTCGGCCGACCGCATCGTCACCGCGCGCTATGTGGTCGGCGCCGATGGGGCCAACAGCTTCGTGCGTCGGGCGATCGGCGTCGACTGCGACGATCTGGGCGTCGACGACCGGTGGCTCAACATCGACACCGAGTGTCTGCGTCCCCTCGGCGATGCGTTTCAGGTGACCCAACAGTTCTGCGATCCGGTGCAGCCCAACATGTTCATGCCCATCGGGCAGAGCCGCCAGCGGTTCGAGGTGGCGGTCCGCGACGACGACCCCGCGGAGATGGCGACCGAGGACTACGCCTGGCGCTGGCTGCACGAGCGGCACGGCCTGGGTCCGACCGATGTGCGCATCCTGCGGCACGTCATCTACACGTTCTCCGCGCGCACCGCCCGTCGCTGGCAGGTCGGTCGGGTGTTCCTCGCCGGCGACGCGGCGCACACGATGCCGCCGTACATGGGGCAGGGTGCATGCTCGGGGATGCGTGACGGCATCACCCTGGCCTGGAAGCTGTCGATGGTGCTCACCGGCGCTGCGTCGGCCGATCTGCTCGCGACATATGAGACAGAACGTCGCGGTCATGCCGAGGTGATCCAGCGGTGTGCGGTGGAATTGGGGCGGGTCGCCAACCTGAAGGACCCAGTGGCCGCCGCCGAGCGTGACGACATGTTCCGCCGCGGCGAGGTGCCGCCGCTGCCGCCGTTCCCCACCATCACCAACGGGGTCGTGCTCCCCGGATCGCTGGCCGGCACGCTCGGCCCGCAGGGGCTCATCGTCGCGGAGCGCGGCCGCGGCCGCTTTGACGACCTGCATCGATGGGGATTCACGGTCGTCTGCTCCCGCGATCCGCACGACGTGCTCTCGACCGCGCAGCTCGCGTTCCTGTCTAGCATCGGCGCCGCCGTCGCGACCACCGCGCCGGGAACCCCGCGGTCGTTCGAGGATGCCGACGGCACCTACGATCACTACTTCGCCGAGCACGGCGTGGAGGCGTACATCGAGCGTCCCGACTTCCACCTGTTCGGCGCCGGCAGCGTCGATGATCTGCCGTCGATGGTGGATGCGCTTGCCCTGGCACTGGGCGTTGACTCGTCCATCGAGCAGGTCGCACTGGTCGGTGGTGCGTGATGGCCGCGATGTCACCAGAGACCGCCGCGCACTGGCGCGCGATGCCGCCGTCACGACTCCTCGACTGTGGGATGACACACCCCGATATCCGTGCGCTGACCGCTGCCACCGAGGGCGGCACATCGTGGGACGCTGCGTGCGAGCAGCTCGGCGAGGTGCATCTCCACCTCGCCGGCGCAGCGCTCGAACTTGGCCACCCCGTCACGGCGGAGCACGAATACCGCAGCGCTGCAGCCGATTTTCTGTTCGCGCAGATGGCATTCAACTTCGACACCGAGCGTAAGGTCGAGCTCTACGACCGGTTCACCTCGTGCGTCGACCGCGTGGCTTCGGTTTCCCGGCTGCCGATGCAGCGGATCGAATTGCCATTCGGCGGTGGACAGTTGGTGGGATGGATGGTGGAGCCGACCTGCCCGACCATTGGCACCGTCGTGGTGTTCGGCGGCCAGAGTGGTTGGGGAGCAGCGTATCTCCGCAACGCCGACAGTCTGGCCCAGCGTGGGATCGCGACCGTGCTGGCCGAAGGGCCAGGGCAGGGCGAGTCGCGGCAGCGGTTCGGCGTACATCTCGACGTCGACGTCTCTGCCGCCTACAGCGAGTTCGTCTCCTACGCACTCGCTCGACACGATGCGCCAGTGGGGTTGTGGGGCAACAGCATGGGCGGACTCTATGCGGCGCTGACCGCCGCGGCCGACCCACGAGTTCAAGCCTGTTGTGTAAACGGCGGATTCGCAGCGCCCCGACTGCTCGAGTTCCGGACGTTTGCCGAGCAGGCAGGCGCGATGCTCGGCACCGACGACCCAGCACGGATCGAGGCGAACTTCGCGCGTCTACGTTTCCACCCCGATACGCACCACCTCACCGCGCCGTTGCTCGTCCTGCACGGCGGCGCCGATCCACTGGTGGATCTGGCCGACCAGCAACCGTTTCTGGATGCAGCCGGTGATGCGACCCTGCGCGAGTGGTCGGACGGCGACCACACCATCTACAACCACGGTGACGAGCGCAACGACGTCGTCGCCGACTGGTTCGCCGACCGGTTCCGGAGGTCGGCAGGCTGATTACAACCCCGCAACCGCCGACGACGGATCGATCAACACCTTCGCATGATGTTCGGCCGAGCCGAGCGCATCGAACGCCGCTGCCACACCGTCGAGTCCGACGGTCGCGGTGATCAGCGGCGTCGGGTCCACCTTGCCGTCGGCGATCATATGCAGGGTGTCGTGGAATTCGCCTGGGTCGTAGGCGAATACGAAGCGCAGCTCGACCTCTTTGTTGATCGACATGGCCGGGCGGAAGGTGTCGGGTTCCATGCACACCCCGGCGACGACGACGCGGGAGCGGAACGGTGCGTGCGACACGATGTCCTCGATGATGCCCGGCACACCAACGCATTCGAAGACCACCGGGCCCTGCGGGGTGGCGCCGACACGTTCGGCCAGGCGCATGACCCGCGCCCACGGTAGACCCGGAATGCGTTGCAGCTGATGCATTGCGGTGAACGCGGTGGCGAAGAGGTCGCCGGCGCTGGTGAGGTACTTACGACGTTCGACGCACGCGTCCCAGGGCGAGTCGACGGCCGGGTCGACGACGACGTCGGCTCCGCAGCGGCGGGCGAGTTCGCGGCGCCCAGGCGACGGATCCGAGGCGACGACCGACCGCACCCCGGATGCCTTGAGCATTAGGATCACCGCGAGTCCGATTGGGCCGCAACCGATCACCACCGCGACATCACGTTTACCCACCTCACCGCGGCGCACCGCGTGATGGGCCACGGACATCGGCTCGGTCAGCGCGGCGAGTTCCGGTGACAGACCTTCGGGGACCGGCATGGTCAGATCCTCGGCGACGAGCATGTACTCGGCGTAGGCGCCGGGGGCGTCCGCGGACAGACCGGTGAGATGAGCGTCGCCGCCGTGCGAGATCATCGGCACCGACACCACCGCGGCACCGACCTCCCAGCGCTTGCGGCAGCCTGGGCCGTAGGACACGACCTCGCCGGAGAACTCGTGACCCATGACGACCGACTGGGTCGAGCGCATGTAGCCGTCGTAGCCGATCTCGGCGGCGACGTCGGCGGTCGGGTCGCAGTGGGCGCGGGAGTGCAGATCGGAGCCGCAGATGCCGGCGCGGGTGACCCGAATCAGGAGTTGCCCGGCGCCGGGTGTCGGGGTGGGAAGGTCGACGACCTTGAGTTCACCGTTCGTACACGCGACTGCCCGCACCCGACCACGCTCCTCGTCTCGACGACTCTCGTCGGCGCCAGATTACCTGCCGTGTGCGACGGAACAGTGCCCAGTCGGCGGAAAACGGCGCCCAATCGACGGGCGGCTGGGTTCAGCCGAAGTAGACGCTGCCGCGACGGCTGAGCATGCGGAAGAGCGTCTGCTGGATCTCTTCACGGACGTGGTCGGTGAGGTCGAAGACCACCATCGGGTCGTCGGCGGAGGATTCGTCGTAGCCGCCGGTCTCGATGGGCCGGCCGAAGTGGATGTGCCACTTCGACGGCAGTGGGACCACACCGAGCGGGCCGAGCAACGGGAAGGTCGGGGTGATCGGGAAGTAGGGCAGGCCCAGGACCTTGGCCAGCGGCTTGAGGTCGGCGAGCATCGGGTAGATCTCCTCGGAGCCGACGATCGACACCGGGATGATCGGCGCCGCGTTGCGCAGCGCGGTGGTCACGAACCCGCCGCGGCCGAACCGCTGCAGCTTGTAACGATCCTTGTAGAGCTTGCCGATGCCCTTGTAGCCCTCCGGCCACACTGCGGTGAGTTCCCCGGCGCGCAGCAGGCGGTCGGCGTCGTTGGTGCAGGCGAGGGTGCCGCCGATGCGGCGGGCGACCTCGCTGACGCCGGGCATGTCGAAGACCATGTCGGCGGCGAGGACCCGCAGAAAGCGGTTGGTCGGGTGATTGTCGTGCACGGCGACCGAGGTCATCAGCGCGTCCACCGGGATGGTGCCGGCGTGGTTGGCGACGAGCAGCGCGCCGCCCTCCCGCGGCAGGTTCTCCACGCCGGTCACCTCGACGCGGAACCAGTTCTCGTAGACCTGGCGGACGGCGGGAAACCAGACCGATTCGGTGAAGTGCGGGTCGAATCCGAACTCGTCGACCTCGTACTCACCGGTCATGCGTTCGCGAATAAAACCCGCGGTGGCGGTAAGTGAGTCGGCGACGGCGCCGCGGATGCCGGACAGCGAGAACAGCGGGCTCGAGCGGTGGGGACCAAGGTGCTCGGGACCCAGCGACTCCGCTGCCGCGCGGACGTCGTCGTTGATCGGGGTGACCTCGGCCGGCGGGCGGCCGAAGCCGTCGGTGTTGGGATGGCCGAGGGACGCGGCTGCACGCGATTTCGTTTGCGTTGCTTTGGATTTCGCGCCGGATGCAGGTCCCGGAGTCTGACTGGGGTGACGTCGTCGCCCCTGCTCACGGGTACCGCGCGGAGCGGACGCCTCGGCGCCCGAGGGGGTTGCGTAGAGCTGGATCACCTTTGCGGTACGTGCGTCCGTTGCGCCGCCACCTGCCAAGATGCTCACCCCGTCCAAGATTCGTTGATGACCCGATGCCGTTGATGGCGATTAAGTGATTCGCGATTACCCTACCCGCACATCCGACTGGGTCTGCTGTCCGAGTGTAAAGGTTGCAACCGCGTTGTGCATTGTTGTGAGCAATCCGCGAGAGTCGTGTCCGCCAAACACATCCGCCATCTTGAATACTATTGCAGCTGATGGGCGGCGCCGACGACGCGCTTCTCGAGCGAACGCCAGGTGTCCGGGCCGATGATCGCGTTCGAACCGCCGCGCGCGACGAAATCGTCGACAGTTTCCATCGTCGTGTAGCGCGGCGCGAAGCCGAGTTCGGCGCGCATCCGAGTGGTATCGAGCACACGCCCGTAAGTCAGGAATTCGGTCTGACTCGATCGCAGCTTCGCCGAGCGAAGGTCCTGGAAAACGCCGGTAATTGGGGCCAAAAGCCCACTGGGAACCGGTAATTCGATATGTCCGATTCGCCGGATTGCCTGCGTCAGGGTGACCACGCCGTCGCCGGAGATGTTGAAGGTGCCGGGCTTGCCCCGCAGCGTCACATGCTCCATCGCGGCGAGCGCATCCTCCTCGTGCAGGAACTGCAACCGGGGTTGGTAGCCGATCACCGTCGGCACGATCGGCAGCGAAAGGTAGGACCCCATACGGGTGTTGATGCGCGGACCGAGAATGGCCTGCAATCGCGCGATGCTGACCTCAATGTCTTGTCGACGTCGAGCCAAGCCACGAACGTAACCCTCGATGTCGAGCAGATCGCGACCGTAGCCGCGCTTCGGCTCGCGGCGCGCGGGGGTCTCCTCGGCAAAATGTGACGGGTCATGAGCACTGGCCCCGTACACCATCGCCGTCGAGCGCAGGATCAACCGCTTGACCGACGGGCTCCGCTGACACGCGGCACACACCTGCATCGCGCCGACGACGTTGAACTCCTTGATCGCCGCCGAGTGCGGAGCGGTCTCCATAATCGACGTCGCGGCATGCACCACGGTGTCGACCTCGTAGCTCGCGATCGCCTTCGCGATGGCCGGGCGGCGGATGTCGAGGCGCAGGAACTCGGCGCGCCCCATGCGTCGCATCAGGTCCTTGCGCGGCACCCGCGAATCGACCGCGAGCACCCGCTCGATCTCCGGGTTGGCCGACAGCCGGGCAACCAGATATCCGCCGAGGAACGTGGACGCGCCGGTCACCAGCACGGTGCGGGGCGGCGTCGGCGTCTCGTCTGACATACGACCAGGCTAGGGCATACGCCGCGACCCCGCCGGGGCCAACGTCCACCGTGACCGGATAGCGCACGCCAAGAGCGTTGACAGCGCCCTGGATTTCGTCGACGGCGCCCGCCCAGCCTCGAAGAGCGAGTTACCCGCACGGCCAGGCGCCGTCGATGAAATCCGGGGCGCTGTCAACGCAACTCCCGGCGTCAGCCGGCCCCAAAGCAACCACCGCAGAGCGCCGTCAACGCAACCTCAGGCGCCGTCAACGCAACCTCAGGCGCCGTCAACTGCAAACCAGGCGCCGTCAACGCAACCACGGGCGCTGTCAACGCACGAGAGGGCGCTGTCGACGTCAACGGCCGTACAACGACGAAGAACCCGCACGTGGGCGGGTTCTTCGTAAGCACTCGCGAGCGGTCCTCGCAGGCGGCTTATTTACCGAGTTTGCGACGCTGCACGCGAGTCCGACGCAGCAGCTTGCGGTGCTTCTTCTTCGACATGCGCTTACGGCGCTTCTTGATCACAGAACCCATCGGGGCTTCCTCACATCTTCTTCGTTTATCTCGGGACAGCGAGCTCGCTGTCGGCCGATGTTCTCGGCGCGGCAGAGGACATCGGCACGCGACCATCAACACTACCGGTCGGTGTCGGTGAGATGAAATTCGGTCACCCAAACCACAACTCCCCCGGGCCGGTCGCATCGATCAGCGAACCCACCCGAGGGAGTGAAAAACTGGCGTCCTACCGGGTCACACCCGGTGTCGACTCAGCCGACATCGAAGTACGAGGTCTCCAGGTAATCGTGCACGGCCTTGGCGTGCACCCGGAACGACCGGCCGACGCGCACAGCAGGCAACTCGCCGCTGTGGACCAACCGGTACACCGTCATCTTCGAGACGCGCATCAACGATGCGACTTCGGCGACCGTGAGGAACTGCGAACCCGACGCGGCGTTTCCCACTGGGTTTCCCGCGGCGCCGGACCTATCACCGGGCTTCTCTGCAGCAGCCATGAATCACTCATACCTCCGGTGCACGCGTCGCGGCCGCAGGCTTCCCCTCCTGCGGACATCAGACACGCACGTGCTTAAAGCAGCTTAACGTGGCTGATGTGAAAAAAGCGACGTGAGTTGTGTGAAAATTGCGCCGAATGTCGCCTAGACCCCAACATACTGGGGTTTTCCTGCCCGACAACCCCAATTCATGGGGTTTCGGAGTCCGATCGGGTCACGTTTCCGCCCATCAAACCCTCAACGTCGGGTCGAAGCCCAGCCTTCGCGCTGACCGCCGCGCAGGCGCGTGTGGCCTGGTAGACGCCGTGCCGGAAGCCGTTCGCCTCGAATTCGCGGATTGCGGCGGCGGTGGTGCCGCCCGGGGAGGTGACCGCAGCCCGCAGATCGACCGGCGACAGCCCGGACTCACTCAACAGCAGTCCCGCACCCCTGATGGTCTGAACCGTCATCTCACTGGCCTGGGCCCGGCTCAGGCCCAACGCCACACCGGCGTCGATCATCGCCTCGGCCATCAGGAAGACGTAGGCCGGCCCGGACCCGGACACCGCGGTCACGGCGTCCATCTGCTTCTCCGGCACGACGACGACCTTGCCGACAGAGCGCAGCAGCTCCTTGACCGCCTCGAGCTGCTCCTCACCGACGTAACGTCCCGCGGACATCGCCGACATCGCCTCGTTGACCAGCATCGGAGTGTTCGGCATGACCCGGACGACCGGCGACCCGGCCTGCAGCGCGTTCTCGTATTTGGCGATCGGCAGGCCGGCGACCAGCGAGACCGTGACGCGTTCGGACTCGGCGTCGTCGTCGGTGGACGCCAGCTTGCGCAGCACGCTCTCGACATCGTCGGGTTTGATCGCCAAGAAGACGTATTGGGCGCCCTCGACGGCGACGGCGACGTCGTCGGTCACCAGCACGCCGTACTCGTCGGCGATCTCCTTGGCCCGCCGCGGCATCTTCTCGGCGACGGCGAGGTCCTTGGTGTGGCGTCCGGCCTGGATCAACCCGGCGAGCAGGGCTTCGCCGATCTTTCCGCCACCGATGATGGCGATACGTTCGGTCACGATTGACGGCCTTCCTGATGGTCGTTGACGACTGTGCGCTGTTGGGTCACGGGGATCACTGCGGAATGAGGGCGAGCTGCCGGGATTGCGCGACCACCGTGCCCTCCGAGTCCACCACGAGGTGATCCTCTTCAAACATGCCGGGTCCGACCTCGATGCTGTACGCGGCGAATCGCAGCCAGCCCGGCGCCGGGTTGCGGCGCACGTAGGTGGTCAGCTGGACGGTCGGCGCCCAACCGGCCAGGCCGAGGTTGGCGATGACCGGCAGCGAGATGTCGCAGACGAGCACCGCGAAGTCGACGTCGGATTCGGCGCCCCGCGGCCGCGACCAGCCGCGCACGACCGGGTCGCCCTTCTCCCGTCGCATGAACGCGGTCGAGGTGGGATCGAGCACCAGTTCGAGGGCACCGCCGAGGTGGTTGATCTTCTCCATCGGCGAGCCCTCGAGAACCAGGCCATGGGCCGGTGGCTCGGCGGGCACCGCGTCCAGGATCGTCGGCGCGGAGTGGTGCGACGGTCCGGTGTCCGGGCGGGCCATGGTGACCGAGGACGAGACCATCGTCCGGCCGTCCTGCACGGCGTCGACCGACATCACGGTGACCGTGCGCCCGCGCTTGCGAATCAGTACCTCGAGAGTGATCTCGGCCGGTGCCGGCGCGGTCAGGTAGTCGCTGGAGATGGCGACCGGAATCTTCTTCTCGTCGATCGCGGCGTCGCCGAGTGCGGTCAGCGCCAACCGCGCGGCGTGCGCGACCACCATCTGCAGACTGCCCCCATGGACCTTGGGTCCAATGGTGAACACCGGATCGATGACGGCCCGATAGGTGATGCGGTCGTCACCCGCCCGAGCCACCTCGGTCAGGGTCAACAGTTCGGCCAACTTGTGCGACATCGCTCCACTCTCGTCCGCTGGATGCACGCGGCAGCTGCCGTTTGAGGTGCTGCCGGGCAAAATCTAGCGAACGCGCCAGCAGGGCACTGCGCTCGGGTTTGGTGCGGGCCGAGCTGGTCGTGACCTCCAACACAACCGCGCCTGCGAAATCGCCGGCGGCGAGGCGGCGGCACACCTCGGCGCAGGGCTGTCCCCCGTCGCCGGGCAGCATGTGCTCGTCGGTGGGGGCGCCGTCACCGTCGGCCAGATGGAGATGTTTCAGATTGCCGCCCATGCGCTCGAACAGCGCGAGAGCGTCGACGCCTGCGGTCGCGGTGTGCGACAGGTCCAGGGTGTAGTTGTCGTACCCGTCGTCGGTGGGGTCGATCGACTTGCCGAATGCCGACACCGCAAGGCCCGGCCCGCCGCCGCGTTTGGTGAGCCGCTTGACCGACCGATCCCCCGCACCGAAGAACCGGTCGGCCCGCATCGGGAACATGTTCTCCACCGCGACCGCGACCCCGCTGTCCTCCTCGAGCTCGCCGACCATGTCGTCGAACGCCTCGACATATGCGCGCTGCCAGCGGAACGGCGGATGTACGACGACGGTGCTCGCGCCGAGGTCCTCGGCGGCCTGCACGGATCGGGCGAGTTTCACCAGCGGATCGCGCCCCCACACCCGCTGCGAGATCAGCAGGCACGGCGCGTGGATCGAGAGCACCGGCACCTGGTAGCGCTCGGACAGGTACTCGATGTGGCCGATGTCCTGACTGGCCGGGTCGCCCCACACCATCAGCTCGATGCCGTCGTAGCCGAGTTCTGCCGCGTACTGGAAGGCGGCCTCGGTGTTCTGCGGGTACACCGATGCGGTCGACAGCCCGATGGGGATGTCGACCAGGTGCGGTCGGCTGGGATGGTTCACGAGGTGATGGACGAGCTCACGTCGCCAGCAGGACGAGCGGTCCGATGGTGACGATCAGGCCGACACCCAGCGCCAGCAGCGTGGTGATCAGGTCGCGGGAGTGTCGGACCAGGTGGGTGAACGTGACGATCCCGAAGATCACCAGGACCGCGAGGACCAGCGCGAAGTAGACGTTCCACTTCCACAGTTCGGTGAATCCCCAGAACAGGCCGACACCGATCGCCAGGCCGGCCAGCGACTCCCCGAGGATCAGCAGCCAGGCCATGCCGGGCGACCTCTCACCGGTGGCCTTCGCCTTCTCGGCCGCGGGCGTATCGGTGGTGGGGGTGTCGGTGACGGGTTCTCGGACGGTCGCGGCGGTGGTTGCCTGGTCCGCGGTGGTGGCCTCGTCGGGCGACGGGGTGACCGATGCGGTCTCGACGGTGTCCGGGTCGATCGCCTCGACGGTGTCGGCCTCTGTCTCGGCGGTCTCGGCGGCGACGGTGACGGCCGGCGTCGGATCGCTCGGTTCTTCGGCGACGATGGGCTCGGCCACGGTTTCGTCGACCGCCTCCGCGGTGACCTCGTCGGGTCGGGACGCGTCCTCGGCCTCGATCGTCACCTCGGATGCCGGCGCCTCCAGGTTCGGTTCGGCGACGTCCGGTGCAGCGAAGTCGTCCTGCTCAACCTGTTCGACGTCGGCAACATGCGGGGTCACCGCGTGCGGCCCATCGGTGTCGGGACGATCATCGACGTGCGGGATGATCAGCGACGTCGGTGCGTCATCGACCTCGGGTTCGGGGACGATCGCGGGTGCCACGGTCGCCGCGGTGACGGCGGCCGTGGGCGCAGTCGGCGCGGGGATCTCCGTGCCGACAGCATCGTCGGTGGCTGCCGCGTCGGCCGCTTCGGCACGCTCGCGGGCGGCCTGGGCGCGACTGGGGGCCGGCGGCTTGGGCTTCCTCCGGAATCGGTCGAGGAAGCTGCGCTTGGCGGCCGGTTCCTCGACGGTCTCGACGTCGCTGAAGTTCCGGTACGCGTCGAAATCCTCGATGGTCTCGGGGGGTCCGTTCTCGGACCGCGGTTCGGCGGGCGCGGGTGCCGCGGCGAGGTCGACGCCCTCGATGTCGTCGGGCTCCACCACAACCAGATCGTCACGCTCGTCCTCGACGATGGGAATGATGCGGGTGACGGCGTTGGCCGATTCCTCGTCGACGTCGGCGCGGTCGGCTGTCGTGGCGTCGTCGACGCGCTGCGACACGGCTGCGGCACTGAAGTCGCGGGTGGCAGGCGGGGCGTCGTAGGTCGGCATGCCGCTGGCATTCGACGGCACGGCCCGTCCGGTGGCGGCAGGTCGTTGCGGGCCGCTCGGCGGCTCGGCGACGGGGGTGTCCTCGGAGTAGCGACGGGCCACGGGATTGGCCGATCGCGGGAACGGTCCGGTCTCGATGCGCGGGATCTCACCGGTCAGTTCCGACACGGACACCGCACCTTCGCGGCCGACGCGGCGACGACCGCGCCCCTCGCGCGGGGTGACCGCGGGCGTACCGGCCTCGCGGCTGCGGGCGAGCAATTCGGACACCGAGATCGGACGGGAGTCGGTGGCGTCCCCCGAGGACCCCGAAGAACCGGTCCCGCTCGCGTCACCCGACACCGATTCTCCTGCCATAAGAGTTCGCTCTCCGTCCCTGCGGTCTACGTGGTCCCGACGTGGGACCGCGTCATTCGTCCGTCCGCCGGTTGCGCGTACTCGATGACCCCGGAGTGTCGGTTCGCCCGACTCAACCCAGGGGCTCGGCGGTCCGCATCGGTTCCTCGTCGAGCCGACGCAGAATGACCCCCTCGCGCAGAGCCCACGGACAGATCTCAAGTGTATCTATAGACAACGCGCGCATCGCGGCCTCTGCCACCAGGGCACCGGCGACGAGCTGGCCGGCGCGGTCGGCGCTGACGCCTTCGAGTTCGGCGCGGTCGTCGCGGGTCATGCGGGAGATGAACGCGATGAGCTGGCGCAAACCGTCGGAGGTGAGCTGGCGTCGGACCCGCGGGCCGGCGCCCGACGGTGCGGCGCCGGTGAGCCGGGCCAGGCTGCGGAAGGTCTTCGACGTGGCGACCGCGAGGTCGGGCTTGCCCGGGTCCATCAGTTCCTTGGCCGCGGGCTTGAGCTCCGCGTCGAGCCAGTCCCGCAGCACCGCCACCCGCCGACGGTCCGGCGGATCACCCGGCAGCCACTCCCGCGTCAGTCGTCCCGCACCCAGCGGCAGCGACAACGCGACGTCGGGTTCCTCGTCGACGCCGTTGGACATCTCCAGCGAACCGCCGCCGATGTCGAGGGCGAGGATGCGGCCGGCGCCCCACCCGTACCAGCGGCGGACGGCGAGCGAGGTGAGTCGCGCTTCGTCGCGGCCGGACAGGACCGTGACGTTCACCCCGGTCTTGTCGGCGACCCGGGCGAGCACCTCGTCGCTGTTGCTCGCGTCACGTACCGCCGATGTCGCGAACGCCATGATCTGTTCGCACCCCGACGTCGAGGCGATGTGGGTGAACTCGTCGACCGACTCGATGAGCTTGACCGCGGCGCGGTCGGTCAACCGTCCGCGATCGTCGATCTGCTCGGCCAGTCGCAGGACGGATTTGGTGGAACTCATGGGGGTGGGATGGCCGCCGCGGTGGGCGTCGACCACCAGCAGATGCACTGTGTTGCTGCCCACGTCGAGCACTCCTAGACGCACGTCGCATCAGAGTAGTGCCTCACCGGGGCGCGGCGATACACACATAGGAGATTTCGCTTGCGGTGGTGGACAACAGCGGCGAGCGGGGAGGTCGGCGTGCAGGTCCGCGCGAGACGGTTACCGTTGAGTTGTGCCCAGCCCCAAAGCATCGACGCGGTTGCAGCCCGCGCCCGAAGTGAATCTCGACTTTCCTCGCGAATGGTACGAGTTCTACGACCCTGCCAACCCCGAACATCTCATCGCCGCCGACCTGACGTGGCTGTTGTCGCACTGGACGTGTGTGTTCGGCACTCCCGCCTGCCAGGGGATCATCGAGGGCCGCGAACACGACGGCTGCTGCAGCCACGGCGCCTACCTGTCGGACAAGGACGATCGACGCAACCTCGCCAAGGCGATGGCGCAACTCACCGAGGACGACTGGCAGTACTACAAGAAGGGATCGGGCAAGGACCCGCTCGGCCCCCGCGGCTACCTCGAGGAGGGCGAGACCGACGAGGACGGCGACCCCACCCTCAAGACACGGAAGTACAAGGGCGCCTGCATCTTCCTGAACCGACCGGGTTTCGCCGGCGGCGAGGGGTGCGCCCTGCACACCATGGCGCTACGGCGCGGCGTGGAGCCACTGACGGTGAAACCCGAAGTGTGCTGGCAACTCCCGATGCGCCGCACCCAGGACTGGGTCACCCGCCCCGACGGCACCGAGGTGCTGCGGACGACGTTGACGGAGTTCGACCGCCGCGGCTGGGGTGAGGGCGGCCACGACCTCAAGTGGTACTGCTCCGGCTCACCCGACGCCCACGTCGGCGCCACCCAGGTGTGGGAATCCTATGGCCCTGAACTCATCGAGCTCATCGGCCAACCCGCCTACGACGTCCTCGCCGCCGCCTGCCGGAGACGAAACGGCCTGGGCATCATGGCCATCCACCCAGCAACAGCAGCAGCGACGACAAGGCGCGCAACAGACATAAAGTACGAGCTCCTGGACGAGTAACCCCCTCGTCCCCACGCAACGCCCGCACCCCACGCGCCCAGCTACTCACGTCGAGAGCAACCACTTTTTCGTCGACAGCAACCTGATTTGGGCTGTTACGTGACGTGACAACGGAATCCAGGTTGCTGTCGGCGAAAAAGTGGTTGCTCTCGACGTTCGTGCTGATGGCGTTGGGAGCGTGGGTTACGACCGTGGGCTTACGGCTCGTATTTGTAGCCCAGGCCTCGTACTGTGACCAGGTGTTTGGGGCTGCCAGGGTCGGGTTC
Source organism: Gordonia sp. CPCC 205515 (assembly GCF_048537925.1). NCBI lineage: Bacteria > Bacillati > Actinomycetota > Actinomycetes > Mycobacteriales > Gordoniaceae > Gordonia > Gordonia sp. CPCC 205515. The sequence goes on along the minus strand of NZ_JBCLVJ010000010.1, from coordinate 94,245 downwards.
GACCTTGGACCGCAACCGTTTGACGTGTACGTCAAGGGTTTTGGTGTCCCCGACGTAGTCGGCGCCCCACACCCGATCGATGAGCTGCCCGCGGGTCAGCACCCGGCCGGCGTTGCGCAGCAGGTACTCGAGGAGGTCGAACTCCTTGAGCGGCAGGGTGATCGGTTCACCGTTCACCGACACGGTGTGCCGCTCGACGTCCATGCGCACCGGACCTTCTTCCAGCACACCGATGGTGAGGTCTTCCTCCGCGACGTCACCGCCGCGGCGGAGCACCGCGCGGATGCGGGCGATCAGTTCGCGCGCCGAATACGGTTTGGTGACATAGTCATCCGCGCCGAGTTCGAGGCCGACCACCTTGTCGATCTCACTGTCGCGGGCGGTCACCATGATGACCGGCACGCTGGACCGGGTCCGCAAGGCCTTGCAGATCTCGGTGCCCGACATGCCGGGCAACATCAGGTCGAGCAGGACGATGTCCGGGCTGATTCGGTCGAAGGTCGAAAGAGCTTGTGCCCCATCGTTGACGACACTGGCCTCGAACCCCTCCTTGCGGAGCAGGAAGGCGAGGGGGTCGGCCAGGGATTCTTCGTCCTCAACGATCAGTACGTGCGTCACCGATGCGGTTCCTTTGTGTAGTCATGGACTGTGTGGTCATGGACGGTCGGTTGCCGGTTGCGACAACGATTCTTGGTCGGCGGGGCACAGTGCCCCGTGGTCGTCGGCGGTCACTGCGTCGTGCCCGTCGTCGTCGACGAGATCGGCGGTGAGGTCTTGTGGGATCTGCAGTGTGAAGGTCGATCCGGTGCCCGGTTTGCTCCAGAGCCCGATGGAGCCGCCGTGGTTGGCTGCGACGTGTTTGACGATCGCCAGGCCCAATCCGGTGCCGCCGGTCTGGCGTGAGCGCGCCTTGTCCACCCGGAAGAACCGCTCGAACACCCGTTCCTGGTCCTCGGCGGCGATGCCGAGCCCGCGGTCGGTGACCGCGATCGCGACCATCGGGCGTCCCTCGACGGTGGTGATGCGTCGACTCACCGACACTGTGGTGTTGGCCGACGAGTAGACGATCGCGTTGACAATCAGGTTGTTGAGTGCGGTCAGCAGCAATGGCCGGTCGCCGCGGACGGTGAGGCCCGACGCGTCGTCGGCGCGCAGCACGATGCCGGCGGCACCGGCGCTGACGGTCGCCGAGTCGAGGGCGTCGTCGATGAGGGCGTCGATGTCGACGGTCTCGAACGCCGACGTCTCACCCCCCTGGAGCCGCGAGAGGGCGATGAGTTCACTGACCATCTTGCCCATGCGGTTGGTTTCGGTGATCACGCGTTGCCCGAAGTACTCGACCGAGTCGGCGTCGTCGGACGACTCCAGCAGCGCCTCGGTCAGTAGGCCGATGGCACCGACCGGGGTTTTCAGTTCGTGGGAGACGTTGGCGACGAAGTCGCGTCGGGTTGCTTCGACTCGACTGTGTTCGGTGTCGTCCTGGCCGTAGACGACGGCATAGCGTTCGTCGTCGTGCGCAACGAGCCGCACCAGGCAGCGCACCGAGTCGACGGCCTTCGCGGTGGCCCGCCCGGTGGAGACGAAGCCGAGCGCAGAGGACGGCGGGCTGAACTCGAAGCGCTTCTCCGCCTCGGTGTCGAGGACGTCTTTCGCGGCGTCCCACACCGCGTCGGCCAGCAATCGGTCGCGGACCATCCCCAGTTCGATGGCCTGTTCGTTGTAGAGGACGACATCGCGGAACTGGTCGACGACGGCGACCGCCACCTCGGTGTTGCGCACGATGAGACCGAGTAGTCCGGCCTTGGTCATCCGGCCGTCGCCGGTGGTCGCCGCGACATCGGAGTCGCGAAGCTCGGCGGTGGGGGCGACCTCCCTGGGCGCGTTCGCCGGAATGACGCGCGGAGCCGCCACCACCGGTGGCGCCGACGACGACTGCTCCGTCGTCGCGACGGAGTTCGGGATCGGTGTACTCACGGTCTGCGCGCCCGGGCCTCGCCGGTACCAGCCGAGGCCCAGCAAAATGCCGCAGACCAACGCGAGTGCGATCGCCGCGACAACCAATGCAACGGTCACACTGGCAGCTTACGACGCTTCAAACACCGTGCGCACACGCGTCGCGTTTGTTCGACGGCTGTTCACGCACTGTTCGACCGGTGACCTCGCGGCCACCGGCACCCGACGCAGGACCAGACCGACTACTGCGGGACCGGCTCGGCGATATCGGCGTACTCCGGGTTCTGCGAGATGAAGCGCTGCACGTAGGAGCACACCGGCACCACGCGCTTGCCGCTCGCGCGGATGTCGTCGAGCACCGTCCGCACCAGCTGGCCCGCATACCCTTTTCCGCTATATTGCTCGCGGATCACGGTGTGGGTGACCACCACCTGATACGGCTCCGACACATAGTCGAGATATCCGACGACCTCGTCGCCGACTGTGGCATCTGCACCCGAATCCGGGTCCAGTATCGCCTCATAACGCTCGCGAGCAGGGGAATGATTGATCCTCAGCGTCCCGACATTCACCATGGCATCCAATGTAGCGCGGGTCACACCGTCGGCACCATGACGATTTTGTTACGACGCCTACTTCTGTCCCTGGGCGGCCACCGCCGCCGCGCCGGCCGCAGCTGCCTCGGGATCGAGGTAGGTACCACCCGGGTTGAGCGGCTTGAGGTTGTCGTCGAGGTCGTAGCGCAGCGGGTTGCCGGTCGGGATGTTGAGCGCGGCGATATCGGCGTCGGAGATGTCGTCGAGGTACTTGACCAGGGCGCGCAGCGAGTTGCCGTGTGCGGCAACGAGCACCGTCTTGCCGGCCTTGATGTCGGCGGCGATGGTCTCGGTGAAGTACGGGATCATCCGTGCGACCACGTCCTTGAGGCACTCGGTCAGCGGCACCTCGGACAGATCGGCGTAGCGCGGGTCGTGGGACTGGCTGTACTCGCCCTCGGGGTCGATGGGCGGCGGCGGGGTGTCGTAGCTGCGGCGCCACAGCATGAACTGCTCCTGGCCGTATTTCTCCAGGGTGTCGGCCTTGTTGAGGCCTTGCAACGCACCATAGTGGCGTTCGTTCAGACGCCAGTCGCGGGTGACCGGAATCCAGTGTCGATCGGCCTTGTCGAGCGCGATCTGCGCGGTCTGAATGGCCCGCCGCAGCAGCGAGGTGTAGAGGATGTCGGGCAGCACGTCGTGTTCGACGAGGAGTTCGCCTGCGCGCACCGCCTCCGCCTCGCCCTTCTCGGTCAGCGCGACGTCGACCCACCCGGTGAACTGGTTGGACGCGTTCCATTCGCTCTCGCCGTGCCGCATCAGAATCAAGGTGCCGTTGCTCATGGGAAGAGTTTCCCACACACCCCCGACACTGTCCGGCTCATTACGACGACACGGGCAACGCCTCGGCAACAACCTGGGCAGATACCAGGCGAATCCGGCATATCGGGTCTAGGTTGGCGAACATGACGACCCCTGCGGACACCGGCTCGACGCGTGCCGACGAACCCGAACTGAAGCGGGTACTCGGCTGGAAACTGTTGTTGCTGTTCATCATCGGCGACATCCTCGGCACCGGCGTGTACGCCCTGACCGGTCAGGTGGCCGGCGAGGTCGGCGGCGCGGCCTGGCTGCCGTTCCTGATCGCCTTCGCCGTGGCCACCCTGACGGCGTTTTCTTACCTGGAGTTGGTGACGAAGTATCCGCAGGCCGCGGGCGCTGCGCTGTACGTCCACAAGGCTTTCGGCATCCACTTCGTCACGTTCATCGTGCTGTTCACCGTGATGTGCTCGGGCATCACCTCGGCGACGACGGCGTCACGGGCCTTCGCGGTGAACATGCTGACCGCCGTCAACGGCGGCGAATCCCCCGACGCCACCAACCCGGCGCTGCTGTTCGTGGCGATCGGGTTCCTGTTGCTGGTCATGTTCATCAACTTCCGCGGCGTCGCCGAGGGTGTCGGCACCAACGTCGTCCTGACGCTCGTGGAGCTGTCGGGTCTGCTGCTGGTGATCTTCATCGGGTACTGGTTCATCATCGGCGGCAATGCGCAGCACTGGGATGCGGTGGTCGCCTTCGAGACCCCCGAGGACAAGACGGTGTTCATCGCGATCACGTCGGCGACCGCGCTCGCGTTCTTCGCCCTCGTCGGTTTCGAGGACTCGGTCAACATGGCCGAGGAATGCAAGGACCCGGTACGGATCTTCCCGAAGGTCATGCTCAGCGGATTGGCCATTACCGCAACGGTCTACGTGCTGATCGCCATCTGCGCGGTCGCGATCGTGCCGGTGGGTGTGCTCGCCGAGAGCGAGACCCCCCTCGTCGACGTCGTCCAAGCCGCCGCACCCGATTTCCCGATCAGCGATCTGCTGCCGTGGATCTCGATGTTCGCCGTCGCCAATACCGCGCTGATCAACATGATGATGGCCAGCCGACTGCTCTACGGCATGTCGAAACAGGGTGTGCTGCCGAAGTTCCTGTCGTACGTGCACCCCGGTCGGCGTACTCCGTTCGCCGCCATCATCTTCACCACCGTCATCGCCCTGGTGCTGCTGGTCTACGTCAGCGCCGACCCGAAGAGTTCGATCGTCGGACTCCTCGGCGGCACCACCGCCCTGCTGTTGCTCGGCGTGTTCACAGTGGTCAACGTGTCGGTCCTGGTGCTACGGCGTAAGCCGGTGGATCACAAGCACTTCCGCACCCGCACGCCGATCGCGGTGTTGGGCGCGGTCACCTGCTTCTACCTCACCCTGCCGGTGACCGGCCGCGACCCGGAGCAGTATGTGATCGCCGGTTGGCTCCTGCTGTTCGGTGTCATCCTGTGGGCGCTCACGTACTGGCACCACAAGCGCCATCACATCGCCGAGGGGCACCTCGAGGACGTGAACTGAGGCGCCCCACAGCGACGTCAACTACTTGCGCAAGTCCTTTCGGAGGATCTTGCCCGACGCGGACTTCGGGATCGCGTCGATGAATTCCACCGCACGAACCTTCTTGTGCGGCGCGACCTTGGCCGCGACGAACTCCATCACCTCGTCCTCGGTGAGGTCGGCATCGGGCTGCGTGACCACGAATGCCTTTGGAATCTCTTCTCCGTCCGCGTCGTTCACGCCGACGACGGCGGTGTCGGCGATCGACGGATGGGTCAGCAGCAGTGCCTCGAGTTCGGCCGGCGGCACCTGGTAGCCCTTGTACTTGATGAGTTCCTTGAGTCGGTCGACGATGTAGACGCAGCCGGTCGGGTCGACCCGGGCCATGTCACCGGTGTGCAGGTAGCCGTCGGCGTCGATGGTGTCGGCAGTGGCCTGCTCGTTGTTCAGGTAGCCGAGCATCACGTTGGGGCCCTTGACCCACAGCTCACCGGGCTCGGACAGACCTTCGCTCGGCAGCGGGATCTCGTCGCCGGTGGCCGGGTCGACGATCTTGTTCTCGGTGTTGGGGATCGCCCACCCCGTCGACGACAGCGGCGGTTCGTCGTAGCCGAGGGCGGCCTTGGTGTCGATCGGGATGAGGTGACTGACCGGCGAGAGTTCGCTCATGCCGTAGCCCTGCAGCATGTGCAGGTTCAGGCGCTTGGCGACGGCCTTGCCGAGTTCGTCGTCGAGCGGCGCCGCCCCGGACATCATGACCTGCAGCGACGACAGGTCGTAGTTGTCGATGATGGGATGCTTGGCCAGCGCAACCGCCACCGGCGGCGCGATGAACGCGGTCGTGACCTTCTGGTTCTGGATGTTCTCCAAGAACTCGACGAGGTCGAAACGCGGCATGATGACGAGCCGGGCGCGGTTGTAGAGCGCGGCGTTGAGCAGCACCGTCATGCCGTAGATGTGGAAGAACGGCAGCACCGCGATCACCACGTCGTCGGCGGCCATGCCCTGCAATGGCTTGATCTGGGCGACGTTGGCGACGAGGTTGCGGTGGGTCAGCGCAACACCTTTGGGGTTGCCGGTGGTGCCGGAACTGTATGGCAGCGCAGCGAGATGGGTGGCCGGGTCGAAGGTGACCTCGGGTGCGGGCAGGTTGGGCGCGAGCAGATCGACAGCGTTGGGGTGACCGGACTTCTCCAGGCCCTCGCCGTCGAGCACGATCAGGTTCTCGTCGGTGATGCCGACTTCCTTGGCCGCGGCGGCGGCCTGCTCGAGCATCGGCGAGATGGTGATGAGCATCTTCGCCGCGGAATCCTTGAGCTGCTTGGCGATTTCCGGTGCGGTGAACAGCGCATTGATCGTCGTCGCGGTGGCCCCCGCACGCAGGATCCCGTGGAACACGGTCGCGAACGCAGGGATGTTCGGGGAGAGCACACCCACCACGTCGCCGACGGCGACACCGCGCGCGGCCAGTGCGCCGGCGGCGGCATTGATCTGCGCGATCAGCGCGCGATAGTCGGTAGTCGCACCCGACTTGGGATCGACGAGTGCGATGCGATCGAGATCCTCGTCGGCGCTGTCGCCGAAGAGGAAGTCGTAGACGCTGACCTCGGGGATCTCGACGTCGGGGAAGGGACTCTTGAAGCTCATGAAAACCTCCGTTGGTGATTACCGATCACGATCTTATCAACGTACGTTGTCACCATTTGGTGTCCGGTACGCCCGAATTGTCCGTAGGCCATCATGCCAGGTCAATCGTCGTCGTCGGGCAGCTCCGCGACCGGCTGATCCCCGGCCCGATCGACCGCGGACGTCTCCCCGGGTACGTATCGGCCGGGCAGTGGGGCGCCGGGTTCGGGCAGCGACTCCTTGTCGATCAGGTGCTCGAAGGCGAGGAGGTTGCGCAATGATTCGCCCCGCGACACCCGCCACGCCCACTCCCGCTGAATCGAGGTGTGGAAACCGATCTCCAGCAAGGTGTTGAAGTCACCGTCGGCAGCCTCGAGTACCTGACCGAGGACGCGGTCGATCTCGTTCTCCGACAGGGCATCCGACGAGATCCGTCCGACGAGATAGATGTCGCCGGTGTTGTCGATGGTGTAGGCGACCCCAAACAGTCGGCGGTTGCGTTTGAGGAGATACCGATACACGGCTTCGTGGTCCTCGTCGGGCCGACGGCAGACGAAGGCCTCCACCCGCACCCCGTGCGGGCCGGCCGTGAGGAGCACGGTCGTCTTGAGCTTGTTCTCCCCCGGCAGTTCGAGTACCAGATGCTCGGTGTGCGGGCTTCCGGAATCCTTGTGGCTGAACGGGATCTCCCCGTTGATCAGTGCGGTCTCGAGGATGTCGACGATCTCGGATCGGTTCACGCGGCCTTCCTTGTCGCTCGGATACGGTGATCAGACGGGCAATTTGGTTTTCCGACGACGCCAACGCCGCGCACCCCGGAGTACCGATGCTGCCGCACCGGAGGTGGGATTGCGCATCGCGAACGACCTCATCGCCCCCGAGTAGCTCGAAAGCAGTTCCGTCGCAGTGTGTTCCCAGGAGAACTGCTCGGCGTGGGCACGCGCGTTGCGGCCCAGCCCGGCCATCCGCGTCGGATCGACGAGTAGACCACCAAGCGCGTCGCTCCAGTCGCCGACATCGTGCCCGTCGACGAGCACACCACTACGCCCGTCGGCAACCGCCACGCCGAGTCCCCCGACGTCGGCGGCGACGACCGGGATGCCGCACGCCTGCGCCTCGATCGCGACGAGTCCGAAGCTCTCCGAATAACTGGGTACCGCAACAAGATCCGACGCCCGATACACCTGCGCCAGGCGCGCCGCGGACTGCGGCGGCAAGAAGGTGATGGAGTCGGTGACGCCGAGTTCGGCGGCGAGGTCGATCAGCGCCGTCGGGCGTTCGAGACCAGTGCCCGACGGTCCGCCGACGATCAGGACCCGCACCGGATGACTTGTCCCCCGGTACTTTTCGATCAACGGAGCAGCGGCGGCGAGCAGCACGTCGGGCGCTTTGAGCGGTTGGATACGGCCGACGAACGTCAGGATGGTCTCGTCGGGATGGAGTCCTAGTTCGGCCCGCGCGACCTCCCGCGATCCGGGCGAATAGACGTCGAGGTCAGCGCCCGGGCTGACCACGTCGATCCGCGACCGGTCGGCGTGATACATCGAAACCAGTTCCGCTGCTTCGGTTTCGGTATTCACCACCAGTCGGTCGGCCTCGTCGACGACCTGTTGCTCACCGATCACCCGCAACTGCGGCTCCGCGGTGTCCCCCTTGGCCAGGAACGCATTCTTCACCGCGGCCAACGTGTGCGCGGTGTGTACCAGCGGCACACCCCATCGGTCGCGGGCCAGCCACCCGACCTGACCGGAGAGCCAATAGTGCGAGTGGATGAGGTCGTAATAGCCGGGTTTGTGCATCGCCTCAGCGCGCAGCACCCCGGCGGTGAACGCACACAACTGGGCCGGCAGGTCGCGTTTGTCGAGCCCCTCGAACGGCCCTGCGACGACGTTGCGGACCGTCACGCCGGGTGCGGCCGCCACCACCGGGTCATCCGACGACGACGTCGCCCGCGTGAAGATCTCGACCTCCACACCGCGCCGCGCCAACCGGGTCGCCGTCTGCCAGACGTAGACGTTCATCCCGCCGGCGTCCCCCGTGCCCGGCTGCGCCAGCGGCGAGGTATGCACCGAGATCAACGCAACACGCCGCGGCAACAGGTGGCTGGTCATCCCTCCACCTTAGAGACAGTGCGGTGACCGCCTCGTTTCCCCTCGCGCGAGCCTCCCCCTCGGTCCCTGAGGAGCCCGTAAGGAACGAGCGAGCCCCTCGGTCCCTGAGGAGCCCGCGAGGAACGAGCGAGCCCGTCGGTCCCTGAGGAGCCCGCGAGGAACGAGCGAGCGTCACGAAGGGCCACCGCAACCCTTCCTTGACACTTTCTCAAATATGTCTCACTCTCAGAACATGTCCGCAGAAGTGTCCACTCCAACCTTCGAACTGCGCTCCGGCCCCACTTGGGCCGATCCGTACCCCATGTACGCCGCCCTCCGCGCGCATTCGCCAATCCATCAGGTCATCACAGCCGACGGCGACTATTGGGTCCTCACCCGGCACGCCGACGTGCTGGCCGCGGCCAACGACGCTGCCGCCTTCTCGTCAGCGCAGGGACTGACCGTCACCTACGGGGAACTCGAGGCCATCGGCATGGCCGACCACCCGCCGATGGTCATGCAGGACCCGCCCACGCACACCGCGTTCCGCAAGCTGGTCGCTCGCGGCTTCACGCCTCGGCAGGTGACCGAGATCGAGCCGAAGGTCCGCGCGTTCGTCGTCGAACGACTCGACGGCCTGCGCTCCGACGGGCCCGCCGACATCGTCGGCGAACTCTTCAAGCCCCTGCCGAGCATGGTCGTGGCGCACTATCTCGGCGTGCCCGAGGAGGACTGGGGACGGTTCGACGGGTGGACCGAATCCGTCGTGGGCGCCACGTCGGGTGTCGGCGGGATGTCGGCGGCCGCGGAGTCCGCGGGTGCGGCGACGATGGAGATGCTCGGCTACTTCACCGAACTCATCGAACATCGCCGCACGCACCCGGGCGAGGACACGGTCTCGCAGCTGGTGTCGGCCGGACTCGCCGACGATCCCGCCGATCCGTCCGGGCTGCTGTCGATCCTGTCGTTCACGTTCACCATGGTCGCCGGCGGCAACGACACCACCACCGGCATGCTCGGCGGCAGCGTCGCCCTGCTGCAACAGCACCCTGATCAGCGCAAACGTCTCGTCAATGAGCCCGAGCTGATCCCAGGGGTCATCGACGAGCTGCTGCGGCTGACCTCCCCGGTTCAGGGTCTCGCCCGTACCACCACCCGCGACGTCACGTATCCGAACACCACCGGCGACGCGGTCACCATCCCCGCCGGGCGCAAGGTGCTGCTCTGCTACGGGTCGGCGAACCGCGACCACGACGTATACGGCGACGACGCCGACGTGCTGCAGGTGACGCGCCGGCCCCGCAACATCCTCACCTTCAGCCACGGCAACCACCACTGCCTCGGGGCCGCGGCCGCGCGGATGCAGGCACGGGTGGCGCTCACCGAACTCCTCGCCCGTCATCCCGAGTTCAGCGTCGACATCGACGGTATCGAGTGGGCCGCCGGCAACTATGTCCGCCGACCGTCCTATGTTCCGTTCCATGTCTGACGCGCGCCCCGCCACCTGGCTCGCGGCCGAACGCACCGAACTCGCGACCGAGCGCATCCTGGACGTCGCCGAGGAACTCTTCGTCGAGCATGGCGTCGCCGCGGTGAGCATGCGTCAGCTCGCGACCGCTGTCGGCTGTTCGCGCGCCACTCTGTATCGGTATTTTCCGGGCAAGTCGGAAGTGCTTGCCGCCTACGTGGATCGGGCCACCCGCGACCTCGCCGATTCCATCGGCGCGGCCGTCGCCGACGAATCCGATCCGTCCGCCCGCCTCCGCGCCGCGGTGCTCGGCGCCGTCACCGGCGTCCGCGCGAACCCGGCGCTGATCGCGTGGTTCTCCCCCGACACCGCCGGCACGTCGAGCCACCTCGCGTTGCTGTCGCCCCGCATCGAAGCGGTCGCGAGCCGGTTCCTGACCACCCTGCTGCCCGGCGCCGACGACATCCCCGATCGCGCCCGCTGGCTGGTCCGCGTCATCGTGTCGCTGCTGACCACCCCCGGCGTATCCCCCGACGACGAGCGCACCATGCTCGACCGCTTCGTGATCCCGGTGATCATCGACAGCGCCCCAGCTCACGTCGACAGCGCCCAGCATCCCGTCGACAGCGCCTGAGTTCACGTCGACAGCGCCTCGTGAGACCGACCGGGAGGATGCCTGGGCGCTGTCAACGGAAACGGGGGCGCTGTCGATGGGATCGAGGGCGCTGTCGACGCGGGCGAGGGCGCGGTGGCGCGTCCGATTCGAATCGGCCCCACCCTGTCCCCTACACTGTTGTCGGTAACGATTGTCATTTGCGTGAAGGTGGACTCATGACGCGACGAACCCTGTGGTCGATGCTCGCCATCGTCGGCGCCGGCATCCTGGTACTGGCCGGATGCTCGGGCGGCGACTCCGGGAGCAGCGGCGGCGACGGCACACCCTCGGTGGTCGCCTCGACCAACGTGTGGGGGGCGGTCGCATCGGCAGTCGCCGGTGACAAGGCCACCGTGACCTCGCTCTACACCACCTCCGACGGCGATCCGCACGAGTTCGAGCCGTCGGCGGCGGACACCGCGAAGGTCGCCGACGCCGACGTCGTCGTCCTCAATGGCGGACACTACGACGCCTACATGGAGGACGCGATCAAGGATTCCGACGCGACGTCGGTGAACGCCTACGACCTGCTCTACGGCGATCACGCCGAGGACCACGCCGCCGACCACGACCACGACGCCCACAATGAACACGTTTTCTACAACCTCGCCGTCGTCGGACAGGTGGCGACCAAGGTCGCTGACGCGCTTGCCGAGAAGGACCCGGCCGCCGCCACCACGTTCCGCGCGAACGCCGCCACGTTCAACAACCAGATCACCGAGCTGCGTGGCAAACTCGCCGACATCAAGAAGGCGCACGACGGGACGAAGGTCGCTCAGACCGAGCCGCTCGCCGAGTATCTCCTCGACGAAGCCGGACTGCAGGATGTCGCGCCCGCCGGGTTCACCGCAGCCGTCGAGGAGGGCCAGTCGCCGTCGGCCGCCGACCGCGCGGCGATGGAAGATCTGCTGACCTCACGCACCGTGAAAGCATTGATCTACAACACCCAGGCCGTCGATCCGGTGACCGAGGCATTGCTGTCGGTGGCAAATTCTGCCAACGTTGCGGTGGTGAAGTTCACCGAGACCCTGCCCGACGGTGTCACCAGCTACATCGACTGGCAACGCGGCCAGATCGACGCACTCTCGTCGGCGCTGGCCACCGCACAACCGGCGTCGTAGCGCGATGACTGCAGCCCCAGTCGCCGAGTTCCGGCACGCGCGCCTCGCCTTCGGCAACCGAACCCTGTGGGATGGCCTGGATCTCGCCATCGCACCCGGCGAGTTCGTCGCCGTGCTCGGACCCAACGGCTCCGGCAAGACCTCGTTCCTGCGTGCTCTGCTGGGCCAATACCCGCTGACCGCAGGCGAACTCGAGGTCACCGAGGCCATCGGCTATATCCCGCAGCAACACTCCGACGACGCCGATCCGATGGCTTTGCGCGGCCGCGATCTGGTCGGCTTCGGTGTCGACGGAAGCAGTTGGGGCATCGGATTCTTCGGTCGAAAGCGGCGGCGGCAGTTGGTCGACACCGCGCTCGACGAGGTCGGGGCACGCGCCTACGCCGACGCACCACTCGGTCTGCTCTCCGGCGGTGAACAGCAGCGCCTGCGAGTGGCGCAGGCACTGACCGGCGACCCATCCCTGCTGCTGTGCGACGAACCGCTCGCCAGCCTCGACCTGACCAACCAGGAGCTCGTCGTCGAACTGATCGACACCCGACGACGCACCGCCAACACCGCAGTCGTCTTCGTCACCCACGAGATCAATCCCGTTCTGCCCTATGTGGATCGGGTGCTCTACCTGGTCGACGGACGGTTCCGGATCGGGACGCCCGACGAGGTGATGACCAGCAACACGCTCTCGGAGCTCTACGGCAGCCAGATCGACGTGGTGCGGGTCAATGGCCGCCTCGTCGTCCTCGGCGGTGAGGATGCCCACCACTGCGTCGACCACACGATCGAGGAGACCCAACCCCAGTGACCTCGACCTTGGCGGCGAAGCTCAACTTCACTGACTTCTGGAATTTCTCGCTCACCGCAGACCTTCTCGGCCGCGACTTCGTCATCCAGGCGATGATCGCGATGGCGCTCCTCGGTCTCCTCGGCGGGGTACTCGGACCGCTCATCGTCGCGCGGCAGATGTCGTTTGCAGTACACGGCGTGAGCGAACTGTCGGTGACGGGCGCGGCAGCCGCCCTGTTGGCCGGCGTCAGCGTGAACATCGGCGGCGTGATCGGCGCGGTGATCGCCGCGGCAGTGTTCGGCTTTCTGGGAAACCGTGCCCGCGAACGAGACTCGGTCATCGGCGTGGTGATGGCCTTCGGCCTGGGTCTCGGCGTGCTGTTCCTGTCCTTGTACGGTCGTACCGGAACCGGTTTCGCGCTGCTCACCGGCCAGGTGGTGAGCGTGGGCATCGGCGGACTGACCGCCATCGCCATCACCACGGTGGTGGTGCTCGCCGGCATGGCGATCATCTACCGCCCCTTGTGGTTTTCTTCCGTCGATCCGCGCGCTGCCGAAGCGCAGGGCGTACCGATGCGGCTGCTGTCGGTGGTGTTCGCGATCCTGATGGCCCTCGCCTGCGCGCAGAGCGTCCAGGTGATCGGCGCCCTGCTGGTGATGTCGCTGATGATCACCCCTGGTGCCGCGGCCGCTCGGTTGACCGCGAATCCCGTTCGGGTGGTGGCATTGTCGGTCCTGTTCGCGGAGATCGCCGCGGTCGGCGGGCTCATCCTGTCACTGGCACCCCGGCTGCCGGTCTCGGTGCTGGTGACCACGATCTCCTTCATCATCTACTTGATCTGCCGGTGGGTCGGCAGTCGCCGCACGTTCGCCACGCGCTGAGGATCACTCCTCCGGCCCACCCGGGTTGCACCGGGTGGCGATCATCTCCTCGTCGGTGACGACCGGCCGCCACGGCTCGATGTTCCAGCTCGGCTTGTTCGGTTCGACGGCACGGGCAAACGTCCAGTGGCAGTCGAATTGGGCTTGCATGCCCGGCGTCGCGGCGCGCGGGGCCAGCCGGAGGACCTCAGCCCACGCGGTCGCCATCGCGGTATCGCTGTCCGCGCGACGTCCGGCGGGTGTCGGGTAGACCTGCAGGCTCGGCCCGAGCGGCGTCGACGCCCAGACGACATGGTCGACATACGGCGGCGGGGGCACCCTCGTCGTGGAGGCAGTCACGGATGGCGGGACCGAGGTCGGGGCCGCACTCGGCGAGACCGCGACCGAGACCACCGACGAACTCGTCGATGGCGCAATGGTCGCCACGTCCGAAGAGCATCCCGTCAGCCCCGAGCCGACCACTGCCAGCGAACCGACGATCAGCACCGTCCGCTGCACCCACCCGCGGCACGCGTCATCGAGAGACATACCCGCGACGATAGCGGCGAGTACGCTCCACAGTGTGCGATGGCTCGGTCGGGACCCCAGCCGCTCCGCCCCGGTGGTGGTGTGTGCCGTCATCGCGATCGTGGCCCTCGCGACGGGATGCGCCGGACCGACTCCCAGGTCCGGAACCGAGGTCACCGTGAGCCACTCGTTCACCGGCCGGGTCTCGATGACCCCGACCGGCCTGCGACTCGACGGACGGGACTGGTGGCCCGCCGGATTCAACGCCTACCAATTGGGCACCGACTGGTCGGTCAACCGCGGTTGTGGCGCCGAGGTCGATCTGGACAAATTCTTCACCCGGCTGCCGCCACGCTCGCTCACCCGCATCAGCTTCTTCTCCTCCTTCGCCATCAACAAGTCGACCGGCACAATCGATTTCGGCCCCCTCGACGCCGTCTTCGCAGCCGCCGCCCGCCACCAGCAGTTGATCCTGCCCGTTCTCACCGGCGGACCGGGCACCTGCGAGGACGAGCACTTCAAGGCCCGCGACTGGTACGAGACCGGGTGGCAAGCGCAAAAATCTCTGGGCGGCATGACCTTTGCCGACTGGATGGCGACCGCGGTGTCACGATGGAAGGACCAACCGATGCTGGCCGGATGGGAGATCGTCGGCGAGCCGGAGGCGAGTATCTGCACCAGTCAGGGCTGCAACTGGCAGGTCCGCGACTGCCCGCCGGGCGGCGCAGATGTGTTGCGCGCATTCTTCGACGACGCCGGCAACCGGTTGCGTGCGGTGGATGCAACCCATCCGATCTTTTCGGGTTTCATCGGCGGCGATCAGTGCGGTATGAAGGGCGACGACTACGCGAAAGTCGGTGCGTCATCGCAGATCGATGTGCTCGACTATCACGACTACGGCACCAGCACCACCGATTTCGGTCCGGCGGGCAGCGATCTGCCGACGCGGATCAAGCAGGCCCGAAGTCTCGGAAAACCGATTGTGGTCAACGAGATCGGCGTGGAAGCCGGGTCGTGCCTACCACTGCAGACGCGTGCCGATCAGGTGCGCAGCCGAATCATCGAGCAACGCAACGCCGGAACCGCTGCGGCACTGGTCTGGGCGTTCGTGCCCGATCCACGTCCGGATCAGTGCACCTTCGACATCGGCTACGACGACCCACTGTGGTCGGTGATCGCCGACACGATCAATTAGTGTCGTCTCCCGTTCCGGTGTCGACGTCGATCAGATCGGCCGATGGGCTGACCCGGTAGATCCGCCAGTCCGGCAGGTCGGTGCCCTGGTTCGGTGCCTCCATGATCAACGCCCCGACGCCCGCACCGGTCTCATACAGTGTCGGAAACCGGATATTGAGCGCATCAGAGGTTCCGCGCCCTTCGTTGGGAACCGACAGCAAGAACCGCACCCCGTGCGCGGCAGGATCATTCAGGATCTCGGTGAAATCCTGATCCGACGGAATCACGAACTGCTTCGGCCGAGCGGACTGTGCGACGACGGCGAATCCGTAGACGGTATCGGTCAGAACACTCCCGTCGGGCAGATTCATCCGATCGAGGTACTGGGCGATCGCGCGTTCGGTGGAGAAGGACCGCAGTACCTTCTTGGCGTCGAGGGTTCGTTGGTCGACCGCGTCCGGGTCCGGCCGGACGAGCGAATTGAACGCAAACTCCTGGGGCGCATACTTCGGTGACCGCATGCCGACCGCGGTGACCGGAATCGCCACCAGCACGGCCACAATGGCCAAAGCGGTCAACGCGGTGACCGTACGGCGACGTTCCGGCGGGATCGTCGGCAGGTCGGCGTGCGTGCCGAGTCGACGCGCCGGCGGATCCCGTCGGGCGGGTACGGCGAGCAGCGCGACGATCGCGGTGAGCAGGATGACGGTGATGTAGAACCGGAGGAATCCGAAGGTGGATCCGCGTGCGTAGCTGATGAATTGGAACAGCAGCACCCCGCCGATCAGCGGCACCGGCGCCAGCAGCGGATAGAGCCGGTGTTGGCGCCGTCGAAAGATCACCACGGTGGCGAACAGAATCGGGAACAGCGGAGTGAGGATCGCGGTCTCGATGATCGAGAACTGCAGGGCATCGACTGCGGTGGTCGATCCACTGCCGCCGGACTGCTCGATGATGGCGGCGTTACCGTATTCGGAACTGAACTGCGCGAACAGGTTTCCGGTGATGAGCCAGCTGGTGAACGCCCAGATGAGGAATGCCGCTGCGCTCGGCAGTGCGACCAGCAGCACATCGAGCAGCACGCGGGGGATCCGGTCGGTGCGGTCGGCACGTCGGTAGGTGGTGACCGCGACCAGCAGCCCGGCGCCGAGCGCGGCCGCCGCGCCGTCGTAGCGGGTCAGGTAGGCGAACCCTAGTGCCATGCCGGTGGTGACGAGGTCGTGGACGTCGTCGGTGTCGGCCCACCGCATGCCGCGGCGTACCGCCCACGCGAGGAAGAAGAGGTACGGCGCCTCGCTCATGCCGTTCGCCGCGTAGAGGATGATCATCGGGTTGGCGGCGTAGCACACGGTCACCGCGATCGAGATCACCGGTGACAGACCGCGATCGCGGGCGATTCCGGTCAGCTGCACCACCGATCCGGCCATGAAGCCCGACGACATCACCGCCGCCGACAACGCCGAGGTGGTGATTGCCGGGAACCACGGCGTGAACACCGTCATCGGCAGCTGCACGATCGCGGTGAGCGGGGTGAAGATGAAACCGATCGCCGACAGGTGCGGATCGCGGCTGAAGAGCACGCTCTGTGCTGCCTGCACCCGCGAGAGGGAATCGCCAAAGTACACCCGCGCGTCCGCGGCCAAGTACACACCGACGGCCAGGTAGAGCAGCCAGACTCCGAAGAACAGCAGCAGGATCCGTCGCCTGCTCATCGTCCACATGCCGTTCATGCGGCACCTGAAGCGCCGGCCGACGAGTCCGCGGTCGCCGACTCGTCGGAGCCATCACCGGCAGCCAGACCGTGGAAGGTCTTCTCCCAGTACGACGGATTGAACAGCATCTGCCACATGCCCTTGATCGCAGCGACACTCATCATCATCCAGTAGGCGGGCACGATGATCGCCGACCACATGAGTCGGCTCCGGCCGTCCTCCCGGATGGCAATCAGGTTCATGTAGATGGCCGCGCCGTTGCCGAAGATCAGCGAGATCAACGAGAGATAGTAGATGGGCCCGGGGAAGATGTCAGCGAAGACCGGTGGCTGCCCGGCGATCCAGACCACCATGATCAACCAGAACACCATGTTCATGCACGCGATGAGCGGGGTACCGGCGATGAGCAGGGTGAAGCGGTACCACGCGACGGGTCCCAGGATGTGCCACAACGCAACCGGGCGTCGCATGTGGACGAGCCAGGTCTGCATATAGCCCTTGTACCAACGGGATCGCTGGCGAATCCAGTTGATCGGATCGACGTTGGCCTCTTCGAGGGTCAGCGAGTCGAGCACCGCGGTCCGATATCCGTTGGCCGAGATACGCACACCGAGATCGGCGTCCTCGGTGACGTTGAACGGATCCCACGCCCCGATCTCGTCGAGGACGTCGCGGCGGAAGTGATTCGACGTGCCGCCCAACGGGATCGGCGCACGCGAGACCATGATGCCGGGCAGCAGGTAGGAAAACCAGATCCCGTAGTCGGCGGCAAACCACTCGGTGAGGATGTTGTCGCGCGGGTTGTGGAAGTTGAGCTTGCCCTGCACGCACACCACCGAGTCGTCCTCCTGCCGGAAGGCGGCTACCGCGCGACGCAACTGCAGCGGGTCGGGTTTGTCCTCGGCGTCGAAAATCGTGACGATGTCGCCAGTGGCGAAGTGCAGACCGTAGTTACACGCTTTCGGCTTGGTGCGCGGATCGGCCGGCGGCACCAGCACGACGGTGATCAGGTCGTTCTCGCCGACCTCGCGGGCGGCGGTGATGGTGGGCTCGTCGTCGGCCTCGAGCAGGAGCAGTACCTGAAGTTTGTCGCGCGGGTAATCGAAGGATTCCATCGCCGCGATCAGGTCGCCGACGACCTCCGGTTCCCCGTAGGCGGGCACGAGCACGGTATAGCGCGGCAGCTCGTCGTCGGGAATCGCGCGGGCCACAACCTCGGGAATCATGATGGCGCCGTTGACGAGTCCGCGTCGGAAGATGGTGAGCCGGTCCAGTAGCGCGAGGATGTAGACGATGGTGGCGATCGAGATCAGGGTGGCGGTGGTGGGGATCGGGAAGAGCACCCACAACACGACCACGATGGCCACCGCCCCGAGGCCGATGATCTTCTGACCACGGCTGAAGGGCACCGACGCGGTCATCACCGGATCGATATCACGCAGGCGTTCGACGGCGTCGTAAAGCGCCGCGTCCCGATACTCTGGGTCATCGAGCAGTTCGGCGACGGGCCGTGGGTCGCGCGCAGTCATGACGCCGTCTTCCCGATGGCGGCAACCTGCGCGTTGATCAGATCGGTGGCGCAGTCGACGAGGAGATCCCGGTCCTTGAATTGCGGCTCGAGGTCGATGATCACCGAATTGCCGCGACCCAGCACGGTGAAGAACGAGTTCAGGTTTCGCGCCACGGTCAGGTCGGGAGACGGGAAGGGTGCGTCGTCATCGTGGTCGTCCACCGACACCAATGTCACCTGCTGGGTCGTGGTCCCGTTTGTCCAGTCCCAATAGATCCGGTTGTAGGTCAGGTAGTTCGTGTCGTTGACCACCGTCTGCAGGTAGCCGGTCACGCCGTGCGGCAGCTGTACGGGCACCGACTTGCTGAACCGGTTGCCCACCAGGTCGTAGATGAACAGCACCGGATACACCTCGAGGCTGGTCGGGAAGGCGGTCTCGATGGAGTTGGCCACCACTTTGCGCGGCCGGGCGAACTTGTCGAACTCGACGCCGCCCTCGGCCTGGTGCAGATCCTGGACAACCATCGTCGCGCCTGGCCGATACAACCGGGACACCCAGTCGTAGGTGGATACCCGCCCCTGCACCCAGCCTTCCGGAACGATCAGTGGCGGTCGCGTATTGAGTCCTGACACGTAGGTATTGGGCCAACCACCCACCGCCGGAACCGGAACGAAGAACAGGCCGACGGCCATCACGATGATCACGAACATCGGTCGACCGATGTGGGCCACACTCGTCGGCAACATCGGCCTGCCCAGCGGGCTCCACGAATCACCGTGCCGCCGACGGTAATCGACGTATAGCAGAGCACTCGCGACCAGCGACGCACCGACCGCAGGCAACGTCTGATACCACACGAAAGCCGCTGGGTCCCAGAGTCGAACGGCAACCAAGATCACCAAGCCCACACCGAAAGAGATCGCCGCTCCGACCAAGGCACTGGTTCGCGTGCGCCCGCCCGCAACCGCGGTCGCCACCGCCCCGAAGACCACCATCACCCCGCCCGCCACCATCGGCCCGCCGTAGAGCGTCAGCGTGATCAGCCGATACGGCAGCGGGAAGATCATCAGCAGCAGCAGCCACGCCCATCGGTATCGGGCCACCGGACGCAACCCGAACGCCAAACAACAACTGCCCAACAGAAACATCCACATCGCCAGCAGGTCGATGTGGGTGGTCATGTAGACGTTGACGTATCGCAGGTTCATCACCTTGAGCGTGCCCGCGATGATCAGGACGATGATGCCGACGATGACGTCGGTCTGCCGGTCGCGGATCGGCAGTTCCGCACCGCGACGCCAGGCGATACCGGTCGCCGCGATGACAACCAGCACAACCGCGGCCGGCAGATAGGTGATGAGGGTGCCGGCCCGCATCTCGTAGACCACTGCCGCGAGCGTCGACCAGAAGGCCACCACCGTGGCGGCCAACACCAGCAGCCAGCGCCGGGTCACGACCCATCCGGGGTTGTCCGCGAATCGTTCTCGCCACCGGGGACCGCGCGCCGGCGGCGCGGGGACGGTGTCGGCGACGGTCACTGCGCCTCCGGCCGCCGGCGTCGTCGTCGAGCCAGGATCGTGGCGAGCGCGACCAACCCGGCGAGCAGCGCCGCGCCGATGACCACCAGTGCCACCGTCCACCACGAACCGTGGCCGTCGGACGACTCGACCGGACTCACCTGGTCCGACGCCACCGTCACCGGATCGTTGCCGGCGACCTGCAGGATGGCATCACCCTCGAGGCCGCTCCACTGGCTGCCGGCCGACAACCCGCGCAGCAGTCCGTCGAGGTCGGCGGTGTCGTTGGTGGAGGTGGCCACCAGCACGCTGCGGTCGTTCTGCCGGGTCACCTCGAGGGCACCGAAGTTGATGCCCGGGTTCAGGGTGACCGACGACGTCTGCGCGTCGCCCGAGGTGTTGACCACCTTCAGCGTCCGCCCATCGGTCTGCAGCGGAAGCGTGAGCTCCGGTAGTCCCGTGCCGTCGGCGGCGATGAGGATCGCCGGCAGATCCGACGACCCAGCGGTGTCCATCGAGACCACGTCGATGCCAAGCGGCACGGTCGACATCTGCTGCATACCGGCCACGATCGTCACCGCACGGGACACATCACCGACGTCACCCTTGGTCCAGGCGAGTTGGGTACGCGGCATCAGGGCTTGCGGCAGTGACTGGAATCCGCTGGGCTGCGGAGGATCCGCCGGGTCGGCCTGCACCTCGCCGGCCGAGCTCAGGCTCAGCGAACTGCGGTATCCGGTACCGCACGCCTCACCGAGGTCACCTCGCTGATAGGTGAGAGTTATTGCGGTGTAACGCTTGACGACGTCATCGGGGATGTCGACCCACTGGTTGTAGCTGCCGTCTCCGTCGGCCGAGATGGTGCTGATGGTGCGATCGCCGGCCTGCACCGCGATGATGCCGCTCGTATTGCGTTGCCCCGGGCTGTAGGTGCCGATGAGCTGCACACGAATGCCCTTGGACGGTCGGCCGATTCGGGTCTGATCGATGCCGAACGAGATGCTCGGCCACGACGCGGAGGTGACCGATTGATCAGTTACCCCGAGGTCGGCCAGGGTCTGCACGTCCCGCGGCAACTGCGGCGCCGCATGCAGGGTGCCGGCGACCGCCGAGGAACTCAGCGCAATCGGCGACAGATCCGAGGTGAGCAACTGGGTCTGGGTGACCAGGTCGTCGCCCGACCCACCGATCACCAGGTAGGAGCTGCCCCGATTGTTCTGCAGGCTCAGGCCTTGGGGCGCTTTGCTGTTGATGACGACCTGCCGCTCGAGCGGACCCGGTACCTCAGGCGGCGTCATGTTGGCGCGCGGCAGTCCGACGGTCTCGACCGGCACCCGGGCCGCACCATAGTTCGCGGTGACCGCGGCAGCGAGATTGACTGCGGCAGCGCCTTCGTCCTGTTGCACGTCGGACGGCACGTAGATCGTCAGGCCCCGCAAGATGGGCGGCAGGAAACCTGCAACGGTCGTCGGGATCGCCTCGCGTCCGGTGTAGGTGACGTTCGCGCCGGTGATCCGGAAGGCATTCGCCGGGTCGAATTGGCAGAAGCCCTGGATCTGCAGGTATGCCCGCAAGGTGAGGTCGGCCGCGTTCTTCGTGACGTTCACCCCGCGCAGCGAGAGTTCGATCGGCGCGCTGGGCGCGGTACTGATCGGCGTGCGGGAGATCAACCGATCTCCTTGCAACACATCCACACTGCCGCCGGTGACAAAGTCGGGTACCTGCGTGGTGCCGCGCAGCGTGGCGGGCGCAAGATCTGGCGGCACCGGCAGACTCAGACTCACCTGGCCCTGCTGTCCGGGGAAGGAGATCGTCGACGACGACCCCAGATCGGTCAGGCTGATGGGGGACGGCGGATCCCCGGGCACCGCGGTCGCGCGGCCGGGTAGCCCCGCGAGTGCAGCGACCACGGTGAGCACGACCAACAGCGCTGGAATCATCACGATTCGTCGGCGGGACCTCTGACGGATGTCCATCGGAACCTTTCGTGCGCGGGAGCACAGCAATTCTCGGCGGGCAGAGCACAGCGTTCTTAGCCAACGTAATAGACCCGGCTCGTGCGGGCATCAGCAACCGCCAACATTGACGCCCGGTGGTGATCCAGCCGATCACACCAGCATTTGCAGTCGTTGTGGATTCGAGTCGGAACCGTTTCCTGCGGCGTCGCACTGTCTGGAAGCATGGGCAACGTGGTCAGCGTCGCGGCGGGAGAAATGATCGACGGCGGCACCTACACGGACGTCCTGGGTCGCCGGATCTGGCAATACCGTGAAGGCGACCCGTCGGGCCGGCCGACCGTCCTGCTACACGGCGCATTCGGGTCGGCATCGTCGTGGGGTGCGCAGATCGACGACCTGGTCGACGCCGGACTCAACCTCTACGTGCCCGAACGCAGCGGACACGGCCACTCTCCCGACCACGACGGCCCGTTCAGCTACGGCGACATGACCGCCGAGACCATCGCGTACCTCGATCAAGAAGTCGGCCGACCCGCGAACCTGGTCGGCTGGATCGACGGCGCGGTCATCGCGCTGCAAGTCGCCCGCCGGCGCCCCGACCTGGTCCACCGACTGGTCCTGATGGGCAGCTACCTGAACAGCGGCGGCCGCGACGCCGACGAGTTCTTCGGCCTGATGCGCGACCGCAACCCGGACACCATCGACTACCTGCGCAGCGGCTACCGCGCAGCCTCACCGGACGGGGCCGACCACTTCGACGACGTCATCCACAAGACCCTCGCCATGCTCGACGTGGAACCGGAGTATCCGCTGAGCGAGTTCGCCGCCGTCGGGGCCCCAACGCTGGTGGTCGCCGCCGACCGCGGCGTCGTGCGACTCGAACACGCGCTGGCGCTGTCCCGCACCCTCCCGCACGGCCGACTCGCCATCCTCCCCGGCACGCACATCCTCCCGCAGGAAGCGCCCGAGCTGTTCAATCCCCTGGTGATCTCGTTCCTCGCCGCCGATCCGCCCAGTCACTGGGCGCCCTAGCCCACCGCTCGTTGAGCGCGACGAGCGGTGGGAGCCCGACGCTGGTCGGAACGAGAGCCCCTCACGTCACACGATCGCGTGCACCCGACTCCACGCCTCGCGCCGACTGCCCTCTGGATCCACCTCGACACGGTCCGGGTCGTCGATGATGAGCACCTTGCGGTTGGCGTCGTAGGTGGGCCACCCGGTCCCCGGGGTGCCTGCGGTGGCGAAGGCACCCCAGCGGTCCTGCACGTCGTTGATCACCCGGCCGGTCGATCGCCAGTCCCCGACGGCCAGTCCGGCGCCGATCGCGGTGCGATACGCCCCGAACACCGCGAACAGTTCCGTCGCGTGTGTCGCCCGGACCCCGGCCGCGGCCAGCAGGCGGGTGTGGAAGTCGTAGCGGTAGACGTAAGTCGGCGCGACACTGCCATGACCGGCGGCGAATGCCGTCATCGGACCCCAGAACACGGCGTCGCCGGTGAGTTCGATGCGGTCGCGGGCGCCGTCGTAGAGGGCGGCGAGGTCTTCGCGGGCCTGCTCATCGTCGACACGTAGCAGCGTCTTCTCGGCATCGGGCAGGACATTCCACAGCTTGGTGAACAGCAACCCCTCGTCGTGGTTGCTGCCGATGACCAGTGGCACCGGCAGCGTCTGGCCCCGGCTGGCGGTTTCCAGCGGTGACGCGGGAAGGTAGGTGCCGTCGACGACCGGCCCGAAGGGCACCGATTCCGCCCGGTCGGCGTGCATGGCGAACTTCATCAGCCGGTCGCCGGCCTGATGAATCGCCCGCGACGACGACCGCGCGAGCAGCTTCTGCGCGTCCTCGGTGCTCAGACGTTCGGCGTCGGGATCAAAGCCGGTGGCACGTCGTTCCGGGTCTCGCAGCAGTCGGAGGAACTCATCGGCGTACAGGCTGGCCGAGTCGGCGGACACCACCAGTTCGCACGCCGGGCTCTCGGCGATGCCGCGCGCGAACAGCCCTTCGGCGGCCGGAGTGCTGAGCAGGGTGACCACCGCGGAACCGCCGGCGCTTTCGCCGAACACAGTCACGTTGGCGGGGTCGCCGCCGAACGCGGCGATGTTGGTCTGCACCCACTGCAGCGCGGCGACCTGGTCTTTCAGGCCCAGATTGGAGTCGTAGGTGCGGTCCTCGGAGGAGTAGGCCGACAGGTCGAGATACCCGAACGGCCCGAACCGGTACTGCACGGTCACCACGATGACGTCCTGTGCCCGCGCGAGCAGCGACCCTTCGTAGAGCGGGGTCGCGGCGGTGCCGAGGATGTAGGCGCCGCCGTGGATGAAGACCATCACCGGTCGCGGCGTCGACGACGGCCGGTCTGGGGCGAAGACGTTGAGGGTGAGGCAGTCCTCGCTCATCGGCTGGTAGCGGCCTGGCCCGACGGCGGTGAAGCGCTTCTCCTGGATCGCCGCCTTGGCGAACCGGGTGCAGTCACGGACACCCGGCCACGGGTGGACCGGTTGCGGGTCACGGAAACGACCGCCGGCCACCGGCGGCGCGGCGAACGGGATGCCCTTCCAGCTGATGGTGCCGCGGCGGCTGCGCTTGCCGCGCGCGCCCTCCACGATGCCATCGGCCGTGGTAACCCTGCTATCGATCGTTGTCATGGTCCCCACCATAGTCGCTGGTCGACGGCGAGGTTTGTGGCGCCCGCCACTCCGCCCACAGCGCCCTCGATCCCGTCGACAGCGCCCGCGATCCCGTCGACAGCGCCCGACACGTCATCCGCAGCACCCGCCATACACTTGGATACGTGGCTACCACCCAACGTTCCTCCGGTCTGGTCGTCGACCTCAATGCCGATCTCGGCGAGGGTGTCGGCGACGACGAGGCCATGTTGGACGTTGTGACCAGCGCCAACGTCGCCTGCGGGTTTCATGCCGGTAGTGCCGCCGAACTGCTCGCGACCTGTCGAGCGGCGGCCGCGGCCGGGGTGCGGGTCGGTGCGCAAGTGTCCTATGCCGACCGCGAAGGTTTCGGACGCCGGTTCATCGATGTCGAGCCCGCCGCCCTCACTGCCGACATCTTGTATCAGATCGGGGCACTCGAGGCGATCGCACGCTCGGCCGGCACATCGGTTGCATACATCAAACCACATGGGGCGCTTTACAATTCGATTGTCAAGCACGAGAGACAGGCTCGCGCCGTGATCGAAGCGGTCACCGAATACGACCGAAATCTACCCCTGATGGGGTTGCCCGACTCATTGTCACTGCGCCTCGCCGAGGCCGCTGGCATCCAGGTCATCACCGAGGCGTTCGCCGACCGCGCCTATCAACCCGACGGCACGCTGGTGCCCCGCTCGGAACCGGGGGCAGTACTGACCGATACCGCAGCGATCGCACGCCGCGTCGTCGACCTCGTGGTCGAGGGATCGGTGACGGCAGTCGACGGTTCGACGATTCGCATCGATGCCGAGTCCGTCTGCCTGCACGGTGACACTCCAGGTGCCGTCGAACACGCACGCGCAGTGCGACGTTCGCTCGACGACGCCGGCATTGTCGTTGCCGCGCAGCCCAACGCTCGCTGATCGACGACCCATTTCAGCGGGTCGACCCAAGGGGCACGGGCGCTGTCGACGAGATCCCAGGCGCCGCCAACGAAACTCAGGGCGCTGTCGACGAGATCCCGGGCGCCGTCAACGAAACTCAGGGCGCTGTCGACGGGATCCTGGGCGCCGTCAACGAGCGGTGGGAGCCCGCCGCTGCCGCGCAAACTCCGCAAGCACCACACCCGCGGCCACCGAGGCGTTGAGACTCTCGACGTCACCGGCCATCGGGATCGACAGGATCGAATCGCAGGTCTCGCGCACCAGCCGGGAGAGACCCTTACCCTCGGAACCGACGACGATGACCGTGGGGCCGCTGCCGTCGTACTCATCAAGGGTCACATCACCTTCGGCGTCGAGCCCGACGAGCTGCGCCCCGGATGCGGCCCAATCCTTCAGCGTGCGAGTCAGGTTCGGCGCCTGCGCGACCGGAAGTCGTGCTGCTGCACCGGCACTCGTGCGCCAGGCGACGGCAGTGACACTGGCGCTGCGTCGTTGTGGAATGAGCACACCGTGTCCGCCGAAGGCGGCGACCGACCGGATGACCGCGCCGAGGTTGCGCGGGTCGGTGATGTTGTCGAGCGCGACGAGCAGCGGCGGTGTGCCGCTGTCGCGGGCGGCCTGCATCAGGTCGTCGGGATGCGCGTAGCGGTACTCCGGCACCTGCAGGGCGATGCCCTGGTGAAGTCCGTTGGCGGACATGCGATCGAGTTCACCCTTGCCCACCTCGAGGATCGCGATGCCCTTGTCGCCGGCGAGTTTGGCTGCCTCGGCAACCCGATCGTCCGGTTCGGAGGTGGCCACCAGGTAGAGCGCCGTCGCCGGCACGCCGGCACGGAGGCACTCGAGAACGGGGTTGCGGCCCAACACATATTCGGGTCCGTCGTCCTTACGGCCGCGCGGTGCACCACGACCGGCCACCGCCTTGGAGGCGGCGTTGGCCTTCTTGTGCGCGGCGTGGTACGGGCGGTCGACAGCCTTGGGCGTCGCACCGCGACCCTCGAGCCCGCGCCGACGCTGCCCGCCCGATCCGACGGTCTGCCCCTTCTTGGTGCCCGACTTACGAATGGCGCCTTTACGTTTCGAATTTCCGGCCATCTCAGGAAGCTCCCTTCAGCGACCACTGCGCACCATCTGGGGTGTCAGTGACCTCGATTCCCGCCTCGGACAACCGATCCCGCACCGCATCGGCAGTGGCCCAGTCCTTGTCCGCGCGAGCCTGTGCGCGGCGCGCCAACTCGGCGCGTACCAGCACATCGAGCGCCGCGTTGGCGGCTGAATCGTCGGCGTCGGTGTCGGCCCAGTGCGGGTCGAGCGGGTCGACACCGAGGACGCCCATCATGCCGCGCACCGCAGCGGCGGCCGCGAGCGCGCCGGGACCGTCACCGGATTCCAGTGCGGTATTCCCTTCGCGCACAACGTTGTGCACCACAGCCAGCGCCGCGGGTACGCCGAGATCGTCGTCGAGTGCCGCGGCGAAAGCATCGGGCACCGCGCCGATCGACACCTCACCGACGCGCGCAGACACGCGGTGCACGAAGGATTCGACGCGTCGATAGCCTGCGGCGGCCTCGGTCAACGCACCCTCGGAGTATTCGAGCATCGACCGATAGTGGGCGCTGCCAAGGTAATACCGCAGTTCGACCGCGCGGATACGCTGCAGCATCGCCGGAATGGACACCACGTTGCCAAGCGACTTGCTCATCTTCTCGCCACCCATGGTGACCCAGCCGTTGTGTAACCAGTACCGCGCGAACGGATCTCCGACACCGTGCGCCTGCGCGATCTCGTTCTCGTGGTGCGGGAAGATGAGATCCATACCACCGCAATGAATGTCGAACTCAGGGCCGAGCAGTGAGGTGGCCATCGCAGAGCATTCGAGATGCCAGCCCGGGCGCCCCGCTCCCCATGGCGTGGGCCACGACGGCTCATCGGGCTTGGCCGCTTTCCACAGCGTGAAGTCGCGAGGATCGCGTTTACCCGTTCCCGCGCTCTCCCCCTGATGCACGTCGTCGAGCTTGTGCCCGGACAGCGCCCCGTAGTCGGGCAGACTCCGCACGTCGAAGTAGACGTTGCCGTCGGCGGTGTAGGCGTGTCCGCGCTCGATGAGCCGCTCCATGTACTCGACCATCTGGGTGACGAACCCGGTGGCGCGCGGCTCGCCCGACGGCGGCTGCACCCCGAGCGCGTCGTAGGCGTTGGTGAACTCGCGTTCATGCGTGGCGGCCCACTCCCACCACGGCCGGTCGGCGTCGGCGGCCTTGCGCAGGATCTTGTCCTCGATGTCGGTGACGTTGCGGACGAACAGGACGTCGAGGCCCTGGTACTCCAGCCAGCGTCGCAGGATGTCGAAGGCGATACCGCTGCGGACGTGCCCGATGTGCGGGACGCCCTGCACCGTGGCACCGCACAGGTAGACCGTCGCACGGCCGGGGTGCAGCGGCGTGAAGTCGCGCACCTCTCGGGTGGCGGTGTCATACAAGCGCAAGGTCACGACGTGCGATCTTACCTGTTCAGCAGTAGCGCAGTGGCCACCGCGGCGATGCCCTCACCGCGACCGGTCATGCCCAGGCCGTCGGTGGTCGTCGCCGAGACCGACACCGGCGCGCCCAGCGCGGCACCCAGCACCTGCTGGGCCTCGTCGCGGCGGGGTCCGATCTTGGGCCGGTTGCCGATCACCTGGACAGCGGCGTTGGCGATGGTGAAGCCCGCTTCGTCGACCAGATTCCGGACGTGTTCGAGCATCGCGACCCCGGAAACCCCCGACCATTCCGGCCGCCCAGTGCCGAACACCGATCCGACGTCACCGAGACCGGCCGCCGACAAGACGGCGTCGCACAGCGCGTGCGCACCGACGTCGCCGTCGGAATGCCCTTCGCAGCCGGGCGTGTCGGGAAAGTGCAGTCCAACCATCCAGCACGGGGTGTCCGGGTCGATCCGGTGCGCGTCGGTCCCGATGCCGACTCTCATGGATGTACCTTTCCGGTCTCCGCGAGGACGTCACGCGCGATGCGCAGATCCCACGGCGTGGTGATCTTGAACGCCAGGGGATCCCCGGGAACGACGTGTACGTCGATACCGCACCGTTCGGCGAGCCCGGCGTCGTCGGTGGCCAAGCCGGAATCGTCGGCATGTGCGCGCAGTAGTGCCTCACGGGTGAATCCCTGCGGCGTCTGGATGGCCCGCAGCACCTCGCGGTCGACGGTCGCGACAACCCGTTCGGCCGACGACGAACCCGACGGATCGACCTGCTTGAGAGTGTCGGCCACGGGAAGTCCGGGCACCACTGCGGGATGACCGGCACGCACGCCGTCGACGACGCGCCGGAAGACGCTCGCGGGGACGAGTGGTCGGGCGGCGTCGTGCACCAGCACGATGTCGTAGTCGGAGCCGAGCGCATCAAGCCCGGCCCGCACCGATTCCGACCGATGCGCGCCGCCGGCGACGACTGTCACGTCCGGCACCAGCGTGCGCGCGGTGTCGATGAGATCAACGGGCACGACGACGACCACGGAGTCTGCGATGCCGGCATCGACGATCCCGGCAACGCATACTTCGAGAATGCTGCGGCCGTCGAGATCGACGAACGCCTTGGGAAGTGCTTCGCCCAGGCGGGTCCCCGAACCCGCGGCGGGCACGATCACCCCGGTGGACATGTCCACTCAGGATGCGGCGGCGAGAACCTCGTCGAGAATGGTGGTCGCCTTCTCGTCATCGGTGTTCTGTGCCAGCGACAGTTCGTCGACGAGCACACGGCGAGCACGGGTCAGCATGCGCTTCTCACCGGCCGACAGTCCACGGTCCTGCTCACGCCGCCACAGGTCACGCACGATCTCGGCGACCTTGATGATGTCACCGGAGATCAGCTTCTCCTGATTGGCCTTGAAGCGCCGCGCCCAGTTGGTCGGCTCTTCGGTGTGCGGTGCGCGAAGCACCTCGAAAACCTGGCCGAGACCCTCTTCACCCACGACGTCGCGAACTCCGACGTACTCCAGCTTCGATGAGGGGATCTGAACGGTCATGTCACCATCGGCAACTTTGAGAACGAGGTATTCGATCTGTTCACCCTTGATGGTTCGAGTCACGATGTCGTCGACTCGAGCAGCACCGTGATGGGGATAAACTACGGTGTCGCCAACTTTGAAGTTCAATGTTCCATGCCCCTTTCGAGTAGAGCCAGTCTAGCACGGGCGTCCGAGAGGCCTCTCACAACGGCGCAGGTCAACGCGCTGTACCCGCCGGTTGACCCCGTCTACCTAGGGCGATGGACCAGCGTAAGGCGGTGCGTGAGCGCCCCCACCGACTGCCTGCGCAGCCGCCCTACGCCACACACGCCGACGACCAATCTGGCACCCCGTCGGACTTTTCCGGCCACCGCCCACTACGCTGCGTAGTGCAGGGTTCACCTGAAGGGATTACCTTCGATTACCTGGGAGGAACGGGTGTCAGTGCTTCGGAAAACCGCTCGGCGTTCGGCCGGCAGCGCAACCAAGGTCGCAGCGGTTGCGGCGTTCGGCATCGCCGTCGCCCTCGGCACCTCCGCGTGCGGTGCGGGTCAGATCTCGCAGACCGCCAACCAGGAGCCGGCCGTCAACGGCAACCTGGCCAACATCGGCGATCTGCAGCTGCGTGACGTGCAGATCCTCTACCCCACCGACAAGGCCGACGAGGTCTTCGGCAACGGCGGACCGTTCCAGCTCGCCTTTGTGATCAACAACCTGAGCCCGGTCAACGAGGACCGCCTGGTCGCCATCACCGCTCCCGAGGGTGGATCGGTCACCATCGCCGAGGGCAGCGACGGCGCCAAGATCCCGGCGGGCCAGGCATTGCGCGCCGGTAAGCCGGCCGGCCTGCTCATTCCCGAGGAAGTCCAGAGCCGCACCGAGCAGCGCATCAGCGTGGTGCTCAACAACGCAGGCGATACGGTCGCCGCGGGCCTGACGACTCCGCTGGTGTTCCGCTTCGAGAAGGCGGGCATCGTGGCGATCCGCACGCCCGTCGACTCCGGTTCGACACTGCCGCGCCAGGACAAGATCCGCGAGGCCGAGGCCCCGGCCGACGAGCACACCGGCGGGCACTGACCGCTGAGTTCGTCGACAGCACCCGCCACGCCGGCGACGGCTGTCGGTGGCACCGCATAGTCTCTCCGACGTGGCAAAACCCAAGTCGTCCTTCCGCTGTACCGGCTGTGGCAACGCCGTGGCCAAATGGGTTGGCCGCTGCCCGGAATGTGGCGAGTGGGGCACCATCGACGAGGTCGCCGCGTCGGCCGTCAAACCCAACGGTGTCGGCGGCATCACGCCGACCAGCCCCGCGCGGCCGATCACCGAGGTCGATGCCAACTCGTCGACCGCGATCGCGACCGGCATCGGCGAACTCGATCGGGTCCTCGGCCGCGGCGTGGTGCCCGGGTCGGTGATCCTGCTGGCCGGCGAACCCGGCGTCGGCAAATCCACGCTGCTGCTCGAAACCGTCAAGCACTGGGCCCAGAGCGGGCGGACCGCGCTCTATCTGACAGGCGAGGAATCAGCCGGCCAGGTCCGCATGCGCGCCGAACGCACCGACGCCGTCCACGAGAATGTCTATCTCGCAGCCGAATCCGACCTCGCAACCATCCTCGGGCACATCGATGAGGTGCGTCCGACACTGGTGGTGGTGGATTCGGTACAGACCGTCGTCGCGACCGGCACCGACGGCGTCACCGGCGGCGTCACCCAGATCAGAGCGGTCACAACGGCTTTGGTGTCGCTGGCAAAGAACCGCGGGATTGCGGTGATCCTCGTCGGGCATGTCACCAAGGACGGCGCAGTGGCCGGCCCTCGCTCCCTCGAGCACCTCGTCGACGTCGTCCTGTCGTTCGAGGGTGACCGGCATTCGAGCCTTCGGATGGTGCGCGGCATCAAGAACCGCTTCGGCGCGGCCGACGAGGTCGGCTGTTTCGAGCAGCGCGACGACGGGATTCATCAGGTCACCGATCCGTCGGGAATCTTTGTACACCAACGAGATTCCGACGTCACCGGCTCCACGTCGATGGTCGCGATGGATGGCAAGCGCGCATTGGTCGGCGAGATCCAGGCACTGACGAACAAGAGCCAGATGGCCATTCCGCGTCGTGCGGTGTCCGGGCTGGATTCGGCGCGCGTCGCGATGGTGCTGGCGGTCCTGCAGAATCGCCTCGGTGTGCCGCTGGGCGACCAGGAGGTCTATGCGGCCACGGTCGGCGGCATGCGGGTGACCGAACCGGCCGCAGATCTGGCGATCGCACTGGCAGTGTCGTCGGTGTTCGGCAAGACGCCCGTCCCCCACACGGCGGTCGCGATCGGCGAGGTCGGGCTCGCCGGCGAGGTGCGCCGGGTGACCGGAGTGGCCCGTCGGGTGGCGGAGGCCAAGCGACTGGGCTTCACCCACGCCATCGTGCCGAGCGGCACGGACGAGAAGCTGCCGGCCGGGATTCGGGTGACCCGCGTGGGCGATCTTGAGCAGGCGGTGCGCGCCGCGATGGCCCGTGTCGCCGACGCCCCGTTCTGACGGCGAGTCAGGGCCGGGACATGCGTTTTTTGTAGTCGTCGCCCAATTGGCTGTTCTCGAGGTGCTCGGCGAAGTGCTCGCGAGCGTTGATCGTCACGAAGATGCCGTGTGCAGTGGCGACCGGCTTTGCCGGATCACCCAGATGCCCGACTGCCTCGACGTACATCTTGCGCCGCTGCCGCCCGAGCAGGGTCGCGGTGAACTGCAGCGTCGAACCGATCGGGATGGGCAGTTGATAGTCGACCTCGAGATGTACGGTCACCGCCGACGGCCCGATCAGCATCGGCACCATGCCCATGACGTCGTCGAAGGCCGTGGCCAGCACACCCCCGTGGATGACGCCCGGCCCACCCTCGAATCGCGGCGCGACCTCCATCGACGCGGTCACCACAAAGTCCTCACCGGCGAACATCTGCAGGTGCAACCCCTCGGCCGATTCCTCGCCGCAGCCGTAACACAGCGGGTTGTGCATCCGCATGCGTTCGCCCGGCTCGACGGCCTTCGGATGCCGTTGGACGGGGTCGAGGTCGGTGGGGACGACGAAAGTGCTCTTCACGTCCCGATACCCTAGACGACGGGGCACGCATGCCCTCGTGGGGCAGAAGAGAGAAGTGATGGCCGAGATCGCAAAGTCCGAACTGACGCGGGACACGCTGGCCCGGGTCGCCCCCGGCACCGGACTGCGCGACGGACTCGAGCGCATCCTGCGCGGTGGGACCGGCGCGCTCATCGTCCTCGGCCACGACTCCGATGTGGAGAAGATCTGCGACGGCGGGTTCCACCTCGACGTCGAGTTCGCCCCGACCCGCCTGCGTGAGCTCGCGAAAATGGATGGCGCCGTTGTCCTTTCCACCGACGGCAAACGGATTGTCCGGGCCAACGTGCAGTTGGTGCCCGACCCGTCGATCCCCACCGAGGAGTCGGGTACCCGCCACCGGGCGGCCGAACGCACGGCGATCCAGACCCGGCATCCGGTGATCTCGGTGAGCGCGTCGATGTCGATCGTGTCGGTCTACGTCGACGGCGCGCGCCGCGTGGTGGAGAGCCCCGACCCGATCCTCTCCCGCGCCAACGTCGCGCTGGCCACCCTCGAGCGCTACAAGACGCGCCTCGACGAGGTGGTGGCGCAATTGTCGCGCGCCGAGATCGAGGACTATGTGTTGCTGCGCGACGCGATGTCCACCGCGCAGCGGATGGAGATGGTGCGCCGGGTGTCGGTGGAGATCGAGGAGTACGTCCTGGAACTCGGCACCAACGGCCGACAGGTCAGCCTGCAGCTCGAGGAGCTGATCAGCGACCTCGACACGATGCGGGAACTGCTCGTCCGCGACTACTACGCCAGCCCCGAGCCCGCGAGCACCGAGGAGGTGCGTCGGGCACTCGAGACCGTCGAGAGCCTGTCCGACGCCGACCTGCTGGACTTCACCCTGCTGGCCGGTTCCTTCGGCTATCCGACGACCCTCGAGGCCCAGGACACCGCGATGAGCCCCCGCGGCTACCGCATGCTCGCGCGGATTTCGCGGCTGCAGTTCGCGCACATCGACCGCCTGGTCCGCTCCTTCGGCACCCTGCAGGCACTACTGGCGACCAGCGCCGCCGACCTGCAAGCCGTCGAGGGCATCGGTAGCATCTGGGCGCGCCACATCCGCGAAGGTCTGTCCCGGCTGGCCGAGTCGAGTATCGAGCGGTACGAGTAGTTGACGCCGCTCCCTGCACAGCTCGCGCGACCACCCGCTCCCTGAGCAGCCCGGCGACGGAGGAGCCGTGCGTGTCGAAGGGCCGCCTCGACTACGCCTGCTGCGACACCGTGCGATGCTCGTCGAGCCGCGGCGGCGCCGACCGATACGTCGGCGGGGTCGCCGACAGCCGAATCGGGTTGGCCACCTGGCGGATCGGTGCGTCGCGACGCTCGTCGTCGATGGTGATGACCGGGTCGAGGCCGAGTCGTTCGGCCAGCGCGATGGCGTCGGCGATGTCGTTGAGCGGACCGCACGGCACCCGCCGCTCGGTGAGCGCGGAGAACCAGGCGTCCGCGGTGTCGTTCGCCAACGCCGCGTTGATGATCGCGCCGAGCTCGTCGCGGTGCGCCACCCGCGCCTTGTTCGTCGAAAACCGTTCGTCGACAGCCAGTTCCGGTTGTCCCAGGACATCGACGAGGGCGGTGAACTGGCGGTCGTTGCCGACCGCCAGTACCAGCGGACGGTCGCCGGCGGAGAACACCTCGTAGGGCGCGATACTCGGGTGCCGATTGCCCATGGCGTGCGGCACCACGCCTGCGGCGACATAGGCCGACGATTGATTTGCCAACGCGGACAACAACGACGACAGCAGATTGACCTCGATCCGCTGCCCCTCCCCGGTCCGATCGCGATACCGCAGCGCCGCGAGAATGCCGACGGCCGCATGCAATCCGGTGATCACGTCGACCATCGCGACCCCGACCTTGGTGGGGGTGTTCGGGTCCGGTCCGGTGATGCTCATCAGTCCGCCGACGGCCTGGATCAGCAGGTCGTAGCCGGGTAGCTGGTTGTTGCCACCGAATCCGGTGACCGAGCAATAGACGATGTCGGGATTGATCTCCCGTGCCGCGTCGTAGCCGAGACCGAGCCGATCGAGGGTGCCGGGCAGGAAGTTCTCCACCACCACATCGGCCCGCTCGACGAGTTCTCTTGCTGCAGCGAGCCCCTCGTCGTCGGTCAGGTCCAGCGCCATCGACTGTTTGTTGCGGTTGACCGACAAGAAGTACGACGACTCCGCGGCCTCCGGCGGTCCAATCCACGGCGGCCCCCAGGCGCGGGTGTCGTCGCCGGTGCCCGGTCGTTCGACCTTGATGACCTCGGCGCCGAGGTCGGCGAGCAGCATCGTGGCGTACGGCCCGGCCAGCACCCGACCGAAATCGGCGATGACCAAGCCACCCAACGCGGAATCGGTCACCGGAAAGCGCCCTCACCGGTCAGGGCCTGACCGATGGTGAGCTGGTGCACCTCGGAGGTGCCCTCGTAGGTGAGCACCGACTCCAGGTTGTTGGCGTGCCGGATCACCGGGTATTCGAGGGTGATGCCGTTGGCGCCCAGGATGGTTCGGCATTCGCGGGCGATCGCGATGGCCTCGCGGGTGTTGTTGAGCTTGCCGGTGCTGACCTGTGACGGAAGGATCTCGCCGCGGTCCTTGAGTCGGCCGAGGTGGTAGGCCAGCAGGTGCCCCTTGCCGACCTCGAGGGCCATGTCGGCGATCTTGGTCTGGGTGATCTGATAGCCGGCGAGCGGCTTGTCGAAGACCTCGCGGGTCTGCGCGTAGTCGATGGCGGTCTCGACGCAGTCGCGGGCGGCGCCGATGGCTCCGAAGATGATGCCGAAACGCGCCTCGCCCAGCGCGGTCAGCGGTCCGCGCAGACCCTGTGCCTCGGGCAGCATCGCCGACGCCGGCAGCCGCACGTCCTCGAACACGAGTTCAGAGGTGACCGAGGCGCGCAGCGAGATCTTCTTCTTGATCTCCGGGGCGGAGAATCCGGGAGTGTTGGTGGGGACGACGAATCCGCGGATGCCGCGGGGACTGTCGTCGAGGTCGGTCTGTGCCCACACCACGGCGACATCGGCGATCGAACCGTTGGTGATCCACATCTTGGTGCCGTTGAGGACCCAGTCGTCGCCGTCGCGCTTGGCGTTGGTGCGCATGCCGGCCGGGTTGGAGCCGAAGTCGGGTTCGGTCAGACCGAAGCAGCCGATGGCGTCACCGGCCGCCATCCGCGGCAGCCACTCCTGCTTCTGCTCCTCGCTGCCCCAGTGATGGATGGAGAACATCGCGAGCGATCCCTGCACCGACACCAGGCTGCGGATGCCGGAGTCGACGGCCTCGAGTTCCAGGCAGGCCAGGCCGTAGGCGGTGGCGCTGGTGCCCGGGCAGCCGTAACCCTCGAGGTGCATACCGAGTGCGCCGAGCGACCCGAGTTCCTTGGCCAGCTCGCGTGCGGGCAGCTGCGCTTCCTCGAACCAGTCGGCGATGTGAGGCCGCAGGCGCTCGTCACCGAACTTGCGGACGGTGTCGCGGATGGCGATCTCTTCCTCGTCGAGCAGGGAGTCGAGAGCGAAGAGCTGAGTCAGAGTTTGCGGGCGGGCCATCGAATGCCTCCTGGTAAGAACGATTGCACGAACGTTTGCATGGTCTAAGGTAAGGGCATCGAGAGCCGTCGTCAACATCGTGTGACGTGTTCGGGAGGAGGGGTGGCATGGCCGGGGGCAATCGGGCGCCGACGCTCAAGGAGATCGCCGAGCGAGCCGGGGTGCATGTATCGACCGCGTCGCGGGTGCTGCGCCAGCCCGAACCCGCCGACGGCTGGTCGGAGTCGGCGCTGCGGGTGCGGGAGGTCGCCGCCGAGCTCGGCTACCAGCCCAATCTGTGGGCCGCGAGCCTGCGGACCCGCAAGACCACCACGCTCGGAGTGGTGATGCCTCGACTCACCGACGGCGTGGTCGCGACCACGTATCAGGGCATCGAGGAGGCCGCGACCCGCGCCGGCTATTCGGTCCTGCTGTCATCCCCACCCGACGACCTCGATGCCCAGCGCCGGGCCATCGCACTGCTGGTCGGGCGGCAGGTCGATGGCCTCCTGCTGAGCAGCCTGCATACGCCCGGAGGGCCGTTCATCGAATCGCTCGCGGTGGGCAACGTCCCGCTGCTGACGGTCACCCGGCACGCCGATGCGGGCCTGCCATTCGTGGGTGGCGACGACCGACACGGCGGCTACCTCGCCGCGCGGCATCTCCTCGACCGCGGCTACACCGACCTGGCGGTCATCGCCGGCCCGGCCCACGCGACCACCGCGACCGACCGCCTCGACGGCTTCCGATCGGCACTCGACCGGGCCTCGATCGAGTTACCCGCCGCGCGCGTCGTGCCGTCGACGTTCGAGGTCGACGGCGGTATCGAGGCGGGCCGTCGGCTACTCGAATCGTCGTCGGACCGCCCGCGGGCCATCTTCGCCGTCTCCGACACCATCGCCATCGGCGTCATGGGTGTCGCCCGGGACCTGGGCCTGCGCATCCCCGACGACGTTGCACTGTTGGGCTACAACGATATTCCCGTCGCCGCGCAGCTACCCGTCCCGCTGACCACGGTCCGCTCCCCCGCCCGGCAGATCGGCGAGACCGCCGCGCGCCGACTACTCGACCTCGTCGAGGGTCGGGAAGCGGAGACCACGCGACTCCCCGTCGAACTCATCGCGCGGGGAACGACCTGACATCAGACATTTGCTACGGCTGCTGCGCGGGCGCGACGACGTTGAACGTGATCGGCGCCGATTCCTTCTCGCCGATCTTCCCGATGGCTTGGTAACCCCCGACTGCGATGGGCACGCGTGGCTTGTCGCAGCCGGGGTTGCTGGTGGTGCCCGACCAGGTGATGGTGTCGCGGACCTGTTGGGCGGGTTGCAGGGTGACGTTGTTGACGGTCTGCAGCGGCGAGCAGTCGCGCGCGGACCAGAGGGTGCGGGTGCCGTCGAGGGTGCGCACCACGACATCCTGCGCTGCCTTACCGACGTCACGCGTGCATTCGGTGAGCCCGACGTTGGTGGTGACGATGGTGAAGACGGGCTGATCGCCGGTGGTGTAGGTCGGCTTGTCGGTGTAGAGCACGACGCCGATGTTGGAGTCGGGGCACAGTCCTGATGCGGGCACCGGGCCGGGCGCCTGAGCAGCGGCACCACTGGGTACAGCTGCCGAACCGGACACCGGAACACTGCCGTTCGCGGCGCCCCCTGCCGCCGCACCGCCGGCAGCAGCGCCGCCGTAACCGCCGGATGCGGCCTCACTCGACGAGGGCGCACTGGTCTCGCTCGAGTACGCGGTCGTCGACGTCTCCGACGACGACGCGGCAGCGTTACTCGGGGAGTCATCACTTCCGCCGGTCGACCAGACGATCAGACCGATGATCAGCGCAACCACAACGGCGGCACCACCAATGGCGACGACTCGTCGTCGCCAATAAATCTCGGGTGGCAGCGGGCCTTGCGGTTCGATCACGCAGCCCACGCTAACGGCCAGGGAACCGGCCCCGGTCGACCCTGACCGGCGTGTCGCGCAAACAGCCTCTGACCGGCCAAAAGTCTCAAGTTGGGGTTAAGGCCGACATGTGTCGCAGGCCATAGCCGAACCTGGGTCAGGCGGTGGCGGCTGCACTCGGTACGACCGCCGTCGGCAGGTCGCCGACCTCGCCGTACACACCGCGCAGCTGAACGCGACCTTCGCCCAGCTGATAGGTCAGGCCGACGATGGCGAGTTTCCCGGTGGCCACCCGATCGGCGATGATCCGGCTGCGCTGCATGATCAGCCGGCCGGTCTCGACGACGTGGCGCGCCTCGAACTCATCGACGCGGGTCAGTCCCTCGCTGCGGCCGGCGAGGATGCTCGGTGTCACCTTCTCCACGACGTCGCGGATGTACCCGCCGGGGATCTGCAGGTCGTCGAGGGCGTCGAGGGTTGCCTTGACCGCACCGCAGCTGTCGTGGCCGAGGATCGCGATCAGCGGCACCTCGAGCACCTCGGCGGCGTACTCGAGCGAACCGAGCACGGCCGAATCGATGACCTGACCTGCGGTACGAACGACGAACATGTCGCCGAGTCCCTGGTCGAAGATGATCTCGGCGGCCAGGCGCGAGTCGGAGCAGCCGAAGAGCACGACGTGCGGGTGTTGCCCCGAGGCCAGACGCGCACGGTCCTCGCTACCCTGACTGGGATGCTGAGACTCGCCCACGACGAAGCGGTCGTTCCCTTCGCGCAGTACCTGCCAAGCCTTCGACGGAGTCAATCCTGCAGTCATGACGACTAGTGTGCCACCGGCCACCCTCCTCGGCTGGTTCGACGTCCACGAACGGGATCTGCCCTGGCGGGAGCCGGGCTTGTCCGGCTGGCAGATCCTGATCAGCGAGATCATGCTGCAGCAGACGCCGGTCGCTCGGGTGACGGGCCCGTGGCGGGAGTGGGTGACCCGCTGGCCGGTGCCCTCGGCCATGGCCGCCGCTTCGCAGGGTGAGGTGCTGCGAGCGTGGGGCAAGCTGGGCTATCCGCGCCGCGCGCTGCGGCTGCACGAGTGCGCGACGGTCCTCGCCGAACGCTTCGACGACCGCGTGCCCGACGACGTCGCGACCATGCTCACCCTGCCCGGCATCGGCGACTACACCGCCCGCGCGGTCGCCTGTTTCGCCTACGGACAGTCGGTCCCGGTGGTCGACACCAATGTGCGTCGGGTCATCGCCCGCGCCGTGCACGGTCGCGAGCAGCCGGGCAATCCGTCGCGCTTCGACCTCGACGACGCCAATGAACTCCTGCCCAAGGACCGCAAGGGCA
Organism: Gordonia sp. CPCC 205515; assembly: GCF_048537925.1. Classification (NCBI taxonomy): domain Bacteria; kingdom Bacillati; phylum Actinomycetota; class Actinomycetes; order Mycobacteriales; family Gordoniaceae; genus Gordonia; species Gordonia sp. CPCC 205515. The sequence goes on along the minus strand of NZ_JBCLVJ010000010.1, from coordinate 54,929 downwards.
GGCTCGCGCCGTCGGCACCCCGGTTCTCCGCCGCGTTGATGGAACTCGGCGCACTGGTATGCACTGCCCGTAACCCCCGATGCGACGACTGCCCACTGTCCGACTGCACGTGGATTCGGTTGGGACGCCCCGCGCACACCGGGCCGCCGCGCAAGGTGCAGAAGTTCGCGGGGACCGACCGACAGGTCCGCGGACTGCTGCTCGACGTCCTACGCGGAACCGAGCATCCGGTCGACCGCTCCCGCCTCGACACGGTATGGACCACCGACATCACCCAACGCAACCGCGCGCTGGACTCGCTGCTCGTCGACGGCCTCGTCGAGCTGACCACCGACGGTCGGTATTGCCTTGCCGGAGAGGGCGATTGATTCGACGCTCGGTGTCGGCTCGCTGACCGACTGTGCGCACCCGCCAATCCTGCTACGTTGGCGCGATGAGCGAACCGCCCAGCGTGCCGCCGACCGGCGGCCCTGAACCGTCCAATCAGTCATATCCGCCGCCGCAGCCGGGATACGGGCCCGGTTACCCGCCGCCACCCCACCCGGGTTATGGCTATCCACCGAGCCAGCCCGCACCCGGCCAATATCCTCCGGGTCAATATCCCACCGGCCAGTACGCGGCCGGCCCGCCGCCCGGCTCCCCCTACCCGCCGAACGACCCCACCAAGCTGGACTTCGGGAAGGCGTTCAGCTGGTCGTGGGATCGGTTCCGCGACAACCTCTGGCCGATGCTGCTGCCCGGCATCCTGATGTTCGTGGCGGTGCTGGTGTTCGGCGGCCTCATGATCCCGGCGGGCATCTGGGCGTTCAGCAACCTGGAGACCACCACCGACGCGTACGGCTATTCGACGACGACCGGCTCGGTCAACGCGGGCGGCCTCCTGCTGATGGTGCTGCTGGGAATCCTGCTGACGATCGCGCTCATCTACCTGTACATGGCGGTCTATGCCGGATCGATCCGTACCGTCAACGGTGAGCCCGTCACCAATCGAACCTTCTTGACCACCATCCGTTTCTGGCCGCTGCTCGGCACGATGATCCTGGTCGGAATCGTGGTGACGATCGGGTTGATCCTGTGCATCATCCCCGGCCTCATCGCAATGGTGCTGCTGCAGTTCGCGCCGTTCTTCGTCGTCGATCGCAAGATGGGCCCGATCGCTGCGATGAGCGCGTCGTCGCAGCTGGTGCGTCAGCGCGTCGGCGATTCGGTGCTGGTGTTCATTGCCATCTACGGCATCAACTATCTCGGGCAGGCGCTGCTCTACATCGGCAGCATCTTCACCATGCCGTTCACCGCGCTCCTGCACGCGTACTCGTATCGCCGGATGAGCGGGGCACCGATTGCCTACGACACGGCCGTACAACCCGGATGGCCGACAACGCCGCCCGGCGCAGCACCGCAATACGGCGCCCAGTATCCGCCGAACCCGCCGTACCCGCCCCAGAACCCACCACAGCAATACGGTCCCGGAAGCTACGGTCCGCCAAGCTGATCCGCGTCTACAGCGCGGAGAGGAAGGCCTCGACGGCGCCCCGATACAAATCGGGCGCGTCGTCGTGGACGAGGTGGCCCGCGCCGAGTGCCGACAGGTATCGGGCGGAGTCGTTGACCGAGGCCATTTTTCGCATCTGGCCGGGCGGCGCGACGGTGTGTTCGGCTTCGATGAGCAACGACGGCACGGCCACCGACTGCCACTGCGACCAGAAGTCGCGGGTACCCCACTCCTCCGCGATCTCGGTCCAGATATCCAGCCGCCCATGCAGTTTGCCGTCGTCGAAGGCTTCGTAGAAGTACCGGCCGGCGACGGCACCGAACATTGCCTGCGCGTCGTCGACGGACTCGAAACGTTGCGGCCAACTGTCGAACCACGGCGTCCAACTGCGGGTGGTGCGGCCCCGGAAGTCCGGTGCCATGTCCTCGATCACCAACGCGGACACCATCTCCGGATAGGTCGCGGCGGTACACCAGGCGTGCAGCGCGCCCATTGAATGGCCGACGAGCACCGCCGGGCCCTGGTCGATCCACACGAGGATCTCCGCCAGATCGGCGACGAACCGTTCGGTACTCAACTCGGTGGGATCGGCGGGCAACTCGACGTCGGCCCCGGTGTGAAACGCCGCGTCGAAGGTGAACACCCGGCCATGCCGACGCAGCCACGGAATCTGCCGCCGCCACGTCCGTCCGCGCCCCATCAGACCGTGCAACAACACGATCGGACCTACTCCGCGCACGGGTAATCCGTCTCGGTCGATGGGTCCACCGTGGTCGAGCAGACCGATGTCGGCGCAGGCCGCGGATGTCGCAGTCACGCCGTCCACCCTATGGCGCCGGCCGGGAATCAGTCCGATGCCACGTCGACGTGGTCGGGATAGAACGCCACGTGCCCGGCGATCTCGTGGACCGCGGGATAGGGCTCTCGGTAGGTCCAGACCGCGTCGGTGATCTCCCGCCCGTCGACGACGAGGTCGTAGTAGGCGCAGTCCCCTTTGAACGGGCAGTACGTCGTCGTGGCACTGTCCCGCAGCAACTCCTTATTCACATCGGACAACGGAACATATTGCATCGGTGGATAATTCGCCTCGGCGAGGGTGAGCGCCGCCGAGGTGTCGGCGATCACCACATCACCGACGCGTACCACGATCCGCGCTCCGGTGGGACTCACCGTGATGGGATGCTCGTCGGATGGTTCGAGCCGTTGTCGGGCCATGTCGATCCTCCTGTTCGTCCTGCATCGATTACACCGCACCCGCGCCGATTCGCCGAGAGTTGCCAGTAGGGTGGATGCATGACTGTTGTGAAGATCAACGCGATCTCGGTGCCCGAGGGCGCCGGTCCGGAACTCGAGAAGCGATTCGCCAATCGTGCGCATTCGGTGGACGGTTCCAAGGGATTCCTCGGGTTCCAGTTGCTGCGCCCGGTCAAGGGCGACGACCGCTACTTCGTCGTCACCCAATGGGAGACCGAGGAGGACTTCCAGGCGTGGGCGTCGGGTCCGGCTCGCGAAGCGCACTCGGGTGAGCGCGCCAAGCCGGTCGCCTCCGGTGCGGACCTGCTGGAGTTCGAGGTCGTCCTCGACGCCAGACCGTCCGCCTGAGCAATTCCGTGACACCGCCGGTCACGCCGATGTTCCCGCTGGGCACGGCGTTGCTTCCGGGTGAGCCGTTGCCACTGCGGATCTTCGAACCGCGTTACCGGCAGATGCTCGCCGACTGCCTCGGCACCTCCAAGGAATCGGGACGGTTCGGGGTGGTGCTGATCGCCCGCGGCAGCGAGGTCGGAGGCGGTGATGTGCGCAACGAGGTCGGGACGTACGCACGGATCGAGAACCTCCTGCGCCAGCAGGACGGCCAGGCGTCCCTGACATGCACCGGCACCGAGCGGTTCCGCGTCCTCGAGTGGTTGCCCGACGACCCTTATCCGCGCGCGATCACCGAGGTGCTGCCGGATCCGGTGATCGGCGACGACGACCGGGCGGCTCTCACCGAGCTGAGTGTCGCGATCCGGTCGTTGGTCGCCGATGTAGCCGCGGCCCGCAACGCGCCCCTCGACAGTCTGCCCACCTTCGACGACGACGATCTCGCCGAGCACGGCGTCTTCGGGTGGGCCGCGCGCCTGCCGATCGGCGCCGCCGACCGCCAGGGCCTGCTCGAGTGCACCACCGTCGCCGAGCAGGTCGCATTGCTGCGCGACGCAGTCGACGGCATCTCCGACATGATCCGCTTCGGTCTCTGAGGTTTCACCGCCGGCTGAGCCGGGCCGGAGCGCCAGCTGAGGCCCGTGTCGCAGCCCCCTGGCCAACGAAGTAGAACGTGTTCTAGTATCGGTCCCGGGAGCAACGCACATCACTCATGCACAGGGGAGCAGCTACATGACCGAGACCGTCGAGTCCCGTCCGAGCGCCGAATTGGTCGGCGCCGGCGATCAGCCGCAGTTGTACCTCGGCGGACAATGGGTCGACCCGCACTCGACCGAGACGTTGGAGGTCTTCTCCCCCGCCACCGGCGAGCGCGTGGGATCGGTTCCGCTGGCCGACGACACCGACGTCAACACCGCCGTCGAGATCGCCCGCACGGTCTTCACCTCGGGCGTCTGGCGCGACCGGACACCCGCCGACCGGGCGGCCGTCCTCAACCGTGCCGCCGATCTGATCAATGAGCGCATGGGCGATATCTCCGCACTGGTGTCGGCGGAGATGGGTGCCACGCCGACCGACGTCGCCACCTTGCAGGGACTGCCGGCCACCGGCGTGCTGCAGGGCTATGCCGCGGCCGCCACCGATTTCCCGTGGGAAGAACTCCGCACCGGCATGTTCGGCGAGACCCTGGTGACCCGCGAGGCCATCGGTGTGGTCGGCGCGATCATCGCGTGGAACGTCCCACTCTTCCTGCTGGCCAACAAGTTCGGGCCCGCGCTCGCCGCCGGTTGCTCGATCGTCCTCAAGCCCGCACCGGAAACCCCGCTGAATGCCAATCTTCTCGCCCAGATCTTCACCGAGGCCGGCGTCCCCGAGGGCGTCATCTCGGTGGTGCCGGGCGGGGTCACCGCCGGCCAGACCCTCGTCGATCATCCCGACGTCGACAAGATCACCTTCACCGGATCCACCGCCGCCGGACGCGCGATCGCCGCGCGGTGCGGTGATGCGCTCAAGCGTTGTTCGCTGGAACTCGGCGGCAAGTCGGCGGCCATCGTGCTCGACGACGTCGACCTCGAGTCGAACATCTTCATGCTGGTGTTCTCGGCCGGACTGATCAACGCCGGTCAGGCCTGCGTCGCCCAGACCCGCGTACTGGTGCCACGTTCACGGCACGACGAGATCGTCAGTGCCATGGTCGAAACCGCGAAGACGTTCGTTCCCGGCCTACCGACCGCCGAGGGCACCATGCTCGGCCCGCTGATCACCGCCAAGCAGCGCGACAAGGTCGAGGGCTACGTCGCCAAGGGCAAAGAAGAGGGCGCCACTCCCGCGCTCGAAGGCGGCCGTCCGGACGGACTCGAGAGCGGGTTCTACGTGACGCCAACCATCTTCACCGGTGTCACCAACGACATGACCATCGCCCGCGAGGAGATCTTCGGCCCGGTCATCAGCGTCATCGCATACGACACCGTCGACGAGGCCATCGAGATCGCCAACGACTCCGATTACGGTCTGGCCGGCTCGATCTGGACCTCCGACGTCGAACGGGGCGTCGAGATCGCCAAGCAGGTACGCACCGGAACCCTCGGAATCAACTGGTACGCCATCGATCCGGCGTCCCCGTTCGGCGGGTTCAAGAACTCCGGCATCGGTCGGGAGAACGGTCGCGAGGGGCTGGAGTCCTACCTGGAACACAAGTCGATCCTCATGCCGATGGGGTACATGACACCACAAGCCTGAACTCTCACAGGGGAATCGGGGCCGGTCACTGCCGAGTGACCGGCCTCGTTTTTTGTGCGGCACGCTCCGCGTCAAGTAGGAGCCCGCGTCATCCATCCGCTGGCTGAGGAGCGACGAGCGAGCGCAGCGAGCCCGACGCGTCACGAAGCCGGTCGCGAGCCCTTCGTGGCTCGGCTAGCGCCTCGCTCCTCAGGGATCGGGTGGTCGCCACGCCTCACACCTCACACCTCAGGGATTACGGCGTGGGCGCTGCGGTACTCGCCCCGGGCGGGGTCGGCACCGGGACGGCTGCACTCGACGACGGCGGTGCCGACGGATTGAGCGGGACACCGTTGGCCGGGGCCTTGTCGGTGACACCGATCTTGCTGCGGAACGAATCATCGGTGATGACGTCGATGCCGCTGATCTTCCACACGCCGTCCTGCTCGACCATGTCGAACGTGAGGCGGCTCGGGTCGACGCGGACCAGTTCCTTGTCGCCGCGGGTGACCGACTGATTCATGAAGATCAGCACCTGCGAGGTGTTCTTGGTGTTGGTCACCACGCCGGCGTCCTGGATGGTGACCTCGGAGACGACGCCCTGCTTACGCACCTCGGCGGCCAGGTTGTTCTTGCTCACCAGGTCGTCGTAGGTCGGTTTGGCGGCGCCGGTGAGCACGCTCTGCGACTTGGCGATATGGTCGTCGACGTTGTTCGGCTGGTAGCCGAACATTGTTGTGGCGTATCGCTTTGCCGAGTCCAGCGACGAATTGCGGGCGTTCTCCACGCTGCGCAGATCCCAGTAGCGCCAGCCGAGGAAGGCGGTCACCACGATTGCCGCGAGCGCCAGCACCGCGATGGTCACGCCGGCGAGTTTGCCGGTGGTCGTCCGCATTACGTCACCCACTCGAAATTGGTCATCTTCAGGTCACCGTTGATCCGGGTGAGCTGAACCCGCCACCGGAAGGTCTGAACGATGGTGTCCTGCTTGGCATCCGGTGACTTCATCTGCCACCCGGACACCAGGATCACGGTGCCTTCGTCGGGGGTGGCCTTGGTCACCGCGTTGGAGATGATGGTCGATTTGGTGTCGACCTTCTGGTCTTGGACGAGTCCGACGGCTTGCCGCATCGAGTCCTGCATCTGTTGCTGCGCACGACCACTCGTCTTGGTCTCCATGGTCTTCATCGCCTGGTCCACGTTGCCCGGATTGAGGGTGGTCAGGTTGACGATCATCTGACTCGCGAAGGCCGAGTACTCGGCACGTAGGTCATTCAGGCGCTCCTGCCGCGAGATACCGACCGCGAACGCGACCGATGCGGCGACACACGCGATGATGAGCACGATGCCAACCACTCCGGCGATCAGCCACTTCGCCGACGCTCCCCGACGACCGGCGTACCGCACCTCGGAGGCTTGAGCCACAGCGCTTTCCGGCGCCGCTGCCCGCGCACGCCGGCGGTCCCGATAGGTGAGGGTCTTCTCGACGTCGCTGGGGTCGCGTGCGTCCGCACCGGCGGCTTCCGTCGAATCGACCTCGGTAGGAACATCTTCGGTGGGAACGTCGTCGGTTCGAACGTCGACGGTCGGATCTTCTTCGGCCGCGGTGGTCACGGCGTCCGGCGACGTCGGCTTGGACCGTCGCCCACGCCCGAGCGGCGCCGAGCGCACCGGGGTGCGCGCGGTCTCCACCGGTTGCCGGTCCCGCACCTCGGTCGTGTCGGTTGCCCCGGTGTCGGTTGTCCCGGTGTCGGTCACTTCTGCACGGTCGTCGTGATCAAGCTCTGCCATGTGCTGCTTTGTCCTTGCGATTTCTGTCCGAGTCCGGCGTTGTAGGTCTTGCCGTCCGGACCGATGAAGTCTCCCGAGTCCGGATCGTAGCCGGTGGCGTAGACGGCCGGATCGGCACCGTGCTCGGTCGGTGTCCCCTGGGTGACATGCCCGGCTGGTTTGCTCCACGGGCTGGGGAACGGAAGCCCTTGCGGGAACGGTGAATTGTTGTCGCTGACCGGCTTGTACCCGGTGCGACATTCTTCCGGCGTCGGTGCCCGTCGACCCGGGAACTCGACACACGGGAAGTTACGGGCGCCGCGCACCGCGAGATTCGAGTCCTGCGGCACCCGGCACAGCATGCCGGGCGGTACGTCGCGGGCGGTTTGCGCGTTGCCGAACCGCCAGTCGGTGTACGGCAGGAAGCCGACGGTGCACGTGCCCGGGTCCTGGAAGCCCAGCGAGAAGTTGACGTTCGCGCCGTAGCGCGGGCTGCCGGTGTTCATCGCCGTGTACAGCTCGGCCAGCACCCGCGGATACAGCACGATGATCTGCTGCAGGTTCGGTAGGTACACCGCCATGGTCTTCGCTGCGACGTTGAGGTTGGCGATGGTCATCGGCAACGTCTGGTTCATCGAGGCGAAGAGTTCCTGGCTCTGCTTGGCCGCTCCGGGCCCCTTGTCCAGGATGCTGACCAACTCGGGCCGGTTGGCCCGCAACTGATCGGTGAACTTGGTGACCTCCGACGTCCAGGTGCGGATGCTGTCAGCGGTCTGCGACTGCGTTGCCAGCAGCGGCCCCGCCTGCTGCACCAGCTTGATGGTGACGTCGGTGTTCTTCGTCGCGTCCCCGACGAGCAGCGTCATCGAATCCAGGAGTCGTTGCAGCGCTTCGCCGGTGCCGTTGAATGCCAGGAACGCCTCGTCCATCGCCGACCGCAGCGCGGTGTCGTCGATGTCCTTCAGCAGGGCGTCGGCCTGGTTGAGCATCGTGGAGATCTCGACCGGCACATCGTCGCTGCTCACCACCGATCCGTCGTAGAGGTTGCCCGACTGCCCGTCGGGTTGCGGCATGAACTCGACGTATTGCTCGCCGATCGCCGACACGCTGCGCACCGACGCCGTCGACGACGCCGGGATCTTGGCGTCGCTGTCGATGCTCAACGTGGCCTCGACGCCGGTCGGACTGAGCCGCACCGATTCCACCTTGCCGACGTTGACGCCGCGGAAGCTGACGTTCGCATTCTGGTACAGCCCACCGGAACTCGGCAGGTTCAGCTGCACCTTGTACTGCCCGACGCCGAACATGCCGGGCACGCGGACGTAGTAGATGGCCATCGCGACCATCGCGATGACGGTGACGATCGCGAAGATGAGCAGCTGGATGCGGACGAATCTGGTGATCTTCATCAGTTGCCACCTCCTTGCGGTGCCGCGGTTTTCGGCGCCGGTTTCGGAACCGATTTGGCTGCGGGTGCTTTGGCGCGCGGTTGCCCGCCACCCGGAACGAGCGGGGATGTGAACGGATTGAGGCCGCGCTTGGCGGCACCGGCCGGTGCTCCGACGACGCCTTCGGGCCCCACGAGTCCGATGGAACTGAACATGCCCTTCTTCAACCGGTCGAACGTGAGGTCGAGCACCAGGTCACCGTTGACGTAATCGCCACGCACGATTCCCGGGATCTTGTCCTCGACGAACGGGAAGGTGAAGAGCAGACCGAGCGACTCGGTCAATGCCGGACCTGTCGACTGCAGCTGGTCGAGCAGCGGCGACAGGTTCTTGACGATGTTTCGGATGTCCGCGGAGTTGGCGTCGAGGATGTCGTTGGTGGTGTGCGACAGGCGGTCCAGGGCAGCGAGGGTATCGGTGAGGTGCGGTCGTTGATCGACCAGCAGCTGCAAGATCTGCGGTCCGTCGGCGAGCGCCTTCTCCACCGTCGGGGTCTGGGAGTTGATCGACGCGGACAACCGGTCCAGCCCCTCCATCGCCTTGATGATGTTCGCCTTCTGCGCGTCGAGGTCGGACACGAGTGTGTTCAACCGCGGCAACAGCTTTGCGATCACGTCCTGGCGTCCGGTGAACACCGAGTCGAGTTCGTGCACGACGTCGCCGAGTTGGGTGAGTCCGCCGCCGTTGAGGACCACCGACAAGGAGCTCAACACTTGCTCGGTGGTCGGATATGTACACGCCGCGACCTGCTGCGCCGAATTGATGTCAGGGATCGGCTCGGTGTCGGTCGGCGTGGTGATGTTCTCCTGCTCAGGGCATTTGGTGAGCGGGATCTCGTCGCCCGGCGCGAGCATGCCGCCCTCGGGATGTTCGGGTTGCACGATCTCCAGGTGCATCGACCCGAGCACACTGGTCATGCCGATCATGACATGCGAACCCTGAGGGATCTGGGTGCCCTTGTTCAGCCGCAGGGTGACCTGCGCTTTCCAGTCCTTGATCCTGATCTGCCCGACACTGCCGACGGTGGCGTCGTCGATCATCACCGGAGCGTTGGTGGTCAGTCCGGCCGCGGTCGGGATCATCGCGGTGATCTCGTAGGAACCCCGGTCGGTGCCCTCGCCACCGGGGATGGGCATGCTGGACAGCCCCTGAAATCCGCAGCCGGACAACAGGAGCAGCACTGCGGAGACGATCAGCGGAATGACGAGTCGTGTTCGCATCAGCCCTCGGCTCCCCACGGCACCAGCAGGTCGCCGAGCGAACCGCCGCCGTTGTGTTGGCGGGTGATGGCATCTTGCTGCCGGATCGCTTCCTGGGCACGGGCTTTCACGTCGGCATTCTGGTACTGGATCTGATCCGGCCGGGCCATGATGCCGTTGACCGGGTTGGTCAGGAACGGCGGATAGTTCACCGAGATCGTCGCGAGGACCGGTTCGAGGACGTCGACGCACTTCTCGACCTCACCGGGGTCTAGTTCCGGTCGGTCGTTGGCGGCCATGGTGCCGCACAACAGGGTGATCAGGTTGGCGCCCATGCCCAGACCGAAGATGCCGACCAGCGATCCGGTCAACGGGTTATAGATGTTGAGGAAGTTCGCCAGCTGGGTTGGCGAGGAGTGCAACAGGCCGCGGAACTGTTCGTCCTTGTCGGCGAGGATCTTCGTCGACTTGGCGAGCTGATTCATCGACGCCGACAACGTCTTACCGTTCTGGTCGATGAAGGTCTGCACGTCGGTCAGCGCGGAGTTCAGGTTGTGCATGGCACCGTTGAGGGCGGTGGTATTTTCGCCGAGTACCGAACTGACCGAGGCGATCCGACCATTGAACTGCACCATCTGCTCGTGACTGTCGGCGAGCGCATCGGTGAGCTTCTGCAGGCTGCGGATGGTGGCAAACAGATCGCCGCGACCCGCCGACAACGTGCCCATCACGTCGGAGAGTTCCCTGATCGAGTCGTTGATCGCCTGCCCATTGCCGGAGAGGTTCTTGTCGAACGTGTCGATGGTCTTGGCCGCGGTGCCCTTGTCCGCACCCTCGGGCCCGATCGCCGTGGTGAGCCGCGTGAGCTGCTTCTTGACGTCGTCCCATTCCATGGGCACGGCAGTGCGTTTCATCGGAATAGTTGCGTTGGCAACCATCTTCGGTCCCGATTGATAGACCGGCGTCAGCTGGATGAACCGGCCCGACACCAGGCTCTGGGCGACCACGACGGCCTGTGCATCCGCGGGGATCGCGGTGTTCTTCTCGACGTCCATGACGACCTTGACGTCGCCGTCCCGCGGTTCGATGGAGGCCACATGGCCGATCGTCACACCGAGCACTCGCACCGAATCACCCTCGTACAGACCGGTGACCGACGGAAAGTACGCGGTGACGGTGTTGAAGCGGGCCTTGTTGACGACGAAGTAGCCGGCGACCACCACGACGATGACCAGCACCACACCGGCGATGACCTGCCACACCCGTTTGCCGAGTCCCATGTCAGCGTCCTCCCGTCGGCGGGACCGGCGGCGCGGTCGGCGAAGTGGTCGGGTTCGGTGGATAGGTCGGCGGCGGCGTCGGATACTCCGGCTTCGGCGACTTGGGCTGCGGTGGGTCCTGGGCGCCGGGCGTCATGCTCCACGATCGCGGGTCGGCGGGAGAACCGGTGCGGCCCAACGCGGTGTAGAGCTGCGGGTACTTCTGCTGCAAGACCTTCATGAACAGGCCGGTATAGTCACCGAAGGTCGGCACACCGACCAGCGACGAGAAGTACGGCCCGGAGGCAACCGCCTCGCCGAGCAGGTTGGCGTACGGTCCGAGTCCGTCGATCGCCTTGCGCAGCGATGCATCGTTGTCGCTCAGGATCTTCAGGACGCCGTTGAGTTTGGTGAGCACGGGCGTCAGCTGTGCGTTGTTGTCGGCGATGAATCCGCTGATCTGATTGCTGACGTCACGGGTTCCGGTGATCAGCGCGGCGATTGCCGAGCGCCGCATCTGGAGTTCACCGAGCAACGAGTTGGCGTCGAGGAGCAGCCGGTTGATCTGCGTGCTGCGGTCGCCGACGATCTTGGTGACCTCGTTGGCGCGGCCGAGGAGTTCGCGGAGTTCGTTGTCGCGATCGGCGACTGCCTTGGACAGGCGCGCAACACCGTTCACCGCACCCTTGACCTGGTCGGGTGTCTCGGCGAACGCCTCGTCCATGGTGGTCAACGCGACGTTGAGCTGTTCGGTGTCGGTCTGGGAGAGGGTGTTGGTGGCGCCTTCGAGTGCGTCGGTCAGCGAGTAGGGCGAGATGGTGTTCTCGTTCTTGATCTCGCCGCCCGGCTTGATCCGTCCCGGTCCGTGTGGGATGAGGGTCAGATTTCGGCGGCCGAGCACCGTCTCGGTCTTGATCGCCGCCTGGCTGTCGATTCCCATCAGGACGTCGTCCTGCATCCGGAAGGTCACTTCGGCCTTGGTGCCGCGGTCGGTGCTCGCCAGCGAAATGGCTTGCACGGTACCGACGTTCACGCCGGACACGGTGACGATGTCACCCGTGACCAGACCACCGGCGTCGTCGAAGTAGGCACGGTAGGTGCTGATCGGCGACAGGTAGGGCAGCTTGTCCATCTGCATGGCGACGATGACGACCATGGCGGTGACCACGACACCGATCACCCCGACCTGCGCCCGGCTGCGACCTCCCCGGCCCTCTTCGCGTTTGACGTCGGCGTCGTCGGATTCGGTTCGGGTGCTGCGGAATAGTCCACGGAATGGGCTCATCGGGGGTAACACCGCCCGCCCGGATTGGTGGACTGCGAGGTCACATCGACCGGAGTGAACCAGATCTGGTTGTTCCCGGGCCCGTTGAACAGCAGTCGAATTCGGCACAGCCACAGCTGCAGCCAAGCACCGTAGCTACCCACGTTGGACAGCATCTTGTAGTCGTTGGGCAGTCGTTGGATCAGTCCGCGCACATACGGTTCTGCCTTGAGCACCTCGGCCGACGTCTTACCGAGGTTGTCCGTGGCCGACTTGATGTCGGGGCGGGTGGTGACGAGCAGATCCGACAGGCTGTTGGTGAGCTTGGAGGTCTGGGTCAACGAGTCGCCGATGACGCCCCGCTGCTCATTGAGTCCGCTCACCAATTGCTGGAGTTTGTCGAGACTCTCGTCGAATCCGGTGCGATCGCCCTCCACGGTGGCCATCGTCGCGTTCAGGTTGTCGATGACCTCGCCGATCAGTTGGTCGCGATCAGCCAGCGTGTTGGTGAAATCTGCTGTGCTGGTTAGCAGTTGGTTCAGCGCCGGACCTTGCCCCTGGAACACCTGGATCAGGGAGGATGACAGGTCGTTGACCTCGTCCGGGTTCAGCGTGCGGAACAGGGGTTTGAATCCGCCGAGCAGTTTGTCGAGGTCGAGGGCGGGTTCGGTTTGGGCCAACGGGATCTCGGATCCCGCGGACAGCGTCTGGCCCGGATTCCCCGTACCCTGCTCGAGTTCCAGGTACCGGTCACCGGTGAGGTTCTCGTAGCGGATCAGCGCGCGCACCGACGACGGTAGCGGGTACTGCCGGTCAACGCTGAAGTCGACCTCGGCCTCATTCTGCCGATTGAGCGAAATAGAGTGCACCGCACCGACTTCGACACCGGCGATCTTCACCTTGCTGCCCGACTTCATCGCCGACGCACTGGTGAAGATTGCGGTGTAGTCGTCGGACTTGCCCGAACGATACCGGCTGAACACGACGACGAGGGCGACGAACACCAGCACCATCACGATCGCGAAGGCACCGAGCTTGATCAGGGTCGCGCGGAACGCGCGGGCTCTGTTATCCACGGGGCGGGGCTCCGAACAGCAGTTGGAACAGCTTGGTCCGATCGGCCTTGGGCTTGGTTCGCGGCGCGTAGGGCTGTTCCGCGTTGTCGCCGACGTAGAAGTCGACGTGCTCGGCCGAATCGGGATCGCCGAGGCCGCCCTCACACGTGGGCGGGCCGTCGACGTTGTTGCGCGGCAAGTTCTCCGGGTACCGGTAGGGCTCCGAGCCCGGCAGCAATCCGGCGAACAGGGTCAGGCCGTATTCGCCACCGAAGATCGGGGCTGCCTTCTTGGTACCGATGGCTGATGCGGTGATGAAGCAGGCGAGTCCGGGTGCCTGATAGCCGAGCATGCTCGCGACCGGACTGAAGTTGGACAGTGTCGCCATCAGCCGGGCCTTCGACGGCGAGATGACGCCGTCGATGGTGTTGGCCATGCCGGTGGCGTTGATCAGCAGGGCGTCGAGGTTGGCGCTGTTGTCGACGAGGGTGTTGCCGATGACAGTGAAGTTGTCGATGTCGCGCATCAGGCTCGGCATCGCGTCGGCGTAGACGTTGGTCGCCGTCGCCGTCTCGGCCAGCAGTCGATTCAGTTCCGGCAGGTGCGGATTGGTCTTGCCCAGCAGATCGGAGAGCTGCTCAAGCGCGACACCGGTCTGCTCGCCACGCCCGGACAACGCGGTGTCGATCGCGCCGAGGGTGGCGTTGAGCTTGTCGGGCTGCATCTGGGCCAGCACGCTGACCAGCTGCTGATAGACGGTATTGAGCTCGACGACGACCTGGTCACCGCTGATGGTCTGTCCCGACTGCAGGGTGCCCGAGGCCCCCGAGGCCGGCACGACCAGATCGACGGCCTTGGCGCCGAATACGGTGTTCGACTTGATGTCGGCACCGACGTTGCCGGGGATCTGCGACATCTGGTCGGCGTTGATGTTGAGCTTGAGGACGGCCTTGGAGTCGGTCTCGGTGATCGACTCGACCCGGCCCACCTCGACGCCGCGCAACTTCACCTTGGCGTCGGGGTTCATCACCAGTCCGGCGCGCGGGGCCTCGAGGGTGACCGGTTCGGTGTCGGCGAACCACCCGAGGAACTGGCCTGCGGCGGCGGCGATGATCACGACCAGGCTGCCGACCATGACCACGGCCGCGGTCCGGCGGACCGCCCTGCTGCGCTCCTGCTTTCTCGACATGCCCCTACCCCGCCAGGTTGAACTTGCCGTCGGCGCCGTAGATGGCGAGCGAGGTGAGCAGTGTGATCACGACCACAACAACGAGCGATGCGCGCACCGCGTTCCCGACCGCGACGCCCACGCCGACCGGACCCCCGGAGGCGTTGTAGCCGTAGTAGGTGTGGATGAGCATGACCGCGACAGCCATGCAGATCGCCTGCACGAATGACCAGAGGATGTCCGACGGGATGAGGAAGGTGTTGAAGTAGTGGTCGTAGACGCCCGGCGACTGACCGTAGAGGAAGACCGTCGCGAACCGGCTGGCCAGGAATGACGCCAGCGATGCGAGCGCGTACAGCGGGATGATCGCGATCAGTCCGGCGACGATTCGGGTGCTGACCAGGTACGGGATCGACGAGATGGCCATCGTTTCCAGCGCGTCGATCTCCTCGCTGACACGCATGGCGCCGAGTTGGGCGGTCGCGCCCGCGCCGATCGTCGCGGCCAGCGCGATGCCGGCGATGACCGGCACCGCGATGCGGACGTTGATGAACGCGGAGAAGAAGCCGGTGAGTGCCTCCACACCGATGTTGGCCAGCGAGCTGTAGCCCTGCACGGCGATGGTGCCGCCGGTGAACAGGGTGAGGAAGCCGACGACGACGACCGTGCCGCCGATCATCGCCAGTGCGCCGGTGCCCATGGAGATCTCCGCGATGAGCCGCAGCGTCTCCTTCTTGTACTGCTTGAGGGCGCGCGGGATCGCCACGAGGCTGTCCCAGTAGAACAGCGCCTGGTCGCCGATCTGATCCCAGTCCTCGCCGGCACGTTTGGCGGCGACCCGGGCGGTGCGGAATCGGGTGGTGAAGGGTAAGACCATCGCTCAGCCCGCCGTTGCTTTGAGGCCGACCGCGGTGACCACGACGTTCACCACGAACAGTGCCATGAAGGAGTAGACGACCGTTTCGTTGACCGCATCGCCGACGCCCTTGGCGCCGCCCTTGACGTTGAGGCCCTGGTAGCAGCCGACCATGCCGGCGAACAAGCCGAACAGCGCGGCCTTGACCATGGAGATCATCAGCTCGCCGAATCCGGTGAGCAGGGTGAGGTTGGCGATGAAGGCGCCTGGGTTGACGTCTTGCAGGAAGACGGAGAACACGAAGCCGCCGCCGATGCCGATGGTGCAGACGAGGCTGTTCAGCAGAATGGCCACGCCGGTCGAGGCGATGATCCGCGGCACCACCAGACGATGGATCGGGTTGATGCCGAGCACCTTCATCGCGTCGATCTCTTCGCGGATGGTGCGGGCGCCGAGGTCGGCGCAGATGGCGGTGGCGCCGGCACCGGCCACGATGAGCACGGTGACGATCGGGCCGATCTGGGTGATGGTGCCGAGAGCGGCACCGGCCCCGGACAGATCCTGTGCGCCGATCTCACGCAGCAGGATGTTGAGGGTGAAGCTGACGAGGACGGTGAACGGGATCGCCACCAGCAATGTCGGCACCATCGACACCCGGGCGATCGCCCACGACTGTTCGACGGTCTCGCGCCACTGGAATGGTCGCCGAAACAGTTCCCGTGCTGAATCGACCCCCAACGAGACGAAGTCCCCGACGCCTGCCATCGGCGTGGCGAGCTTCTCTAACACCAGCACTCCTTACCCCCCGGGGCAATGCCCGTTCGGTGCGCTCGACCGGATTACCCGCGAACCTATCACGCACCGTTGACCGGATCGGTCAGTTGACCAGTTGACTCGCGGAGAATGTCCGACCCGCGTCACGACCCGCGAAGTAGCTGGTCAACGCCTTGTTGAGATCCCCCGAATCCCACGCGTCCCCACCCGCGGTGAACGTCTCCTCGATCGTCGGTGCGGCCATCAGCATGACATTGGGGCCGTAGACGACGAACACCTGTCCGGTCACCTCGTCGGCGTCGGGTCCGGCCAGATAGGTCACGAGCTTCACGACGTGCTCCGGCGACAGCGGGTCGACACCGTCGGTCGGCGCGTTCCCGAACACCCCGGCGGTCATCTGGGTCCGTGCCCGCGGGCAGATCGCGTTGGCCCGTACGCCGTAGCGGCGCAGTGCACGCGCCGCCGAGAGAGTGAGTGCGGTGATCCCCGCCTTCGCCGCACCGTAGTTGGCCTGTCCTTCCGGACCGAGCAGTCCGGCCTCCGACGACGTGTTGATCAGCCGTCCGTAGACCGGGCCACCGGCCGCTTTGGACTCGGCGCGCCAGTGGCTCGCCGCATTGCGGTTGAGCAGGAAGTGTCCGCGCAGATGCACCCGGACCACCAGGTCCCACTCATCGTCGGTCATGTTGAACAGCATCTTGTCGCGGGTGACGCCGGCGTTGCTCATGACGATATGGAGTCCACCGAGCTCCTCGGTGGCGGTGCGCATGATCTCGGTGGCCGTCGCCGCGTCGGCGATGTCCCCGGCCACCGCGACCGCGCGTCCCCCCGCGGTGTTGATGACGTCGACGACGTCACTACCCTCCAGCGCGCTTCCGAGGTCGTTTACGATCACCGTGGCGCCTTGTTCGGCGAGCCCGATGGCTTCCGCGCGGCCGAGGCCGGCCCCTGCTCCGGTGACGACCGCGATCCGTCCGTCCAACGACTGCCCCACGGCGACTTCCTTCCCGAGAACTTCAAAACTAGAACCTGTTCTAGCACGATTGCCGGAGAACCGAAATAGTCGGGGGTCGATCCGGGCGCAGAGGCTACTCCAGCGAGAGGGCCGATTTCGGGCAACTGGCGATCACCTGACGCATTTCCTCTTCGCGTTCGGCAGGAACGTCTTCAGCGAGAATGACCAGGTAGTCATCATCGTCGAGATCAAAGACGTCCGGCGCCATCCCGACACACACCCCATTGGACTCACACAGGTCGAAATCTGCCTTGATACGCATCGTGATTGCTCCTTAGCGGAATGATCGTCGGTTGACGGGCTGTGGGATACACGTTAGAACGTGTTTCAGAAGTTGGCGAGTATGGGCTCGCCGATCACCGGTTCCCTCGATTGACACGGAGACCCCGATGCGCATCGCTTACACGGACCAACAAAACGAGCTCCGGCGCGAGTTGCGGACCTATTTCGCCAACCTGATGACCGACGACCGCCGAGCCGCGCTGTCCGGTGGCGAGGGCGGCGAACTCGGCGAGGGTGACGCCTACCGCGACGTCGTCGAGCAGATGGGGGCCGACGGGTGGCTGGCGCTCGGCTGGCCGACGGAGTATGGCGGCCAGAACCGGTCGATGATGGATCAGCTGATCTTCACTGACGAAGCCGCCATCGCCGGGGCGCCGGTACCGTTCCTGACCATCAACTCGGTGGCGCCGACGATCATGCACTACGGCACCGACGAGCAGAAGGAGTTCTTCCTGCCGCGGATCGCGGCAGGCAAGCTGCACTTCTCCATCGGCTACTCCGAGCCGGGAGCCGGCACAGATCTCGCCGCGCTGCGCACCACGGCCATCCGCGACGGCGACGAGTACGTGATCAATGGCCAGAAGATGTGGACCAGCCTCGTGCCGTATGCGGACTACATCTGGCTGGCATGCCGCACCGACCCGAGCACGCTCGAGCCGGGCGGCAAGAAGCACAAGGGCATCTCGATGCTGATCGTGCCCGCCACCGCCGAGGGCTTCGGGTATACCCCGGTGCACACCATGTCCGGGGTCGACACCAGCGCCACCTACTACCAGGACGTGCGGGTGCCCACCTCGGCACTCGTCGGCGAGGAAGGCGGCGGCTGGTCCCTGGTCACCAATCAGCTCAACCACGAACGGGTCGCGTTGTGCAGCGCCGCACCGATCCAGACCGCCCTGCGCGAGACCGTCGAGTGGGCCCAGCACACCAAAACCGGAGATGGACAACGGGTCATCGACGCACCGTGGGTCCAGGCCAATCTTGCGCGCGTGCACGCCAAGGTCGAGTTTCTCAAGTTGATCAACTGGAAGATCGCCTCGATCGCCAGTTCTGGTGGTTCACCGAGCCCCGCCGACGCCTCCGCCACGAAGGTCTTCGGCACCGAATTCGCCACCGAGGCATACCGACTGCTGATGGAGGTCGTCGGCCCCGCCGCCACTCTGCGCACCAACAGCACCGGCGCCCACCTGAACGGCCGGCTGGAACGCTTCCAACGCACCTCGCTCATCCTGACCTTCGGTGGCGGCACCAACGAGATCCAGCGCGACATCATCGCCATGCTCGCGCTTGGTCTCCCCCACCAGCGGAGGTAGACCCGCGCGCTGGTCCCCAACCGCTGGTCGCCCACCGCTCGTTCCCACCGCTGGTCCCCACCGCCGGTCCCCACCGTCGGTCCCCACCGCTGGTTGAGCAGCGACGAGCGAGCGAAGCGAGTCCGACGCGTGTCGAAACCGATACCGAACCAAACACCACGACATAGAGGCCCACAATGGATTTCACCCTCCCCGAGTCCGGCTCCGACGTCCGCACCCTCGCCCGCGACATCGCCACCAAGATCGCCACTCCGGAGCACACCGCCGAGTTGGAGTCCGCCGACGCACCCATCGACTCAACCCTGTGGCGCGAACTCGGCACCGCCGGACTCCTCGGACTCGAGCTGCCCGCGGCACTCGTCGGCGACCACGGCGGCGACCTGTCCGCCGTCGAAAACCTCCTCGTCGCCGAAGAATTGGGCCGTGCACTGGCGCGCGTCCCCTTCGGTCCGCACGCCTGCGCTGCACTCCCGCTGATCGCATCCCGAGGCAGTACGACACTGCGTGACCGCCTACTCACCGCCGGCGCGGCCGGGAACCTCGTCATCGCTGTCGCGGTAGAGGAAGACCTCGGCATCGATTCACTCTCCCCCGCAACGACATTGACCGACGGCGTACTGACCGGCACCAAGGTGAACGTCTCCTACGCGACGACCGCCGATGCGCTGCTGGTGACCGCGCACACCGGCGCCGGCCCGGTCGTGGCGGTCGTCGACAGCGCGACACCCGGCATCCGCATCACCCCGACGCCGTCGACCGGCCTGGTCCCGACCGCGCAGATCGACTTCTCTGACGTCACCGTCACCGCCGATGCCATCCTCTCCGACGGCCCGGCTGCGGTGGGCGAACTCGTCAACCGACTCACGCTGGCCGTCTGCGCCGAGCAAACCGGAATCGTCTCGCGTGCCCTGGAACTCACCGCGGAGTATGCCCGCGAGCGAGAGCAGTTCGGCCGCGCGATCGGCTCATTTCAGGCGGTCGCACAACGCCTCGCCGACGGCTACATCGACGTGCAGGGTCTGTCGCTGACCACCACTCAGGCCGCCTGGATGTTGTCCGGAGCCGAGGCCGACACCTCCGACGCCGATCTGCACACCGCCATCGCGACCGCCAAGTTCTGGGCCGCCGAAGCCGGACACCGCGTCGCGCACACCGCGGTGCACGTCCACGGCGGCGTCGGACTGGACACCAGCCATCCGGTACATCGATACTTCCTGCGCGCCAAGCAGAACGAGTACACTCTGGGTTCGGCGACCGCTTCGCTACGCACCATCGGCATCGACCTCGCGCACATCCCCGCCTGATCTTCATGTCCACCGACACCGCCGTGGCGACGATCGCCGCGATGCTCGCTCCGCTCGCGGACGTTGATGATCGAGGTATCTGGTTCGACGGGGAATTCGTCTCGTGGCGAGATCATCTGGGGTACGCCGCAGTGATGGGACGCGCGGTCCGCGAAATGCTCGACTCCACTCGTCCGTTGCACGTCGGTGTGCTGTCGAACAATTCGCCAGATTTCTCGGCGCTGATGGCAGCCGCCGCGCGCGACGGCTTCGTCGTCGTCGGGTTGAACACCACCAGGCGGGGTGCTGCGCTCGGTGCCGACATCACCCGCGCCGACTGCCAATTGGTGTTCGTCGCCGACGACACGGCGGATCTGATCGATGGTGTCGATCTCGGGTCCGTGCCGATCATCAACCTCGACTCCGCCGGTTGGCGCCGACAGGTGACGGTCGGCGGCACCGAACCGCCTCGGATCGAGCCATCCCCGGACGATCTGCTGATGTTGATCTTCACCTCCGGCACCACCGGGGACCCGAAAGCAGTTCGCTGTACCCACCGCACATTCGCCGGCGCCGGAAAGATGCTCGCGGAGCGCTTCGGCATCGGACACGACGACGTCGTCTACCTGTCGATGCCGATGTTCCACTCCAACGCGATGATCGCCGGCTGGACCGTGGCCGTCGCCGGCGAAGCGTCGATTGCGGTGCGTCGCAGATTCTCTGCGCGTGGCTTCGTCGACGACGTGAAACGTTACGGCGTCACTTACGCCAACTATGTCGGCAAACCGGTGAACTACATCCTGGCCACCGAACCCGCACCCGACGACGCCTCGTGCGCACTGCGAATCATGTACGGCAACGAGGCCTCCGCGCGGGATCGGCAGCACTTCGCCGATCGTTTCGGGTGTCGGGTGATCGACGGATTCGGCTCCACCGAAGGGGGTGTCGCCATCACCCGCACCCCGGACACACCGTCGGATGCGTTGGGCCCCTTACGGGCACCGACCGCGATCGTCGATCCTGAGACGGGCTTGCCGGTGACCCCCGGCCAAGTCGGCGAGATCGTGAACTCCTCGGGTCCAGGGCTTTTCAGTGGCTACTACAACGATTCGGAGGCCACCGCCGACCGACTGCGCGGCGGCATCTATCACACAGGCGACCTCGGATGGGTGGACGACGAGGGGTACATCCATTTCGCAGGTCGACTGGGTGATTGGATGCGCGTCGACGGCGAGAACCTCGCCGCCGGTCCCATCGAGCGGATCTTGTTGCGGCACCCCGCTATCCGTCAGGTCGCGGTCTACGGGGTGCCGGTGGAGATCGGCGACGAGATCGAGGCGGTGCTCGTTGCCGACGGCGCGCTCGATGCGACCGAGTTCACCGATTTCCTCGGCGCTCAAACCGATCTGGGACCCAAACAGTGGCCGCATCGGGTGCGCATCGTCGACGCGCTCCCGGAAACCGCGACGTTCAAGACGGTCAAACGCACGCTGCGCGAGCAGCACGCGCCTGCCACCTGGGTACGCCAGAGCAGCCGGTACGTCCCGACCGCTCGTTGAGCGCGACGCCGGCCCCAACCGCGTGTTGAGCGCAACGCTGGCCCACCCGCCCGTTGAACGCCGCGCTGGCCCCGTCCGCTCGTTGAGCGCGACGAGCGAGCGCAGCGAGCCGGACGCTGGTCGAAACGAGAATGCCTAGAGCAGGACTGGTTTCGACGGACGCCGCCTCGGCCAGCGCCTCGGAGGCAGCTCAACCAGCGGGAATGGCAGCGCCCTTTACCGTCTTGTCGAGCCGACCCACCGCCTCGTCATACTCGCTGACCAGGTCCGCGATCAGGTCGGCGACGGGGGTGATCTCGTTGCAGCGTCCGACGATCTGCCCGGCCGGCATCGCCACCACTTCGGGGTTGTCGGCCGCCGAGATTCGCGCATGCGCGTCGGCTACCAACAGGTTCTGCAGGGGCATCGGCAGCGGGTCCGGTGCGCCCGGGGCGTCCCAGGCGTCAGTCCACTTGGTCTTCAGCAACCGCGCCGGCTTGCCCGAATAGATGCGTCGTCGCACGGTGTCCCGGGATGTGGCGGCCAACAGCGCCTTCTGCACGGTCGATGGCTCGTCGGAGCCTGCCGGTACGCCGAGCTTGTACTCGGCGGCAGTCAGCCAATAGGTGCCCATCCAGACACCCTGCGCGCCAAGCGCAATGGCCGCGGCGATTTGCCGACCACTGCCCACGCCACCCGCCGCCAGCACCGGCGCGGCATCACCGACGGCGTCGACGAGTTCGGGCCACAGGATCATCGAGGTGACCTCGCCGGTGTGGCCGCCGCCCTCGTAGCCTTGCGCGATGACGATATCGACGTCCGCCTCGACGTGGTGCAGCGCATGCTCTTTCGCGCCCGCGAGCGCGGCGACGGCAACTCCGTTGTCGTGGGCGATCTGGATGACGTCGGGCGGCGGTGAGCCCAGGGCGTTGGCGATCAACGAGATCTGACCGTACTTGCGGCGATGCTCCATCGCCACATCGACGTGCGAACGTGCGACCGAGTGCAACCAGCCGAGCACGCCCGCATCGACGCGATCGCCGTCCGGTAGTGGTGGCACACCGAGGTCGTCGAGAGTGCGCTCCACGAAGGCCCGGTGTTCGGGCGAGATCATCGAGTCGAGGTCGAATTTGGTGCCCTCGGTGGGGATCTTCGCCGGCATCACCACGTCGACGCCGAACGGTTTACCGTCGGTGTTCTCGTGCATCCACTCGAGGACCCGGTCGAGTTCGTCGGCCTCGTTGAAGCGGACGCAGCCGAGCACTCCCATACCGCCTGCCCGGCTGATCGCGGCGGCGACCTCCTGACTCGGGGTGAACCCGAAGATCGGGTACTCGATGCCGAAGCGTTCGCTGAGTTCGGTTCGCATGTCAGCTCTTTTCCGTCGGGGCGTGCGCCTCGTCTGCCGGACGTTCCTGCGTGATGGCCGTGCCCCACCGATAGTCGGGCTTACCGGCCGGCGATCGTTTGATCTCGTCGACGAACCACACACTGCGCGGGCACTTATAGCCCGCCAGTTCTTTACGCACGACGTCGTTGAGTTCGGCCAGTGACGGTCGCACGCCGTCGCGGGTGGCGATCACCGCGGCCACGCGCTGCCCCCAGCGGTCGTCGGCGATCCCGACGACGACGGTGTCGAACACGTCGGGATGCGCCTTGAGCGCACCCTCGACCTCTTCGGGAAACACCTTCTCGCCACCGGTGTTGATGGATACCGATCCGCGGCCGAGCATCGTGATGGTGCCGTTCGACTCGAGTTGGGCGAAGTCACCCGGGAACGAGTAGCGAATCCCGTTGAACTCCTTGAAGGTTTTCGCCGATTTCTCCGGATCGTTGTGATAGCGCAGCGGAATGTGACCCGTGCGGGCAAGCAACCCGATCTCGCCGCTGCCCGGCTCCACCGGCGTGCCGTCCTCACGGAGGACATGGGTCTCGCTGTCGGCGTTGACGTTCGGTCCGCCCGCGTGCGGCGAATCCTTCGCGATGACCGACAACCCGCCGAAACCGGTCTCCGACGAACCGATCGCATCGATGATGACGGCGTTGGGGAACCGGTCGACGAACTGTTCCTTGACGCTGGGCGAGAATAACGCGGCCGACGATGCGACCGACACCACGCTCGAGAGGTCGTGCGCGTCGTTCTCCGCGAGCGCCTCGATCATGGGGCGTCCCATGGCATCTCCGGTGATGAACACGACGTTTACGCCGTGCCTGGCGATCACCTCCCAGGCGTGGTGGCCGTCGAAGTCGGGATACACCACCGCTTTTCCGCCGGCGAACAGGGATTGGAAGATCGCCCACTGTGAGCCGCCGTGGATGAACGGCGGAATCGGGAACCGCACCAGCTGACCGCCGTCGGCCCCCTGACGCGCCAGATGCCACTCATCGGGCACAGGTTCACTGGTGTACCAGTCGATTCCACCACCGAGTACGCGCCACACATCGACCTGCCGCCACACCACGCCCTTGGGCTTCCCGGTGGTGCCGCCGGTGTAGAGCATGTAGAGGTCGTCGTCGCTGCGCTCCTCGAAATCGCGTTCTGACGACGACTCGGCGATCACGTCTTCGTAGCGGAGCGCATCGGCGTAGCCCGTGCACCCGAGTTCGGCATCCGTGCCGTCCTCGACGACGATCCGATGCCGCAGCGACGGCGCTTTCGGCAACGTGTTGCACACGCGCTCGCAGTACTGCCGTTCGTGGATGAGGACGCTCATGCCGGAATCGGTGAAGATGTGCTCGAGTTCGGACTCGACGTAGCGGTAGTTGACGTTGACCATCACAGCGCGCGCTTTGAAGATGGCGACCATCGACTCGACGGATTCGATGGTGTTTCGGCTGTACAGCCCCACTCGATCGCCCGGCTGTACGCCGAGGTCGCGGAGTTTGTGCGCCAGCGCGTTGGCGCGGGCGTCGAGCTGGGCGTAGGTGCGTGTGCGCTCTCCGGATTCGAGCGCGATGCGGTCGGGCATGAGGTCGACGGCGTGCTCGATGAGATCGGCGATCGTGTAGGCCATGGCATCAAAATTAGAACGTGTTATTGTTTTCGGCAAGCGCCAGTTCATCCATGATTCGCGAGGGACGACGATGACCACTTTTGCCGAGTCCGCGGCCGCCACCGACAAGACGCCCGACTGCCTCGTCGAGCAGCGCGGTCATGTGCTGATCGTGACGATGAATCGCCCGGAGGCGCGCAACGCGCTGTCCGCGGAAATGATGGCGATCATGGTCGAGGCCTGGGACCGCGTCGACAACGATCCCGACATCCGGGTCGCGATCCTGACCGGGGCCGGCGGGGCGTTCTGTGCGGGCATGGATCTCAAGGCGATGAGCAAGAACTCGCCCGGCGACACGGTCGATCAGGGAACGTGGAACCCCGCTCGTCTGCCCGCCTTGCTCAAGGGCCGCCGCCTGACCAAACCGCTGATCGCCGCGGTCGAGGGCCCGGCCATCGCCGGCGGCACCGAGATCCTGCAGGGCACGGACATCCGGGTGGCCGCCCAGAGCGCCAAGTTCGGTGTGGCCGAGGCCCGTTGGGGTCTGTTCCCGCTCGGCGGCAGCGCCGTCCGACTGCCGCGCCAGATCCCGTATACGATCGCCGCCGACCTGCTGCTCACCGGACGCCACATCACCGCGGCGGAAGCCAAGGAGTACGGCCTGATCGGGTACGTGGTGCCCGATGGCCGCGCCCTCGAGAAGGCCCTGGAGATCGCCGACACCATCTCCGCGAACGGCCCCCTGGCCGTTCAGGCCATCCTCAAAACCATGCGCGACACCGAGGGCATGCACGAACTCGACGCGTTCGAGATCGAATCCAAGCTGGGTATCGCGGTGTTCAAGAGCAAGGACGCCAAGATCGGTCCGAAAGCGTTCGCCAACAAGGAGAAGCCGGTGTTCACCGGGGAGTAGTGCTCCCCACCGCTGCGTCGTCCCTCCGCTGGTCGAGTAAGCCCGCGAGCGCCAGCGAGTGAGCGCATCGAGGCCACTGAACCTTACACGGAAGGTGATCTCGATACTCTCGTCGCTATCGCTCCTCGCTACTCGATCAGCGGGAGAGGAGACTCTTCGGATAGCGGTGAGGGATGCTTCAGTGCCCGCACCCGCGGCGTGAGCGTCACCTCAAAGTTCTTGGGCACCATGGTGAGCCGCTCGTCGACGGCGAGTTCATAACCGGGATCACCGCGCAAATCGTAGCGGTGTAGCAGACACGCCAACACGAGCACCGATTCGTGCAGCGCGAACTGCCGACCGATGCAGGCACGCAGCCCGGTGCCAAATGGCTTGTAGCTCTGGGCAGGTCGCTTCTTGATCGCAGCCGGCAGGAACCGATCCGGGTCGTAGTCGTCGGGGTTCTCCCAGATCGTCGGATCGCGGTGCACGTGCGCGAGGATGATCACCGCCCAGTCCTCCGGGCGCATCCGATAGCGACCGCCGATCGTCGTCTCGGTGCGTGGGCTGCGCGCGAACGCCGGGACCGTCGGCCAGATGCGCAGGGCTTCGTCCAGGCAGCGTCGGATATATCGGAACTTCGCCACCTGCTCGAACGTCGGTGTGGCGTCGGGATCGTCACCGAGTAGCTCGTCGGCTTCGCGTTGCGCGGCCGCGAGACACTCGGGATTGCGCGAAAGATAGTAGAGCGTGAACGACAATGCACCGGAAGTGGTTTCGTGCCCCGCGACCAGGAACGTCAGGATCTGATAGCGAATATTCAACGGTGACAGTCGTTCCCCGGTGTCCGGGTGGGACACGTTGAGCATGATGCCGAGTAGGTCGTGCTGTTCTGGGCTGCCGGATCGCGCGGCGATCAGGTCGTCGAGCAGTCCGTCCACGTAGGCCTGTCGCGCGGCATTGCGTCGATCCATGTACCGGCCGACCCATTGACCGCCGGGCGCGGTGCCGATGCCGCCCTTGCGTCGTCCCGTCTCCAGCGCCCGCACCATCGCCCCGACGAACGGATGCGGTTCCTCGGTGGCGAACGACCCGAAGTCATGACTGAACGCCGCGCGGCTCAGGGTCTCCATGGTCAGCTTGGTCATCGACCGTGTCACATCGACCGGACCCGACTGCCGGTCCCAGTACGCGAAGAGTTCGGCCGCGGTCTCGAGCATGATCGGGTGATACGACTGCATCGCCGAACGCGTGAACGCCGGCATCAGGAGCTCGTGTGCGAGTTGCCAATTCGATTCGTCGTTGAATGCCGTGAACAGGCCGTCGCCGGCATACTGCCGGAGCGCGGTGATCGCCGGGGGCAACGCTTTACAAAAGCGCTTCTCGTCGCAGAGTTCGGCCGCGAGTTCGGCGCCGGAGACGAAGACGAACTTCTGCCGGAAGATCTGCAGCTCGTAGATCGGACCTAGACGGGCGCCCCACCCCAGCAGGCTCAGCAACGGATTTCGCGGGTCGGACACGCCTAGGTCGCCGACGAACGGCTTACGACGACCTGCGTGTGGAAACGATTGCCCCGACCAGTCGTTCTTCAGCTTCCTGCCCACGTCTCGACGATGCGCGAGCCCTACAGTGATGTCAATCTCACCGGCCTGCAATCCCGCCGGAGTGTGACCGGCCTCATACGAGGGTTGCGAGTTCGCGAATCGTGCCGACGTCGCGGGCGGTGACCATCAGCATGCCCACCCCCGCCGCCTCCCACTGCTTGATCTGGCTCCGCACGTCCTCGGCGGTTCCGGCAATCAGCGTCTCGCGCACCATCTCGTCGGGCACTGCGGCCATCGCCTCGGCCTTACGACCCTCCCGGAACAGCGCGCCGATCTCGTCGACAGCGTCGCCGTACCCCATGCGACGGTAGAGCTCGGCGTGAAAGTTCTTATCCTTGGCGCCCATTCCGCCGACATAGAGCGCCGTCGACGGCCGGTACCGGTCGATGGCGGCATCGACGTCGTCGGTGATCATCACCTGCACGGTGGCCGCGACCTCGAAGTCGTCGCGGGTGCGCCGCGCACCGGGCCGGGCGAATCCCTCGGCAAGCCAGTCCTCGTACTGGTCGGCCAGGCGCAGGCTGTAGAAGATGGCGAGCCAGCCGTCGGCGATCTCCGCGGTCTGCGCGACGTTGCGTGGCCCCTCCGCACCCAGCCAGATGGGGATGTCGGCACGTAGGGGGTGGGTGATCGGCTTGAGAGGCTTGCCCAGTCCGGTCGATCCGGCAGCGCCGGCCGGGTACGGCAACGGATAGTGCGGGCCGTCGTTGCGCACGAGAGCTTCCCGGGCCAGGACGTCGCGGACGATCTGTACGTACTCGCGCGTGCGCGCCAACGGTTTGGCGAACGGCTGCCCGTACCAACCCTCGACGACCTGCGGCCCCGACACACCGAGCCCGATGATGTGCCGTCCGCCGGAGAGGTGGTCGAGGGTCAGCGCCGCCATGGCCAGCGAGGTCGGCGGGCGGGCGGACAGTTGGGACACCGCGGTGCCCAACCGGATCCGCTCAGTCGCCGCTCCCCACCACGCGAGCGGGGTGTAGGTATCCGAGCCCCAGGATTCGGCGGTGAACACCGCGTCAAATCCGACCTCCTCGGCCGTCGCGATGAGCTCCGGCGCGTTGTCGATCGGGCCGGCCCCCCAATATCCGAGCTGCAATCCGAGCTTCATGCTGCCCCACCTCTACCGTCACGGCCACGCCCCTGACGTGCACCTTGTGAACCAATACTAGAACGTGTTCTACTCGAAGATGTGAGCACCAGCCAAACCGCACCCCGCGCCATCACGGGCAGTCCCGTCGCCGCGGTACCCGAACCCGAGTCCACCGTTCTCACCGCGCCGCTGAAGAACTCGTTCGATTACACGCGTTCCCTCGGTCCGGTCCTGAGCCAGTTCGCCCTCGCTCTGCGCGACGGCCGCATTGTCGGCTCACGCAGCAGCAACGGCACCGTCTCGGTGCCGCCCGTCGAGTTCGATCCGGCGGGCGGGGCACAGACGACCGAGCTCGTCGACGTCGCGGCCGTCGGGACCGTCGTAACGTGGACGTGGCAGCCGGAACCGCTGGAACCGCAACCACTCGACACGCCCTTTGCCTGGGCGCTGATCAAGCTCGACGGCGCGGACACCGCGCTCCTGCACGTGGTCGCGGTCGACTCCCCGGACGAGATCGCCACCGGCGCACGCGTGCACGCGGTGTGGCGGCCGGCCCGGACCGGCCGCATCGACGACATCGCCCACTTCGCGCTCGGCGACACGGTCGATCCCGCGCCGACCAACGAGGCGGAGAACCCCGACGGCGAGCAGGTGGTGATCACCACGCCCATCACGACCGAGACCATCCACTCGGCCACCGAAGCCGAGTCGTGGTACCTCGAAGGCCTCAAGGCCGGCAAGCTCTACGGTTGCCGGATCGGCGAGGGCGTCGACGCCGGCCGCGTCTACTTCCCACCGCGCGCGGTGAGCCCGTCCGACGGATCACCGTCGGTCGAGCGAGTCGAGTTGCCCGACACGGGAATCGTGACCACCTTCTGCATCGTCAACGTCCCGTTCCAGGGACAGCGGATCAAGCCGCCGTATGTGGCCGCCTACGTCTTGCTCGACGGCTCCGACATCCCCTTCCTGCACCTGATCCTCGACTGCCCCGCCGACGAGGTGCGGATGGGTATGCGCGTCGAGGCGGTCTGGGTGCCCGAGGAGGAGCGAGAGTTGTCACTCGGCAGCATCAGTCACTTCCGCCCGACCGGCGGACCCGACGCCGAGTACGAGTCGTACCGCGAATTCCTCTGACCTGCGAACAACTTTCGACCAAGGAGTCGTCATGAATCTCCCCCGGATCGCGATCATCGGGTTCGCACACAGCCCGAATGTCGTCGGGACCCACGGCACCACCAACGGTGTCGAAATGCTGATCCCGTGTTTCCAGAAGCTCTACGCCGAACTCGGCATCTCCCGCACCGACATCGAGTTCTGGTGCAGCGGATCGTCGGATTACCTTGCCGGACGGGCTTTCTCGTTCATCTCCGCGATCGACTCGATCGGTGCCATGCCGCCGATCCACGAATCCCACGTGGAGATGGACGGCGCCTGGGCGCTGTACGAGGCGTGGGTGAAGATCGCCACCGGCGAGGTGGACCTCGCGCTGGCCTACGGCTTCGGCAAGGCCACCGCCGGCAACTCCGATCTCACCCTGGCCCTGCAGACCGATCCGTATACCGTTGCCCCGCTGTGGCCCGATGCCCGCGCGCTGGCGGCACTGCAGGCACGGGCCGGCCTCGATGCCGGAACCTGGTCGGAGGCCGACATGGCCGCGGTGGCCGCGCGTACCTCCGGGCAGTCGGTCGACAAGCTCCTGGCGGCCGACTACGTCGCGAATCCGCTTCGCGCCCACGACATCGCTCCGTACACCGACGCTGCCGCAGCGGTGATCATCGCCAGCGAGCGCCGCGCCCGCGAACTGGTTGCCAATCCGGCGTTCGTCACCGGTTGGGATCACCGGATCGACAGTCCGAACTTCGGGGCGCGCGACCTGACGGTGTCGCCGTCGACAAAACTCGCCGCCGACACCGCGTTCGGTGACCGGAGTCGTGCTGTGGACATCGCCGAGATCGCCGCCCCGTACACCCACCAGGAGCTGATCGTGCGCAACGCGCTCGAACTGCCCGACTCGGTGCGGATCAACCCGTCCGGCGGCGCGCTGACCGGGAACTCGCTGTTCTCGGTGGGCTTGCAGCGGATCGGGTACGCAGCGCACGAGATTCTCACGGGCAACGCGGGCACCGCGGTCGCCCATGCGACGGGCGGTCCGTTGCTGCAACAGAACATGGTGGTCACCCTGGCAGGAGACGAAAACTGATGGCACACAACAATCGCGCGGCCGTTCTGGGCACCGGGCAGACGAAGTACGTCGCCAAACGCCACGACGTCACCATGGCCGGCATGTGCCGCGAGGCGATCGACAAGGCACTGGCCGACGCCAAGGTGTCACTCGACGAGATCGACGCCATCGTGATCGGCAAGGCCCCCGACCTGTTCGAGGGTTCGATGATGCCGGAGTTGGCGATGGCCGAGGCGATCGGCGCCGTGGGCAAACGGATGATCCGTGTCCACACGGCGGGCTCGGTGGGCGGCTCCACCGCGAACGTCGCCGCGTCCTTGGTGTTCGCCGGTGTCCATCAGCGTGTGCTGGCGGTGGCGTGGGAGAAGCAGTCGGAGTCCAATGCCATGTGGGCGTTGTCGATTCCGGTGCCGTTCACCAAGCCGGTGGGTGCCGGCGCAGGCGGATTCTTCGCACCGCACGTCCGGTCCTACATCCGGCAGTCCGGTGCGCCCGACTACATCGGAGCGATCGTCGCCGCGAAGGATCGGCGCAACGGTTCCCTCAACCCGCTGGCTCATCTGCAGCAAGCCGACATCACCAAGGAGAAGGTCCTCGAATCCCAGATGCTCTGGGACCCCATCCGATACGACGAGACCTGCCCGTCGTCGGACGGCGCCTGTGCGGTGGTGATCGGCGACGAGAAGGTGGCCGACGCGGCGGTCGCCGCCGGCGATCCGGTGGCCTGGATTCACGCGACCGCGATGCGTACCGAGCCGCTCTTCTTCGCCCATCGCAACGTCGTCAATCCGCAGGCCAGTCGCGACGCCGCGGCCGCTCTCTGGAAGGCGGGCGGCATCGACAACCCGGTCGAGCAGATCGACGTCGCGGAGATCTATGTCCCGTTCTCTTGGTTCGAGCCGATGTGGTTGGAGAGCTTGGGATTTGCCGCCGAAGGTGAGGGCTGGAAGCTCACCGAGGCGGGCGAGACCGAGATCGGCGGCAAGATTCCGCTCAACGCCTCCGGCGGTGTGCTGTCGTCGAATCCCATTGGTGCGTCGGGCATGATCCGCTTCGCCGAGGCCGCCATCCAGGTGATGGGCAAGGCCGGCGCGCACCAGGTGAAAGACGCCCGCAAGGCACTCGGCCACGCCTACGGCGGCGGCTCGCAGTACTACTCCATGTGGCTGGTGGGCGCGGACAAGCCCACGCACTGAACTCGGTCAGGGCTCGGGGAGCGCGCACGCGCTCCCCTCAGCCATGCCGGTAGGACGCACGCCCAGCGCCTGGTTGAGTCGCGCTCGCTGGTTCTCCCATGCGATGGTGGCAGCCAGTTCGGCGACCTGCGATTTCGAGAATTGTTGCAGCAACTCTGCTCTCAGCTCGGCGAGGTCGTCGCCGACCGCCGGTGTGCGGGTCATCGCTTCGGCGCACGCGAGCACCAGCTTCTCGGTGTCGTCGTAGGCCGAGCTCTCCCGGAATCGCGGTAGATCGCGGATCTGCTGCTCGGTGATGCCTGCGCCGTGTGCCAGCGCGGAGCCGATATCGAGACAGAACTCGCAGCTGACCAGGCCGGCCGTCTTGAGTTCGGCCAGTTCCTTCAGCTTCGGGTCGAGTGCGTTGGACAGCAGCAGCGCCGATTCGTAGACGCCGGTCGCGCCCAGAAGTTGCGGACGACGTCCCAGCCATCCCGTCAGATCACCGCGGTGTCGTTTCGACGATCCAAATGCCGAGACATAGTTACGAACTCGCCCCACTACACGCATGCCCCCACGGTACATCCCCACGCACCCCGTACATCCCACGCAACCATCAATCCCCACGCCACCAGCACGAACGTCGAGAGCAACCAAAAATCTGCCGACAGCAACCGGATAAACGCCGACAGCAACCGGACACTTGGAAGTCCGGTTGCTGTCGGCAGATTTTTGGTTGCTCTCGACGTTCGTGCTGGGCGCGATAACGACGTCAGTTACGCGGGGCGGACTGACTTGATCGTCTTCTCGACCTCCCAGAAGGCTCGCAGCGCAGCCATTTTCCCGTCGGGTGCCGCCTTGTAGGTGAACACTCCGTGGGCTTCGGAGATGTGGCCGGCGATATGCGTGACGATCTTGCCGACGTAGGCGACCTCGTCGCCGCAGATGATCTCGTCGTCGAAGACGAACTCGATGCTTTCGGTGGTGGCGATCGACTTGTCCCAGAACTCCGCGATCTGGTCGTGCCCGCGGAATCCCTTGCCCTCCGGGTCGAACATCGAGGGCCCGACCGGATCTTCGACGGTCCCGTCGGCAGCGAAGTTCGCCACCCACGCGTCTTTGTCCCGGGCGGCGACCAGTTCTCGTGACCGCCGGCCGGCCACGACCGCCGGATGATTCTCCCGGTCGATGTTCAGGTACGCGGGAGTCTCACTCGCCGTGGTCATTTGGTTCCGTAATTGACTTGGAGTTCCTTGACCCCGTTGATCCACCCGTGCCGCAGACGACGCGGCGCCTCGAGGCGACTGATGTCGGGGACGAGATCGGCCAGCGCATTGAACATCAGATTGATCTCCATGCGGGCCAGGTTGGCGCCTACACAGAAATGCGCGCCGTTACCACCAAATCCCACATGCGGATTCGGATCACGCAGGATGTTGAACGCGAACGGGTCATCGAACACCTCCTCGTCGTAGTTCGCCGAACCGTAGAACAGTCCGACTCGCTGCCCCTCCTTGATATCGACCCCACCGATCTGGGTGTCGCGCTTGGCCGTGCGCTGGAACGCATTGACCGGGGTGGCCCAGCGAACGATCTCGTCGACCGCGGTGGCCGGACGCTCTTTCTTGAAGAGCTCCCACTGGTCGGGATGCTCGAGGAAGGCATTCATGCCGTGGCTGATGGCATTTCGGGTGGTCTCGTTGCCGGCGACCGTGAGCAGGATGAAGAAAAAACCGAACTCGGTCTCGTCGAGTGACTGCCCGTCGATGTCAGCGTTGACCAGAGTGCTGACGATGTCCTCGACCGGGTTCTTCCGACGCTCATCGGCCATGTTGTATCCGTAGCCGAGGATCTCGGCGGATGCCATTGCCGGGTCTTCGCCGAACTCGGGGTCGTCGTAGTTCATCATGTTGTTCGACCAGTCGAACAACTTGCCCCGATCCTCTTCCGGCACCCCGAGGAGGTCGGCGATTGCCAGCAGCGGCAGGTCGACAGCGACGTCGTGCACGAAGTCGCCGGTCCCCTTCTCCGCAGCCTTGCTCACGATCGTGCGCGCCGCGCCGTCGAGCTTTTCCTCCAGCGAGTGCACCGCACGCGGGGTGAACGCCTTCGACACCAGCTTGCGCAGCCGCGTGTGGTCCGGCGGATCGTGGTTGATCAGCAGCGCCTTGGTGACGTCGAGCTGATCTTGGGGCATGTCGTCCTCGAACCGCATGATCACGCCGTCCGTGGAAGTCGCCCAATCATCGTTGTTCTTGGAGATCTCCCGAATATGCGCATGCTTGGAGATCACCCAGTAGCCGCCATCATGGAACCCACCCCCCTTTCCCGGGAGTTGGGCATTCCACCACACCGGCGCCGTCCTTCGGAGTTCGGCGAACTCGTTGACGGGGATTCCCTTTTCCAGCAGATCAGGGCTGGTGAAGTCCCAGCCCTCCTGAGTCATGAACGAACATTCCACTGCAGCGCCCCCCTCGGCGCTGGCCGTCGCACCCTTGGTTTGGGTCACGTCACACCACCTCGCTGTGAGATTAGAACCTGTTTCAATCTCATTAGAGCACATTGTGACGGTGATGACAGTCCCAAACGAGAACTTGTTCTAGTTTTGGCGCGCAGGGGTCGCGATGACGTGCGCAAACACTACCAATCTTTGTTGAGACATTGGCCGAGTGTCGCCAGCTCGAGACCGAATCGACTGCACGCGGACCCGCGCGCACCGCACGTGCCACCCAATCGCCGAACAGCTGTGATGCATCGCACAGGATTGGTCGCCGCCCCCATAGACGCAAAGTTGCAACGTGTTCTAATTTGGGGAGAAGGGGTTCGAAACGAGCAAGGAGTGAACATGGGTGTGCCGGTGATCGTCGAAGCGGTGCGGACGCCGATTGGCAAGCGGGCCGGATGGTTGTCGGGGCTGCACCCCGAGGAACTGCTCGGCCTCACACAGAAGGGCTTGCTCGAGCGGGCCGGCATCGATCCGGCGCTCGTCGAGCAGGCGATCGGCGGGTGCGTCACCCAGGCGGGCGGCCAGGCGGGCAACGTCACCCGTAAGGCGTGGCTGTCGGCGGGTCTGCCCGAGCACACCGGCGCCACGACCATCGACTGTCAGTGCGGCTCTGCGCAGCAGGCCAACCACTTGATCGCCGGACTCATCGCCACCGACACCATCGACGTCGGCGTGGCCTGCGGCATCGAAGTGATGTCGATGGCCCCACTCGGCGCCAACGTCGGGACGCAGGCCGGGCCGTATCACGCGGATTCGTGGAATGTGGACATGCCCAGCCAGTTCGAAGCGGCCGAACGTATCGCGCAGCGCCGCGGACTCACCCGCGACGACGTCGACTGGCTTGGCGAGCGAAGTCAACGACTCGCCAAGCAGGCCTGGGCCGAGGGCCGGTTCGACCGAGAAGTGTTGACCTTCAAGGCCCCCGAGCGCAGCAAAGAAGGCGAACTCACCGGGAACGTACTCGACGTCAGCCGCGACCAAGGCCTGCGGGACACCACCCTCGAGTCGCTGGCCGGCCTCAAGCCGATTCTCGACGGCGGAATCCACACGGCCGGAACGTCATCGCAGATCTCCGACGGCGCTGCCGCCGTACTGCTGATGGACGAGGACAAAGCTCGCGCCCTCGGACTCACCCCGCGCGCCCGGATCAAGGCGCAGGCACTCGTCGGCGCCGAGCCCCACTACCACCTCGACGGCCCGGTGCAGGCAACCGAGCGGGTTCTCACCAAGGCCGGAATGTCGTTGTCGGACATCGATCGCGTCGAGATCAACGAGGCTTTCGCGTCGGTGGTGCTCAGCTGGGCCCAGGTCCACAAGGCCGACATGGACAAGGTCAACGTCAACGGCGGCGCCATCGCGCTGGGACATCCGGTGGGCAGCACCGGTTCCCGGCTCATCACCACCGCCTTGCACGAACTCGAGCGCAGCGATTCGCAGACCGCACTGATCACCATGTGCGCCGGCGGCGCAATGGCGACCGGCACGATCATCGAACGCATCTGATGCCGGTCCTCGACCCGAATACGCGCCCCGCGCAACTGGGTTCGCCGGCCGTCGCGGCGCTGATCAAGGTGGGTTCGCGGATCAACGCGAAGCTCTATCAGCTCAGCGGCGGCCGGATCGGCGGTTCGTGGCGGGTCGGCGCAGGATTCCGCAAACCGGTACCGGTACTTCTGCTCACAACCATCGGCCGCAAGTCCGGCGAACCCCGGACCGCCCCGCTGAACTACCTACGCAAAGGCGACAGCTTCGTCGTCGTCGCGTCCCAGGGCGGTTTGCCGAAGAACCCGGCGTGGTACCTCAATCTGGTTGCCACACCAGAGGTGTGCGTGCAGGTCGGACGCGAACGCCACGATCTCGTGGCCCGCACGGCCACCGGCGAGGAACGGGAAGCGCTCTGGAACGAACTCGTCGAGTTGTACGCTGACTACGACACCTACGCCGCCTGGACCGACCGCGAGATCCCGGTCGTCATCTGCGAAAAACGGTAGCCGGATAGCGTGGGGAAGAGCGTTGACAGCGCCGTGAGTTTCATTGACAGCGCCCATCCCGCCGCCCATCCGCCGGGTCAACCTACGTTCATTGGGCGCTGTCATTGAAACTCAGGGCGCTGTCAACGCAACTCCCGAATCGCCGCACCGGTCCAGGAACCCAGAAAACTCCGCCACTCATCGCTCGACCGTGGGGGCTCTCCCGGATCGAGCACCATGGATTGCAGTGTGCGCAAGATGATCTCGACGATTACCTCGAGGTCGTCGTCGGTGTAGCCCCGCGCCCGCCAAGCCACATCCATCCGACCGATGATCGATCGCGCGAAGTCACGCGCCATCGACGAGGTGAACTCGCCGACGACCGGGATGCTAACCCGATCGGACCGCAGTAGTAGACCGACGTAGTCGTCGCGCCCGAGTTCCTCGAGTACACCAACCAGCCCTTCGACTACCGCGACGTCGGGCTCCTCGATTCCCGCGAGTCGCTGTGTCATCCGATCCAGCAGACCTCCGACGGCGTCCACCGCGGTCGCCGCGAGCAGCTCATCGGTGCTGTGGAAGTAGCGGTAGACGGTCTGCCGGGTGACCTCCAATTCCCGCGCGACATCGGCGATGCTCGTCGCTGCACCACGACGGTCGATCGTCGTGCGGGTCGCGGCAAGGATGCGCGCCCGGGCTTCCTCATCGGTATTCGGGACGCGACCACCCCAGCCGTGAGTTCTCATCCGCCGCACCTCGTCGATGCATCTCCCAGCCAGGTCATGACAGCACGTTACCGCCCACACACCCGGCCACCCACGCCATCATCAGACCATACAGATCATACAGATCATACAGATCATAAACAGGCGTATGGTGTAGTGATGACCACCACAACTGGCGTCGCCCCGTTCCCACCCGGCAGCCTCGACCTCACCGACCCGGATGTCCTGGAGCGGGGCGTTCCACGCGAGGAGTTCGCGGCGCTACGTCGCACCGCTCCGGTGTGGTGGAACGCGCAGCCGATCGGCACCTCCGGCTTCACCGACGGCGGGTACTGGGCGGTCACCAAGCACGCGCACGTCCGCGAGATCTCCAAGCACAGTGAGATCTGGTCGACCAACATGAACGGCGCGATCATCCGCCTGCCCGATTACGTGACACCGGATCAGATCGAGTTCACCAAGGCGCTGCTGATCAATCATGACCCGCCCGAGCACACCCGGCTGCGCAAGATCGTGTCGCGGATCTTCACCCCGAAGGCGGTCGCGACGCTCAAGGAGGGGTTGCGTGGTTACGCGCGACAGATCGTCGAGGAGGCTGCGGCCAAGAGCACCGGCAACTTCGTTGATGACATCGCGATTCACCTTCCGCTACAAGCGATTCTGGATCTAATCGGGGTGCCCGACCCCGACCGCGCACGGATCCACGAACTCGTCGACGCCATCATCAACAACGACGACCCCGATCAGTCGATCGATCCGGCGACCGCCAACGCCGAACTCCTCGGTTACGCGTACACGATGGCCGAGGAACGCCGGAAGAACCCGACCGACGACATCGTCACCACCCTCATCGAGGCCGACATCGATGGACACGCGATGACCGAGATCGAGTTCGGCTTCTTCGTCGTCCTGCTCATCACCGCCGGTAACGAGACCACCCGCAACGCGACCAGCCACGGCATGAACGCCTTCTTCGACCACCCCGATCAGTGGGAGCTGTTCAAATCCGAACGACCCGCCACCACCGCCGACGAGGTCATCCGCTGGGCGTCGCCGGTGCATGCGTTCCA
The DNA here is from genome assembly GCF_048537925.1 of Gordonia sp. CPCC 205515. Lineage (NCBI taxonomy): Bacteria > Bacillati > Actinomycetota > Actinomycetes > Mycobacteriales > Gordoniaceae > Gordonia > Gordonia sp. CPCC 205515. Next base: position 17,142 of record NZ_JBCLVJ010000010.1, on the reverse strand, counting down.
ACGGACCGCACGGATCGACACCCGCGTCGGTGACGTGGACATCGCGGCCGGGCAGCGCGTCGGACTCTTCTACAGTTCGGCCAACTTCGACGAGGAGGTCTTCGACGACCCGTTCGGCTTCAACATCCTGCGAAACCCCAATCCACACTTGGCCTTCGGCGGCAACGGCGCACACTTCTGTATCGGCGCCAACCTCGCCCGCATGGAGCTGAATCTGATCCTCGACGCCATCGCCGACACCCTGCCCGACATCACCCGTCTCGGTGAGATGCAGCGGGTGCGTTCGGGCTGGCTCAACGGCGTCAAAGACCTGCCGGTGCGCTATTCGGCATGTCCGGCACAGTGACACGGTAACGTCACTATGAGGTAGCACACAGCGGAGTTTGCGAGGTTCCCATGACCGGTTCGACCACCCGCCCCCACGCCGACATCGACTTCACCGACCCGATGCTGCTCGAACAGGGGTTGCCGCTCGCCCAGTTCGCCGAGTGCCGCGCGACCGCACCCGTGTGGTGGAATCCGCAACCCATGTCCCGCACGTTCTTCGACGACGACGGCTTCTGGGTGATCAGCCGGCACGCCGACATCCGTGCGATCTCCAAAGACACTGCGACGTGGTCCAACTGGGCCAAGGGTGCGGTGATGCGCATGCCCGAGTCGGCAACCCGCGAGCAGGTGGAGGCGGGTCGGAACTTCCTGCTCAACATGGATCCGCCCGACCACACCCGCATGCGCAAGATCGTGTCCCGCATGTTCACACCACGGGCGGTCGGCGCCCTCGAGGAGCGACTGGCCGCGCACGCCCGGGAGATCGTCGCGGCGGCCGCCGATTCCGGCAGCGGCAACTTCGTCGACGACGTCGCCGTCCACCTCCCGTTGCGCGCGATCCTCGACCTGCTCGGCGTGCCCACCGCCGATCACGAACGTCTGTGCATCCTGGCCGATTCGATGGTCAATCCAGACGACCCGGACAGCAAGGTCGACCCGTTCACCGCCCACGTCGAGATGATCGGCTACGCCTACGCGATGGCCGAGGATCGTCGGCGCAACCCGCGCGACGACATCGTGACGGTCCTGGTCCAGGCCGACGTCGACGGGCACGCGCTGACCGAGGCCGAGTTCGGGTTCTTCGTCATCCTGCTCGTCATCGCCGGCAACGAAACCACTCGAAACGCGATCTCCCACGGGCTCAACGCGTTTCTCGACCGACCCGATCAGTGGGACCTGTTCCGAGGTGAGCGGCCGATCACCGCGGTCGACGAGATCATCCGCTGGGCCACGCCGGTGCATTGCTTCCAGCGCACCGCCAAGGTCGACACCTCGGTGTCCGGCGTCCCGATCGGCGCCGGGGAACGCGTCGGATTGTTCTACAGCTCAGCGAATTACGACACCGAGGTGTTCGACGACCCGTTCACCTTCGACATCCTTCGCGACCCCAACCCGCACCTGTCGTTCGGCGGTAACGGCGCACACTTCTGCATCGGCGCCAACCTCGCCCGACTCGAGGTCAACGTCATGTTCAACACGCTCGCCGACCTGGTGCCCGACATCACCAAAGTGGCCGAACCACAACGGGTCCGCTCGGGATGGCTGAACGGGGTGAAGGAGTTGCAGGTGAATTACCAGCCTACCTGGACCGCCTCACCGCTGGTCGAGTAAGCCCGCGAGCGCCAGCGAGCGAGCGCATCCGCCGGGCTGAGCTTGTCGAAGTCGAGGCCACTGAGCCTTACCCGGCAGGAGATCTCGATACGCTCGTCGCTAGCGCTCCTCGCTACTCGATCAGCGTGTGGAGGCAGCGGTACGACTCACCCCACCCCACGCTCTCCGCCCGCCCAGAACTGCGCCCGCAGCGCCTTCTTGTCCGGCTTGCCAAGCGCGGTGAGCGGCAACGACTCCGCGAAGATCACCTGCTTCGGCGACTGCACCGCACCCTTGCGGTCCTTGACCGCCTGCTGGATCTCGGCGGTGACCCGTGCCTTCGCCTCGTCACTCTGATCGGCGTCACCGCGCAGCACGACGACGGCGGTGACCGCCTCACCCCACTTGTCGTCGGGCACCCCGATGACACCGACCTGCCCGATCGAGGGATGTTCGGCCACAACGTCTTCCACCTCTCGCGGGAACACGTTGAACCCGCCGGTGACGATCATGTCCTTGGTGCGGTCGACGATGTACCAGAAGCCATCCTCGTCTTCGCGGGCGACGTCGCCGGTGCGCAGCCAACCGTCACGAAAGGTGTCGGCGGTCTGATCCGGCAATCCCCAATAGCCACCGGCCAACAACGGTCCGGCGACGCAGATCTCGCCCGGTTCACCTGGAGGCACCGGCTTGTCGTCGGCTCCGAGCAGCGCGGTCCGCAGGAACGCCGACGGGCGTCCGCAACTGCTGAGCCGTCGCGGATCCTCACCGGGCTTCGGATGATCGTTCTTGCCGAGATAGCTGATCACCATCGGCGCCTCGGACTGTCCGTAGTACTGCGCGAAGATCGGACCGAAACGTTCGATCGCCTCGGCCAGCCGCACCGGATTGATTGCCGAGGCACCGTAATACACCGTTTCCAACGACGACAGGTCGCGCGTGCGGGAGTCAGGATGGTCGAGCAGGGCGTAGAGCATCGACGGCACCAGCATGGTGGCGGTGATCTTCTGTTCCTCGATGGTGCGCAGCACTTCGGCAGGATCGAACTTGGCGAGCACCACCATCGAGCCGCCCTTGATCAGTGTCGGGACGAAGAAGGCGGCACCGGCATGCGAGAGCGGCGTACACATCAGGAACCGGGGGGCCTCCGGCCACTCCCACTCGGAGAGCTGGATCTGGGTCATGGTCGACATGGCCCGCGCGGTGCCGATGACGCCCTTGGGTTTTCCCGTGGTGCCACCGGTATAGGTGATGGAGACGATGTGCTCCGGCGGCAGTTCGGCCGCGGTGAGTGGTCGCGGTTGATAGTTGTCGGCCTCGGCGATGATGTCGTGGCCGTAGGCGGCGAGCTGTTCGGGCACGGGGCCCAGGGTCAGCACCTGCTTGAGGCTGTCGACGCGTTCCATCAGCGCGGCGGCGCGCTCGACGAACATCGGCACCGGATCGATGACGAGCGTGGTCACCCCCGCGTCGGACAGCACGTAGGCGTGGTCGTCGAGGGAACCCAGCGGATGCAGCGCCGTGCGGCGCCAGCCCTGGGTCTGTCCGGCCCCGATGACCAGCAGCACCTCGGGGCGATTCAGCGCGAGCAGCCCGACCGTCGCACCGGTCCCGGCACCGACCGATTCGAAGGCCTGCTGATACCGGCTGACCGCCGCGGCCATCTCGCCGCCCGTCAATTCGGTGTCGCCGAGGTACAGGACCTTCTTGGCGGCATGTCGCCGCAGGGCCGCCACCAGCAGGTCGCCGAGATGTGTCCCCCCGCGCAGATGGTCGAAGTCAGTGCTTGCGTCCACAACATCAGTCATGACTCTCAGACTAGGACGTGTTACAGGTTTGGCGAAAGTCATCGGCACAAGATTGTTCATGACTAGTGGATTTACTCCAGAACATTGACTAGAACCTGTTTCATTTCCACCGCGGGGCGAGGATGCTCGTCCCTACCCCAGTGGCCCGCCTGAACTAGGATCTGACCCATGACTGATCTGGATCTGGCCACCACGCGCCGTGACATCACCGATGCCCTGTTGACCGCGTTTGAGCGCCGACACGAAGTCCTCGACGCGATCGTCGACTCGGAGAATCACGACGACGCCGTGAAGGCCGTCGCCGAACTGCTGGGCAAGTCGACCCTCGGTGCCGAAGCAGTGCTGGGGATGCAGCTCGATCAACTCACCAAGGACGAGCGCCGCAAGAACCAGGCCGAGCTGGACGACCTCAACAACGCGCTCACCTTCACCCTCGCCGAGCGCCCGGCAAGCAGCGGCGACACTCTCGATCTGCGGCCGTTCGCCGGCGACGAGGACGCCGAGCTGTTCACCGTGCGCACCGAAGAACTCAAGGTTGCCGGCGACGGATCGGGCACTCCGGCAGGCAATGTGGCCGATGAGATCGCCAAGGCCACTGAACGCGTCGACAACGAGGACGCCGTGTGGCTGGTCGCCCTCGAGGGCGACGACAAGGTCGGTTTGGTGTTCGGCGAGCTCGTCAACGGCGAGGTCGATGTCCGCATCTGGGTGCACCCCGATCACCGCAAGAAGGGTTACGGCACTGCCGCACTGCGTAAGTCGCGGTCGGAGATGGCCGCATACTTCCCCGGCGTGCCGATGGTGGTGCGGGCGCCGAGCGCCTGAGGGGTCAGCGTCGTCGACGCGGAACACCGAACTTCGCCACGATCTTGCGAATTCGATTCTCCTCGTCGACGACGAACGACTCGTGCACCTGTGCGGCGAGACCAATGCTTCTGGGCCGCACGTGCACCCAGTAGCGGGTCACCACCGTGTGGCCGTCGACCTCGGCGGTGAAATCACTGATCCGATGGATCAGCCGATACTGCGGCCCGCGGGACAGTGATCGCTCGAGATGAGCGCCGTTTCGACCGGTCTTGACCCCGAGCTCGGTACGCGTGCAATCGGGGTGCAGCGCAACGTCCGACGGGTCGTGGCTGACGAGCGCATCGACGTAGGCCCGTGCGACAGCGATTCGTTGAGCCGCACGCTCGGGGTCGACAGTTGGTGTCACGGCCGTCTTACCGCGCCCCGTAGACCGGCACCGGGACCGGCGACTTGGCCAGGATCTCCTCCATCACGGGACCCAGTTCGCTTGGCGCCCAGCGCGACCCCTTGTCCTGCTCGGCGCTGCGCTGGAACGCGTCGATGACGGTGACGCGGCCACCCTCGACCTCGAACACGCGTCCGGTGACGTCCGCCGATTCCGGCGACCCGAGCCATACGACGAGCGGCGAGATGTTCGCCGGGTCCATCGCGTCGAAGGAGCCGTCGGCGGGTGCGGCCATCTGCGCGGCCATCGCATCGCCTGCGCCCATGGTCATCTGGGTGCGCGCCGACGGGGCGATCGCGTTGGCGGTCACACCGTAGCCGCCGAGTTCGGCGGCGGCCTGAATCGTCAGCGCGGTGATACCCGCTTTGGCCGCGACGTAATTGCCCTGTCCGACGGAACCGAACAGACCGGCTCCCGACGAGGTGTTGATGATCCGGGCGGCCCGCTGCTCCCCTGCCTTCGCTTGGGCGCGCCAGTAGGCGGCAGCGTGATGCAGGGTGACGAAATGCCCCTTGAGGTGTACACGGACGACCGCGTCCCATTCGTCTTCCGACATTGCGACCAGCATCCGGTCGCGGACGAATCCGGCGTTGTTGACCAGGATGTCGAGTCCACCGAACTCGGTGACCGCGGCATCGATCAGTGCCGCACCGAAATCCCAGTCGGCGACGTCACCGATCGCGGCGATGGCCGCCCCGCCGGCAGCGGTGATCTCGGTGGCGACGGCATGCGCGGCGTCGCCGTCGAAGTCGTTGACGACGACCTGCGCACCGTTGGCGGCGAAGGCCAGTGCGTGCGCGCGACCGATGCCTTGTCCGGCACCGGTGACGATCGCCACCCGCCCCTCATTCAGCTTGTCCGACACTATGTCTCCTTGATTTGTCACTGAAATGATCTGTCTTGAAAGGTCTTCGGTCACACTCGGTTGTCCGCGGTCGCCGCATCCAGGAACGCGGGCCGCTCGCCGCCGCCGTGCACGGTGATCGTCGACCCGGTGATGTACCCGGCCAACGGACTGAGCAGGAACGCCACCGCGTTACCCACATCCTCCGGAGTCGCCATGCGCCCCATCGGAATCGTCGCGTCCACCGCAGCGATGCCGGCCTCGTCACCGTAGTGCAAGGCCGACTGCTCGGTCAGGACCGGTCCGCAGATCACCGAGTTGACCCGCACCCGAGGCGCCCATTCGATGGCCAATGCCGTCATTGCGCTGTCCAGACCGGCCTTCGCCGCACCGTACGCGGACGTTCCCGGTGACGGGCGGTGCCCACTGACACTCGACACGTTGACCACTGCACCGCCGTATTCCTGTTGCTGCATCACCGCATTGGCCGCACGAGCGACGTTCAGCGGGGCAAGCAGGTTGAGGTCGACGATCTTGCCGACAAACCGCGGCGACGCATCGGCCGCCAGTGCGAACGGTGACCCGCCGGCATTGTTGACCACACCGTCGAGCCGACCGTGCGTTCGGGCGATCTGGTCGACGAGCCGTTCCACCGCGTCGGGATCCCGTACATCGCAGGCGATGAACTCGACGTCCGAGTCGCTGCCCGCCGTACGTCCACACGTCACCGGAACCGCCCCGAGACCCGCGAGTACGCGGGTGATCCCGGCGCCGACGCCGCGCGCCCCGCCGGTCACCAGCACGACCTTCTTGTCCAGACCGAGATCGACCGCAGCCTGCACTCCTGCATCCATGAGTGCTACTGTACCAAACAACCAAGCACTTGCTTGGTTCGTGCGGAACGACTGATCCGCACGACACGGAAGGAGCAGGTGTGCCGATCACCACCTCACGCAGCGACACCGGGATCGTCACCGTGACCGTCGACTATCCCCCGGTCAACGCCCTGCCCTCGGCGGCATGGTTCGAGTTGGCCGACGCGATCACCACCGCCGGGCGCGACATGAGCACCCATGTGGTGATCCTGCGTGCCGAAGGCCGCGGCTTCAACGCCGGTGTCGACATCAAGGAAATGCAGGCCACCGAGGGTTTCGATGCTCTCATCGGCGCCAATCACGGGTGCGCGGCGGCGTTCTCCGCGGTCTACGACTGCGCGGTCCCGGTCATCGTCGCGGTCAACGGTTTCTGCGTCGGCGGCGGCATCGGCCTGGTCGGCAACGCCGACGTCATCGTCGCCTCCGACGATGCGGTCTTCGGCCTGCCCGAGGTCGACCGCGGCGCGCTCGGCGCTGCCACCCACCTCGCGCGGCTCGTCCCACAACACATGATGCGCACGCTCTACTACACCGCGCAGAACGTCACGGCGCAGCAGCTCGAGCACTTCGGCTCCGTATATCGGGTCGTGCCGCGCGGACAACTCCTCGACACCGCACTCGAGGTCGCCGAGCAGATCGCCGCCAAAGACACCCGGGTGATCCGTGCCGCGAAAGAGGCCATCAACCACATCGACCCGGTGGACGTGAAGGCCAGCTACCGACTCGAGCAGGGGTACACCTTCGAGCTCAACCTGTCCGGCGTCTCCGACGAGCATCGGGATGAGTTCGTGACTACTGGAAAAGCCTTGAACAGCAATGGAGGACGCGCCTGATGACGCCCACCCCGACCGACAAGACCAGCTCCCTCGACGACGTCATCGGCGAATTGCGCGACGGCATGACCATCGGCCTCGCCGGCTGGGGTTCACGCCGCAAGCCAATGGCGCTGGTTCGCGCGCTGGCCCGCTCCGACGTCAAGGATCTGACGATCGTCACCTATGGCGGCCCGGATCTCGGATTGCTCTGCGCTGCAGGAAAAGTACGCCGCGTCTACTACGGTTTCGTGTCGCTTGACTCGGCGCCGTTCTACGATCCGTGGTTCGCTGCCGCCCGCACGTCGGGCAGCATCGAGTCCCGGGAGATGGACGAGGGCATGGTCAAGTGCGGGCTGCAGGCCGCGGCCGCACGGTTGCCGTTCCTGCCGATCCGCGCCGGACTCGGCTCCGATGTCCCGGCGTTCTGGGAGGGTGAGCTCAAGACGGTCACCTCCCCGTACCCCGAGGCCGACGGCCGCGCCGAGACGCTGATCGCGATGCCCGCCCTGCGACTCGACGCAGCGTTCGCGCACCTTGATCTGGCCGACTCCCGCGGCAACGCCGCGTATACCGGGGTCGACCCCTACATGGACGACTTGTTCTGCGCCGCCGCCGATCGTCGCTACGTGGAGACCGATCAGCTGGTGTCCACCGAAGTACTGGTGAAATCCGTCCCCAAGCAACGACTTCTGCTCAATCGGATGAATGTCGACCGGGTCGTGCACACTCCCAACGGCGCGCATTTCACCTTCGCGGGTGAGTATGGGCGCGACGAGAAGTTCCAGCAGTTCTATGTGGAATCGGCGAAGGATCCGGACAAGTGGGCGGCGTTCACCAAACGCTTCCTCGACGTCGACGAGGCCGACTACCAGCACGCAGTCACCGAATGGCAAGGCGAGCAGGAGGATCAGCAGTGACCACCACCGACACGGCGGCAGCCGTCGAAGCCACCCGTGCCGAGATCTGCGTCCTGGCGTGCGCTGAGATCTTCTCCGGCGCAGGCGAGATCATGGCCTCACCGATGGCACCCATCCCGCTGATCGGCGCCCGCCTGGCGCGCCTGACCACCGAACCCGATCTCCTGATCACCGATGGCGAGGCGCTGATCCTCGCCGACACACCACCGATCGGCAAGTCCGGGCCGATCGAAGGCTGGATGCCGTTCGGCAAGGTCTTCGACGTCGTCGCGTCCGGTCGTCGCCATGTGGTCATGGGCGCCAACCAGATCGACCGGTTCGGCAACCAGAACCTCTCCGCCTACGGTCCCCTGCAGCACCCGACGCGGCAGATGTTCGGTGCGCGTGGGGCTCCGGGCAACACCATCAACCACGCCACCAGTTACTGGGTGGCGCGTCATTCGTCGCGGGTGTTCGTCGACAAGGTCGACATCGTCTGCGGCGTCGGCTATGACAAGGTCGATCCGGACAATCCAGCCTTCAAGTACCTCAGCATCCCGCGAGTGGTCACCAACCTGGGCGTCTTCGACTTCGAGGGCCCCGACCACACGATGCGGGCACGGTCGCTGCATCCCGGAGTCACTGCCGACGAGGTCGCCGAGAACACCACCTTCGAGATCGCCGGACTCGCCGACGCGCCCGTGACGCGTACTCCGTCCGACGAGGAACTCACCCTCATCCGGGATGTGTTGGATCCCAAGGGTGTCCGGAATCGAGAAGTGAAATGACCGCGTCGGGAGCGGCGCCAGCGGGCGGAATCAGTTCAGCGCGCGCAGCCGGACTGTCCACACGGTTCACCGATCTGGTCGGTGTCGAGTACCCGATCGTGCAGACCGGTATGGGGTGGGTGTCGGGTCCGTCGCTCACCTCGGCCACGTCGAATGCCGGCGGCCTGGGCATTCTCGCATCGGCGACGATGACCTACGCCGAACTCGAGGCGGCGGTCGCGAAAACGAAGTCGTTGACCAACAAGCCATTCGGCGTGAACATCCGCGCCGACGCCACCGACGCGCCGGAGCGGATCGATCTGTTGATCCGAGAGAAGGTGAAGGTCGCGTCGTTCGCGTTGGCGCCCAAAAAGGAGCTGATCGCCAAGCTCAAAGACCATGGTGTCGTGGTGATCCCGTCGATCGGCGCCGCCAAGCATGCGGTGAAGGTCGCGTCCTGGGGCGCCGACGCGGTGATCGTGCAGGGCGGCGAGGGCGGTGGGCACACCGGACCGGTGGCCACCACTCTGCTCCTGCCGTCGGTCCTCGACGCGCTGGGCAACAACGGGATTCCGGTGATCGCCGCCGGCGGCTTCTTCGATGGCCGCGGCCTGGCCGCCGCACTGGCCTACGGTGCCGAAGGTGTCGCGATGGGGACGCGGTTCCTGTTGACCTCCGATTCGGCGGTGCCGGATTCGGTGAAGCAGGAGTATCTCGGGCGCGGTCTCGGCGACACCGTGGTGTCAGTGAAAGTCGACGGCATGCCCCACCGCGTCTTGCGTACTCCGCTGGTCGAGGCGTTGGAGAGCGGTAATTCGGTGAAGGCGCTGCTTGCCGCTGCCCGAAATGCCAACGAGTTCAAGCAGTTGACCGGAATGAAGTGGACGACGATGCTGCGTGACGGCCGCACCATGCGGAAGTCCGGCGAGCGGACCTGGCAGCAGGTGATCATGGCCGGCAACACCCCAATGTTGTTGCGCGCCGGCCTCGTCGAAGGAGACACCCGCGCCGGCGTGCTGGCGTCGGGTCAGGTGGTCGGCATGATCGACGACCTCCCCAGCTGCGACGAACTCGTGCAATCGATCATGACCCAGGCGCACGGTCGGCTGAAGGCGTTGGGGTCGGTCCTCCCCGCTGGTCGAGTAAGGGAGGAGCTTGCGACGACCGCATCGAGACCGACGCGCATGTGATCTCGATCAGCGGCGGCCAACCCGGATAACCGTCCGCACCCCCGGTTCGTCGGGTTCGGTCCACACCCGCTCGACGTCGGCGAGCGCAACCTCCCTGGTACGCACCCCGATTCGACCGGCGTCGATCTCGTCCACCAGCGACGGCAACTGCGCGAGGTAACCCCTCGGCGACACCGATCCCTGCCCACTGCCGAGGAGTCGTAGGTTGGCCGATCGCAGTGCGGCGGACGGTAATTGCAGTTCTTGGCCGGCCATCGAGCCGATCTCGATCCAGTCGAGTGCCCGGCTGCGGTCGGCGCGGGCGGTGAGGATCGCGACGATGGCGTTCGCCGTCGTCGCACCCCACAGGTAGTCGAGCACCACGTCGACCTCGGCTGCTGCCTCGGCGAACGCGCGCGCCGTGGCATCGGTGTCGTCGGTCAGTGCGACGACGGCATCGGCACCGCGATCGCGGAGCGCGGCGAGCCGTTCGGGATCGCGACCCGCACCGATCACTTCCCCCGCACCAAGCAGTTTGGCGATCTCGACGGCCATCCCACCGGCATTGCCGGTGGCACCGAGGACGAGAACGCGGGCACCGGGCTGCAGCTCGTAGCGGGCACGGAGCGAGACCCACGACGACATCGCCGGATTCATCGCAGCGGCAATCGTCACGACGTCGGCGTCGTCGGGCAGCTCGATGCACCGGCGGCTGTCGATGATGGTTTGCTCGGCAACCGTACCGAGAGTGTCGTCGTCGGCCGCGAAGTAGACCAGCCGACCATCGGCGCGGCGTCCGACATCGTCGATCCCGGGGATCAACGGCAGCGCACCGGTGGACGTGTAATGCGTTCCGGCAGCACCGGAACGGGTTCGAGGGTGCAAGCCGACGGCGAGAACGTCGACGAGTTCCTGCCCCTCGGCGATAGCAGGCAGTTCGAATTCCGCGTAACTCGGAGACTTACCGAACTCGGTGACCACTGCAGCATGTGTCGTTGTCATAGAGAATCTCCTTCATTGGTTCGTGTCACGTACTAATATAGTTGGTGCCACGAACTAATTCAAGATAGGGTTCTGACCATGACGATTCCGGACGAACTCAGCGACATCGACGCGCTGGCGCAACTCTCCTTTGTCGTACAACAGAAGCTGCAGCGGCGGGTGTCCGGACACGATCTGTCGATGATTCAGATCCGCCTGCTCGGCGTCCTGCGGGATCGACATCCGACGATGAAAGAACTTGGCGCACTGCTGGATCTGGACAAGTCAAGTGTCAGCGGTTTGGTGGTTCGGGCCGAACAGCGTGACCTGGTGTCCCGCGAGACCGACGAGACCGACCGCCGGGTCATCCGGGTGTCCTTGTCCCCCATGGGGCGGCGTCTCGTGACCGAGGTGAGCACTGGATTCGACGAGGACATGAACGAACTGCTCAGCCCGCTGTCGGCTGCCGATCGTCGCCGACTGACCGGGCTGATCGGCCGCATCCTGCCGAGCCAATGACAGACGGCTACCACCGCTCCACCCGCCACACCGCGTAGAGCTCGTCGAAGTACGGCGCCATCTCGTCGTAGGTGTCCCACGTATCCGGCAGATGGTAGGTCGTCTCGCATCGCGCAACCACCGGAAACCGCTCCAACGCATTCAGATACGCACGGTACGCATCCTTGGCGAATCGGTTTCCGTGATCGTTCAGCATGAACGAGCAGATCTGCGACACGAAGTACTTCTCCGCGATCACGCCGGGCGTGACAAGTCGGTGTCGGGCCGCGTCGATCACCTCGTTGTGGTCGGACAGTGTGGTGGCGATCATGTTGTGTAGCGCGGCCCACGTGAGGAACATCCCGATGTGGGTGGCTGCCGCCGACTGTTCGAGGCCGAGGTCAATTACCGAGTCCGTGTGCCATTCTGCGTCGTCGTAGTGCATACGGCGACGGTAGCCAGTGGTAGCGCCCAGCATCCAGACACTTCCGTTACCCGAACGACCTCGGGAACATCGGTGACGCGACGCGCAACACGCCTCACTCGCACCCGCTCACCGAACCTCACCCGATATCGAGATGATCTGCTGAACGGCGCTGACCGCCTGTCGCGCGTCGGGCTCGATCTCTGCGTCCACCTCGAACAGGTTAATCGCCGAGTCGGCCAGCACCCGCCAGAAGTCGACCAGATACCTCGGATCGGGCGGCATCGTGAACACGCCCGGCACCACGACGAGGCGCGGGATGTTCTTGGCGATGCAGGCGCCGAGGAGTGCAATGTCGTCGGGCCTGATCCCGTCGAAAGTGCCGGGCGTCTCGAACACCACGGGCCCGGCTTTCGCCTTGCGCCCGGCCGGATCTACGACTGACGCTCGGATCGGCACCGACGCCCCGACCCCGGCCGGCGGCTCGAGACGCAAAGTCCGCGCGAGCGTATCGATCGAGACTGCAAGTGTCACAGGTGAACCGGCGATCATGATCGTCACCGATCGGTCGGTATCAGCAAGGGTTTCGGTACCCACCCGCCACTCGACGTCGATCGGCGATCTGTCGTCGGTGCGCGCCCGCGTCGACTCGAGACCGGCCACACGCGCTCCGAAGGTCTCGGCGGATCGAATGCGCCAATGTCCGTAGGACACCGTGTCTCCACACGGCGTCCTCGAGGTCCGATCGACTTCGCCACCGGTAACCACGTCGCTGCGGTCGACACTCACGATGGTGACCGACGACGGAGCCGTCCGCCGATAGCGCAGCGTGACATGGTCCGCCGCGCCGTCGTCACGGTATCCGAAGGAAGCGCTGATGACCAGATTCCGACCGGGCACCACGAGGTCGTCACGCAGTCCGTCATCGATGATGTTCCCCCGATACCACGGCTGCACCCCCTGCCCCGTGCCCGTGTCGACGATCTCGTGTACCACCACGCCGACCCGGGATGCATCGGTACCGATCGTGTCCAGCCCGGCATCCCATCCGACTGCGGTGCGGTATTCGACGACCACGCTGCCGACGGGGTCTGCGGGGTCGGCACCGGGCGGACGCAGGATCAGGGCAACAGGGGCGCGGGTGCGGCGGGCCGGTTCGATACGGACAGTGCCGGTGCCGCTGCCGGCCGGCAGCGTGCGCTCGACGCTGCGCCCGGCAAGCGCGTCCGGCCATGCCCGGTAGAGCATGGCCGCCGACAGCGCGGGCCCCATCGTCACCCACCTTCCGCCAGGCCACGATGGCGAAACACCCGCTGCCGCACTGAGAGTCTCCATGAACGTCGGACTGCCGCCACCATACTGTTCGGCCGACATGATGTCGTAGGGCGATCCGTATTGGGGAAGCCAATCGTCGTCGGGAGCGGGAGACCAGTCCGATCCGGCGTTGAGCACGCCGAACGAATGCCCGAGCCCGAGTACGTGGCCGACCTCGTGCGCCGCGAACGACATCGTCGACGGCATCACCGGCAACGCGCAGAACCCAAATCCCCCGGTACCGCCGGACCCTCCGTCGAAATTCACCGACAGATTGGCAGGCTGACCGGGTTCTCCGGCGAGCGGATTGGCGATCATGAACGCAGTTCCCGGATGGGTGAGAACGATCAGCCCGTCCAGTCCGGCGAGAGGATCCGCACCAGGGTGATCGGCACGTAACGTGTCGATGGCCAACTGCGCCTGGGTGTTCCGTGTGATCACACCGGTACCGGGGCTGCTGGCAGGATCGGGGATCGTGACGTCGCCTGCGGTGAGGGTGACGTCGAACCACTCCGACAGGTAATACCCGGAGAGATCGAGATGGCCGTATGTCGAGTTCTCCCAGAACTTCAACACCGATGGATACCCGGTGGTCATCACCGCCCGGCACGCGTCGTCATCGATCACCGCCTGCGCCGGGTCGTGCCGCATCCGCAGAATACCCAGTCGCTTGGCCACGCTCATCGGAGCACCTCTCGCCGTTGGATTCCCGACCATCCCATGGTCCTCCGCCGGCGAGACCGTGTCGCGGGTAGCGGACTACTCGATGTCAGCCGGCGGTGTCCGCGATCTCCGCGTGTCGCACCCGCAAATCCCTCTTGAGGATCTTCCCGCTTGGATTCTTCGGCAGCGCATCGGCGAACACGATGTACTTGGGCCGCTTGTACCCCGCGAGGATATCGTCGAGGTGCGCGTCGACCTGCTCCGCGGTCAGCGTCACGCCCTCCTTCGGCACCACCACCGCGGTCACCGCCTCAATCCACTTCGGGTGCGGCACACCGAAAACCGCGACCTCGGCAACGCCGTCGAGCCGATAGATGGCCTCCTCGACCTCCCGGGAGGCAACGTTTTCGCCACCGGTCTTGATCATGTCCTTCTTGCGGTCGACGACCGACAGGTAGCCGTCGGCGTCGATGATGCCGAGATCGCCGGAGTGGAACCAGCCGTTGCGGAAGGCGGCGGCGGTCTTCTCCTCGTCGTTGTAGTAGCCCAGGCTTGCGTGCGGACTGCGGTGCACGATTTCGCCGATCTCCCCGGTCGGCACCGGATTGTCCTCGTCGTCGACGACTCGAGTCTCCACGTTGAGGGCCGCGCGACCGGCGGAGCCTGCCCGCTCGATCTGCTCGTGCGGCAACAGGATTGTGGCCAGCGGCGACATCTCGGTCTGTCCGTAGAAGTTCCACAGCGAGACTTCCGGCAACCGGGTCGACATCTCTCGCAGCACCTCAACCGGCATCGCGGATGCACCGTAGTAGCCCTTGCGTAGCGACGACAGGTCGCGGGTGTCGAAGTCCGGATGTCGCAGCAGCGAGATCCATACGGTTGGCGGGCAGAAAAGCTTTGTCACGCCTCGTGATTCGATGGTTGCCAGGACGGTTGCGGGATCCGGTGCGGGCAGGATGATGCTGGTGGCACCGAGGTAGACGTCGACGGAGAGGAAGCAGTCGAGTTGCGCGCAGTGGAAGAGCGGCAGGGAGTGGATCTCGATGTCGTCGCCACTCATGCCGCCGTCGATGATGCATGAGACATACTGGGTGATCAGTGATTTCGACGAGAGCAGCACGCCCTTCGGACGCGACTCGGTACCCGAGGTGTACATCAGCCGAAGCGGATCGTCGTCGGCGACGAGCACCGTCGGCGCGGTGGTGTCGCCGGACCGAATCCACTCATCAACGTTGTCCCAACCGGTTTCGGCGTCGGAACCGGATGCCGGAATCCATCCGCGCACCGCGTCGGTGAGGCCGGACAGTTCCATCGCCTTACTTACCGTCGGCGCCAACGCATCCTCGGTGACGACTGCACTGGCACCGGAGTGATCGAGGATGAACGCGATCTCCTCCGGGCCGAGCCCGAAGTTGACCGGTACCAGGACGACGCCGAGTCGCGCAGTGGCGTAGTGGATCACGGCAAACTGCCAACAGTTGTGGCTGACCAGGGCCAGCCGGTCGCCCTTGGCCAGGCCGCGTGCGGTGAGTGCGTTGGCGCAGCGATTGACCGCGTCGTCGAACTCGGCGAACGTCAGTTCGGTGTCGCCGTTGATGATTGCCGTCTTGGTCGGGACGCGGAGAGCTGTGCGGCGGAGCAGGTCGCCGAGGGTGTGCTGACGCGCCGAACCGATCGCCGCCGCTGTGTCCGGGGTGTAGCTCGATGTCATGGCCGGGTCCTCCACCTCTCGCGATGCTGTTGTCCAGGTCACACTAGCAATGGTGGAATAGCGCCCGCCGCCGACCGGTTCACTGCTTCATGAGTAAAACAATTGTGATCTTCGGCGGCACGGGTTACGCGGGCGGCAACATCGCGCGCGAGGCAGCGGGCCGCGGCCATACCGTCATCTCCTACAGCCGTTCCGGCGCCCCGACCGAGCCGATCGACGGCGTCACCTACCGCACCGGCAGCCTCGCCGACACCCAGGACCTGAAACAGGCGGCGACCGACGCCGACGACCTGGTCATCGCGGTCCACGGCGCCGATGTCGACGGGAAACCGCTGGTCGAGATCACCCCGGCCATCATCGACGCCGCGATCGGCCACGGCGCACGCCTCGGCGTCGTCGGCGGTGCCGGCAGCTCGCTGGTCGCCGAGGGCGGCCCCCGCCTGGTGGACACCCCGGAGTTCCAGGAAGCGTGGAAGCCCGAAGCCCTCTCGCACGCCGAGGTACTCGAGGCCCTGCGACAGGCTCCGGCCGACCTCGACTGGTTCTACGTCTCCCCCGCCGCGCTGTTCGGTTCCTTTGCCCCCGGTGAGGCAACCGGCTCCTACCGCACCGGCGGCGACCTGCTGGTGACCAAGGACGATGGCAGCTCGGAGATCTCCGGCGCCGACTACGCGCTCGCCTTCGTCGACGAGATCGAGCAGCGCAAGCACGTGAATCAGCGATTCACCACCGGTCGCTGAGCCGGCACGCTCAGATCGGGCTCAGCGCGGCAGAATTCCGTCCAACACCACCGAGAGATACTGGGCGGCGATGTCGTCGACCGACATCGCCCCGCCGGGCCGGTACCACCGCACCGCGACCCAGACGGTATCGCGCATGAAGCGGTAGACGAGTTCGACGTCGAGGTCGGCACGGAACTCGCCGTCGTCGACGCCGCGTTGCAGGACGGCGTGCCACAGATCGCGGAACTCGATGTTCAGCTCGTCGATGTATACGAAACGTTCTTGTCCGGCAAGGCGTTTGGCCTCATCCTGGTAGATGGCAACCGCATCGCCCTGGGCATCGATGGCCTCGAAGGACGCAACGACGAACTGTCGCAACGTCTCGGTGGCCGACAGTCCGGACACCGCGATCTGACGGTAGCGAGCGAAGAGACCGTCGAGGAATCCGCGGAGGATCTCGTCGACCATCGCCTCTTTGGAGTCGAAGTGGTGGTAGAGACTCCCTGAGAGGATGCCTGCGGCATCGGCGATGTCGCGCACGGTGGTGGACCGCAAGCCCTGGTCGGCGAACATCTTGCCGGCGGTCGCGAGGAGTTCGTCGCGCCGTGTCGAACCGTTGACGGTGCCACGAGGAGCCATACGGTTACCCTACCAAGCGCTTGGCCGGTTTGCCTCGGGCGTCGACTCGGGACCAAGACGCATGTCGGCCGGGGACCACAGGGGCGCGCCCGCCGAGGCGCGCGCGGTGCCGCGGTACCCGCGCAG
>NZ_JBCLVJ010000009.1:0-9171 GCF_048537925.1 Gordonia sp. CPCC 205515 | reverse complement strand
CCCCGGGCGCGAGCCGGCGCCCAAGCCGGGTCGCGGCCGGCCCTTCTGGCCCCGGCCCGACGATGGCAGTTCAGGTCAAGCGCTACCGACTCACTTCTTGTTCACCCGCTTGATGGCACGGGAGTTGATCTTCTTCCACAGCGACATCTGACCGTTGGTCATCTTGCGGTCGCGGTTGGTGAACGGCGGCGACATCATCTCGGAGACGGTGAACGGCATCGTCGAGAAGGCAACGGCGCGTTCGTGACTGAACGTGTCGAAGCCGGTCTTGCCGTGGTAGCCACCCATGCCGCTGCGGCCCACACCGCCGAACGGCAGTTCCGCGCCGAACATGTGCAGGGCGAAGTCGTTGCCGTTGATCGAACCGCTGCGGGTGCCGTCGGCCAGCCGCTTGAAGTTGGCGTTGTCGTCGCCGCACCAGTACATGGTCAGCGGGTGCGGGTGCGACGCGATGTAGCGGATCGCCTCGGTGAGGTCGCGGTACGGGTAGACGGTGAGGACCGGTCCGAAGACCTCGTCCTCCTCGATCTTCATGCCCGCCTTGACACCGGTGAGCAGGGTCGGCGGGATCTTGCGCTTCTCACTGTCGGGCAGCGGTTCGCCGGCCGGGACGACCTGACGCTTCTCGGCGCCCAGCTTCTCGGCGTCGTCGATCAGTCCGACGATGCGGTCGAAGTTCTTCTGGTTGATGGTCGAGGTGTACTCGGCGTTGTTGCGGATGGTGGGGAACATCTCGGTCCACCGGGCGATCACCTTGTCGGTGAACTCGCCGACCTTGGCCTCGGGCACGAACACGTAGTCGGGGCACAGGCACACCTGGCCGCCGTTGGCCATGCGGGCCTCGGCCAGCATCTTCGCGGCCTTGTCGATGTCGGCGTCGACATCCACGACGGCGGGGTTCTTGCCGCCGAGCTCGAGAGAGACCGGCACCAGATTCTTGGCCGCTTCCTGCGCGACCGAGGCGCCGACGTCGGGCGACCCGGTGAAGAACATGTGGTCGACCTTGAGTTTGGCGAAGTCCGAGCCGCCGCCGTGCTTGGAGGTCATCACGGCCAACTCTTCGATGGAGAAGTAGTCGGGGGCGTGCTTGGCGATCACGTCGGTGGTGCGGGCGGTGATCGACGACGGCCGCATGAGGACTCGGTTGCCCGCGGCGAACGCGGACCCGGCAGGCACGAACGTGAGCTGCAGCGGGAAGTTCCAGGGGCCCATGATGCCCACGACGCCGAGCGGCTCATGCCGGACCCGCTGCTTGAAGCCGAGCGCACCCTGAAGCTTGGCGGTGTTGGACTCCTTCATCCACTTCTCGACGCCGCGACGCTGATGGGTCAGGTCGATCATGCAGCCTGCGACGTCGGTGGCCAGCGACAATTCCCGCGGACGCGACCCGAAGTCTTCGGCCAGCGCCTCGGCGATCTCCTCGGCGTTGTCGAGCAGCAGCGCCGACAACCGGGTGATCCGATCGATGCGTGTCTTGGCGTCCGGGATGCCGTCGCGCAGGAACCCGGCGCGCTGGATCTCCAGCAGTTCGGTCATGGTGTGCGCTTCAGATGAGACGCGGCCGCTGGTGGTCGCGGTGTTCACCTCTGCTGGCTTGGTCATAAAAGGATTCCTCCGATGGTGCCGGTGGCGGGGCCACTCTGAGACGAACTCAAGTGGTTGTTCCATCCTAGTATGCAGCAGCTCACAGATATCTGGCGACGTTCGTATTCACATACTTTCGCCACCGGGGATGTGCAGGTGCACAGTGACCGATGATCAGGACAAGCGTTCGATGATGGTGACGTTGGCCGTGCCGCCGCCCTCACACATGGTCTGCAGGCCATACCGGCCGCCGGTGCGTTCGAGTTCGTTCAGCAGGGAGGCGAACAGTTTGGCGCCGGTCGCACCGAGCGGATGACCAAGCGCGATGGCGCCGCCGTTCGGGTTGACTCGCGCTGGATCGGCGCCGGTCTCCTTCAGCCAGGCCAATACCACCGACGCGAACGCCTCGTTGATCTCGACGACGTCGATGTCGTCGATGCTCAGGCCGGCCTTGCCGAGCGCGTACTTCGTGGCCGGGATCGGCGCGGAGAGCATCATCACCGGATCGTCGCCGCGCACGGACATGTGGTGGATGCGGGCGCGTGGGGTCAGCCCGTATTCCTTGAGTGCGCGCTCTGAGACCACCAGCGCCGCCGACGCACCGTCGGAGATCTGGGACGCGACGGCCGCGGTGAGTCGGGAGCCGTCGGCGAGCGGTGCGAGGCCGGCCATCTTCTCCATCGAGGTCTCCCGCGGGCACTCGTCGACGACGCAGTCGCCGAGCGCGACGGTTTCCTTCTCGAAGCGACCTTCGGCGATCGCGGCGCGGGCCCGCTCGTGCGACTGCAATGCCCAGCGTTCCATGTCCTCCCGGCTGATGTCCCAGCGCTCCGCCATCATGTTGGCGCCGACGAACTGGGATACCTCCGCGTCGCCGAACCGCTCCTTCCAGCCGGCGGATTCGGCTGTGGGCGTGGTGAATCCGAACTCCTGGCCAGCGATCATGGCCTGCGAGATCGGGATGGCACTCATGTTCTGGACGCCGCCGGCGAGTACCACGTCCTGGGTGCCGCTCATGACGCCCTGCGCGGCGAAGTGGATGGCCTGCTGGCTCGATCCGCACTGGCGATCGACGGTGGTGCCCGGAATATCCAGGGGCAGACCGGCGGCCAGCCATGCGGTGCGGGCGATGTTGCCGGCCTGCGGGCCGATCGCGTCGACGCAGCCGAACACGACGTCGTCGACGACGTTGGGGTCGATGCCGGTGCGCTCGACGATCGCGGAGATGACGTGGGCGCCCATGTCGGCGGGGTGTGTTTTGGCGAGGGAGCCGTTGCGTTTGCCGACCGGGGTGCGGATGGCGTCGACTATGTAGGCCTGCGGTGTGGACATGTGTTCTCCTGCTGGATGTTTCGGGGTTCTGGTCAGGCGCGTTGGCTGGAGATCGAGACGACCTCGCCGGTCAGGTAGGTGGTGTAGTCGCTGGCGAGCATTGCGATGGTCGCGGCAACTTCCCAGACCTCGGCCGCGCGCCCGTAGGCTTCGCGGGAGGCGAGTTCGTCGAGTAGTTCGTCGCTGGTGACCTTGGCCAGGAACGGATGTCGCGCGATCGACGGGGCGATCGCGTTGATCCGGACGCCGAAGTCGGCGGCCTCGACGGCCGAGCATCGGGTCAGCGCCATGACGCCGGCCTTGGCCGCGGCGTAATGTGCTTGTCCGCGTTGGGCTCGCCACCCGAGTACCGAGGCATTGTTGATGATGACGCCGCCGTGTTCGACGGCCCGGAAGTAGCGCAGTGCGGCGCGGGTGGCACGGAAGGTCCCGTTGAGGGTGATGTCGAGGACGCGGTCCCATTCCTCGTCGGTCATGTCGACGACGGGTGTCTCGCCGCCGAGTCCGGCGTTGTTGATCAGGACATCGATGCGGCCGAGTTCGTCAGCGGCCGTGGTGATCAGCGTGTCGACCTCGGCGGAGTCCTGCACGTTGCAGGTGGCCTGCGCCACGGTCTGTCCGTCGAACTCGGCGGCCAGCTTTTCCTGTGTTTCGCCCAGGCGGCGCTCGTGCCAGTCGCTGATCAGCACGTCGGCACCCTCGAGGAGTGCGCGGCGGGCTGCGGCGAAGCCGATGCCGGTGCCGGCGGCGGCGGTGATGACGACCTTGCGGCCGGCCAGCAGACCGTGTCCGGGAGCCTCTTCCGGCGGGGTCGCCAGCGGCGAGCGGACGGGGGTGACGGTGGTTTCGGACACTATCGGGCCTCTCGGGGTAGACCGAGCACACGCTCGGCGATGATGTTGCGCTGCACCTCATTCGAGCCGCCGTAGATGGTGTCGGCTCGGGTGAAGAGGAAGAGTCGTTGCCAGTCGTCGAGTTCGACGTGGTCGGGGGTGGTGATGTTGTTCGCGACGCCCTCGGAGGTGTGGGTGGGACCGATCAGCGACGATGCGCCGACGACGGCCATCGCGAGCTCACCGAGGTCGCGATGCCAGTTGGCCCACAGGAGCTTTGACACCGAAGCCGCGCCGGCTTGGGAGACGATGTCGCCGGCCAGGGTCCGCTGCGCGTGCGCACGCATGACCTGCAGGCCGATGCCCGCCCGGGTCAGTCGGGTCGCAATCTCCGGATTGGTTGCCGCGCCCGTGGATTCGGCGATACCGATCAGATCGTCGAGTTCCCGCTCGAAGCCAACTTGCTGCCCGAGCGTGGACACCCCGCGCTCGAACTGCAGCAGCCCCATGGCGACCTTCCATCCGTCACCCGGTTCGCCGACGATCAGGTCGGCGTCGGTCGCGGCGTCGTCGAAGAAGACCTCGTTGAACTCCGACGTGCCGGTGAGCTGTTGGATGGGTCGGACGGTGACACCGGGTTGATCGAGCGGTACGAGCAGGAAGCTCAGGCCGTGATGCCGCGTGGAGCCGGGTTCGGTGCGACAGATGACGAATACCCATTGCGCCACGTGAGCGAGCGATGTCCAGATCTTCTGGCCGTTGATCACCCAGCTTCCCCCGCTCCCTGAGCTTGTCGAAGGGTCAAATCGAGCACTCGTCGACACCCCGGCGAGGTCGGAGCCGGCGCCGGGTTCGGAATAGCCCTGCGCCCACAGTTCGGTGACGTTGACGATGCCCGGCAGGAAGCGCTGCTTCTGCTCCTCGGTGCCGAACTCGATGAGCGTCGGCCCGAGGAGTTCTTCGCCGAGGTGGTTGACGCGCGCGGGCGCGTTGGCCCGCGCGTACTCCTGGTGGAAGATGATGCGCTGCTCGAGCGTCGCACCCCGGCCGCCGTACCGTGTCGGCCAGCCCAGACAGGTCCAGCCTGCTGCGGCCAGATGCCGGTCCCAAGCGAGTCGGGCGTCGAAGAATTCATGTTCACTGCCCGGCCCGCCGCGCCCCGCGAGGTGTGCGAACTCGCCGACCAGGTTGTCGTTGAGCCAGGTCCGTACCGCGGACGCGAACTCGTCGGCGGCGTTCGGTGTGGTGCGCGCCCATTCGCCGAGGTCTACCGCCCGATCGGCCAGGTTGATCGAGGTCATGCCCGCTAGCATAGCGTACCAAGCAAGTGCTAGGTTGGGAGCATGGATCGCATCCTGACGACGCCTGCCGCCCTGCGTCGGGCCGCCCAGAAGTGGCCCGACGCTCCTGCGATTATCGACGATCAGTGGGCCGATTCTCCGCATCCGCACATGGCACTGAGTTGGTCGGAGTTCCTCGACGAGGTGCGCACGTTCGCCGGGGCGCTCGTCGCCTCCGGGATCGCGCACGGTGATCGGGTGGCATTGTGGTCGCCGAACAGTTGGCATTGGCCGGTCGCCGCACTCGGCGTGCACTACGCCGGCGCGACGCTGGTGCCGTTGAACACGCGCTACACCGCCGGCGAGGCCGTCGAGATCATCGAGCGCTCCGATGCCAAGGCCGTCGTCGTGTCGACGGGGTTCCTGGGCGGCAACCATCTCGCCGACCTCCTGCGCGATCATGCAGGGTCACTGCCGGATGTCGTCGTCGGCATACTGCTGGAGACCACCGACGATCCGCCGGAGGGCGTCTTGTCGTGGTGTGATTTTCACTCACGCGCCACCGACGACACCCGAGTCGAGGCCGATCAGCGGGCCGATGCGGTTGCGCCCGAGGATATTTCCGACATCTTGTTCACGTCGGGCACTACCGGGAAGTCGAAAGGCGTTCTCGCCGAACATCAACAGACCATGGCCGGCTCGCAGGCGTGGGGCGCCAACGGGCAACTCGGCCCCGACGACCGCTATCTCATGGTCAACCCGTACTTCCACACCTTCGGCTACAAAGCCGGCATTCTGCCGTGCACCCTGTTCGGCGTGGCGATGATCCCGCTGGCGGTCTACTCCCCCACCGAGGCGATGAAGCTCGCAGAAGCCCAGCGCGCCACCGTGTTTCCCGGTGCACCGACGATCTTCCAGACCATCCTCGACGACCCCACCCGCTCCGACCACGACCTGTCGTCGTTACGCCTGGTTGTCACCGGTGCCGCCATCGTGCCTGTCGTGCTCATCGAACGTCTGCAATCGGACCTGGGCGTCGAGACCGTCATCACCGCCTACGGACTCACGGAAGCAAGCGGATTCGTCTCGACCTGCACGCCCGATGACGATGACGACACCGTCGCCAACACCTGCGGCCGCGCCTTCGACGGCATGGAGATCACGCTGTCCGAACAGGGCGAGGTCCTCGCGCGCGGCAAGATGGTGATGCGCGGTTACCTCGACGACCCAACTGCCACCGCCGAAACCATCGACGCCGACGGTTGGTTGCACACCGGCGACATCGGCACGCTCGACGATCGCGGCAACCTGAAGATCACCGATCGCCTCAAGGACATGTACATCTGCGGCGGCTTCAACGTCTATCCCGCGGAGATCGAGCAGACCCTCGCCCGGATCGACGGGGTCACCGAGTCCGCGGTGATCGGCGTGCCCGACGGCCGGCTGGGCGAGGTGGGTCGGGCGTACGTGACGATCCGCGAGGGAGCCGACATCGACGAGGATGCGGTGATCGCCTACGCCAAGGAGCACCTGGCGAACTTCAAGGTGCCGCGGTCGGTGGTGTTCGTCGACGCGTTCCCCCGCAACGCCGCGGGCAAGATCCTCAAGCGGGACCTGACCGCCACCGCCCACTAAGCGATGCGGTTCAGCGTGCCTTGACCCCGGCTGTTCTTCCCCCGCCTCCATAGCGATCCCTCTGCTGCAACCGGAGAGTCTTCATGCGGCAGGGGGAAGAACTCTACTGGACGCTGTTAGGCGCGGGGCTTGACCAGCGGGAACAGGATCGTCTCGCGGATGCCCAGGCCGGTGAGCGCCATCAGTAGGCGGTCGATGCCCATACCTGTGCCCGCCGTCGGCGGCATGCCGTACTCCATGGCGGTGAGGAACTCCTCGTCGAGCACCATCGCCTCGTCGTCGCCGGCCGCAGCAAGGCGGGCCTGGTCGACGAAGCGTTCCCGCTGAATCACCGGATCGACGAGTTCGGAATAGCCGGTGGCCAATTCGAAGCCACGGACGTAGAGATCCCACTTCTCCACGGCACCCGGCACCGAGCGATGCGCACGCACCAGCGGCGAGGTCTCGACCGGGAAGTCGCGGACGAACACCGGCTGCGAAAGGTGCTGCCCCACCATGTGTTCCCAGAGTTCTTCGACGAGCTTGCCGTGTCCGTACCCCTTGTCCTTGGGAATCTCGAGGCCGACGCGGGCGGCGATGGCCAGCAGCTCGTCGACGGAAGTGACCGCAGGCACGATCTCCTCCCCGAGCGCCTCCGACAGCGACGGATACATCTCCAACGACGTCCACTCGCCGGACAGGTCGTAGGTGGAACCGTCGGCCATCTCGGGTGTCAGCGTGCCGAGTGCGCCTTCCGAAACCTCTTGCACGAGTTCACGAGTCATCTTCGCCGCGTCGTCGTAGGTGCCGTAGGCCTGATAGGTCTCGAGCATCGCGAACTCGGGCGAGTGCGTCGAGTCGGCGCCCTCGTTGCGGAAGTTACGGTTGATCTCGAAGACCCGCTCCATACCGCCGACGATGCAGCGCTTGAGGAACAGCTCCGGCGCGATCCGCAGGAACAGGTCGATGTCGAAGGCGTTCGACCGCGTGGAGAACGGGCGGGCCGCAGCGCCGCCGTGCAGCGTCTGCAGCATGGGCGTCTCGACTTCGAGGAAGCCTCTGCGGTCCAACGCCTTTCGCAGTTCGGCGATCACCGAGATGCGGGTGCGTGCGATGCTGCGCGCCTCCGGGCGCATGATGAGGTCGACGTAGCGCTGTCGAACGCGGGTCTCCTCGTTCATGTCCTTGTGGGCGACCGGCAACGGCCGCAACGACTTCGACGCCATGTCCCACTCGTCTGCCATCACCGACAGTTCGCCGGTGCGGGAGCTGATCACCTCACCATGGATGAACACGATGTCGCCGAGATCGACCTCGGCCTTCCACCGCTTGAGCGCGTCCTCGCCGACGCCGTTGAAACTGACCATCGCCTGCAGTTGGGTGCCGTCGCCCTCCTGCAAAGTGGCGAAGCACAGCTTGCCCTTGTTGCGCAGGAAGATGACGCGCCCGGCGACGCCGACGACCTCACCGGTCTCGGTGCCAGCCTCGAGGTCGGGATACTTGGCTCGGATCTCGGCCAGGCTTGCGGTGCGCGGGATCGACACCGGGTAGGCCTCGCGTCCCTCACCCAGAATCGTCTCGCGCTTCTCGCGACGGATCCGGAGTTGCTCCGGGGTGTTGTCGTCGACGTCGGGCGCGGGGTTCTTCGGGTCAGGGGTGTTGCTCACGCCAGAAACCCTAGCGGACCGCCCCGAATGCGGTGACGCTCGATGTCACCTGCATGGTCGCCCACGCCAGGATGCCCCCTCGGCAATCGAAGACAGACCGCCTAGTGCGCGGAGATCGCGGCCAGTTCCTGGTCGCTGATGCGGCCGGTAACGCGGTCGCGGCGCAGGGCGCGGAATCCGCCGACGAGGAAGGTCGCGCCGGTGATGCCCCGGGCCTGCAGATGCCAGGCCAACCATTCGGCCTCGTGGCCGTCGTCGCTGATCAGCAGCCAGCGGGCGTCGAGGGTGGCGCGGCTCAGTGATTCCGCGTCGCCGGGGGTGAGGCGGGCCAGCACCTCAGCGGCGTCGATGGCCATCGCACCCGACAGCACGCCGTCGAGGTCGCGCTTGCGCTGGCTGCGCACGTCGATGGGGGTGACGCCCGCGGCGACGAGGGCGTGGAAGTCGGCGGACTGGGCGGAGAGCCGAGCGTCGGAGATGGGAGCGGCAACGAGATCGCGGGAAGCGAGGACGGCAGTCATGAGAGTTGTCCTGAGGATGATCGAAATGAGCAGAGGTCGTGAAGAGATCGGGCGGCCGCGAAAGCGGAACTCAGCCCTGACAACACTCCAGACAGCTCTTGATCACGGGCGACAGTCTGCCACAGATCGGCGCCGAGCACCAGAGGTTTCTGGTCGACAGCGCCCAGCCTCGCGTCGACAGCGCCCTGCCTCGCATCGACAGCGCCTCGGGTGGTTGCGTTGGGCCGGCTGACGCCGGGAGTTGCGTTGACGGCGCCCTGAATTGCATTGACGGCGCTCATGGTCGAGGGGTCGACGTGAATATTCTGAGGTGAGATGGGCGCCGTCAATGGAATTCAGG